>JARKOC010000352.1 GCA_029975915.1 Bryobacteraceae bacterium
GGCCCGCTACCGCGGCTCCCACGAGCGGCTGATGTTCCGTAGCCTCAATCAACTCAAACAGATACAGCAGGAACGGCTCCTCCGCGAAACTGACGCCCAAGCCGCCCTCCCCGCCCACATCCCGCCCGCCGTCAAGCTGAATCCCCTCTTCGCCCACCTGAATTCCTTAACAAAGCACCCTAAAGCGTACTCTGCAGGTGCACAGCCGTCCGGCCCTGTTGCGGTTGGCGTTCTGGTCCGGGGCAAGCGGGGTGTTCCCGTGCCGGTTTCGTGCCCCTAGATCGGCACAGACCATCCGACTCTGTGAGCGGGCACACCCAATTACTGCCTGCCTCATTCAGGCGCAGCTTTCTCGTGATTTGCACCCGCTGTCCTTCGGCCCGTACGCGGAACATCCGTGTAGTCTCATTTATTTTCAGATCTGTTTATCTTTTATAAATAAGATTATCCTATCTTTATTAAGAAGTATCTAGAGGGTCTAGTACTACTGTTTTGTGAACTTTGTTAAGGTTTTTCTTGCATGACACAAAGAAGCTGTATATAGTGGTACCCAATGAAACTCGGAGGCGCTATCGATCCCCGTCCGAAGATCAGCTGCAGCTAGTGTCAGCGTTTCTTCACCGCCGGTGGCAACGGAAGCCTGTGGTAGGGCTGCCTGGATGAAACGAAGCGGAAATTCACTCACAATCCCGTTCAGACTCGAGAGGAGACTCAGAGAACAATGAAAAGCTTACTCGTACTTAGCTTGGCTGTGATGTCGGCCACCACGGCAATCGCAGGGCCAGTCGCCGTGGTGGCATCGACGAACGCAACAGCCATGGTGAATGCCTTGGTCAATGATCCCAACATCACCATCAACTCCGCCACCTATACTGGCGCTGCCAATGCTTCCGGCTTCTTCTCCGGCGGCACGGGCATCCTTCCGTTTGAGTCGGGCATCCTGCTCACCTCCGGCTCAGTGCAGAATGTGCTCGGTCCGAACAATAGCGACGGCGCTGGAACCTCCAACAACCTGGCCGGCGACCCGGACCTGGAAACCCTGATCCCACCCGCCCAAACGACATTTGATGCCTCAATTCTCGAGATCAAGTTCACACCAACCAAGGGAACCATCTCGTTTCAGTTCGTCTTTGGATCAGAAGAATACAACGAATTTGTCGGGAGCGGTTTCAACGACGTGTTCGGCTTCTTCCTGAACGGAGTGAACATCGCATTGATTCCCGGCACCGCGACGCCGGTTTCAATTAACAACGTCAACCTCGGGTTGAACTCCGACTATTACACAGACAACGATCTCCAGAGCGGCCCGCCGCCGATCGACCTGGAGTATGACGGCTACGTCGGACTGAAGAAAGTGCTGTTTGCGCAGGGCAGCGTGAACCCGGGTGTCGAGAACACCATCAAGATTGCGATTGCCGACAGCGGCGACTCCATTCTTGATTCCGGCGTCTTCTTGAAAGGCGGATCGTTTGTGAACCAGCCGGCCGTTCCTGAGCCGGGTTCGATGGCGGCCCTGTCGCTCGGTCTTCTGGGTGTCGGCTACGCCATCCGCCGCCGGCGCATCAGCTAGAAGTAGGGTCCCTGGTGTCTGGTTTGAGCACATAACAACCGGCCCAAACTGAACTCTTGAACCGCGCGTGCCATCAGGCCGTGCGGTTCTTTTTTTATCTCACCTCGTCTCTGCGGTCCGTCTGCTCCACCACCAGACGGTTATCGCCCTGCCGCCCACTCCCGCCCGCTGATTCGTGCCTCCTTGCCCGGTCCGGCGCTGCACGCTGTATTCTTCATGTCTTAGTGCATATTCTTATGGTACCAGTACTATCATTTTATAAAAACGCTAAAGCGATCCTTGTATCCAAAATCTAGGAGATATATAGTAGCGCCCAGAGGAGTTCGGAGGCTCGCTCCAACACTTCTTCATCGCGTCAGATGCTTTGCGTAACCGCGCCAGTCAAGCTCGCCCGCAAAGGAGTGAGCAAGCTGGGCGGCGAGGCGTTTCCATGACAACCTTACAACCCTGACTCTCAGGAGGCTCAGAAAACAATGAAAAGTTTGTTTGTTTTATTGGTAGTGGTCCTGCTATCTGCCACGGCATTCGCCGGCCCGGTCACGGTAACCCCGACTGGTGACGCGACTGCCCTGGCCATGAAGCTCATCGGCGACCCGGATCTGGGATTCGTCAGCGCTTCTTACACAGGCTCAGCAGTTGCGTCGGGCACGTTCGTCGGCGACTCCGGCACCCTGCCGTTCAGCTCGGGCATTGTGCTCACGTCTGGTTATGCCACGAATGCTGGGGGCGCGGTTAATACGAGCGACGCAATCACCGGGGACAACGGCCTTGGCGGCAGTGCTATGCTCAATGCACTGATCCCGGGCTACTCGACCCACGACGCCACGATCCTCACCATCACGTTTATCCCCAAAGCCAACGTCATCTCGTTCCAGTACGTCTTCGGGTCGGATGAGTACAACGAATGGGTGGACTCGCCCTACAACGACGTGTTCGGCTTCTTCCTCAACGGTACAGCCGTTGCAAACAACATTGCGTTGATCCCCGGCACGACCACCCCCGTCTCGATCAACAATGTCAACCTCGGAAAGAACGCCGACTACTACACGACCAACGATCCTACGAATGGTGTTCCTACGCCGGTGCCGATGGAGTATGACGGGTTTGTCGGTCTGAAGAAGGTGTTGTATGCCCAGGCGAATGTGAATCCCGGTGTGGAGAATATCATTCACATTGCCATCGCGGATGCTGGCGACTGGGTATTGGATTCCGGCGTGTTCTTGAAGGAAGGCTCCTTCGTCAATAAACCCGCGGTTCCGGAACCCGGCTCGATGGTTGCGTTGACACTCGGCTTGCTCGGTGTCGGCTACGCCGTCCGGCGCCGCCGCGCGGTCTAGTAGTCGAGAATCTGGCTTCTTTAGAGTCGGCCGTTAGACTCCTCCGTGAAGGGACCGTGCCCGCCATCCGGCGGCGCGGTCCTTTTGTCGTTTGACACGGGGGATGGGCCGGGGGCGACCGTTTTCGACCCAACGCCGGCTAACTCTTCAGCGGCATGGACCTTATGCGCTTCCCTGCCCCGTGGAAGACAGCGTTCGCCATGGCCGGGGCTACGGCGATGATGGGCGTTTCGCCCGCGCCGGCGGCTTCGAGGTCTTTCCTGTCGATGAAGATGAGGTCCATCTTGGGCGTGTCAGCGAAGCGGGGGACGCCGTAGCGTGAGAAGGCGTTTGAGATGACTCGCCCGTTCTCAAACACCACCTCCTCTCGTGTGGCGGCGCCGAGACCCATGAGGATGCAGCCTTCCACCTGGGAGCGAAGGCCGACAGGATTCATGATGGGGCCGCACTCGAACGCCTCGACGATTTCAATCAACTTCGGGGGCTGTCCGGACTGGCCTAGTTCGACCTCGACGCAAGCGGCGACGACGGAGTTCTTCTCCGTCCCGCAGGCGAGTCCGACGCCGCGGCCGGGTTTCTTTTCGCGCCAGCGTTTCTTCCAATCGAAGCGTCCGGCGGCTGCTTCAAGGACGGCGCGGAGGCGGGGATTGGAGAGGTTGGCGAGGCGGAACTCCAGCGGATCGGCGCCGGCTTGGGCGGCGAGTTCGTCGATGAAGGATTCGCGGGCGAAGTTGTTGGCGGCGGCGGCGAGGCAGCGGTAAGAGCCTTGGCGCAATGGGGAATCGGCTTCGATGAAGCGTGTCTCGCGGTTCTCCACGTCATAGGGAGTATCGAGGGCAGCCGTGCCGGAGTTGATATTGGTCATCCTCCAGGCGGTGAGCTTGCTGCCGTCGCGAGCAGCCTCACAGGTGATGAGCGCGGCGGGACGGGAGTAGGCCCAGGTGAACTCCTCGGCGCGTGTCCAGCGGACTGAAACAGGGCGCTTGGCCTGGCGGGCGATGCGGGCGGCTTCGATGGCGGCTTCGCCGGTGTGTTTGCCGCCGAAACCGCCGCCGAAGTCGGGGACGATGACGCGGACGGCGGAGGGTTGGAGGCCGAAGGCCTGGGCGAGGGCTGTGCGGACGGCGAATGGGTTTGACGTGCCGGTCCAGACGGTGAGTTTCGCGCCGTCCCACTCAGCCACGGCCGCGCGAGGCTCCATGGGGGCATGCTGGACGTAGGCGACGTGGTATTCGGCCTTGAGTTTCATTGAGGCGGCTGCGAGCGCCTTCTCCGGGCCGCCGGCGGAGTTGCCGCGTCCGTTGTCTCGAGCGGTCTTGCGGAGGTGGTCGAACAGGACGGCATTGGAGGGCTGGGGCTTTTCGGACCACTTCGCGGTTTCAGACATGGCGCGGACCGCACGCCTCGCGGCGAAGGAGTTGGGGGCGAATGCGGCGACGAATTCGCCGTCGCGCACGGGCGTGGCCCCTGCGACGGACCTGGCGGCATCGAGATCCACCGACTGAAGCACAGCTCCGAAAGACGGGGCGCGGAGAACGGCGGCATAGACCATGCCCGGGCGGTTGATGTCGGAAGGAAACTTGTGCTCGCCGGTTACGATTGCACGGCCGTTGATCCGGGTTTGGGGCTTGCCCAGGACCGTCCAATCGGCGGGCCGGGTTGCAAGCACCACTGTGGGCGATGGCTTGGCCGAGGTGATGGCGCCTTCGCCGGAGGCGAGATCGGCGTAAGTGAAACGGCGGGCGCCGGCCTGCGCGACGCCGTCCTTCACCGTGATGGAAGCGCTGTTCACAGCGAACTTCACTGCCGCCGCGTGGATGAGGATCGCCCTGGCCATGCCGGCGGCCTGCCGGACGCGCGGGACCGTGGAGGGGGTGGTGCGGGAGCCGGCGGTGATGCCGTCGTCGGGGGTGCGATCGGTATCCGCCATTTCGACGGAAACCATGGAGACGGGCAGGCGCAACTCCTCGGCGGCGACCATGGCCAACTGGGTCCGGGCGCCCTGGCCTTCCTCGACTTTGCCGGTGAGGATGGTGACGCGGCCGTCCTTGCCGATGAGCAGACGGGATTCGATGGTTTTCAGGGCGCTGTCAGGCTGGGCCTGGCTTTCGGCGGCAAACAAGGTGATCAACAGTCCCGAAGCGGTGAACTTCAGGAATCCCCGGCGGTCCAACTCAGGAAGGATAGGCGCCAAATCGCGCAGTTCGTAGCGCTCGGGCTCGAGGACATCGAGGCGGCTGGTTGTTCTCCCCATGGTTCACCTCCCTGCCCCGGCCATGGCCTTCAGCCGCGCCGCGGCTTCGACAGCGGCGACGATCCGCGGGTAGCCGGTGCAGCGGCAGATATGCATGTTCATCGCCTTCACGATGGCCGCTTCGCTTGGTTTGGGCTCACGGTCGAGGAGCGCGGCGGCTTCGAGGATCATGCCCGGAGTGCAGTAGCCGCACTGGATGGCGGCTTCGTCGAGAAAGGCCTGCTGGACTGGGTGCAGCTTTCCATTGGCGGCGAGGCCTTCGATTGTCGTGACCGTGCGGCCGGCGGCCATTCGCATGGTGGTCACGCACGAGGGCGCTGGCTTGCCGTCGAGAAGGACGGTGCAGGCGCGGCATTGTCCTTCGCCGCAGCCGTACTTGGTTCCGGTGAGTGAGAGCTCCTCGCGCAGCACATCGAGAAGCGGGCGTTCGGGTTCGCAGTCGACGCTATGCGCCTTGCCGTTGACGGTCAGCTTGAAGACAGCCACGTGTTGCGCCTCCTTCAGAGGGAATTTCCCTTGCCAACATGATATGCCGGGTCCGCGGATTCATGTATTCTGAGACTCGTTATGCGCACCGCCATACTTCTCATTGTTTTCGCCTCCTGCACAGCGTCCGGCCAGGGAGCGAACCGGCCTGAACGTCTGGAGTGGTTCCGCGACCAGGGCTTCGGGATGTTTATTCATTGGAGCGTCGATTCGCAGCTTGGTTCGGTGATCTCGCATTCGATGGTCGGGGCCGACAAGGAGTATCTCGACCGGTTCATTCATGAGCTGCCCAGATCGTTCAATCCGCGGAAGTTCAATCCAACCGACTGGGCGGTGCTGGCCAAGTTGGCAGGCATGAAGTATGTTGTTTTCACGGCGAAGCACCATTCGGGCTTTTGCATGTACGACACGCGGACGACGCCGTTTCAGATCATGTCGACGCCGTTCAAGCGCGACATCACGCGCGAGGTGATGGACTCGTTCCGCGCGCAGGGCCTGGCCGCCGGACTGTACTTCTCGCCGGACGATTTCCTCTGGCTGCACGAGCACGGAATCCCGCTGCAACGGAACGTTCCGCAGGTGCAGCCGTCGGCGAACGCGGGGTTGCTCGACTATGACACACGCCAGGTGCGGGAGTTGATGACGAAGTACGGACCGATCGATGTGATCTTCTTTGATGGCGAAGCGGAGGCGCTGCGGGAGGTGGCGTGGAAGGCACAGCCGAACGTGGTGGTCACGCGAGGCGCGATCAATACGCCAGAGCAGTACATCCCCGGAGTGCCAATGGATGAGCCCTGGGAAGCCTGCATGACGATGGGCACACAGTGGCAGTACAAGCCAACCAATGACGTGTACAAGTCCGGCGGACAGGTGATTTCGATGCTGATCGAGACGCGCGCGAAGGGCGGAAATCTCTTGCTGAACGTGGGGCCGAAGCCGGACGGCGAACTTCCTATCGAGCAGGAGGAGCGGCTGAGGGAGGTGGCGTTGTGGATGTTCGTGAACGGCGAGTCGATATATGGGGTGAGGCCGTGGGTGGTGACGAATGAGGGGCCATACTGGTTCACCAAGCGGAAGGGGGAGGATACGGTCTATGTGTTCGTCAAGGAGAAGGAACGCTGGAAGTACGGAGAGTGGAAGGAGATCGTGCTGAAATCGGTGAAGACCACGCCGCAGTCGAAGATCACCGTACTGAGCCAGAATGACCAGGTTCTCGAGTACCAGCCGAAGGTGGTCCCGCAGACGACGTGGAAGCAGTCGACCGATTCGCTGACGATCCGGGCAATGCGGGCGCAGAGGCTGTACAACGACCGCAGGTGGCCGAATCCGGTGGTTCTGAAGATCACGCACGCGCAACCGGCGTTGACGCCACCGAAGGTCGAGACCGGGCGGGCGGAGTGGTCGGCCGCGACGCGGACGGTGACCTTCACAGGCACGCTCGAATCGCTGGGTGGCGCGCCTGCGATCGAAGTTGGCTTCGAGTACAGATCCATCAAGGGCAAGGACGTTTTCGAACGGGATATCGCCTGGACGGCCGGGCCGATGAAGCGCGTCAGCGCGGCGGGGCCGTTCAACGTGGCCATCCCGGGGATGAACCCGAACGACGAGTACGAGTACCGGGCGGTGGTGCAACATCCGCTTCTGAGGTTGTTTGGAGGCGAGCGCCGGGTGTCCACCAGGTAGTCCAGCGGATAGCAGCAGTTCACAAAACCATATCGTGGATTCGCCTCTTGTGACGGTTGATGGGGCGAAGAGAGTCTAGCTGCCCTGGCACGCCGGGAAGAGCGCCGCAACTGACTCCGGCGCAGACCAGGGAGACCGGATTTGCCGGGAATGAACTAGTACAAGCACGGCTTAAAGTACATGCGCCGGACGGTACCAAACAGCGGCCGGCCTGTACTCAGGTACCTCACGGGTGAACAGTTCCGGGTTTCATCCTGGATTCGAGACAGCATCGATCTGGGCTCAGATTGCAGGAGGAACGAAGTGAAAGCCCTCACATTTCTGGCATTGTTGCTCGTCGCTTGTCCAGTCGCGGAAGCGATGCCGATTGTCGGTTTGTACAGCACGGGAATCAACGCAGCCGGCGGCGTCGATCAAAGCTGGTCGCTGACAGGCGGCACGGCCTATGTGACGCAGGAAGGGCAGTTCCCGGTTCCGACGGATTGGCCGGCCAACGACCTCGCATCCAGGTGGATTTCGCCACAGTCGAGCTACGTCGGCGGTGGAGGCGGATTGCTCAGCGATCCCCTTAACGCCTCCTTTACCTACACGCTGTCCTTCGACCTGACTGGATTCAATCCTGAGTCCGCCTGGTTCAGCTACAAGCTGGCGGCCGACGACACCATCAGCGCGGTCATGCTCAATGGGATCCCGATCGCCGGGGTGACGCTGCCCTCCAACGGCCCCTTTGAGTTCGGCCCGGTTTACACCGTCGACGCGGGCTTCCTGGCGGGAGTGAATTCGATTTCCGTGACCGTCCAGAACAGCAACGTTGGCTATGGGAATCCGTCCGGATTCCGCGCCGAGATCATTGGGTCGAACGTGGATCCCGAACCGATCCCGGAACCAGCGACATACGCCCTGGTGGGCCTGGCGCTGGTGGCGCTGCCGCTGCTGCGGCGCAAGTAGTTCGCGGGCCAGGGTCACCAACAGCGGCCTGCTGGCTTAGCTTCCCGCAAGCGCTGCGCCTGCTGGGGCCGGCAGTATCGTGGCGGGTTGAGCATATCGCCGCAATGCTATTTCCGCCCGGCCGCGAGCCTGCCTCCGAGCAAGACCATCGGGACCCAGAGAATGATCAGACCGATGTGATACCACCACTGAATTTGATTCCAGGCCATCACCGCTGAGACGACACCCATCAGAAGGCCCCAAAGAACAAGGTAGACGACATGGCGCGAAGGATCGGTCCGGGCCATTTTCGCGGTGACCCAGCCGGCGGGGATCGAGAACAGCGCCGAGGTCGCGAGCACCATGGCCGTAACCCAGTCCGGCGGAATCTGGCCGTCGCGGTAGTCGTTTGGCAGGACCTTGCGGAGGACCAGGTCGAAGCAGACGACCAGGATGCCAGTCGTCAGCCAACCGGCCAGCACAGCGAGGATGGAGCGGAACATTTGAAAAGTCTAAACTGAATCCGGGGTGAAGTAAACAAGCAAGCGAACGTCGAGTGGGGGAGCCGTTCACTCGTCCGTACGGGATTTCAGGCAGCCGGTAGCTTTAATTATTGCTTCAGTGACCAAACGGCCCTGGTGTCCGCAACGCTTTGGATGAAGCAATTTGGGCGCGCGCTTCCGCGACAGTATACAGACCTCCGCAGAGGACGATGTTGAGGAGCAGGTGCAAATCCATGGCAGTTCCCGCGTCATTCCAATCTGCGCGGCGGCGGCACCCTAGACAGCGGTGAGCCGGAGAGGTGAAACGGGGGCCGGAGAAGGCTGAGCCACGCGAGCAAACCGCCCGAGCCGTGCCGTCGAGTCACTCCATCGAAGGTTTCAGGTTGCAGGGGCGGCGGAGGAGATAGTTCGCGGGAGTCGATTTGCGGGGGGAGGGGTCAGCTGCCGCGCCGGCGGAGGCGATCGAGTTCGCGGCGGTCGCGCTTGGTTGGTCGGCCGGGCCAGATGGCATCGAAACGAGGTTCGGATTTCCGCTGCTCGGCGGCGATGCGGCGGCGTTCGATGCTGGCTTCGGATTCACGGTAGAGGGACTGGGCGACGGCGGCAGGTCCGCGCGTTTCCGAGAGGGCAAGAACCTCAACTTCGTACTCATTGACGCCGGTATTGATGTGGATTCGGTCGCCGGCCTGGACGTGCCGGGCGGGCTTGGCGTCGATTCCGTTGGATTGGATGCGGCCGAGATCGCAAGCACGGGCTGAAAGGGCGCGGGTCTTGAAGAAACGGGCGGCCCAGAGCCATTTGTCGATCCGGACGTGGTCCATGGATCCATTGTGGACGGTTTGGAGATGAGGGGAGAGGAGCTTTGCGCTGTGGGCGGGAGTCGTGCATGTGGCCGGAGCTGGCTCACGGGGTGAAGGCGTGATTGGGCGGGAGGTGGATGCGCACGGCTAGCCGAAGGATGGCTCACTGGTTTCCTTGATTCTAGTGTTTTCGTGGGATTGCGGTGAGGCTGTAACAGCAATAAGGAAATTTCTATCTGATTTGTTTTGTTAGGGATGACTGATCCGAAAGCCGAGGGGACTTGGAGCTGGTGGATAGAGTCGAAGTGGCGGGGAGGAACGGAGAGCGCGATGAGAGTGAACAGGAGACAACCGAAGCAGGAAGGGTTGCAGGAGAGAGGGTGGATCTGGGGCGATGACGGGCAAGAGGAGATATCGAGCGGCCGAAGTAATGGATGGGGGCAAGAGGAGGATGATGAGGCAGACGACGACCGGACGACGCTCATCGAGAAGCTGATCGAGCGGATCGGGACACAACTGGAGAGTGGAGAGGCGCCGGCGAAAGCGAGCGTGTCGGACCTGATCCGGCTGATGCAGTGGGAGCGAGAGTTGAATCCGAGGCAGGCGAGAAAGTTTGTGGTGGAGTGGATCGATCCGAAGCCGGAGGAGCTGTGAGGACGAAGCGCCTGGGAATCGAGTACCGGGCGCTTCCGTCGCAACGCAGATTTCACGCGTCGGAGGCGCGGTTCAAGGGGTTTTCGGGGCCGGTGGGGTCGGGCAAAAGCGCGGCGCTGTGCCAGGAAGCGGTGAAGCTGGCGATGGTGAACGCCGGGCGGACGGGGCTGATCGGGGCGCCGACGTACGCGATGCTGCGCGATGCGACGCTGCCGGCGCTGATGCAAGTGATCGAGCAGAGTGGAATCGAGTGCGAGCACAACAAGGCGGAGGGGTGGCTGAAGTTTGAGCCGATGGGATCAAAGATTCTGCTGAGATCCCTGGATGAGTACGAGAGGCTGAGAGGATCGAATCTGGCTTGGTTCGGCGTGGATGAGCTGACGTATGTGCCGGAGCAGGCGTGGCTGAGGCTGGAAGCGAGACTGCGGGATCCGAAGGCGAAGAAGCTGTGCGGGTTCGGCGTGTGGACACCGAAGGGCTATGACTGGGTTTGGAGAAGGTTCATTCAGAGTCCGGTGGGCGGGTATGAGACGGTACAGGCGAGGCCGTTCGAGAACAAGTACCTGCTTGAGGCTGTGCCGGATTACTACGAGAGGCTGAAGGCGAGCTACGACGCGGATTTTTACCAGCAGGAGGCGCTTGGCGCGTATCTGAATCCGAGCGAAGGGCTGGTGTACAGGGCATTCAGCCGAGAGCGGAATGTGGAGACGGTGGAATTAGATGAGGCGCTGCCGCTGTTGTGGGCGCTGGATTTCAACGTGGACCCGATGTCGTCGGTGATCGCGCAAGTGAGTGGTGAGGAGGTGCGCGTTCTGGACGAGATCGTGTTGCGGCGGGCGGGAACTTCGGATGCTTGCGAGGAGTTTCTCAGCAGGTATCCGGAGTTCCCGGCGGGGCTGAAGGTGTATGCGGACGCGTCGGGGAATCACCTGCAAACGTCAGGCGGGTCGGACAAGGAGGTGATCGAGGGTTTTTTTCTGGAGCGTGGAGTGAGAGGCGTAAGGATCGAGATTCCGAAGTCGAATCCGCCAGTGAGGCAGAGGATTGAGCTGGTGAACGGGCGGATGAGGTCGGCGCGAGGGGATGTGTCGCTGAAGGTGGATCCGAGGTGCAAGGAGTTGATTAAAGACTTCGAGTTGGTGCAGTACGTGGCGGGGACATGCGAGATCGATAAGACGAAGGATCCGAGACGGACGCATCTGTCCGATGCGCTGGGTTACCTGCTGTGGCAGGAGTGCAGAGGGCACGCGGAGAGGATCGGGGAGAGAGGACGGAGGTTGTTGTGACGTAAGTGTGTGCTGGGGGACAGCCACACAGTGTGCACGACAGCAGTTGGTGAGGTTTGAAGTCAAGGTGGTGAGGGACACCGGTGGCAGTCCCCGGGGGGGTTGCTGGGGGACAGCCACACAGTGTCCACGACCGCATCGCGTGGAATTCGAGAGGAACGTGAAGGCGACATCGGTGACAGGCGCCGAGTTTGAAGGAGAGGAACATGTTTGACATCAACCGGGAGCATCCGGAATATGCGGCCCTGAAGCATGTGTGGCCGAAGTACCGGGACCTCTATGTGGGCGGGGAGCAGTTCATCAAGAACGCGGACCGCTACCTGGTGGCTCGCCAGAAGGAGCCGGCCGACGTCTATACGGAACGTTTGAGCCGGGCGTTTTACGAGAACTACCTGGGGTCGATTATCGACTGGTACGGAGCAACGCTCTTCCGGCGGGAGCCGGTGCTGACCTACGACGGGCCGGATGAGGCGGCGCGAGGGTTCTTCAACAGTTTTGCCGAGGATTGCGACCGGAGGGGATCGACACTGAGCGACTTTTTCCGCCGACAAGTGATCGAGGCACTTGTCGGCGGCAAGAGCTACATCGTCGTGGAGTTTCCGAAGGCCAACGCGATGGCGACGAACAGGGCAGAGGAAGAGGCGCTGGGGCGGTCGCGGGCGTACCTTTGCGAGTACGACGCGGCGTCGGTGATCAACTGGCGAAGAGACGACCGGGGCGAGTTCGACTGGCTGATCCTGAGAAGCGAGCGAACGGTGGATGATGGCGCGAAGTGGGCGAAGGCTAAGCGGTGGATTTACTACGACCGGCAGAATTACCGGGTTTTCGAAGAGATCGAGCGCAAGGGCGAGAGGACGCGACCGGTGCAGGTGGACGAGGGGCTGCACGGGTTGGCGAAGCTGGGACGGGTGCCGGTGTTCGAGTTTTCGGTAGGTGACGGGATGTGGCTGATGAACAAAGCCGCGTCGCTGCAACTGGAGCACTTCAACAAGTCGAATGCGTTGAGCTGGGCGCTGACGATGGGCCTGTTTGCGATGCCGGTAGTTTACTCGGACAAAGAGTGGAAGCAGGCGATGGGTGAATCGTACTACCTGCAACTGGGCAAGGACGACCGGTTCGGGTGGACAGAGCCAGAGGGTCATGTGTATGAGATCGCGCTCAGGAATATCGACCGGCTCAAAGAGGAGATCTACCGGGTCTGCTACCTGATGACCCAGGCTGCCGGTTCGTTGTCGAAAAACTCGATGACGACTGGCTACAGCAAAGAGCGGGACTACCTGGTAACGCAGGAGGTGCTGCGCGGATTTGGAGACAAGGTAAAGGACACGCTGAAACAGGTGTTGAAGGCGATCGCAGCGGCGAGGGAAGACGAGATTGCGATTGACGTGGCGGGGCTGGACGAGTTCGACATCGGGGACTTCACAAGCGAGCTGGACGACGCGGAGAGGCTGCTGCGGCTGGGGATTGAGTCGAAGACATTGCGCTCGCAGGTGCAGAAGAAACTGGCGATGAAGTACCTGTGCGATGCGCGGCAGGAGGTGAAGGACCGGATTGCGAGGGAGATCGACGGGGAGTGAGGGCGTTGGGGGAACAGCCCGCAATGTCCACGACAGCGGTACGCCGGGTTAGAAGAGGCGTGGTTGGGGACATTGTAGGCAGTCCCCGTGTGATCGCGAGGGGGTTGGGTGTTGGGGGGACAGCCCGCAATGTCCACGACAGCGGTACGCCGGGTTAGAAGATGCCGTTGTTGGGGACATTGTAGGCAGTCCCCGTGTGGTCGAGCTATGGGCAGCCCGGTCTTGCGTGGTGGGCCGGGCATTACAGAGGGGGTCCTTCGGGGGGATCCCCTCTCTTTATTTGACTTCGAGACGGCGCAAGCAGACAGTTGCGCCGGGGCAGGAGGGAAAGGAGCTGAATGGACCAGACAAAGAATGGCGGCAGGGCCGGCGAGCCGGACCTGCGAGAGATGCTGCGGAGCGTGATGGAGGAGTACCTGAGCGGGGAGCGGCAGCGAGCGGAGCCGGCATACAAGGCGGAGCTGATCGAGGAACGGCGGCGGCGCGAGAGCCTGGAGCGGCGCGTAAACGAACTGGCTGAAGAGAACCGGCGGGCGCGGCGGCAGGCGCAGGAAGCCGAACAGCACGCACAGGTAAAAGCGGAGTTGCAGAGGCTAGGCGTGGGTAAGGTGGACCTGGCATTCAAGGCGCTGAAGAGCGACCTGGTGACGCTTGAAGACGGGTCGATGGTGGCCAAGACGCCGGATGGGGAGATGGGTTTGAAGGATTACCTGGTGGCGTTTGTGAGGGACAACCCGGAGTTTCTGCCCGCCCGAATCCCGGGCGGGTCGGGAGTGACGTCTCCACCGCGGCAGACCGGCGGCGGGGGATACGCGGTCGAACTTGAGCGGATCCGTCCAGGCATGAGCACGGAGGAGTTGCAGAGGGTTCGCGAGCAGATATCGCAGGTTGCATTGCAGAGCCTGCGGGGCGAGTAGGGCGGGGGCGAAAGAGGGCTCCGCGAGAAGAAAGAAAAGAGGAAAGAAGAAGATGGCAACAATCACATCAGCCAATCTGGCGAATGCGATCGTGAAGCTGGTGGCCGTGGAGGCGCTTCCGTCGCTGATGGGCCACCTGGTGATGGGCAACCTGGTGAACAGGGACTTCGAGCCGCAACTGGCGCAGGCTGGCGACACGGTGAATGTCCCGATTCCGCCGACGATGACGGCGAACAACATTGCCGAGGGCGGCAGCGTGGTGACGCAGAACCCAAACGTGCAGACGGCACAGATCGTGTTGAACAATCACGTGGAGGCGACGTTCCAGATCCCGGACGTGACGAAGGTGATCGCCGTGCCGGATTTGCTGAGGCTGTACATGCAGCCGGCAATGGTGGCGCTGGCCGAGAAGGTGGAAAGCGACCTGCTGGGGCTGTACAGCCAGTTCACGGCGAACACGCCGATCGGGACAGGCGGCACAGCATTGACCGAAGCAGTTGTGGACTCGGCCGAGACGACGCTGTTCAACGCAAAAGTGGCGCAGACGGCCTCGAAGTACCTGGTGGTAGACGGAACGGCGTATTCGCAATTGCGGCAGATCACGCGGTTCAGTGAGTTCAGTTCGGCGGGCGACGCTGGGTTGCGGGCGCTGGTTGAGGGGTCGATCGGGAAGTTGAAAGACTTTTATGTGTTCCGGTCGCAGTTCGTGAAGAAGACGGGGACAAGCCCGGTGACGACGAACAACGTAGCGTTCTCGAAGGACGCGATCGGGCTGGCGATCCGGCGTCTGCCGAAGCCGCTGCCTGGCACGGGCGCCGTGGCCGAGTACGCGGAGCTGGGCAATTTCGGCATGCGTGTGCTGATGAGCTACGAGCCGAACACGCTGTCGCAGAAGTTCACGGTGGACATCCTTTACGGATGCGGGGTTCTGCGGAACGATCACGGCGTGCAGGTGCGGAGTTAGCACAGTGTTGGGCCGGGGCGTGGGACACCGCGCCCCAACCGGCGGGTTGGCCGTATCGAAGGACCCGCATTCTTCGTTTGCGTGTTGCGGCCTGCGGAGGCCAGCCGGGGGGCCGGCCGCGGATTAGGGGTCCGCCCTACGGAAGGACACCCTCTGATCGTTCGCGGTTAACAGGGTGAGGAGAAGACAAATCCCGGCACGAGTACCGAGACGGCGGACCAGGGGTCTGCGCTACGAGTTTGGAAGACCAAAGGAGGCAGAAGCATGGATTTGAAGGCGTATTACAGGAAGATTCGCGAGGTGGCCAAATCACTCGCCGGGGATTATCAGCTAGTCGTGAGTCTGGTGACCCCGGATGGAGGCAAAGCCGGCGTAGTCACGGAGGTGGCGACTGCGATAGCGAGCCGGCTGATCGTGGAAGCCAAGGCGAGGAAGGCGACCGACGAGGAGGCGAAAAAGTTCCGCGAGGAGCAGAAGGCCAAGCGCGAGGAGGCGTTAAAGACGGCGGTTTCGCAGAGTTTGCAGACACAATTGGCGCGTGGTCTGGAAGCCTGGCTGGGGACAAAGGCAAGCGACAGCGGAGCGGGCAAAGAGCAACAGAAAAGCTAACGGAGGAGGCACGACGATGGCGTTGCTGGTGGATGGCACGTTAAACACGATTGAATCGCTCAAGGCGCAGGACAGCGGCGTGCTGGAGGTGGCACACGGAGAGAGCGTGGACCTCACAGCGAAGCTGGAGATCGCCCGGCAGGAGATCGAGATCGAGATCGACGCGCTGCTGAGGAGGACGGGTTGCGGGAGCCTGGAGCAGGTGGCGGCGACTGCGGCGCTGAGGCGGTGGCATCTGCTATTGACGCTGTCAATGACCTACCGGGACGCCTATTTCAGCCAACTGAACGACAGGTACAAGGAACGGTGGAGAGCGTATGAGGTGGAGGCGAGGGCGGCTGCGGAGCGGTTGCTTGAGGACGGGGTGGGGATGGTCAACGCACCGCTGGCACGTCCCGGGGCGGCACGGGCGGAGTTGCCGGCAGGGAGCTTGGCAGAGACGTCGTATTGGGTTAAGACGTCGTGGGTAAGCGCCGACGGAGCGGAGAGCGAAGCGAGCGAGGCAGTGATGGTGGCGGCCGATTGGCCGCACTCGCTGGTGGTTAGGCCGGGAGTGGACGCGCCACCGCAGGCGGCCATGGGGTGGAACGTGTACGTTGGACAGGCTCCGGGCGAGGAGACGCGGCAGAATGCGGCTGCAATTGGACTGGGAGATGCCTGGACACTGAGTGCGGGCTCCCTGGCCGCAGGTCCGGGGCCGAAGGACGGGCAGGCGGCGGAGTTCTATTGCGGCCGGCGGCGGTTGCTGAGGAGGGGATAGAGAAATGGCGACGCCGACACAGAAAGCGGTCAGGGTGATGCGGACGCTGCTGGCGGACCAAGTGGACGGACTGGCGGCGAGCATCGCGGCGATGAGGGACGAGCCGGAGCAGGCTGAGGCGCTGATCGAGGAGAGGCAACTGGGAACGCTACAGGCACCGGCGGATCTGCACGACCGAGTGGGCAAGACAGCGTATCCGGTGTACGAGGTGTACGTCGAGAAGGTCCGGAACAAGATGACGGAGAAGTTCCGGAGCTTTTCGGGAACAGTGGACGTGGTGGTGGAGGTGAGGGTCTCGCAAGACCGTCTGGAAGGGCTGACCGACCGGCTGCAGTTCTACGCGGATGCGGTGACGGATGTGGTGGAACGGAACCGGGGATGCGTAGAAGCAGGCGTGTATTTGCCTGGGACGTACGAGGTGACGTTCGAGGCGGCGAAAAAAGGCGGGTTGAATGTGATGCAGACGGCGCGAGTGAAGTGTGAGCTGGAAGTGAGCCGGAGCTGAGGCAGGAAAAGACAAATGGCTTGTTATATTTCATCGAACGACAACAGGTTCTACGCGGCGCTGGAGCAGCAGTATGGAACGGTGGCGGCAGTGACGGCGGCGGACCGATTTCCGGGCGTCAGCCTGAGAGCCACACAGAGCAACGACCTGCCGCGGCGGCGGGACAAGACGGGGACACGGACTTGGCAAGGGATCACGGGAACGCCGCGACGGCGGACAAGGTTCACGCTGGAGACCTACCTGGTGAGCCGGGAGAACGCGGGAGAGGCGCCGGGATACGGGCCGATGATCCGCGCGGCGCTGGGTGGCGAGCCGCGGGCGTCGGCGCCTTTGCAAGTGGCGTCAGCGAGCGGGACATCGATCACGACGGCGACGAATCATGGACTGGGCGAAGGCATGGCCGTCACGTTCGGAGGGGAGATCCGGGCCGTGGCCGCGGTGGCGGACGCCCAGACGATCGTAGTGGCGGCGCCGTTCACAACGACGCCAGGAGCAGGTTCGATGCTGGGTGCGACGGTGAGCTTCGGGCCGGCGAAACAGCTACCGAGCGTGTCGCTGTATGACTACTGGAGTCCCGAGGCGAGCGTTCAACGGCTGTTGAGAGGTACGGCGGTGGACAAGATGGAGATCCGGGTGAACGGCGATTTCCACGAAATCGGGTTTGAAGGCATCGCGGCGGATCTGCTGGACAGCGCGAGTTTCGAGTCAGGTCAAGGGGGATTGACGCAGTTTCCGATGGAGCCGACCGTGAGCGAACTCATTTACTCGCCGGTACCCGGACATCTAGGACAGGCGTGGGTAGGATTGGGGCCGTCGAGGTTCCATACGGTAACTTCGGCGCAGATCACGGTGGACAACAATCTGGAGACGAGGCGGAACGAATTCGGGATGATCGATCCGAGGTGCCTAGTTGCGGGCGAGCGGGAGGTGTCGGTGGAGTTTGAGCTGTACAGCAGGGACGATGCGTCGTTCAACGAGCTGTACCAGGCGGCGCGACAACGATCGCCGGTGCCCTGTTTCATGCAACTTGGCGAGGTCGAGGGCGAGTTGTGCGGTGTCTATGTGAAGAGCTTTGTCCCGGAGGTGCCAGAATTCGTCGACGACGAAAACCGGTTGAGGTGGCGGTTCAAGGCATCAAGGGCGCAGGGCACGGCCGAGGACGAGATCTATGTCGTGTTCGGGTGACACCGTGGAGTGGGCGAGCGCGCAGTGGCGGGAATCAGCCAGCATTCCTGGCATCCGGTTCAAGACCGTGAAGATGACACTGGCGAGGCGAAGGGACTTAACGAGCCGCGTGAGAACGATGCTGAACCAGGCGAGGTTTCACGCAGCGTCGGGCGAGGCCGAAGAGCAGATGGAAGGGTCGTTGCTGGCCGTGGAGACGGACCGGATGCTGCTGGACTGGGGGCTGCTGGAGATTGAGGGGCTGACGATCGATGGCGAGCCAGCGAGTGTACGAAACCTGATCGAGGCGGGTCCGGAGGAGCTGTGCCGTGAGATCGCGGAGCAGATCCGGCGCGACTGCCAACTGACGGAACAAGAAAGAAAAAACTGAGGCTCGCCTTTCACTTCGCCCTTTCGAATCCAGCCGGGTGGGAGTGCGAGACATGCAGGCGGCAAGGGCTGGAGAAGCGGAGACGGTGCGGGTGGCTGCCGGCGGGGGCTTTGGATGGGCAGGCGGCGAAGGTGGTGTGGGCGCGGAAGGGCGCGCTGTCGGAGCGATGCCCGAGAAGCGAGATCAGCGCCGAAAGCGAGGCGTGGCTGGAGTGGTGGGCGGTTTGGCGGCACACGCGGAGCGGGGGAGAGCTGAGCGCGCGGGATGCCGAAGCGCTGGCGCTACTGAACGCGGAAATGGAGAAGGAGACGCATGAGCTTGAAAGACGGTGAGACGGAGAGCCAGCGGAAGCTAGAGGAACTGGCAAGCAGACTGGCGGCGTCAGCGGCGCAGGCAGGGTATGCGAGCGGACTGAATCTGGCAGCGGCGGGGACGGGAGTGGCGCCCGATTTGACGAAAGCGAGCGTGACGGCGTCAACGGCGGTCTCGAAGACGAGTTCTGGCTCTACGGTAGAGAGCGCGGCAAGCACGATTGCACAGAACACGAAGCCGTCGACAGGATTGCTTGGAGCGATGGCGAATCTGAATCCGATCGTGGCCGGGCTAATGAAGATGTTTGGTGGCTGGGGCAGCGAAGAAGCGGTTCAGACTCTAACCAAGATCGAGAGGCCGGACGCAGTCCGTTATCAGGGCGGCGTCAGCGAGCCCACGGGCTGGAGCATAGGCGAGATTGACTATTCGGCAAACGGTATGCCGAGGGCTGTGAACGGCCGGGGGCAAGCGCCGGTTGTCGTTCAGGTGCAGGCGATCGACAGCCGGTCGTTTCTGGATCACCGGGACGAGATCGCGTCGGCTGTCAGACAAGCGCTGCTTGAGAGCCACGGGCTCGGCGATGTGATGCGAGAGGGGTGAGGAACCGGAGATGACGGAGTTTCCTCGACTCAAGACAGGGGCGCTGGCTCAGGACGGCCTGGAGTGCGGTCACAGGACGCGGACGCGGGTGATGCGGTACGTGGACGGCAGCGAGCAGGCGGTGAAGATACAGCGCGGGCGGAAGCGCTGGATGGTGCGACTGGAACGGCTGGACGAAGGGGAGTTGGCGGCGTTGGTCGAGTTCGTGGGGGCGGTGAGAGGCGGGGCGGGCACGTTCGCATTCACGGATCCGAGGACCGGCGTGAGGTACGAGAAGTGCAGAATCGAGGGCGCTGAGTTTGAGGTTGGCCTTGAGGCCCTGGGGGACGGGCGCACAGAGTTGAGAATCGTCGAGGAGATTGACTGAGATGGCGCATTTTCCACAACTCGAGAGCGGGTGCGTGGGGCAGTATCCGATGCGGCGCACGTTGCAGCTACGGACGTTGGAGAGCGAGACGCCGGGTGGCCGCCGGCGAGCGGCGTTTGACGGAGCGGGGAGCGAGTTGGGATGGGACCTGGCGTTGACGGGGTTGAGCGAAAGCGAGGCGGATGCGATCCAAGCATTATTTCAAGCGAGCGAGGGAAGACGCCGGAATTTCACGTTCGTTGATCCGTCGGCGAATCTGCTGTCCGGGACGGACGATCTGGCGGGGACCTTGTGGGAGATAGGGCCGGGCGCGGTGGTGACCGCGCGCCAGGTTGGACCCGAAGGCGAGCAGGAGGCGGCCAGCGTAACAAACCTAGGCGCCGTCTGGAGCGGGGTGGCGCAATCGCTGGCGGTTCCGGCGGGCATGAACTACTGCCTCAGCGCATGGGTAAAGGCGGCAGAGGGGAGCACGGTCCGATTGACCATTGGCAGTTTGGAGCGGACCGTGCAATTGGAAAACAAGTGGCAGCGGGCGTGGGTGAGCGGAGTGGCAGGAACAAGCCCCGTGCAGTTCAACATCGCCGTACCGCCAGGCGGAACAGTGGAGGTCTTCGGCCCGCAGGCGGAGGTACAGTTGGCACCGTCGGAGTACAAGCGGAACCGGGGACGGGGAGGGCTGTATCCGAGAGCGCGCTTCGGCAGCGAAGAACTGAACTTCAGGGCCGAAGCGCCCGGCCTGTACGCGTGCGACGTGCGCATCGTAAGCCCGTGGGAGGAGTGAGAGATGGCGAACATCCACGAAATGAAACGGTCGGAGACGCCGGAGACACCGGTGATGCTGTTTGACTGCACGCTGACGGACGGCCGAACAGAACGGTGGGCAACGCACGCAGTAGCAGCGGGTGGGGAAAGCTACGAAGCGAGAGTTTTGAAGCACAACGCGTTTGAGTTGCGGGCCGGGTCGGAGGACGGCGTGGACGCTGCAGGACGGTTCGTGCTGACGCTGGACAACGTGGACGGCTACGTTTCGCAAATAGAGCGGACTGTGGGGTGGAAGGCGGCGAAGCTCAGGGCGCGGATCGCATTCGTCGATGTGGAAACGGGTTCGGCGGTAACAGATCCGTTGACGGTGTTTCTGGGGGCGGCGAACCCGGCGGAGGAGTTGTCGGAAACGTTTGCGCGGCTGAGTTTTACCAGCCGTCTGAGCCTCCAAAGGGTGATTCTGCCGCAATTGCGAGTGCAGTCGAGGTGTCCGTGGGCGTTTCCGTCAACTCAGGCGCAGCGGGAAGAGGCAGCCAACGGCGGCGCGGAGGGGAGCCACTCGCCGTTCTATGGGTGCGGGTATTCGCCGGATGCGCCCGATGGGATCGGGAGCATCGGTGCAGACGGGCCATACACGACGTGCGCGTACACCAAGGCCGACTGCCAGGCGCGAGGGATGTTCGACAAGGATGTGGAGAACAGGTCAACGGCGCGGTTCGGCGGATTCCAGTTTCTACCACCGAGCGTGATGGTGAGGGGTTATGGCGAGAAGGATGCGGCGCTCAGCGAAGCGTTGGACAACCGGGCCAAGTCGAACGACGCTGTACCGCTGGTGTACGGAACCAACTGGTACCAACCGCCTGTGGTGTACACGCGGAGCGACGGGAACCTGACGCATTGCGAGGTGCTGCTGGGCAGTGGCGAGATGGAAGCCGTGCACAGGGTCGCCGCGAGCGGGGTGGAGATCCCGGCAGGCGAAATGGGCAAGGACATGGGGGCGACGGGCTGGTACAACGTCGTCAGCCTGGGCGGACGCAACGGGGGGTTCAATCTGAACTTCGTTGACGGCTCGGGCCTGCCGCTGGGCGACCCGCACGGGAGCATGGCCATCCTGGCCGTAGCGATCCCGAACAAGCTGAACGACGGATCGAACATCCCGAAGATCGAGGTGCTAGCTGATGGTCTGAAACTCGACCGGTACGGCGTGGACGGCACACCCTTGGGAAAGGCGTTCACAAGGAATCCGGCGTGGATACTGTTGGACGTGTTGAGACGGTCGGGGTGGAAACTGGACGAGTTGAACATCGCGAGCTTTACGTCTTCGGCAATGCACTGTGACGAGTTGATCGAAGTCAAGGACGCGTTCGGGAATACGAGAACCGCGCCGAAGTTCGAGGTGAACCTGGCTCTGCTAAAGCGCAGGAGTGCGGCCGACGTCGTTCGAGGTATCCGGACGAGCGCCGCGCTGATGTTGACATTCGGAGCGGACGGCAAGCTGCAACTGACCCCTGAGGACACTCTTGCGAGGCAGCAGACGCAGAAGCCGGAATACTCGAACTCGACCGAAACGCTTGGCGGCGGATGGCCGGCCTACGAGTTTGGCGACGGGACGAATGGAACGACGGGCATTCTAAGAAGGACAGACGGCGCGCCGGCGATCAGGCTGTGGGCGAGGTCGACGGCAGAGAGCCCGAACCGGTGGAGCGTGGAGTTCCAGAACAGCTTCAACGAATACCAGCAGGACAGCGTGTCGCTGCTGGATCTGGACGACGTTGTGGCCGCTGGACAGGAATTGGCCGCACCAGTCCCGGCGTTGGGACTGCCGCATTTTGACCAGGCGGCGCGGGTAACTCGGTTTCTGTTGATGAAGTCCATCAAGGGGAACATGTATGCAGAGTTTGATACTGGTCCGCATGCGCTGGGGCTGCGGCCGGGCGACATCATCAGCCTGACTTACATGAAAGAGGGCCTGGTACGTGCTCCGTTCCGCATTACGAAGATTGCGCCCAGCGAGAACTACATGACTGCGCGAATCACCGCGCAGAGGCATCACGATGAATGGTACGAGCTGCTGGCAGCGGGCTGGCAGGAAGGTGAGCAAAGGCGTAGGACAAACGGGCGGTGGGGGCTTGTGCCGAGGCCGATCACGGGCGTGAGTCTGGACGAGCACGGAAGGGCGTTGTTTGAGATTGAGGAAGACCTCGCCGACGATGGAGGCACGGCGGTTCGCCTAAAGGTCAGGTACACGAGGCCGGAGCTGTCTGAAGCGTCGCCGGCGTCGATCCCGATCGTGGGGCTGACACCACTTGTGGAAACAGCGGGCGGAGTGCTGCCTGGCGGCAAAAGTTACTACTATGCGGTCAGCGCACTTGACGGGAACGGACGGGAGACGGAGCTGAGTTTTACCGTACGTGCTTCGGTGCCAGCTGGCGGGGAGAACCGGGTGACGCTTAGAGAGCTTGGCTTTGCGCCAGGCACGGCGGGGTTTCGGATTTACCGCGGAGCGAGCCCTTCCCGGTTACTGCGGATCGCGAGCGCCAACGGAGGGACGGAGGAGTTCACCGATCCGGGCTTCACGGCCGAGTGCGCGTTGCCCGTGGATGTGAACTTCGATCACGCGAACTTCTATTGGCGCATGGAACTGATGCCAGAAACGGGGGTGGCATCAGCCGGTGCGACGACGCTGTCAGGCGCGGGGCTAGCGATGACGGCGAACGAATTCAGATCTGCGGTCGTGCGGATCACCCAAGGACGGGGAGAGGGCCAGGAGCGCGTGGTGCTGAGTCACGATGGAACCACGTTCGAACTGCAAACGCCCTGGACGACTGTACCGGACGGGACGAGCCAGTTTGTCGTGGCGGAGGCGGCGTGGCGGTTCGGGGCGGCAACCAGGACGGATCAAGCGCAATTCGAGGTTCCGAACCGGCCGGGCGCCATGGTGCAGATCAGTGGCCGGGCCGCGAACGTGCTCGACAGCGAGACGGACGCTGAATTAAGCCCGTTGCATCGCTATCGCATTGGCGGCGAAGCGGGAAGTGACATGGATACTCCGCCGGAACCGGCGTTTTCGCTTTCAGTGGAGAAACCGGGCGAGTTATGGCTCACGGGGATCGGGTTCGAGTCCTTGGAGAACACGTCGACCATCGCGTCGGGCACGCTTGTGGTCCGCTATGCAGACGAGTCGGCCGAATCAGAGTCCGCCGATCTGACCGGAGCGGTGACGGCGGTGGATGAGTGGATTTCGGTGGATCCGGCATCCAACGCCGTGGTGGGCGACCTGTTGCAGGCCGAACGAGAGGTCATGCGAGTGATCGAGGTGACTCTTGACGGGCAATTGCTCAGGGTCGAGCGGGGCGTACTCTACAGCATGGCGGCGGCGCACCCGATGGGAACAGAAGTGGAGACGCTGAGGAGGCTTGTGGTGGTGGCCCCGTTCCAGAGATCATTCTTCGGAAGCAACGCCAGCGGCAGCTATGCACTTCCAATCACGCTGAAGAACGCGCGGATTGCGGCGGCCGAGTTTTATGTGACAAACAGGATTGGCGACAGCCCTACGGGGATCGCCTGTTACACAGGCCTGGCCGACAGAGGGCTCCGGACATTCGCTGGCGGACAGTTCGTAATCCAGGTGGAGGGTGATCTCGCATTGGAAACGTCAGTGGCGCCTCCGCTGACCGTGGACGTGAACCGGTCGGTGGCGGAGATTAGGGCGACAGTGGCTGAAGCGCCAGTTGGAGGCAATATTGTGGCTAGAATTCGCGTCAACGGCTTGGCGTACAGCGATTTGACAATCGCCGACGGGAGCCGGATGAGCCCGGTTGTCAGCGGCGCGGCGCTAGGGCGGCTGTTGGCGGGATCGGAGATTACGCTTGATGTACTGAGCGTACCGACCGGCGCTGGGACCCGCCCGGGCAGAAATCTGACGGTAACAATGAAACTCTAAGACCTAGGGTTCAACAACGACAGCGGCTGGCCGGTGGCGGCCAGTACCGCATTCCAGAGTGAACTGGATGGTTCGATCTTTTTGCGGCCATCTGTCGCCATTGCCACGGGAACGTGGATGAAGCGTTCGTGGAGCAGTCCGATCACCAGTCCGGACTTGCCTGCCATGCCAGCGTGGACCGCGTGGCGAGCCAATCGGTCGCAGAGAACCGCATCTTCAGTGTTGGCCACCCGGCCACGAATCAAGTAGCTGGGATCGATGTATCGGACATTGATCGGTTGCCGGAGGGCCGTAAAATGCTGCCGGATTCGGTCACGAAGGAAAACTCCAACATCGGCGTGAAGTATGTTGCCCGACGCATCCTTACGAATAGATTCACTTTGAATCAGATTCTGTCCCGCACCTTCAGCAGCTACGATCACGGCATGGCGTTTTCGCGCCAAGCGTTCCTCAAGTACGGAGAGTAGCCCCCGGGGGCCCTCAAGGTCGAAGGGGATCTCGGGAATCAGGACGTAGTTCACCTCGCCGCTAGCCAGCGCCGCAGCCGCCGCGATGAAGCCTGAATCACGGCCCATCAGCTTTACCAGCCCGACACCGTTGACCACCGCCCGCGCCTCGTTGTGCGCGCTGTCAATCACGTCGTGAGCCTCCTCAACGGCCGTATTGAAGCCGAACGTGCGGCTGACATATTGGATATCGTTGTCGATGGTCTTGGGCACCCCCACAACCGACAGCGGATAGTTCTGGCGGACAGCCTCCTGGTGGATAGCGAGCGCCCCCCGCTGCGTACCGTCCCCGCCTATCGTAAACAACACAGAGACGCCGAGTTCCTTCAAATAACTCACCATCACCCGCGGATCCTGCGGTCCTCGCGAAGTGCCGAGCACAGTGCCGCCCGACTCATGAATGTCGGAAACGAACTCGAGGTTTAGCGTTACGGGAGCGTAGCCTGACTCCGGATTCAACCCGTGATACCCATATTGGAAACCGAGAACGTCGTGCACACCATAGTGGTAATGAAGTTCCAGGAAGATCGAACGGATGACATTGTTCAACCCTGGACAAAGTCCTCCGCAGGTCACGATCCCGGCCTTGGTCCTGGCCGGATCGAAATAGATCCTCTCGCGCGGACCAGCCGCCTCGAAATACACCTGCCCGGCCGGAGGCTGCCCACCGTAATGCGCTAAATGGAGCGGGACGCAATCAGTGTCCGACTTGAATCGTGCCAATCCCAGCGCCTCGTGGGCGTCATCGGCGAACGGCGACCGGAAGCCGGGCACTCCAAGCTGCGTGATCTCCACCGGTTTCACCATCTCAACATATCTCCCCTGACTCAGAAGGTCATTCCCGCTTGAATCATTACAACCTGACCGCCCGCCGCGCCTCTTCAATTCTGGGACCCACGCCAGGCCTCGTTCCAGCCGACTTCAGGTAGAGTTCAAACAGCTTTCCAGCCGCCGCGCTGTCGCCCTTATGTAAGGCTACCTTCGCTCTGACATAGAAAAGGTTCGGATACACCAGAAAGTCGGTGACCTGTCCTTCCAACGTTGCGGGAATGGGCCACCCGCGGATGGTGAGTTCACCGGCGGCTGCCGGATCGCCCTGAAGCACGTATGCCCATGCCAGCAATTCGCGAGCCAGCCACTCCTCGCCTGGCTCCGAAGTCCGGACAGCCGCCTTCAACGCTTCGATCGCCTTGACGGGCTCCCCTCTCATTAGCGCCGTGATGCCCTCGTTGAACTTCTCCGGCGGCTTTTGCATCGCCCCGGGATTCACTATTGAGGCGGCCAGCGGCAGCAGCCGCGCCGCTGCTGGGTGCTGGATCCTTGCCAGACCAGCCAAATGCAAGGCAGCCGCTGCCCCATCCCCCGCCTCGAAAGACCACAAGGCAAGCGATGCCTGAGCAAACGCCTGGGCAGGTGGCGCCCCGCCACGGAGAACCGAATCCAGCAATCGCCGGGCCTGTTCTGTCTTGCCCGTGAGGTACAGCCAACGCGCTCGCCGCCATTCCACAAGCGGATCGCCCCGTGCGGAACGGTCCTTCAGATACGCGTCGAGTCTCGTTCGCGCCGCATTCTCGTCTCCCCTTAACCAGCAGGCTAGAGCGGCCTTCTCCATGGCCGCTCCCGCGTTGAAGTCCGGGTCTTTTTCGTAGGACCACACGAAGGACTGCTCGGCTTCGGAAAACCTGCCGGCCATCACCAAGACTTCGCCCTTTGAATCGGCCGCGTTGGCCGATCCTGGGCTGCCTGCCTCATAGAGATTCAGCCACTTCAGCCCCTCATCAAATCTGCCCTGCCATGCCTCGACATAACCCAACTGATTTAGCGCGTTCGGATTTGCCGGATCGGCCGCCAGTACGCGTTTCCAGGCATGAACCGCATCCTCCCATCTCTTCTCGCGGGTCGCCCTGGACGCCAGTTCGCTCAGAACTTCAATGTTGCCCGGCGTCAAGCGAGACAGTCTTTCGAGCGCCTGCGCCCGCATCGCCTGGTCGCCCGAGAGCCCTGACTCAAGCAACTCCAGCCTCGCCCGCGAAATCTCGTCGACACCTTGCGCCGAACGGCTCCGCCTGAGCAACGCCAGCGCACCCTCCCGGTCGCCTTTCCTCAGAAGCCGTTCCGAGGACGCTTCCCAACACCAGCCACAGTCCGGGTGCGCCATTTCAACGGCATCCAGATCGCCGGGCGCATCCGGCCGCCCTGCCAGGGCTTGGCCAAGCAAAGCTAGCGCTTGCTCTCCGTTCACCCCTGGCGCGGCCAAGGCGCCCGCGCCGGGCGCGATTGCCGATTTGATCTTGTTGGCCGCCTGGACCGCCGCCTGCAACCACTTGCCGCCGCCCGCTCTGACCGCGCCGAGCGGCTTGATCTTCCTTTCGGCCACGGTCTCCACTTCAAGCAGCAGCTCGACGTTAGACACGTTGCCGCCGAGTCTCGCGTGGACCAGATGCGTCGCGCCCGCATGCAGAGCGTCCGGCGCCGAATCGGCTGTGCGTACCGTGAGTTGTTGCTGGTTCGCAAACTGTCGTGCGATGGCGACCGGCAGTACCGCCGCCGGCCGTGTCTCGGCAGCGTCCCCACGCTGATCGTCGAATGGCAGAATCGCCACCCGGATGGGCCCAGCCTGCTTTCCCGCTTGCTCGACGTTCCCAGTCTTCCCGCAGCCGGCGCAGAACAGGCCCACCCCGGCCAAGAATACCGCCGCCAGCCGCTTAAAGTACACGTGGCTCCAACTTCATCAGCTCGGCAAACTCAGGCAACTGCCGGATCGGCTCGAAATCCTTATCTTCCATAAACTTGGCTTTGTCCTTGAAGCCGAACTCAAGAGCCTTTCTGATGCACAGAAGCGCCCTGTCGGCCATGCCGGCTTTGGAGTAAGTCTTGGCCAGGTAGAAGTTAAACTTCGCCCGCTCCTCGACTGTCCGCTCCTGGAGCAAAACCCCCTGGGTTGACCGGTGCTCGAACACGTCAGGGTCCAGATCCACGGCGATCTGATACTCCTGGGCGGCTTCGGCGTACTTCTTCCTCGCAAACAGCGCCGTTCCCAGGTTAGAGTGCATCGAAGCGGATTTCGGATAGAGTTGCAGCGCTTTCCTGTAATAGTTCACCGCGCGCCGGTAGCTCTTTTTCGCATACCATACCGCGCCTAGATTGTTCAGCGCCTCCGCATACTTTTTGTTCATCTTGATCGACCGCTCGTAGTGGCGTTTCGCCATATCGAGATCGCCCATCTGGTGGTAGGCAATGCCAGTCTTGTTCAGAGTGATCGCGGTTTGGGGCTTGATTCGAGCGTATTGTTCGGCGGCCTCGCGGTACATCTTGCGCGCCATGAAGATGTCGCCGCGCGCCTCATCGTCCAGTTCAGGTTGAGCTTTTTGCGCTGCGCTTGGAACGCCCGCACCCGCACCTGCTTGCTGCCCCCCTACATCGAATCCGGCCGCCGGCGCCGCGATCAGGAGAGCGGATACAACAGCCATTCGCCACCGCATGCGCCACCTCCCATGCCAATCTTCTTTACCTAAATATAGCCCGAATCCGCCCCCAAAAACCCTTCTTCTCCTCTGGCTCGGCTCTAGGCTGGGGCGCGCTTGTCTCGACCGGCGAGGCAACAGGGGCACGGCTCCTTCTTGGCGACGCTGGACTTGCCCCCACCGCCGTCCCAGGGGCGGGCGTCTCATCCGAGTCCCACGCCGCGATTTGCGTCCTTTGCCCGGAGCCCCCATGCAGCCGGCAGAACTCGACCGGCTGAGTGCCGGTGACGAACACTTCGGCCCGGGGATTGGGACAACCTGCCGTGGCCAACTGGCCGGTCAGCGGATCGATGTCCACCGTGGTGATTCCATCCGGCGGCTGGAAGTACTGCACTCCACGGTATTCCCGATACTGGTGCGCCCGCTTCATGAACTCGGTCCAGATCGGCAGCGCCGCTTTCGAGCCCTCCAGCGGCAGTTCTTGATTGTCGTCGAAACCGACCCAGACCACACAAAGCAATTTGGTCGTGAAACCAGCGAACCAGGCGTCGTGCGACGTGCCCGTCTTGCCCGCCGCCGGCAACAGAAAGCCGCGGCTGCGGGCCCCCGCCCCGGTGCCGCTGCGCAGCACCTCCTGCATCAGGTCCACGACCATATAGCTGATCCGCGGATCGAGCACTTGCCTTGTGTGTGGCTTGTGTTCGAAGATCTGCCCCCCTGACTCCGAACGGATCTCCCGGATGTAATTTGGTTTGGCAAAAACGCCGCCGTTGGTAAAAACCGTGTAAGCCCCGGCCATGTCGAGCGGGGTCACCTCGTAGGCGCCCAAGGCCAGCGCTGGCGTGCCGCGAACCCCGCCCAAGCCCGCCTGCCGCGCCAGGTCCGCCACGTTCTCGTAGCCTGCCATCTCGGCGAACTTCACCGTTGGGATGTTCATCGATTTCGCCAGCGCCTGGCGCAGCGTCACCGTGCCATGAAACTCCATCTTGAAGTTGTTCGGCTCATAGGTCTTGTCATCGAAATAGAACGTGGTGGGTTCGTCGGTGACCGTCGATACCGGCGTAATCGGGTTCGAGGAACCATCCAGCACGCTCCTGAGAGCCGAAGCGTAGACGAAGGGCTTGAAGATCGATCCAGGCTGGCGTTTGGCGAGGGCCCGGTTCAACTGGCTTTCGCCGTAGCTCCGGCCGCCTACCAGCGCTTTCACCTCTCCGGTACGCGGATCCATCGCCACCAGCGCTACCTGCGCACGCGGGTACTTCCGCTTGCGGCGCGCCAATTGTTCGTCCACTTCCTTCATTCCGTTCTGTATCGCGGTCACGGCGTCGCGCTGCAGTTTCATGTCGACGGTCGTGTAGACGCGGTAGGACTCGGCCTGGAAATCAATGTTCTGGAACTGATCCTGCAACGTATCGTGGATGAGATCCACAAAGTAGGGCGCGTCGGTGGATTCCACGCCGCCCTCCGCCAATCTCAGCGGCGTGTTGACCGCCTTTTGATACTCCACCTCGGTGATGAAATCGTTTTCCCGCATCAGACTCAGAACGATATTGCGCCGCGTGAGCGCCCGCTCTGGATGCCGGTACGGGTTCAGGTAGTTCGGCCTCTGGATCAAGCCTGCCAGCAGCGCCGCCTCCTCGACCGTCAATTGGCGGACATCCTTGCCCAGGTACACCTGCGCCGCCTCGCCGAACCCGCGGACGGCGAAGCTTCTACGCATGCCCAGATCGACGGAGTTGACGTAGTATTCGAAGATCTCTTCCTTGGTCAGCTTCTGCTCGATTTGCAGCGTGATCAGCGCCTCGATCGCCTTCCGCTTCGGCGTCTTCGCCTGATCCAGCCAGAAGGTGCGGGCCAATTGCATGCTGATGGTCGACGCGCCATAGCGCCGGTTTTGCGTCACATCGACGTAAACGGTTCTCAACAGGCGGACCGGATCGAAACCGGCGTGGGAGAAGAACCGCTTGTCCTCGGCCGACAGGATCGCGTTGACCAGCACTTTGGGGATGTCGGCGAACCGGATGAGGCGCCGTTTTTGCCGCGACCGGTCAAAGAGGTTCGTGAACAGTTCGGGTTCGAGATTGATCTGGTAGCGTTCGGTGTGGTCCCGGCTGGAAACAATGCGCGTGACCACGCCGTCCTGGATGAACACCACCGCCGGTTCGCTGCGGGCATAGGCGTCGATGCCGGGGAAGAACTCGACGGCGTCGGTCCGGACGTGGTACCAGCCCATGCGGTTGGAGCGGGACTCGGTATAGCCCCGGAGTTTCAGCGCTTCGACCAACTCAGCTTCGCTCAGGCGGTCGCCCACGCTGAGCGGTTCCGGCGCCGCATACAGCATGGCCGTCCGGGCGAATGGCCCTTCCTTGAGCTTCTGATCGACGATCCGGCTGTAGTGAATCCAGAGATAGGTGAACGCGCCGCCGGCCAAAAGCAGGACAAAGGCCATCACACCGCATGCGATTCTGCCCGCCCGGCTGAACATCAACCGCGTCAGAAACGCCCGTTTGGGAATCTGTACACGCAATCCTTTTAGCGACTTCCTTCTCCGCTATTGTCGCATGGGGGCATCACTGACCGGGCCGCTTGGCGCCTGTCAGTTCCCTCCAGATGTCGTCGTCATGTTCCGTCCAGACTGCATCCTGGCTCGTCGACAGGTGCGCCTGGGGCTCGGCCAGAGTGCCATGGCCGTAGGGACAGATCCGTTCCATCTCGGGAGGGCTCAAGATGACAGTGAGACTCCAGTTGCCGCGTTCCACCGGCATTCGCAACCGCCGCAGGCAGACCTTGCAGCGTTGCCGCTGGTCGGCCACGGCCAGCCAGACAAGTCCAGCCCCGAACAGGCAGTAGACCAGGATGATCAGCGTCCAGGTAAGGTCCTGCGCGAATGGCGCTACGCGGTGCCGGAGAAAGTAATCGGGCTCTGGCAGGGTCGCCTTCAGAACCGCCCAAAGCAGCCACATGAAGCCGCCGATCACCAGGATCTTGGCCGCGAAATACCCCCAATACTTCAGCGCCAGCGCCGCAGTTCGCCGCATACCCATTAGACGCCGGCCGGGCGGAGAGAGTTGCGGATCCGGTTCGATTAGCGCCGTAAAAGGTTTTTGGCAATGAAAAGCACGTTCGCGGGGCGCTCTGCAAGCCGGCGCATGAAATAGGGATACCAGGCGACACCATACGGGATGTACAGCCGGACGCGCCAGCCTTCTCCTGCCAAGCGCTCCTGAAGGTCACGCCGGACGCCATAGAGCATCTGGAACTCGAAGTCCTCGGGCTTGCGGCCGGTTTGGCGGGCATGGGCCAGCACTCCATCGATCATCTTGGGGTCGTGCGTGGCGATGGCCGCCTGGACTCCTTCGTCTAGCAGCAGCTTAGCCAGCCTAAGGTAGCTTTTGTCGACATCAGCCTTGTCGAGGTATGCCACATCGCCGCTTTCGTCGTAGGCGCCCTTGCACAAACGAACCGGAAGTCCGGCGCGGCAGAGCCGTTGAGCGTCCTTTTCCGTCCTGAACAGATAGGCCTGCAAGACAGCACGAATGCAGCCATACTGCTTTTGAAGCTGTTCCACCACATCAAGAGTGGCGCTGGTATATTCAGTCGACTCCATGTCGACCTCGACCCTGGTTCCGTTGGCGCGCGCCCTAGCTGCCAGCGCGCCGACCAGATCGAGACAGAGATCCTGTGAGAGATCCAGGCCGAACTGGGTCAGTTTCACCGAGACGCTGGAGGCGAGGCCGGCCGCTTTCAACCCGTCCAGCGCAGCCAGCATGGCGTCGCGCGACTCGATCGCCTCGGCCTTGGTCATGACGTTTTCGCCGAGGTGATCGAGTGTGCTGAGGTAGCCCGTGGCTGCAAGGTTGCGGCAGACGCGAATTGCGTCATCCAACGTCTGGCCGGCGATGAAGCGCCGGACCATGGCCCGTGGCATCGACGAGGTTTCCATCCACCGGCGCAGCGCCCGGCGGCGCGAGAGAAAAAGGAAAAGGTGTCTCAACATGGAGCCGCTTCCCTGCCCACTGTGACACACGAAACTACCCCCACGTCAATGTGGGTGTGGGCGGCCGCCTCGCAACGACGGCGACACCTGTATTCTGGAAGAGTCCGTGCCGTTTCGCAACCTCATCCACGCCTTTCTTTTGCAACGCTTTACGCCGCACTACAACCGGCTCGCCGGCGCGACCAAACGAACTCTGCTCACCCAGGCGTCGGGCGAGGTGCTGGAGATCGGGGCGGGGACAGGTGCGAATTTCGCCTTTTATTCACCAGCTATACGCTGGACGGGGTGCGACCCGAATTCGTTTGGTTGGCGATATTCGAAACGCGCCGCCGAAGCAGCGGGGATCGAGGCGGAATGGCAAACGGCGGTGGCCGAAGGGTTGCCGTTCGCCGATGGCTGCTTTGACACAGTTGTGGCAACTTTGACACTTTGTTCGGTGCGGTCGCCGGAGGCGGCCTTGCGCGAGATCCGGAGGGTACTGAAGCCAGGCGGCCGGTTTCTGTTCCTGGAGCATGTGATGGCCGAGACGGGTTCGGCGTTGCACCGGCGGCAATGCCGGTGGGCGCCAGTGTTCGGGATGCTAGCCGGTTGCCGGCCGAATCAGGACACGGCGGGTCTGGTGGCAAGAGCCGGGTTTTCAAGTGTTGAGTTCGAGCGGCTTTCGCTGCCGCTGCCGATCGTCAGTCCGCATGTCGCGGGCCGGGCCATCAAATAGCCGCGCCCATCAAGGAGCCGAGCACCCATCCGAGCGCGGCGCCGGCCAGGACGTCGCTGAGGAAGTGCATTCCGAGAAGGACTCGCGAGGCGGCGATGCTGAGGGCGCAGAAAGCGACGCCGAGGCCGGCTTCGGGGAAGTGATGGATCACGGGCGCTGCAACCGAAAAGGCGGTGATGGTGTGGCCGGATGGGAAGGAGAACTGGTCCGGTGGCAGAAGCGTCGACCAGCAGTGCGGCACAATGGCGCACGGCCTCCTCCGGCGGGTCAGACGCTTCAGCCACAGGAACAGCGCGACACCGGCGCCAGCCGCGAGGGCGGCTTCAAGAGCCGCTTCCCTGCCCTGCCGTCCTCCGAAGACCAACAGGACAATGCCCAACGCGAACCACAGCCAACCATCGCCGCCGCGCGTGGCGGCGATCATCCACACGCGGACCCACCGGGGTGCAAGCCAGCGGTGCACGCGATACATCAGAAGATGGTCGCGGCGTTCGATCACGCGGATCACCGTGCTTGGCGCCATGAGGTCCCTCCAGGTTCGGCTTACAGCTCTCAAGCCTCAGGCTAGAGGGGCAGTGTCAACATTGGATGACGTTCAAGCCAATTGACGGTGACAATAGACCGCGTGCGGAGTGGCACAGCAACTTATGCCGGATCAATACGTTAGCGGCAGGTGAAAGGGGAGACGGGGAAAATGCGAAGTGCTATGCTCCCATGTATGGCGCCGAAGCTCGATTTCATGTTTTTCGATGCCGGGGGTGGTCACCGGGCGGCCGCGACCGCACTGAAGATGGCCATCGAGCGCCAGGGCCGGCCGTGGGAAGTCCGCCTGGTTCATTTGCAGGACATCCTGGACCAGATTGACGTTTTCAAGAAGGTCCTGCGGATCGACCTGCAAGAAATTTACAACCAGATGCTGAAACGGGGGTGGACGCTTGGTTCAGTGACCGGGCTGAAGTTCATGCACCAGGTGATCCGGCTCTATCACGGGGCGCAGGTTCGTCTGCTGGAGGAGCATTGGAGGAGGCATCCGGCCGACATGGTGGTGTCGCTGGTGCCGAATTTCAACCGGGCGATGTTCGAGGGGTACGCGAAGGCGTGCCCGGGGCGGCCGTATGTGACCGTTCTGACCGATATCGCCGACTACCCGCCGCACTTCTGGATGGAGCGGCAGGAGCAATGGGTGGTTTGCGGAAGCGACAAGGCCGTCCAGCAGGCCTCGGAGATGGGGTATCCGGCCGGGAGGGTTCACCGGGCGTCAGGGATGATCCTGCACCCGCGGTTCTATGATCTGCCCGAGTTTGACCGGGCTGCGCGGCGGATCGAGCTTGGGCTCGACCCGGAGAGGCCAACGGCGATCGTGTTGTTTGGCGGGTTTGGATCGAAGGCCATGCTGGGGATTCTGAAGCGCCTGGACGGGTCGGGGCTCGACATGCAGGCGATTCTCATCGCCGGACGCAACGACGCGCTGCGGGTGAAACTGGAAGCGTTAAAAACGCGGATGAAGAAGCATGTGGTCGGATTCACGAGCGAGGTGCCGTCCTACATGCGCGCCGCGGACTTCTTCATCGGCAAGCCGGGGCCGGGGTCGATCTCCGAGGCGATTCACCTGGGGTTGCCGGTGATCACGGTTTCGAACGCCTGGACGCTGCCGCAGGAGAGGTATAACGCCGAGTGGCTGACAGAAAACGGGCTGGGGCTGGTGCTGAGGTCGTTCGACGGAATCGCGGAGGCGGCGGGGCGGATGCTGGCGGGCACAACGTTGAGCGAGATGCGGGCGCGGGCGGCCCGGCTGGACAACCAGGCCGTATGGGAGATTCCGGAGATGCTGGCTTCGATTCTGGGGCAACTCCCGGCTTGAGAACAGCGTCCGGTCAGGGATTCCAGGGCGCGGCTAGAACAGGCGCTCCTGCCGGCGCAAAGTTCCGAAGCTGCCGATGTTGGCGATGACCAACGCGGCACGGAACTGGTTTTCATTTCTTGCACCAACAGCAAATCGCCTGTACTGAACACTATAAGCGCAACAATTCGTGTTATACGTCACCTGGGTATTAGCGAACAGCATGACGTTGGTCCGGTAGTCGTAGATGGCCATGAAGCCCATGTTCCAGCCGCGTTTGTTCTCCTGCCCGAGGCCAATCATGCCGCGGAGCTGGTTGCTGGGCGGCGACAGCACGGTGCCAGCCAGCGGGGTGCCGGCGCACGGGTCGGCGCCTTCGGCAAGAGGAGTCGCCAGAGGGACGCAGGCGACGCGGTTGTGCCCTGCCGAGACGAAATACGAGTTCAGCCTGGCGTCGGCGCTGAAGCTGGTGTTGACGATCTTTCCACGCAGAGGGTCGTAGTCGCTCCGCCATTCGAAGCCGAAACCGGGCCGGGGCTGCGCCCGCAGAACGGAGATGACAGGGCTGTAGCCTCGCTGCCGGTCAAGAAACGTATAAGCCGATAGTTGAACTGTCGACTGAAAGACATTGCGATAGTTTGACTTAAGCGCGCCGCCGAAATCGCGGTCGAAAAAGCGCCGCTGAGTCACTTCCCAAGTCAGCAGGTCCACAACTTGCCCATCGCGACGCTTAGCCCAGAAGCGATTGGCGATGGAGATATCGACTTCGGTTGTATCGACCAGGATCTCGGTCTCGTCATAGCGGATCAGGCGGTCGAAGTCGGTTACGCCCCTCAGTGAGCGGAATGTGGCCCGGGGTTCGATGGAGTGTTTCAACTGCTGCCCCATCCAGCGTGGCGCCTTGAAGATTCGGACCAGGCTGGGCAGGGTGAGATCGGCGCCCCACTCTTTCGTAAAACGGTTTAGGTTTTGTCCGGAAATAATTCCATCTCTGAAACTTGAGCCATAGTATGTATTTCTGACAGACACCCATGGCGCAAGGTGGACATCTTTCCATCTCAGGGCGGTGGAAATGCGCGGCTCGAAGTCGATTCTCTCGACGAATTGCCGGGTTTGGAACAAGGGTTGTGTTCTGCGCATGAGGCCGAAGCTGGATCCCCAACTGATCCAAACCGGCAAGCCTTTCCGGATTTCCCGTTCGCGTGAGGCAAATTCAACCTGGGGGAGCTTGCGGATGGAGATCTTGTTATTGCGCTCGTCCTGCTGAAAGTTCTCCTGTTCGGCGAAGATGCCGTGGAAGTGGAACGACGACCAACTCTTGGTGGTGTAGAACATGCTGTTCACTTCGGAGAAGACGGCTTCGTTGAAAGTTTCAGTGAATGCCTGGCGAAACTTGAAATTGCTCAAGTAATTGATGAAGGCGCGGGACTGAAAGCCCTTTCCCCAGTCCATGCTTCCGGTGGCGCTGATGATGAAGCCGCCTTCCTTCCGGCGTGTGCCATCGTCGAGGGGCAGACCTTTGTCGTTGACTCCGTAGATGTAGAAGTCGAAGTCGGACTTGCTGGTGGGCTTGCCGCGGAAGTCGGCCGTATGGGCGAGGCCGCGGAGAGTGAAGTACTGGGCGCGGTATTGCGCGTCGAAGCTGCGGTTGATGGCCCAATAGTAGCCGAGGCCGGCCATCTGGCCTCGCCGGTTGCTGTTGCCGATGGTGGGGGTGAGGAAGCCGCTCTTTCGCGCCTTGGAGGAGAGGTCCTTATACAGGACGGGGGCATAGAGCAGCGGGATTCGTTGCACCTTGAGGACCGCCTTGTAGGCCAGGGCGCGATCACCGGGAACGATGTCGAATTTGGGCGCGCGCAGGACCCATGAGGGATTGGGATAGGTGCAGTTGGTAATTTCGCCGTCGTGCAGGATGTAACGATCCTGTTCGCGTTCCGCCCATTTTCCTCTGAACAGGAACGGGTTGCCGGTTGTCAGAATGCCTGGCCGGGGATCGATTTTGCCGGGAGCCGAACCACTCACCTCATAAAACGTGCCCTGATGGAGCTTCATGTCGTAGTCGGCTCGAGCGGCGCGCATGGTTTCCTGGCGGATCTTGTTGCGGAAATGGATGTGTCCACGCGCTTCCGCCAAGCCGGTTCCGGAATCGTAGTCGATCTCATCGGCTTCCAGAAGAATCTCTTCGGATTCGATTGATGCAGAACCCCGAAGGCGGTATTTGGAGCCGTCCACTTCCTTATGAATCGCCTTCACGATGTATTCATTGGCGCCTTCCGGCTGTTGTGCGAGGAGCAACAGAGGGAGCAGCGCAAAAAGCGATAGTCGAACGAGGCCTCCGAAGTAACAGATCCCAAAAGAAATGTCGTGACATTTCCACAAGGTTATGTTACTTAAGAGTGGATGGTCTAGGACTTTGGTCAGGGGAGGCCTCTCAAAGCCTCAACCTAGCACGGTCCCGGAAGTGCGATCAAGCAAGGCTTTGAGCCGGGCGGTGGAGATCGCGGAAAGGATGTGCGAGCGCCGATGTATTGCGAATACTGCGGGCAGGACAATCACGACGGCGCCTACCGGTGTGCGCGTTGCAGGACGCGGCTGGACCCGCGAGTCCCGCACGTCGAAGGGAAGGGCGCCGTGCTGACCACGGCGACGGCGCCGAAGCTCGCGCCAGAGAACCCGCCTGCGCCGGCTCCCCGGCTGCAGACGCACGAAGGCGGCGGAGCGTCGATCCCAGCGGGCGCGCGTCCCATGCGGCAACCGGGTTTGTTCAGTGATTCCTCTGCATCCAGTCCCGTGGCGCAGATGGAGGCGTACGTACCGATCCGGTCCCGAACGCGCGCTCCCGAGGCGTTCGTCGAGTTGAAGAGGAAGAGTCCATCGAAGAGGGTCTCGGAACTTCAGGCATCCTTCGATTACGACACGCCCGGACCGAACACAGCATTGAAATGCGCCACGGCGTTTGAAGGTTCGCGCGCGCCATGGCCGGTTCTGCTGGCCGGCACTTTGACCGACGCCGCCATCGTGGGGTTGTTCTCGTTGATTGCAGCGCTGGTCGCAAGGCAGGGACTGATCGCCTGGACCGGCAGGGCTCCGGGCGCCGAGGCTCTGCCCGCCGCCGGCGCGGCGGTGCTGGTGGTGGCGATTTTGTACAAGACCTTGTGGGCAATGTCCGGCCAGGTCACTCCAGGACTCCAAGGCGTGGGGCTGGAACTGGTGGGCTTTGACGGGCGCAGCCCAAGTTTCACGCAAAGGATGGTCCGGCTGCTGATCGGATGGCTCGGCTTGGCCACCTTGGGAATGGGCATCCTGTACTCCCTCGTGGACCGGAAAGGCCTCTGCTGGCACGACGACGCTTCGCAGTCGTATCACACCTGGCGCCGCACGAACCGCCAATAGCAAGACAGGATATGCTTGAGGTTTGAGCCCGCAGGCTCGGATTTTTCAACCATGTCCATCCAATTCGATCCAGTTAATCTCCATGCCTCGATGACCGGCGTCAAGCATGGTCTCGACCCGGCCGAAATCCAGGCCGCTCAACCGAAGGCGCTTGCCGCGCTGGGAGGATTCCGAAAGAGCTTCGAGGAAGGCCGCTACGGCTTCCCCGCCCTGCCATCGCAGCCTCAGGTCCTGAAACAGATTTCGGCCACCGCGGCCTCTCTGGCCGGCAAATACGATACGGTGTGCGTCGCCGGCATCGGCGGTTCGGCGTTGGGCGCGTGGGCGCTGGACTGCGCGTTGCGCGGGCCGCACCCCATTCAAGCGCGGCACACGCCGGGCAATCCGAGGCTGGTGATTCTGGACAACGTCGATCCGGAGTTCATGCAGCTTGCGCTTGAGTCGATGAACCCGGCGCGCACGGTGGTGGTGCCGATCGCAAAGTCAGGAGCGACGGCCGAGACCATGGCGGCGTTTCTGATTGTCGATGAATGGATGAAGAAGGCCCTTGGCGCCCGCAAAGCCTCGGCGCGGACCATCGCCGTGACCAGCGAAGGACGCGGGGACTTGAAGACGTTCGCAAAGGCTAACAACCTAACGACGTTCCACATACCAGAAAACGTCGGCGGGCGGTTCTCTGTGCTATCGCCCGTCGGCCTTGTGCCGGCGGCTCTGGCGGGACTTGACATCAAGGCGGTGTGCCGCGGCGCCGCGGCGATGAACGCCCTGAGCTGGTCAGAGGATCTGGCGGCCAACGTGGCGTTGCGGTCGGCGCTGTATCAATTCCTCATCTGGACGCTGCGCAAGAAGCCGATTCAGGTCGCGTTTCCGTATTCAAACCGGCTCTGGGGACTCGCCTTCTGGTTCCGGCAACTGTGGGCCGAATCGCTTGGCAAGGCCAAGAACCGCAAGGGCAAGACAGTGAACGTTGGCCAGACTCCGGTTGCGGCGTTGGGCGCCACCGATCAGCATTCGCAGGTTCAGCTCTACATGGAGGGCCCGAACGATAAGGTCTTCTCGTTCTGGGCCGTCAAGCGGTGGGCCACACCGGGCTCGATTCCCAAGACCAGGACGGGACTGGACAGCTTCGACTACCTGGCCGGCCAGTCTCTAGGGAAACTGATCGACGCCGAGCGCAATGCCACGGCAGCGGCTCTGACTGCGGCCGGAAGGCCCAATTGCACCTACACGCTGGACCGCGTGGATGCGGCGAACGTGGGCGCGTTTATCCAGATGCTGGAATTCCAGACCGCCTTCATGGGCGAGTTGCTGGACATCGACGCCTTCGACCAGCCGGGCGTCGAGCTGGGCAAAGTGTTCACGTTTGGTCTCATGAACCGGCCGGGATATGAATCCTACGCGGAAACGTATCGCGCCTATGAGAAGCGCCGCTCGGAGAAGTAGGGGTCAGACAGAGCCAGCAATGGAAAAAGCGGCGCCCGTGAGCGCCGCTTTTCAATTGGAAACAGTCTGGGTTAGACGAGGGGCAGGTCGCCCTGCGGGTTGTCTTCCTCGACCGATTCGGCTTCGTCCACCTTGCAGATGGCGGCCACTTTGTCCTCGCCTTCGAGGGTGACAAGCTTGACGCCGGAGGCAGAGCGGCCCGTCTTGCGGATATCGCCCGAGTCGGTCCGGATGATCTTGCCTTCGGCGGTGATGAGGATCACGTCGGTGTCCTCCTGCACGGCCAGGATGCCCAGGACCTTGTCGGTCTTGTTTTTCAACTTCATGTTGATGACACCCTTGCCGCCGCGGGTCTGGAGGCGGTATTCGGCGACCTTGGTGCGTTTACCGTAACCGTTTTCGGCCACCGACAGAACATAGTCGTCCTCGTTGACCACTTCCATTCCTACGATGTAGTCGTTCTTCACCTTGAAACGCATCGAGGTGACGCCGGCGGCCGGGCGTCCCATCGGCCGCACGTCGGTCTCCTTGAACTTGATGGCCATGCCCTCGCGGGTGGCGAGCACGATCATATTGTTGCCGTTGCTGAGTTGAGCCTCGATCAGCTCGTCGTCGTCTTTCAGGCCGATGGCGATAATGCCGCGCGACGACGGGTTGGAGAAGACCGATAGGTCGCACTTTTTGATCACGCCGTTGCGCGTGGCCATGACGACGAAGGTGTCCGGGGAGAAGTCGTTGACGCCCTGGAAGGCGCGCACGGTCTCGTCGGGCTCGAGGTTGACAAGTCCGTTGATGTTTTTGCCCTTGGCCGCCGCGGCAGCGTCGGGTATTGACCACACCTTTAGCCAGTACAAGCGCCCGCGCGAAGTGAACACAAGCAGATAGGCATGGGTGTTGATGACCATCATGTGCTCGACCACATCTTCCGAGCGCGTGACCATGCCGATGCGGCCCTTGCCGCCGCGGGACTGCCGCCGGTAGGTATCCAGCGACGTGCGCTTCAGGTATCCGCCGCGCGTCACCGTCACTACGACGTCCTCGTCCGGAATCAGGTCGGCGAGAGTCAGTTCGCCCTCGTCGTCGACAATCTCGGTGCGGCGGGCGTCGCCGAAGTCCTTCTGAACTTCTTTCAATTCCTGGACGATGACGCCGCGCAGTTTCTGGTCGGAGCCGAGGATTTCCAGATACTCGGCGATCATGCGCTGAATCTCCGCCAGCTCGTCGAGGATCTTCTGCTGCTCCATGCCGGTGAGGCGCTGGAGCTGGAGTTCGATAATGGCCTGCGCCTGGCGTTCGGTGAAGTCGAATCGGGAGACCGCTTCGCCGTTGAAGACCAATTGCGGCGACCACTTCTCCAGCACGGCTTCGAGTTTCGGATTCTCGGGAAACTCCATGCCGCCGGTGAGCGCTTCCTTAGCTTCCTTCGGGTTTTTGCAGGCGCGGATGGTTTCGATCACCGCGTCGAGGTTCTGGAGCGCCTTCTGGAATCCAAGCAGGATGTGCTCACGGTCGCGCGCTTTGCGGAGCAGGAATTCCGTGCGCCGGCGGACCACTTCGACCCTGTGTTCGATGAAGCGCTTGATGATGTCGATCAAGCCCAGCTCGCGCGGCTGGCCGTTGACGATCGACAGCATAATGACGCCGAAGTTCACCTGCATCTGGGTGAACTTGTAGAGGTTGTTGAGAACGATCTCCGGCTGCTCGTTGCGCTTCAGTTCGATCACGACGCGCAGGCCGTCGCGGTCGCTTTCGTCGCGGATGTCGGAGATGCCTTCGAGCCGTTTTTCGTTGACAAGCTGGGCAATCTGTTCGACCAGCTTCGCCTTGTTCACCTGGTAAGGGATCTCGGTGATGACGATGGCCTCGCGGTCCTTGCTGATGCGCTCGGTGGCCGCCTTGGCGCGGATTTTGAGAGATCCGCGGCCCTTAGTGAAGTAGTCGATGATGCCCTGCCGGCCGAGCAGGATGGCGCCGGTTGGAAAGTCCGGCCCGGGCACCATTTCCATGATTTTGGTCAGCGGCGTGTGCGGATCCTTGATCAGGGCGATGACGGCGTTAATGATCTCGGTCAGGTTGTGCGGCGGAATGCGGGTGGCCATGCCGACGGCGATGCCCTCGCTGCCGTTCACCAGAAGATTGGGCACGCGGGTGGGCAGGACAACAGGTTCCTGCTCGCTGTCGTCGTAGTTGGCGCGGAACTCGACGGTATCCTTGTCGATATCTTCGAGCAGGGCCGTCGAGATACGGCTCAGCCGGGCCTCGGTGTAGCGCATGGCCGCCGGCGGGTCGGCGTCGATCGAGCCGAAGTTGCCCTGGCCGTCCACAAGCGGGTAGCGCAGAGAAAACGGCTGGGCCATTCGAACCAAGGCATCGTAAACTGAACTGTCGCCATGAGGATGGTACTTGCCCATCACTTCGCCGACGATTTTGGCGCACTTGCGCGTCGGGCGGTTGTAGTTCAGCCCCATCTCCGACATGCCGTACAGGATGCGGCGGTGGACGGGCTTCATGCCGTCGCGGACATCAGGCAAGGCGCGTCCGATGATGACGCTCATGGAGTAATCGAGATACGACTGGCGCATCTCGTCTTCGAGGTTCACGGGCGTGATATTGCGACGGTCGCCCAAGGGCAACTGCACCCCTCCGCCCGGCGGCACGGGGGGCACGGGAGGCGTGTTAGGATCCTGAGGATTGGACATGTCTGATAAACTGTTAGGATAGCACAAATCGTTGATACGCGGAGGCTTAACCGTCTGGAACACACTCGCCGGGTGATCACGCAATCGCTGGCCGTCCCCGCCACGCCACACCGGGCCTGGCAGGCATGGGCCGAGCCTCAATACATCGTGGAATGGTTCAGCGACCAGGCCGGCGGAGGCCCGCTGCCGGGCGACGAACTGGTGTGGCAATTCAACGGATTCGACCGCCCCATGGGCGCCCGCGTGGTTCGCTCGCACCCGGGGCGCGAGTTGATCCTGTCGCTCGATGCGGGTCCTTCGGCCAGCCTGCTTGAAGTCCGATTCGAATCGCTTGGAGATGCGACCAACGTCATACTGGTTCAGTCCGGTTTGCCGGAGGGGAGCGATTTCGACGAACTTGCGGTTGGGATCGCCTCAGGCTGGGCTAATGCGCTCGAGTACTTGAAGCTGTACCTCGCTCAGTATCAGGGCTTGGCGAAACGCTCGGCGGCCGCCATGGCGCCCATCACGCAGTCCTGCGAAACGGCGATGCAGTGGTTCGAACCGGGGCTGAAACGGGAACGCTGGCTTGACGTTCCGGCCACCGAGCTTCAGCCCGGCTGGCGCGCGCCTCGTCACGTGGCCTGGCGCTGGCCCGGCATTGATGGGGTTCTCGAAATGAGCGCATTCGAGACGCCGGGGATGCCGCGCACGGCTTGCGTCAGGGCGGTTTATTGGCGCCAGGAGCCTGTCGCAGGACTGGAGGACCGCGTGATCGCCTGTGTGGAGAGGCTTGCGGCGCTGTTATCCTGAGAACGGACGCGCGTCATGCTTTCGATCGTCATCCCCATCCACAACGAAGAGCGCGCAATTTTGAGGCTCTATGACCGCCTTTCGGCGGTTCTCGAAGATATCGACCGCGCCTACGAGATCATCTTCGTCGACGACGCCTCCAACGACCGCAGCTACGAACTGCTTGCGAATCTCGTCGAGACCGACGCCCGGCTGAAAGTCATCCGGCTGCGCCGCAATTTCGGCCAGACCGCTGCGCTGTCGGCCGGCTTCGACGAGGCGCAGGGCAAAGTGATCGTGTCGATGGACGGCGACCTTCAGCACGCCCCGGAGGACCTCCCCGCCCTGCTAGCCAAGATCGACGAAGGCTATGACATCGCTTCTGGGTGGCGTAAACAGCGCAATGACAACTTCGTGATGCGCAAGATCCCGTCGCGCATCGCCAACTGGCTGATGTCGCGCGTCTCGGGCATCAAGCTGCATGACTTCGGAACGACGTTCAAGGCCTACCGCGCCGAGATTCTGAAGGACGTCAACCTCTATGGAGAACTGCACCGCTTCATCCCGGCCCTGGCCAGTTTCTATGGGGCGCGCATCGCCGAGGTACCCATCACCAATCCGCCGCGCGTCGGCGGCGCGTCGCATTACGGCATTGGCAGAACCTTCAACGTCCTGCTGGACATCATTACCATCCGGTTCCTGCTGAAGTACATGACGCGGCCGATGCACTTTTTCGGGCGCATAGGGCTGGTCTCCACAGGCATCGGCGGCGCGATCCTGGCCTTCCTGATGGTCAAGAAGATACTCGGCTACGAGATCATCATGGAACACGGCCCTCTGCTCGCGGCCGGCGGATTGCTGATGCTGGCCGGACTGATGATGTTCACCACCGGGCTGCTGGGCGAAATGATGATGCGCACGTATTTCGAAAGCCAGGGCCGCCGCATCTACGCTGTCCGCGACGTCCGCACGAAGAAACAGCAGCAGCGGGCGGGCAACTAGCCGCCCACACCGCTGCACCTGCCACCAGGGCATCCTACTCTTTCAGCAGCAACGCCATAGCTTTATGGCCAAGCTGCTGCGCCACCGGCGGGTCCCAATTCGAAAGCACCGCGACGACATATCCGCTCTCCGGCGCCATGCGCAAAATGGCGTTCATCCCAGGCGCCCCGCCAGAGTGGCCGATCACCCGCTTGCCATTTAGAGTGAAGTCCTCGAAGCCGTAGGCATACTTCGGTCCCCCGGCCCTCGGGATGTCCACCTTTCCAGTGGTGATGAGTTTTGTGAACTCGGCCGTCAACAGCCTGTGGTTCAGCAGCGCCTGTGAGAACCGGTGCAGGTCAGCCAGCGTCGAGTGGGCGCCTCCGGCCGGACCACCGCGCGGCGGCAGCGTCGTCGTATTGGCTCGCGTGGGGGGATCGAGATCGAGCACGTCATCGGTCCCGGAGCGGGTATAGCCGGCCGCCAGGCCCGGCTCCGGCTGCGAGCGGAAATCGTTCCCGCTGCGCGTCATGCCGGCCTTCCCGAAGACGTTTTTCTGAACGAAGTCGTAGTAGCTCATTCCAGAGACTCGCTCCACGATGATCCCGGCGACGTGCATCCCGGCGTTTGAGTAGCTCCAGGATGCGCCGGGTTCGAATCGCAGCGGCTTCGACGCGAAGAACTGGTAATAGTCCTCCAATTTCTTCAACTCGCCGCTCTTCTTTTCGAACTCGGGTCCGAAGTAGTCGCCCAGTCCCGACGTGTGCGTCAGCAGATGGTGTAGCGTCACCTTCTTCGCGACTTCGGGATTCGGGTAATCGGGCAGATAGGCCGCGATCGGCTCGTCGTATTTCAGCTTGCCGGCCTGCACCAACTGGGCCACCGCGACCGACGTGAACATCTTCGGCATCGAACCGAGATGGAATTTGGTGTCGAGCGTGTTCGGCTCTCCCGTGGCGTTGTTCCGCTTCCCGAACGCCTCGCGGTAAAGGACCTCGCCACCCCTGGCGACCAGGATTGTTCCTGAAAACCTACTATCCTCCGCCAACGTCTTTGCGGCCTTGGCGATGATAGCTATCTTCTCTTTTTCACTGGTCCCAGGCGGGGCAATCAGGAGGCTGTCAGGCACGCTGCTCGCAATCGACTGATAACCCCAGCCCCGGATCAAGTGCGGCGGCGCGGATTCGGTGCCGAGCCGCATCGAGATCCTTGCCGGCTTCTGCTTACCCTTGAGAACTGCCTCAATCTCGTTTTCGCCGCGCGTCTCGATCCGTTCTACCTCAAAGCCGCCTGCCTGACGGCTCATGGCGCAAAGCCGGCGGGAAATTGCATCCACCGGCGCCGATTTGAAGTGCCCTTCGGTGAAGTTCTCCTTCACCCATCTCGCCGCTTTGGCCTCTTCGCAATCTGCCAATAGTCCAGCCAGTGTCCGCAGCCGCTGTTCGGCAGGCGTCTGCCCCGCTGCCGCCGCCGCCATCATCACCCAGAGTCCAAGAGTCTTTGTTTTTCGCATCGTCGCTGCCTCCACTGTGTTGAACGCACCAGGACGACATTCGTTCAATGGATTGTACTGATACTATGTATTCACAGTATGAATATAGAAGCATTCGACCTTAATCTGCTCACTTCCTTGGAGGCGCTCATCGATGAGCGAAGCGTCACCCGCGCCGCGGCCCGCGTTGGATTAAGCCAGCCCGCCATGTCGAACGCCCTGGCCCGGTTGCGGGGCGCTCTCGAAGATCCTCTGCTGATGCGTGAAGGGACGCGAATGGTGCTCACTCCTCGGGCTGCAAGCCTTGCCCCACAGGTCCGTGAGGCGCTGGACCGTGTCCGCGCGATGCTCGCTCCACCGCCCGCATTCGACCCGCTCACTACATCGCGGACAATCACCATCGGGCTGTCGGACTACGTCGAGACGCTGCTGCTGCCCGGCCTGCTGCGCCGTTTGAGGCGCGCCGCGCCGTCGCTGACCCTGCGCTGCGTCCGGACACCCGATCTGTTTCTGGCTCCGGTTTCCCACCTGGAGAGCGGGGCGATGGAACTCGCTATAGGTTTCTTTGGAGAAGCCCCGGCGCCGCACTCCGGACTGCTTTCTCAGCCTCTGTGGCACGAATCCAACGTGTGCGTTGCAGCTCGCCGCCATCCGCGGCTGAGAGGGCGCACTATCACGGAGACTCAATTCCTGGCTGAAGCCCACGCTGCCGTTTTCTACCGCCAGGAAGGCCCTGGACTGATGGACAATGTGCTGGCGGGCAGCGGCCACGCCCGCAAGATCAGCTTGGTGGTCCCGCACTTCCAATCGCTGTTCCATCAGATCGCCGCCAGCGACCTGATCGCGACGGCTCCCGCACGTCTGGCGCAGATGTATGCCCGATGGCTGCCTATCACGATCCGACCGCTGCCGGTGCGCTTCCCGGAATTCCACCTGACGCTGGTCTGGCCTGGCCGGACCCATTCGGACCCCTGCCTCGCCTGGTTGCGCGGCGAAGTCGTGGAGTCGACCCGCGCCATTTAAAGCGGATCATACTGGGATCGCTTCATTTGTACCAGTCCAGAATCCGCGTCTCGATGCCTGACCCGGCCAGCGCCTTCTCAAACACCGACAGGTCCGACCCCCGGTAGTGGAACGGGATGGCCACCTTCGGCCTGAACGCCTTCACGGCTTCGGCGGCCTCTTCCGGCGGCATCGTGTAAGGCAGGTTCATCGGAATCAGCGCTACGTCGATGCCCTTCAGCGCCCGCATCTCCGGTGTGCCCTCGGTGTCGCCGGCGTTATAGAGACGGAAGCCGGCATAGGTGATGATGTAGCCGTTGCCCCGGCCTTTCGCATGGAACACCTGTCCCTCGGACGGGCCGCGCTTTATGTTGTACATCGGCACGGCTTCGATGTGCCACGGGCCGACTTGAGTCGATTCGCCGTTCTTCATCGCCCTGGCGCCTTCGATCTTTGCGGCGGCATCGGGCGAAGCGATGATAATGGACGACGATTTGCGGACCAGCGCCAGGGCCTTGAGGTCGAGGTGGTCGCCATGGGTGTCGGTGATGAGGATGAGGTCCGCCTGCGGGACGCCTGTGTAGTTGCCCTGGCTCCAAGGATCGCAGTGAAGCACCTGTCCTCCGGCTTCAAGCATGAAACTGGCATGGCGGATGGCGGTGAGCTTCAGGTTGCCCTTGGCGGTCTTGAACGTGGCCGCCGGATGCTGGGCACTCATGATGGAACAAAAAGCGAAGACAGCAAGTAATGTGCGCATACGACACGAGTATAGGCCCGTTTCGAGTGGCTCGAAGCACTTGCGAAGCGATTCCGAAGCCTTCCGGCATCGCCATTCGCCCGGCCGGCGCGCACAATGAGGCCGAAAGGATCCCGTATGAGATACGTTGCCGTGGTTTGCCTCTTGCTCGCTGGCTGCCAGGGTGTGGTGAAGGACGAGGACGAAGCCCGTTTCAGGGACCAGCTAGGCTCGACCACCATTGCCGTCTACCCCGCCGTTGTCCGGGACCTCGGCCCCGCCGTCAACACGAGGTGGGACCCGGAGTCCGCCAAAGAAATCGCCGGATGGCTCAACGAGAACGGTCTTGGCAAAGCCATCGTCGCCAGCGAAAAACCTCCCATCGCCGCCAAAGCCGGCATGAACCAGGCCAGGATGTTCCGGTCCAGTATCCGGGCCTTTGGCGAGTACGTAAAGGTGCATCCGCCAAACGCCGAATACGCCTGCATCGCCGAATACCTCATGATGCGCAACGGCACAGTTGGCGGAGTCCACGTCTATTTCGTCCGCAACGACGGCACTCCGGTCTTCGGCACGCTGTCAAACTCCCACTTGAAGGAGTTCAAAAAAGTGAAACCCTTGTCGGTGCGCGACGCCAATCAGGTCGCGCTGGGTTCGCTCGAACGCCGCCTGCTCAAAGAGCGCTTCCTCTGGAAGCAATGAGCGCCGCCGTGTCGCGGGCAATGAGAAGTTCCTCGTTGGTCGGGATCACCCAGACGCGGGTGCGCGCGCCGGAGGCCGACAGGTTGGCTTCCCTACCCTGACAGGCGGCGTTTGTAGCCTCGTCCAGCGCTATGCCCAACGCATCCAGATCCCGGCAAACGCGCGACCGGATGGCCGGCTGGTTCTCGCCGATGCCACCCGAGAAGACAATCGCATCGGCGCCGTTGAGGATGCCATAGAACGCGCCGACGTAGCGCCGGATGCGGTAGCAGAAGACGTCAATGGCCAGGCGCGCATTGGGTTCGCCTTGCCGCTCGTGTTCGAGCAGTTCGCGCATGTCGTTCGAGAGTCCCGACATACCGAGCAGGCCAGAACTGTTGTTCAGCATCCGGTCAATTGTGGCGATGTCGAAGTTCTCCCACTCCATCAACCGGTAAATCAGAGCCGGATCAATGTCGCCCGATCGTGTTCCCATCACCAGGCCCTCCAGCGGCGTCACGCCCATCGTCGTGTCAACGGAGCGGCCTCGGGCGATCGCGCACGCCGAGCACCCGTTGCCCAAGTGGAGGGTGATCAGGTTGAAGTCCTCCGCCGGACGTCCATGGATTGCAGCGAAGCGCTGAGCGAGATAGCGGTGCGACGTGCCATGAAAGCCGTAGCGGCGGATCTTGTAGCGGTTCACCAGGTAGCGCGGCAGCGCGTAGGTGTGTGCCCCGGGTGGGATCGTCGAATGAAACGCCGTGTCGAAGACAGCGGCCTGCGGAATGCCAGGAAGCAGATGCAGGCACGCTCTGATGCCAGCGACGTTCACCGGATTGTGTAGCGGCGCAACCTCGGCCAGTTCCAGGATGTTGCGGATCACTTCATCGTCGATCAGGACGGTTTCCGAGAAACGGTCGCCGCCATGGACGATCCGGTGGCCGACGCCTTCGATGCGCGGCGAATGGAGCAGGTCAAGCCCGCGGGCGATCGCCTCATCGTGCGTGATGCCCTTGCACTCGACCACAGTCTTGCCGAGAAGCTGCTCCGTGGCGGTGTCAACCACCTGGAGCTTTACCGTCGCGCTGCCGGCGTTCACGGCCAGGATGATCACGTAGCGACTCCGGAATGCGCCTGCAAGGCCGTGATCATTCCGGTGACGTAGATCTCATCGGCCGTTGCGGCGCGCGAAAGATCGTTGGCCGGCTTGTTCATGCCTTGCAGCATGGGGCCGAAGGCCGACGCCCCACCGAGCCATTCGACGAGCTTATAAACGATGTTGGCCGAGTTCAGATCCGGAAAAACGATGGCGTTGGCGCGATAGATGGAATCTTCGCCCGTCCGGACATCCAGGTGTGGGGCCCGGGCACGGAGGATCCGCGCCGCCTGCTCAGTCCGCTCGGGGTCTGATGCTGGCAGCAGTCCGACAATGGGTTCGCACTCGAAGGCCATATGGGCGCTGCCGGCGGCCATCAAGGCGATGTCGGCGAGTTCGTTTGGCGTGGGATCGATCACCACGGCGCAGTCGGCGGCGATAAAGAGCCCGCGGCAACCGGCCTGTTCATTTGGCGTGCAAAGGACGAAGAAACTCGATACAGTCTTGACGCCCTTCTGAGCGCCGATGGCGTGAAGGGCCGCCCGGACAGTGACCGCGGTCGAATTCGCCGCCCCGCCGAGGAATCCGTCGGCGTCGCCAGTCGCGACCATGAGCGCGGCGAAATCCAATGGCCGCCGGGCGGCTTCCTGGGCATCGCGCGCCGTCGCGCCCCGGTGGCCGCGTCGTTTCAGATAGTAGTCGGCATATTTTTGTGTGGCCGGGTCGGTCTCGGGATTGTGGCGGCGCAGACCGTCGGCGGGCGCGTCCGTCTTCCGCGTGATCAGAACCGGTTCCAACAAGTCATTTGCCGCCAACCTCGCGGCAGCTTGAAGAACCCGCGGATCGTCGCCCTCCGGGAACACGATCCGCTTTTTCGGCCGCAATTCCTGCAGACGCACCTCGACCCGCTTCAGGAAATCCGCCGCTGGAGCGCTCAGGTGCACGATCTTTCATTCTAGCCGCCCGGTATCATGACAGAGAACATGGATTGCAGAATTGGCTGCGCGGCGTGCTGTATCGCCCCATCCATCACATCGCCCATCCCTGGCATGCCGGGCGGCAAGCCCGCCGGCATCCGCTGCATCCAACTCACATCCGATGGCCGCTGCCTGCTTTTCGGACTCCCGGAGCGTCCAGCCGTCTGTGTCTCATTGCGGCCGTCCATCGAGATGTGCGGCCAAAAGAACGAGGAGGCGATGACCCGCCTGGTCGCCCTTGAGCGCCTCACCTATCCGAACATTTCCGCACCCTGCTCCTAACAGTACGAATCAGTACACTCTGAAGAGGAGCAATCAATGTCAGAGAAAAAGATCATCGTTGTTGCCGGCGCTACAGGCGCGCAAGGCGGCGGACTGGTCCGCGCCATCTTGAACGACCCTCAGGGCGGATTCGCCGTCCGCGCTCTCACCCGTGACGTGAATTCGGAAAAGTCCCGTGAACTCTCAGCGCTCGGCGCCGAAGTCATCGCCTGCGATATTGGCGACGAAGCAGCCCTGACGAAAGCCTACCAGGGCGCTTACGGCGCTTATTGCGTCACGTTCTTTTGGGCCCACTTCTCGCCGGAACGTGAACTTGCCGAAGCCTCGGCCATGGCTCGCGCCGCGAAGGCGGCCGGCCTGAAGCACGTCATCTGGTCCACGCTCGAAGACACCCGCAAGTGGGTACCCCTGGACGACGATCGCATGCCCACGCTGATGGGCAAGTACAAGGTCCCGCATTTCGACGCCAAGGGTGAGGCGGATGAAGTCTTCCGGCAACTGGGTGTGCCGACGACCTTCCTGTTGACCTCGTTCTACTGGGACAATTTCATCTACTTTGGATCCGGCCCGCAGAAAGGCCCCGACGGCCGTTTGGCCATCACTCTCCCGATGGGCGACCGCCCTTTGCCCGGCATCGCCGCAGAGGACATCGGCAAGTGCGCCTACGGGATCTTCAAGGCCGGCGGCGAGTTCATTGGCAAGACGGTCGGCATTGCGGGCGAACATTTAACCGGTTCCCAGATGGCCGCAGCCCTGAGCGCAGCGCTTGGCGCCGAAATCGGGTATAACGCTGTCGAACCGGCCGTGTTCCGGTCGTTTGGCTTCCCAGGAGCGGAAGACCTCGGCAACATGTTCCAGTTCAATCGCGACTTTTCGGATTATTTCACTTCAGTCCGCGATATCAACCTCTCCCGCAGGCTGAACCCCGGCCTTCAGGATCTGAATGCCTGGCTTGGCGCGAACGCGTCGAAGATCCCGATGCCCTGACCGGGAAAGCCGCAAATCCAGCCGCCGAACAAGGCCTCGCAGGCGGCCCTGATTTGCATATAGTGGATGCGGAAGCCGCCCGGCGCTCAGCCTGTACCGGGCCATGGCCGAAGGAGTCTCCGCATGACTGGTATGCCGCTCGCATCCACCGCCTTTGCTCTCCTGCTTGTATCACCGGCGATTGCCGCCCCGCAACGCGTCGTGTTCGAGGGAACAGAGGCGACTCAGCGATGGCCTTTGAAGGAACTTAACGCGGACCTGCCATCCGATTGGACCCCATTCAACTACCTGGTCCTGGAACTGAGGGCCTCGTCGCCGCAGCGCTTCTGGCTGACGTTCTACAGCGGCCAGACGGTCCAGCGCCGCCAGATGCATCCCCTGCCCGGCGTGTGGATTCGCGCCGCCGTGCCTTTGGAATACTACCGCCAACCGAACCGCTCGGGTCACGATCTGGCGTCGGTCGGCAAGGTGCCTCGCAACTCGTTCTGGATCAGCACCGGCGGCGTCTATGGCCCGCTCAACGCAGTTCAGGAGATTGGCGTAACGATGGTGGCGCCGCACCAGAAACCCTCGCTCGAAATCCGTTCGGTCACCCTGGCCGAGGACGATCCCGGCTCTGAGATCATCGACAAGCTGCCCGTTGTCGACGAATTCGGCCAGTGGATTCCAGGCGACTGGCCGCGCAAAGTGAAGAACCTTGACCAGCTCAAAAAGGAGTGGGCGGCCGAGGCGGCCAGGCTTGGCAAGGGCGACTTCGGCTTCGGCAAGTATGGCGGTTACCTCAACACGCAGGTGAAAGCCACCGGATTCTTCCGCGTCGAAAAGATCGATGGCCGCTGGTGGTTCGTCGATCCCGAAGGCCACCTCTTTTTCTCAACCAGTTCAACCGGCATGGGCAATGGCGGCGGCGACTCCCGGCTCAGGGAGCGCGAGAAGTACCTGGCGGCCATGCCACCCACCGATCCGAACCCGGCATTCGGGCGCAGGCCACGCACGGGCTTCTACTCCTGGAACCTGGCGCGCCGCCATGGCGGACCCGAGTCCGACGGCTGGATCGACCTCGCCCTCCGGCGGATGGACGACTGGGGGCTGAACACCATCGGCAACTGGAGCGACCAGCGGTTGTGGAACGCCAAACGCAAAGCCTACCAGGTGAACATGCGCGGCTGGGGCATGGGCCAGGGCTACCTGGGCATGCCCGACGTCTATTCCGACGAGTGGGTGAGACTCGTCGACAAGGAAGCGCAGGAACAGTGCGCGCCGCGCAAGGACGACCCCTGGCTGCTCGGCTACTTCGTCGCCAACGAGCCGCCCTGGGAGGGCCGGGAATCGCTGGTCGTCGATATCATCCTCGACCGCCCGCCCAGCGCCATCCAGCGCGAGGCCAAGGCCTTTCTGGCTGCCGGGGATACGCCCGAACGGCGGAAGCAGTTCATCTACAAGGCGTTCAACCGCTTCCTTGAGGTGATCAATGCGGCGATCAAGCGCCATGATCCGAACCATCTGAACCTCGGTCTGCGATTTGGCGGAGGCGTGCCGCCCATCGAGATGCTGGAAGCGTCGAAAGCCTTCGACGTTTACTCGATGAACGTCTACTCGACCAACGTCAACCAGAAGGTGATGGACAGGATCTATGAAGTCACCGGCCGCCCGATCATCGTCGGCGAGTTCCATTTTGGCGTGCCCGAGCGCGGTCTGGCTCCCGGCCTGGTCCAGGTCCGAGACCAAGCCGAACGCGGGCTGGCGTATCGCTATTACGTCGAACAGGCTGCCTCGCACCCGGCCTTCATCGGGTCAAGCTGGTTCCAGTGGGTGGACCAGCCGTCGCTGGGCCGCATGGACGGCGAGAACTACAACATCGGCCTGGTCGATGTGATGGACCGCCCGTATCCGGAGATGATCGAGGCGATGAAGATCACGCACAAGCGTCTTCAGGCCGTTCATTCCGGCAGACTGCCGCCTTATGACGTCCGGCCGCGCGCGCAATAGCTTGCCTGCATCGTAGCGCAGGCCAAGGAGGTCCGCGTGCAGATAAGGGCACAGTGGCCTGTCCTGACCGCGTTTCTGATTCTTGCTGTTTCGCCTCGGTGACCGCATGCATGCGGTGGTTGCGGGCGGCCGCGAGTGGAATATTTCCTTGGTGAACCGCTCTTGTATCTGAAAGAATGGGTCTCGATCCATGAAGATCCTGAGCACCCAGATCGCCACGTTTCTTTCGGCCAGGGAGGCTAAACGGAACATCGCCGCGCTGTTGCGGTTCATGGTTGTTCTGATCGCGCTGATTCTCCTGTACACGGTCCTGTTTCACATCATCATGGACCGCGTGGAGAGCCGCCAGTTCTCGTGGTTCACCGGGCTGTACTGGACGCTGACGGTGATGAGCACGCTCGGATTCGGCGACATTACATTCACTTCCGACATTGGGCGCGTCTTCAGCGTGATTGTGCTGTTGAGCGGCATCGTCATGCTGCTGGTGATGATGCCGTTCATGTTCATCCAGAACTTCTACGCACCATGGCTGGAATCGCAGATCCGCGCCCGCGCGCCGAAAAGCGTCCCTCCGGACATACAGGGCCACGTCCTGATCACTTGCTGGGACATGATCGCACCGGTGCTCATCTCAAAGCTGAACCGCCACCGGATTCCCTACTTCATTCTGGAACCCGACGCGGAAAAGGCGTCGCGTCTCCATCTGGACGGCATTTCCGTGCTGAACCTGGTCCCGGATGCTCGCCAATCTTGGGAGGCGGCGCGGTGCTCTCATGCAAGGCTGATCTTCGCCAACGACGACGATCCGGACAACACCAACATCACGCTGACGGTGCGCGAGATCACACCGGATGTGCCCATCGTCGCCCTAGCGAACCACACCGATTCGATCGATATCATCGAGCTGAGCGGAGCCACCAAGGTGGTGGCGCTAGGGCACGTGCTAGGCGAATATCTCGCCCACAGGGTGAATGCCCGAGGCTCGTCAACCTATGTTCTTGGGGCCTTTCGCGACCAGTTGATCGCCGAGATGCCAGTACAAGGAACCAGTTTCGAGGGCCAGCGGATTCGAGAGACGCATCTCCGCGACAGGGGCGGCGTCACCATCGTCGGCGTCTGGGAACGTGGACGGCTGGCGCCGGCCCATCCCGATAAGATGTTGGAGGTGAATTCGGTTCCGCTCATCATGGGGAGCAAGGAGCAGATCGAACTCCTCAACGAGTCGCTGGGCAGTGGAACGCCGGTCGAGAATCCGGTGGTAGTCATCGGCGGGGGAAGGGTCGGGCGGGCGGCGGTTCAAGCGTTGCGGAAGCAAAACGTGCAGGTGCATCTCCTGGAGCGCGATGCAGGATTGAAGGAATCGCTGTCGGCGATCCCGGACCGGCTGATCATCGGGGATGCGGCCGATCGGGAGACCTTATTCCTCGCCGGCCTGCGTGAAGCGCCGGCGGTGGTGCTGACTGCGCACGACGACGCGATCAACATCTATCTGGCCGTCTACTGCCGCAGACTGCGGCCAGACATCCGGATTGTCAGCCGCATCACGCACGAGAGGAATCTTGAAGCCATCACGCGCGCAGGGGCTGACTTTGTGTTGAGCGAGGCATCGTTGGGCTCCGAGATCGTGTTCGCGAGCGTTCTCGGGCGGGAGATCGTGGTTCTAAGTGAAGGGGTGGAACTGTTTTATCAGCCGACGCCGCCAGTGCTGGCCGGGCAGACGCTGGCTGAATCCGGCATCGGCGCGAAGACGGGACTGACCGTGGTGGCAATCGAGGAAGACGGCAGGGTGGTGACCAATCCGAGCGCTCACGAGCGTCTTGCGGCCGGAGCGCGTCTGATCATGATCGGGAGCCCAGCTCAACGCGCGGAGTTTGGACGGCACTTCGAAAGCGGGTCCGGCCGCAAGTAGCCGGGCATCTTCGTTCCCAAATGGACTATGCGCTGAAGTGACAGAGACAGCCTTCGCCAGAAGCCTAACGCTTCATGGTGGGCTGTACGACTCCTTGGCCACACAAACCGACGCCATGGGTGGTGAGAGCGCCGAGGAAATTGAAGAGCACGGAATAGAGGAGACGCTCGCTGACCGCCTGGCGGCCGGGCAGCCGGTAATCGGGAGGCAGTTCGCGCCTAATCTGGAGCCGCACCTGCCGGGTCAGGACGCGGCCTCGGGCATCGAAACGGTTGGCGAGCAGGAAAGGGGTCTGGAGCACGGCGCCGGTGCGCGCATCCACATAGTATTGGCAGCGGGAAAACCAGCCGGTATTGGCCGGGTCGGCTGCGTCGAACAGCAGAAGCGGGGTCTCACGGTCCAGGGCGGAGAGGTCCAAGGTGGTCTGGCGGCCATCCTCGCTGACATTGCATTCGAAGCCACTTTCCGCCGCGCCCTGTTTCACCAGGTCTGCTTCGAGTTCGAGGAGGATCAACTGCCGTGAGCCGGCATAGAGCGTCTGCATCACTCATTAGTGTATCGTTTACCCGCCCGCATTCCGTAGACTGGTGTTGTGGGGAGTATTCGGCCGCCAGCATCTCTTGTCTTGTTCGACATCGATGGCACGTTGTTGCGACGTGCCGGCCCGGCGCACCGCGAAAGTCTGGAAAGAGCCGTGTTCCGGGTCACCGGGCGCCGGGCAACGATTGATGGAATTCCTGTCGCGGGCATGCTGGACCGCGATATTCTGGCGCAAATGATGTCGGCGGCCGGCATGGACGAAGCGGAGACACAGCGCGCCATGCCCGACGTGATCCAGACCGCCATGCGTATCTATCCGCGCCGGTGCCCGGACCTGACTCGAAAACTGTGCCCTGGCGTTCGCTCCTTCCTGAACGCGATCCGGCGCCGGGGCGCAATCTGTGGACTGGTGACCGGCAACCTAAGCCGCATCGGCTGGACCAAGATGCGCCGCGCCGGCCTGGACCATCATTTCCGGTTTGGCGCTTTCGCTGAGCAGGGCAGGAGCCGCGCTGAACTGGCATCCATTGCGATCGCCGAGGCGCGCCGTAAGAGGTGGATCGGAACTGATGCGAAGATCGCCCTGGTTGGAGACCACCCGAATGACATCGCCGCGGCCCGCGCTAACGCAATTGTGAGTGTAGCCGTCGGCACGGGCGTCGTATCATGGGAGGAGTTGACCGGCGCCGGTCCTGATTTCGCCGTCCCCAACCTCAAATTGTTTCCCCCGGAGATGTTGTTGTCGTGAGAGCGCTCTGTCCGTCGATCCTGCTGGCCGCGATGCTCTGCCTGTGCGCGTGCGAGCGGGGCGACCTGGCGGTTCAGGCCATTGAGTCGGCGACGTTGATCGACGGCACCCCCCAACCTCCGATTTCGCCGGCCAACATTGTTGTCAGGCGCGGCCGGATCGAGCGCGCGGGTCCGGCGAGCACGACACCCATCCCCAACGGAGCCGAACGGATCGCGGGCTCGGGGCTGTTTGTGTTCCCGTTGGATCCTCTCTTGCCGATCCAACCGGGGGCGGACGCGAATCTGGTCCTGCTCGACGTGAATCCCGCGCTGGAGCCGGACTATCTAAAACATGTTGTCGGCCGCATGGAGATCGGCCGCTGGACAAAGTACCCCCGAAGATGAGCCACCGTAGCAGCCAGACCACCGAAGCCCAGAGCTTCTCCGTGAAGCGCGCCGAGGTCGAGTTCCACAGCTTTGCGTCGTTCGGAGAACCCGAGCGCGCCATGGGCAAGTACAGCGAGGAGAATCACCGGCGCTGCGGCCTGCTCCAGAGTCATGCCCGATTCTATGAGCGCATGACACCGTTCCTCGAAATCGGCGCCAATGTCGGCCACACCTCTTACATGCTGGTGAACGAGTTCGGCGAACAGGGCGTGGCATTGGACATTTCGGCCGACGCGTTGAGGAACGGAAAACTCGTCATGGAACGGTGGGGACTGGAACGGGAACCGGTCCGGATCGCTGGCGACGCGCTGCGGCTGCCGTTCAAGGACGGCTCGCTGCGCATGGTGCTGGCCTTCCAGATGCTGAGCCAGTTCCAGGACATTGAAGCCGTGTTCGCGGAGGTCAAACGAGTTCTCCAGCCCGGCGGCATCTTCATGTTTGGCGAGGAACCGATCCGCAGAATCCTGTCTCTTCGGCTTTACCGGGCGCCGTACTGGGAACAGATGAACGCCTGGGAACGCAAGCTGCACGAATGGGGGCTGCTCGGCTTCCTGACCAAGGACGTGATCGGCGCCGAGCAGGAGGAGAGCTTCGGCATCCGGCAAAATCACCGGACCCGCCTTTGGGATTGGATGAACATGATTGACCGCCATTTCGTGGCCCGCGAGTCGGTTGTCTTCGTGCCGCAACGGGGGTGGGGCGAGCGGATGGCGTACCGGCTTCTGAGGCGGGCCGACCGCGAGCGCAGTGAATGGCTCGCGGCGCGTTTTCTTGGCGGCACCTTGGCATCTTTCTGCCGCAAATCAGGGGAGGCGCCCGGTGCCGACCCGGCCGACACCATGCTGAACGAAACCTTTGAACGCCTTTTGCGATGTCCAGACTGTGGCGGCTCAATGGTCCGCAGGGCGGATCTCACCCTGCGGTGCGAATCCTGCGGATACGAGTCGCCATGCGAGGAAGGCGTCTACAATCTGCTGTGCAGCGAGGATCGCCGGGAGCTATATCCCGGATTGCGCTCGGATGTGATCGATTTTTCGATGGACCCGTGCGAGGACAGGCTGTTGGAGGGATTTCAACCGGTAGAAGGCATCCCCGGCAACAAGTACCGGTGGATGAATAAGTCCGCCAGCTTCCGCCTCACACCCAGCAGGCCGGGGCAGCGCCGTTTGCGAGTGCGAGGCTTTTGTTCGCCTTCTTTTCTCTCGCAGTCCACTCCGCCGAAGATCGAGATCCTGGCCAATGGCGCGGCCGTGTCAGCCCACTCGGTCGCCAGGCCTGGACTGTTCGTCATAGAGACGGAGTTGCCAGACGCCGGCAGCTATGACATCACGGTTCGAGCCGCGCCATCGTATCGGGTACCGCCAGATGAAAGATGGCTGACGGTCAATCTTTCCTTGATGCGCCTGATCGATTGAGCGGACTTTGGAGGCGGCTGGCTGAAGGACCCTGATCGAGTCTGAAGGCGGCGATTTCCGCGATGTCGAGCAGCCGGGGAGCGCCTTCAGGACTGAGGGCGGTGAACGCGTCGCCGAGCATCGTCTGGCAGAACGGACAGGCGGCGGCGACGGTCTCTGCGCCGGTCGCAAGCAGTTGTTCAGTCCGTTCGTGGCTGATACGCCTTCCTTTCTCCTCGCCGAGGAAAACCATTCCACCACCTGCACCGCAGCAAAACGACGATTCGCGGTTGCGCGCGGCTTCGACAAGCCCGCCGGCGAGCGAGGCGGCGCGCCTCGGCTCGTCATAGATTCCCTGATAGCGGCCGAGATAACAGGGATCGTGGTAGACCACACTACCGTCTCCAGCCGGCACGCCGAGCTTGTCGAAATGCCGGGCCAGGAAGACAGAATGATGTTCAATGTCGAAGACGGCGCCAAACTCCTTCCAGTCCTCGCCGATCGTGCGGACGCAATGCGGACAGATGGAGATCAGCTTCTTGGCCCCTGCACGGCCGATCTGATGAATGTTGAACTCGGCGAGTTGCTGAAAAGCGAGATCGTTGCCGAGCCGCCGGGCAGAATCGCCGGTGCACTTCTCCTTCTTGAGAACGCCATAGGTGATGCCCAGGTGGTCCATCACACGGCGAAGGGCCAGGACGGCGGCGCGCCCGCGCGGATCGAATGCGCCCATGCATCCGAGCCAAAGGCAGTATTGCTGGGATCCGTCGAACCAGGGCAGTGCGTTCGCCTGGATGAATTTGTCGCGCTCAATCGAGGCCATACCGAGAGGATTTCCGCTGCGTTCGAGTTTGAGGAACAGTTCGCCGCCGTGGTCATCCTCCCATTTGCCCGTGTTCACCGCACCGCGCCGCAAACCGATGATGAGCGGCAGATGCTCGACGCCGACCGGGCACTGCGATTCGCAGGCGCCACAGGAGGTGCATTGGAACACGGCTTCCTCGCTCAGGTGGGTGCCGAGCAAGGCGGCTTCCGCGTTTGCCCCGTGTTCATTCAGGTAGCTGCGGAAACCTAATGCAATCTCTTTTGGGTTGAGCACCTTGCCGGTCGCGTGGGCCGGACAGTGTTGCTGGCAGCGGCCGCATTCGACACAGGAGTATGCCTGGAGCGCGGCCAGGCGGGTGACGTCCTTGCCTGTGTCGAGGCCGAAATCGTCGTCGCCCTCAAGTGGCGGAATGCGGCTGAATCCTCCACGCGTGAGGAAGACCGATACCGGGCCAAGGATGAGGTGGAGGTGCTTGGTGTGCGGAATCAGAGCCAGGAAGACCAGCAGCGCCAGGGTGTGAGTCCACCAGAGCAGCTTCGTGAGCGGATGGCCGGGGCTGGGGTGAATCAATTGGTCGGCCATGTAGGTGGCCATCAGGGCGAAGATCAGCAAGGCGATGAGCCCGGACTCCCACGACAGCTTCTCGCCGAGCCACCGGGGCCGGATTACGAAGCGCCGTACGGCCAGGCCGACGATAGAAACGGAAACAACGGCGGCGAAAAGGAACGCGAAGCGAAAGTAGAACGGGCCGAACACGCCCTGATCCGGACGAAGCCAATCGATGCCGAAACCAGCGGCGAAGTGGTCCAGCGTGATGATGGCGAAGGCCAGGAATCCCCAGAAGACGAAGGCGTGAGCCAGTCCGGGCAAGGGTCGGTGCCGGATCACCTTCGTTTGGCAGAGCACTTCGGACCACACCCGCCTGAGGCGTGGGCCGAGCGGGCGGAGATGGAAGCCGGCATCGATTTTCGAAGCGCGAATGGTCCGCAGGACCACCAGAAAGCGGCGCAGGAACAGGCCCATTGAAACCAGCAGGGCGGCGCACAGCAGAGCGATTTCAAGGGCGGAGGGGGCGATCATGGGCGCGTCGATCCTCAATGTAACATGAGCGCATATATTACAATTAGTTAAGAAATCTCAAAATCGTGACTATTCTACTTGCCGGCGCGGCCGGATTTATCGGGTCCCATCTCGCTGACCGTCTTCTTCACGACGGCCATGACGTCATCGGCGTTGATTCCTTCATCACTGGCTCAGAGGACAACCTCGCCCACCTGGCAGGTCATCCAAGCTTCCGCTTGAAGCGGCAGGACGTTTGTGAACCGCTAAATCTGGATGACAAGGTGGAGCTTGTGATGAATCTGGCCTCACCGGCCAGCCCGAAAGACTATCTGGCGAACCCGATTGAAACACTACGGACGGGCAGCGAGGGCTCTTTCGGTTTGCTCGACTACGCCCTGAAGCACGGGGCGGCCTACCTGCTGGCTTCAACCTCGGAATGCTACGGCGATCCTTTGGAACATCCGCAGCGGGAGACGTATTGGGGGAACGTGAATCCAATCGGCCCCCGCGCATGTTACGACGAAGCCAAGAGGTTCGCCGAGGCGCTGACGATGGCATACCGGCGGAAGTACGGCCTGCGGACATCAATCGCCAGGATCTTCAATACCTACGGGCCGAGAATGCAACTGGACGACGGACGGGTGGTGCCATCGTTCCTGGGCTCCGCGGTCCGGGGTGAGCCGATTACGGTCTATGGAGACGGAACGCAGACGCGGAGTTTCTGCTACGTCAGCGATCTGGTGGACGGTTTGGTCCGGCTGGCGGCGTCTGGCTATCCTGATCCTGTGAACCTTGGCAATCCAAGAGAGATGACGATTCTGGAGTTCGCCACTGTCATCCGCGAGATGACGGGCGGCCACTCTGAAATCATCTTTCAGCCGCTCCCAGAGGATGACCCGAAACGGCGTCAGCCCGACATCGGCCGGGCGCGCGAGATTCTAGGGTGGGAACCCCGGGTGGGACTAGAGGAGGGCCTGCGGACGACTGTGCAGTACTTCCAGAGTCAGATCGACGCCAACCGGCCCGCATAGCCCGAGCGGCTGCTATACTCGGTTCAAATCAGAGGAGGGATATCTGGGATGTCCTCAATGAGCAGGCGTGTCTTCTGTGCGTTGGCTCCGGCAGTTGCAGGCGCGACAGACAAGGCGGGCGCAAAGCGGCCCGTGACAGGGGCCGGCGAACATCTGTATGAGGTGATTCACGATTGGGGCGAACTGCCTCGATCTATCAGCTATGGCAACACGCACGGCGTGTGCGTCGACGCGCAAGGACATGTCTACGTTCACCACACGGTTCATGCGTCGAGCTCGAGCGATGACACGATGGTGGTCTTCGATTCGAAGGGCAAGTTCGTCCGGAGCTGGGGCAACGAATTCAAGGGGGGCGCTCATGGGCTGCACATTCGCAGGGAGGGACGGGAGGAGTTCCTGTATCTATGCGACACGGTGCGGGCAGTCGTCGTGAAGACGACGCTGAAGGGGGAGGAAGTATTCAAGCTAGGCTATCCGAAAGAGTCGCCGGAGTATCCAATGAACGCCGAAGGCAAGCCGGCCAGGAAATACAGCCCGACTAATCTTGCCATCGCGTCGAACGGGAACATCTATGTCGCCGACGGCTACGGTTCGAGCTTCATCAACCAGTACGACGCGAAAGGCAACTTCATTCGCACGTTCGGCGGCAAGGGGAAGGGCCCAGGCCAACTTGACCAACCCCACGGCATCGCACTGGACACCAGAGGATCCGAACCGGTGCTGTTGGTAGCAGACCGGGCGAACCGGCGTTTTCAGTACTTCTCACTCGACGGGAAACACCTTCGGTTCTCAGCCGAGGGGGATGTGAAGCTGCCGTGCCACTTCAATGAGCGCAACGGGATGCTGCTGGTTCCGGATTTGGAGGCTCGGGTGACTCTGATGGACCGGCAGGACAAAGTGCTGGCCCAACTCGGTGAGGACACGGCCAACCCTTGGGGGCAGATGCGAAAGAAGGCGAGAACCGAATTTGTACCCGGGAAGTTCATCTGCCCGCACTCGGCGTGTTTCGACCAGGACGGTAACATTTATGTGGTGGAGTGGGTGGAAGTGGGGCGCGTGACGAAGCTGCGCAAGATATCCTAAAAAGGATGCCGGAAATCACAGTCCGCGTGGCGACGCTTGAAGATGCCGAGTTTCTGGTGCGAGGCAACGCGTCGATGGCGCTCGAAACCGAGGGACTGTCTCTGGATGTCGACCGATTGCGCGACGGGGTTCATGCGCTGTTCGAAAAACCGGACCGGGGAATATACTATGTTGCCGAAATCGGCGGCCGACGGGCCGGACAGATGATGATCACATATGAGTGGTCGGATTGGCGCAACGGCGACTTCTGGTGGATCCAAAGCGTATGGGTGGAGCCGGAGTTTCGTGGGCGGGGTGTCTTTACAAGTCTATATAGGTTCGTTGAGAGCCTAGCCCGTTCGAACCCTGGGGTGGCCGGCCTAAGGCTCTATGTTGAACACGAGAACGAGCGCGCCCAAGCAACGTATGCGAGAGTCGGGATGAAGCGGACCGTGTACGAGATGTTCGAGGTGGACTTTGTTCTGTCACGGGAACCAGATGCGTAGATTTCCTCGACACTCTCCGTTGTATTTTTCATCACTTCATTAACCTGTTTATTTATAATGGCTTAGAAGCTGATTGTAGAGAACCTCAGCACAATGTGATGGTTATTTCTACACCCCGTATTATCACAGTTTTCAAGTAACTCCATATTTATGAATGGTTTAACTATACATTCAGATTTGGCACGCTGAATGCACTAGTGAGGTTGCGGGTGAAAGAGCTCGCAGAAAGTAGAGAACCTCACATGACCGTCTTATTCGTAATCCTAACCTTCGCGATTTTCATCGTAGCTGATCTCGTGATGAACAAGGGCAAGGTTCGCGTAACCGCCCAAGAGCCACAGACCGAGCCGATTGGCGACGTTGAAGTCGCTGGCGGGTATGCGATTCCCTCACATCTTCGTTATCATCCCGGGCACACCTGGCTGGAGCGTGAACGCAAGAACGTGAACCGGGTTGGCATGGACGCCTTCGCCGCCGCCTTTGCTGCCGGCGTTGAGAAGATCGAGTTGCCGAAGGCTGGCCAGTGGGTCCGACAGGGCCAGAAAGTCGTTACGCTGCATAGGAATGGCGAGAAAGTCGAAATCGTTTCGCCGGTGGAAGGCGAAGTTGTCGAGATCAATACGAAAGTGATTGAGTCACCTGCCCTGCTTGGCCAGGACCCCTATGGCGAAGGCTGGCTGATGACCGTTTTCGCTCCCGACGATGAGAGTCCGGCCCGCAACCTGCTGCCCACCAAGCTGGTTGCCAGTTGGATGCGCGAGACCGCTGACCGATTCTTTGCCATGCAACCTCAACTGGCCGGAGCCACCGCTGCCGATGGCGGCGAACCGGTGAAGAATGCTGCACTCGCCCTCGACGCCAAGGCGTGGGCTGAGGCAGGCCGCGAGTTCTTCCTCAGCTAGTTGATGAAATATTCATCACTTCAGACCTTTTACTCTGGTAAAGTCCTACAGATCGGGCTAGACTGAGCATAGCCCGGAGGTTTAAATGGCGAGAGCGATCCTGTATGACAGCGTACTCTGCGTAGGATGCCGTCAGTGTGAGGAAACCTGTTCTGAACGATGGAAGCTGCCATACACCGAGAAGATAGCGGCCGAGGAGAAGATCTCGGCACACAAGCTCACCGCGGTTTCAACCCACGGTGAGCGCTTCTCGCGTAAGCTGTGCATGCACTGCATCGACCCGGCCTGCGCTTCTGTTTGCCCGGTAGCGGCACTTGAGAAGACGAAGGCCGGGCCGGTCATTTACCACGAAGACCGGTGTATGGGATGCCGGTACTGCATGACGGCGTGCCCATTCCAGGTGCCCTCCTATACCTGGAGCGAGATTTTGGCGCCCAAGGTGGCCAAATGCGACATGTGCGCCGACCGGTTGAAAGAGCCGACCCGTTGCAGCGAGATCTGCCCGACTGAGGCGACGATCACCGGCGAACGTGAGGATCTGATCGCCAAGGCCAGGGAGCGGATGAAGGAGAATCCCGACGGGTACTATCCGGCCATCTATGGGCTGGAGGAGGTGGGTGGAACATCGGTTCTGATCCTCTCCGCGGTGCCCTTCGACCAGATCGGATACAACACGAAGGTACCCAAGGAAAACCTGCCGGCGACCACCTGGGCGGCACTGCAGCATATCCCGAACATTGTGGTTTCGGGTTCAGTGCTCATGGGAGGAATCTACTGGCTCAACAACCGGAAAGAGGAAGTCGCGCGCGCCGAGGGTGAGGACAGGAAGGAGGCGAAGTGATGAAGATCGCATTGCCGAAGATCACTTTTTGGCGCGTCATCTTCGCCGCCATCATGTTCTCTGGGCTGGCCGCCACATATGTCCGCGTGACCACCGGGCTGGCTGGCTCGACCAACCTGACCGACCAGTTCCCTTGGGGCATTTGGATCGGCTTCGACATTCTGTGCGGAGTCGGCCTGGCGGCGGGCGGATTCACCCTGGCGGCCATCGTCCACATCTTCAATCTTCATGAATACAAACCAGTGGTGCGCCCGGCGATTTTGACGGCGTTTCTCGGCTACCTGCTGGTGGTCGTGGCCTTGATGTTCGACCTGGGGCGTCCGTGGCGCATCTGGCACCCGTTGATCATGTGGAACCCGCGCTCGGTGATGTTCGAGGTGGGCTGGTGCGTGACGCTGTACACCACGGTCCTATTCCTGGAGTTCTTCCCGCTGGTTCTTGAACGATTCAAGTTGACCAAGGCGCACAAGCTGCTGAAGGGTGTGATGCCGCTGATCATTATCGCCGGCGTGATTCTATCCACCCTGCATCAGAGTTCGCTGGGCAGCCTGTATCTGATCATGAAGGGCAAGCTGCATCCGCTGTGGTACAGCCCGCTGTTGCCGTTGATGTTCTACATCTCGGCAATTGCCGTCGGACTGGGCATGACGATCTTCGAGTCCTGGCACAGCTCAAAGGCATTCGGGCGGCAGTTGGAGTGGCATCTGATCCAGAAGTTGAGCCGGATGCTGGCGGTGGTGCTGGCGCTATATGTGGTCATGCGGCTGTTCGACGTGACGCAGCGCCACGCATGGTCCTATCTGGAACAACCTGGATGGGAGAGCAAACTGTTCGTCTTGGAGATGTTGCTGTTTATCGTTCCGATGCTGCTTCTGTTGCGCGAGAAGACCCGGCAGAATCCAACCGGCCTGTATCTCACCGTTGTGACGTTCCTGCTGGGATTCGTCACCAACAGGCTGAATGTCAGCCTGACCGGGATGGAGGCGTCATCCGGGGTGATCTACATCCCGAAGTGGACCGAGATTGCGGTGACGTTCTCTATCATCGCCGGCGGGTTCGCGATCTTCAGATCCGCCGCCAAATACTTGCCGGTGTTCGAGTCCGCAGAGGGGGGCCCCCCTGAAGCAGGTCCAGCAGGGAACGGGACGCAGCGCGTGGCTGTGGCAGCCTCCGGGGACTAGTTCCATGTCCGGCGAGCCGGAATCCCCACGCAGCTTTCCGCGATTCGGGATCGCATCCAAACTGGCGTTCTGGCTGGTGCTTGTCGTGCTGGCGGGATTTGCGCTGTTTGGGTACTTCCATCAGAAGCTGGAACAGCGCCATCTGGAAGCACTAGTGAGTCTGAGCGCGGACCGCGTCGCCGACGTCGTCCACAGTTCCGCATACCGGGCGATGCTGAACAACGACCGCGACGCGCTGTACATGCTGATGCGCGATTTCGGACGCGAGCCAGGCATCCGCAAGGTACGCATTATCAACGAAGAGGGGTGGATCAGCCACTCGACCGAAAGCGGGGAGGTGCAATCCCTGGTCGACAAGAGCGCCGAGGCATGCTACGCATGCCATTCTTCTTCGCAGCCCCTGACCAAGCTGCGCCGCCGCGACCGGGCCCGTGTGTTCATCGACGAGCAAGGGCGGCGAAATCTGGCCGTCATCCGGCCCATCGAGAATGCACAGGAGTGCAGCAACGCCGCCTGCCACGCGCATCCGGCTTCGCGGCGAATCCTTGGCGTGATCGACGTCCACCTTTCTTTGGACGGCGTCGACGCACAGCTTGCCGAACACAGGCTTCAAATGATCTCCTTCACGGCGGGCGCGGCGCTGCTTGCCTGCCTGCTGAGCGTGCTGTTCGTGTTCAAGGTAGTCCATCGCCCGGTCCGGTTGCTGTTGAACGCCATTGGGCGCCTGAAGCGCGGAGATATGTCGCAGCGGGTCAACATCCGGACCAAGGACGAATTCGGCGTACTGTCGCGAGAGTTCGACTCCATGGCGCATACGATTTACAGGACACAAAGCGAGCTCAAGAAGTTGAATGACACGCTCGAGGCTCGCGTCAACAGGAAGTCGGCTGAGTTGGAGAAGGCGCACAAGGGCATGCTGGCGAACGAGAAGATGGCTTCGCTCGGCCGGCTGGCGGCGACGGTCGCTCATGAGGTCAACAATCCGCTGTTCGGCATGTTGACTTATGCCCGGCTCTGTCTCAAGGACCTCGACAAAGTGGATGGTGATTCCGCGCGCAAAGAACGGATGCAGGAACACCTCAAGATCATCGAGCGGGAAAGCAGGCGTTGCGGCGACCTGATGAAAACGCTGCTGGCATTCTCGCGGCAAAAGGCGCCGGAGCGGGCGCCGACGCAGGTCAATGTTATCGTCGAGCACGCCTGCACGCTCATGCTGCACAAGTTCGAATTGTCGCGCATTGAGTTGATCCAGGAGCTGGACCCCAGTCTGCCGGAGATACTCGCCGATCCGGCGCAGGTACAGCAGATCATCGTCGTCCTGCTGGCCAACGCGTCCGAGGCCCTGAGCGACGGCGGCGCGGTACGCGTGAAAACGGCAAGGGCGGCTGACGGCAAGGGTGTAGTCATCACAGTGACCGACAGCGGGCCGGGCGTTCCGCCGGAATTGAGGGAAACCATCTTTGAACCATTCTTCACGACGAAGGAGCAGCAGCATGGAACAGGTCTCGGGCTGGCCGTTGCCAGGACGATCGCCGACCGGCATGGCGGCTCGCTGCGGCTGAATCCCGACACCAGCCGGGGAGCGGAGTTCATTGTCGAACTGCCGCTGGAAGCGCCGGCCGATCTGGCCGCCTCGGTGGCGGACTTCACTGGAGAATCCAAGTTATGACACGCGGTCACATCCTGATCGTGGACGACGACCCCGTCGTCCGAGATTCACTGGGCAAGTGGTTTGAAAGTGAAGACTTCCAGGTCGACATTTGTCCAGGCGCCCATGTGGCCCTGGAGAAGCTGGCGCACGACCGTTTCGATCTCGCTCTGCTCGATATCAAGATGCCTGGGGTCGACGGTATCGAACTACAGGCTCGCTTGCAGGAGATCGCGCCGGAGATGCCGGTTGTGATCATGACCGGCTTCGCCTCCGTCGAGACGGCGGTGAAGGCGCTCAAGAACGGCGCCTACGACTACATCACCAAGCCTTTCGACCCTGACGAACTGGTCCACCTCGTATCAAATGCCATCGCCCACCGGCGCGCCGAAGGAGAAGTGGTCCGGCTGAAGGAGAACCTGCAGCAGGTTTTTCCGGAGACGTCGTTGATCGGGCAGAGCCCGCAGATGAAGCGGGTGATCGAGTTAGTGGAAACCGTCGCTCCAACCGATGCGACCGTTCTCATCACCGGCGAAAGCGGGACGGGCAAAGAGGTGGTGGCGCGCGCAATCCATGCCGCCAGCCCGAGGCGGTTCAACCCGATGGTGACCATCCATTGCGGCGCACTCACGGAAACGTTGCTCGAAAGCGAATTGTTCGGGCACGAAAAGGGCGCGTTCACCGGGGCACAAGCGCGGAAGAAGGGCAAGTTCGAGGTGGCCGAGGGCGGCACAGTCTTCCTGGACGAGATCAGCGATATCAGTCTGAGGACGCAGACCGATCTGCTGCGCGTGTTGCAGGAGAAAGAGATTGTCCGCGTCGGCGATTCGCACCCGGTGAAGGTCGATTTTCGCGCCGTGGCGGCGACAAACAAACGGCTGGAAAAGCTGGTGGAAGAAGGGTCGTTCAGACCAGACCTGTACTACCGTCTCAACGTATTCACAATTGATCTGCCGCCTTTGCGGGCCCGGCGCGAGGATATCCCGCTGCTGGCCACGCACTTCATCTCGAAGCTCTCGGCACAGATGAACCGTCAACCGCAGAGGCTCTCAGCGGCGGCACTTGAAGCGCTTGTGGATTACTCATGGCCGGGCAACGTTCGGGAACTGGAAAACTCGATCGAGCGGGCCCTGCTCATCAGCCGGACGCCCGAGCTTGAACCAAGCGACTTCCCATTCCAAACCGTCCGCGTGGAGCCTTCCAGCGGACGCAGGCTCGAGGATATCGAACGGTCGCACATTGAGCGCGTTCTGGCCGACACGAACTGGAACCTATCGCACGCGGCCCGGGTTCTGGATATCGACCGGACGACGCTTTATAACAAGATTCGCCGGTACGACCTGCAGGACCCGCGGCGGACGAAGTAACGGTCATTCATCGTGGCGGCGACGATCCACATCCTGCCCGTTTCCCCGCCAACCATTGAAATCAACCTGCTCGACCGCCTCTCGGCGAGCCTTGCGGCAACTCTGAAGATGCCATGCCGCGTCATTACAGAGGGGTTTGACGCTGGCTTCGCCTACGACGCGTATCGAACCCAGACCTACTCGACAGCAATTCTCGCGCGGCTGGCCGAAGCGCCGGTCGGCGACGAGGACATCATGCTCGGCGTTACCGAAGCGGACCTGTTCGTTCCCGTGCTGACGTTTGTTTTTGGCGAGGCGCAATACCCTGGGAGGGCCGCCGTCATCTCCGCCGCACGCCTGCGCGAGGAATTCTACGGACTTCCGCCCGATCCGGCGAAGCTCGATGACCGGCTGCTGAAGGAGGCGGTGCATGAGATCGGCCACACCCGGGGTCTCGGCCATTGCGATGATTGGCGGTGCGTGATGGTCTCATCGCATCGCGTGGAGCGGCTCGATCTCAAATCCGCCAGCTTCTGCGCCGCGTGCCGGAGAAAACTTAACGCCTTCTGAAGCGGGGCGCCGGACGCTTTCCGCCGCCCTCGCGCGCCCAGGGTCCGGCAAGAGAAAACAGCATCCGCTTCTCCATGACATCGATGTGGTCCAAACGGACCCGCACGGCGTCGCCGATCGAAATCTCGCGGCGCGTACGTTCACCGGTGATCTTGCGGGTGTTCTCCAGGTAGTTCCAGCGCTCGCCGGGGAGCGTGTCGATGGGAACGAGCCCTTCGACGTACAGGTCATTCAGTTCGGCGAAAAAGCCGAAACGCGTCGTGGAAATGACCAGCGCGTCAAATTCCTCGCCGACCTTGTCCGCCATAAACTTAATGCGTTTCCATTCAAGCAACTCGCGTTCAGCCTCGGCCGCGCGGCGTTCGGTCTCGCTGCACATGCGAGCGAGGCCGGCCAGATCGGAGACCTCGGGCGGCTTGTGGTCGAGCAAGGCCCCGAGCAAGCGATGGACGATCAAATCCGGATAGCGTCGGATGGGTGAGGTGAAATGGGTGTAGGTCTTGGCCGCCAGGGCGAAGTGGCCCAGATTCTCGTCGGAGTAACGCGCCTGCTTGAGCGAGCGCAGCATCAGGTAATTCAGAATGCGTTCCTCGGGCTTGCCTTCAAGCTTTGCGACCAGCTTCTGGTACATCCGGGAACTAACCTGCATGCGCTCGTCGGCGTGAACGATGTCGCGGCGCAGTTTGCGCCCGTCCGACGTACGCGTCACCACGGGGAACCGTTTCACCGGCACGGCGCCGAAGCCCAGCGAGTAGCCGAAGCGTGCGGCCAGATCCTCGAAATCCATCACCTTCTGCGGATCGGGCGTTTCGTGGACGCGGAAGATGGACTCAGGCAAGGAAGCCTCCAGGTGCGCGCTGACTGCTTCATTGGCAGCCAGCATAAACTCCTCGATTATGCGGTGTGCCTCGTGGCGTGGCGCGCGGTCGACCGAGACCATCATGCCGTTCTGGTCGAAGACGATCATCGGCTCGGGCAGATCGAAATCAATCGAACCACGCTTTTGGCGCTTGCGCTGAAGGATCGCGGCAAGGTCGCGCATCAGTTGAAAGCGCGCCACAAGCGGCGCGTAGCGGGCGCGCAGATCCGCGTCACCTTCCAGAATAAGGTGGACATCGGTGTAGGTCATCCGCTCAGCGCTACGGATGACGCCGCGGCAGAAATCAGTACGGACGATGTCGCCTTGGGGGTTGATTTCGAGAAGAGCCGACATCACGAGCCGGTCGACGTGCGGCTTCAGAGAGCAGATGCCGGTGGACAGTTCGAGCGGCAGCATGGGAACGGCGCGGTCAGGGAAATAGACGCTGGTGCCTCGGATCAGCGCTTCATTGTCAATGGCCGATCCTGGCCGGACGTAGTGGCTGACATCGGCGATGTGAACGTGGAGGATGAAGCTGCCGCCGGGTGCACGGTCCACCCACACGGCGTCGTCGAAATCGCGCGCTGTTTCGCCGTCGATGGTGACGCAATCCAGTTGACGGAAATCGCGGCGGCGGGCGATTTCGGCGGCTGGGATGACTTCGTTAATAGCCTGGGCTTCGGTCAGGACCCCGGCCGGGAAACGGTGCGGCAGGTGGTGTTTCCGGATGGTGACTTCGACATCGACGCCGAAATCATTGGGATGGCCGAGAATTTCGATGACGCGGCCTATGGCATCACCGTCGCGGTCCGGATAGTCGAGCAACTCGACGTTGACGATCTGGCCGTCCAGGTCCTCGACGGAGTTCACCTTCGGAATCGGCGCGCCGATGCGGTCCGGGTTGGCCGAAGTGCCGGGCAATTCGAGGCCGTCAGGAATCACGATGGTCTGCTGAATGCGCGACTCCTGGGGAATGACGTAGTTCACCTCGCGCCCGAGTTTGAACTCGCCCACAACGGTTGGGTGGGCGCGTCTCAGGACTCGCTCGATCTGGCCTTCGGCCTTGCCGTCAGGCAGGACACGCGCAATGTGGGCAAGCACGCGGTCGCCGTGCATGGCGCTCATGGACGGGTCGGGAGGGATGAAGATGTCGCCTTTGACGCCGGGTACGGGCGCATCAGGGACAACGAATCCGTAGCCGTCGCGGTGCATCGTCAAGCGGCCCAGGGCGTACTCTGTGGTGCGGGACGCGAGCACGTACTGGCCGCGGATTTCGATGATGGCGCCGCGATTGATCAGAGCGTTCAGGGCGCGCTCAAAGCGTTGCTTTTCGTCGCCCCGGACGCGCAGTTCCTTCATCAGATGACGCGCCGTGGCGCGGCCCTTGGGTTGCTGGTCCAGCCGTGCGAGAATCAGCTTGTCGTAACCGGATTCCGGCTTGCTCACGCTGGTAGTATAGGTGATCGATGGAACTGAAAACTGTCGCTCTCGAAATCCCGGAAAATGGCAACATCATCCTCGGGCAGTCGCATTTCATCAAGACTGTCGAGGATATCTATGAGGCCGTCGTCAATGCGGTTCCGCAGATGAAGTTCGGCGTGGCGTTCTGCGAGGCATCGGGTGCGTGCCTGATCCGCGCCGACGGCAACGACGACGCGCTCAAAACGCTGGCCATCCGCAATGCGCAGACTGTCGCCGCCGGCCATACTTTCGTGATTTGCCTGACTGACGGCTACCCGGTGAACCTGCTGACGCGCATCAAGGACGTGCCCGAAGTGGCCGGGCTCTTCTGCGCCACGGCGAATCCGGTTCAAGTGGTGATCGCCGAGACAACTCAGGGCCGCGGCGTGCTGGGCGTCATCGACGGCGCCGCGCCAAAGGGCGTCGAGGGCCCCGAAGACGTCGAGTGGCGGCACTCACTGCTGCGCAAGATCGGGTACAAACGATAGCTCCTCGGCAACTGGTTGCCACTTGCCTTGCCGCTCCGAAACCGATATGTTGAGCGGCAAGGAGACTTCAACATGGACAGCATCACTACGCGGCGCGGCTTCATGGCCGGTTCGGCCTTCACCATCATCAGCCCCCACCTGGTTCGCGGCGCGGCTCCGGCGAAGCTGCGCGCCGGACTGGTCGGCTGCGGCGGACGCGGCACACAGGCTGTCACCGACATGCTTGTGGGCACGGAAAACGTTGAGTTGGTCGCCATGGGCGATGTCTTCGAGGACAAGCTCGAGGGGTCGCTGAAGCGGCTCCGCGAAGGAGCGGGTCTGAAGCAATACGTGAACATCACTGTCACGCGCAACGGACAACCCAAACAGATGACGATGGAGGACCTGATGCAGGAGATCCCGGCCCGCGTCCAGGTTGCGCCGGAGAATCACTTCACGGGTTTCGACGCGTTCAAGAAGGTGGTCAACTCGGGAGTCGATATCGTCATGCTGTGCACGCCGCCCGGCTACCGGCCCGAGCACTTCGAGGCAGCCGTCAACGCCGGCAAGCATGTCTTCACTGAGAAGCCCATTGCCACCGATCCGGTCGGCTGCCGCCGGTTCATGGCCGCCGCCAAGCTGGCCGAGGAGAAAAAACTGACTGTGGTCTCCGGCGCCCAGCGTCACGCGCAGAAATCCTACGTCCAGACCGTCGACAAGATCAAGAATGGCGCCATCGGCGACATTCAGGCGCTCTATTCGCGCTACCTCTCCGGCCCCGTCTTCCATGCCAAGGGCCGCGACGCCAACTGGGGCGACATGGAATGGCAACACCGCAACTGGTACTCGTTCGTTTGGATCTGCGGCGACCAGATCGTCGAACAGCACTACCACAACATCGATTTCATCTGCTGGGTGATGGGCACGCATCCGGTGAAGGTGGTCGCCTCCGGCGGCATCTCCTGGCGCAAGGGCCAGGAACTCTACGGCAACATTTACGACCACATGGCGTCGGAGTTCGAATTCGCCAACGGCATCCGCTACACGTCCCACTGCCGGCAGTATCCGCAAGGCTGCTTCCGTGAGGTGACGGATCTGGTGGTTGGATCGAAGGGCAAGTCCAACGGGACGGACCTGGCGACAGAAAAAGGCATCAACCCCTACGTCCAGGAGCACACGGACCTGGTGAATTCCATTCGCGGCACAGGCCCGTACCAGAACCAGGGCATGGCCATCGCCGAGGCGACGATGACCTGCATCATGGGCCGCGAGTCGGCCTATTCCGGCGAAATGGTCACCTGGGACCGGATCATGGCCTCTCAGCTCGATCTCCAGCCCAAGGCCTTCGATTACAAATTGAAGATGGCCGACGGCGAAGTGCCGCAGCCGGGCAAGTACAAGCTGATCTAGGAGGCAAGCACAACTCAGCGGGAGCGTCGAGCCGCGGATGCTCCCGCCAGCGATCCCGCTTATGCGCCAAATGCTTATCGCGCTCGGCATTTTGCTGGCCGCGGTCGCGCTTCGATTCGGCTACGTCCAATTCAACAAAGCGGCGCGGCCCGTACCGCCCACCGCAGCTTCCGCTCCAGCCGCGACGCCCCCGGAGTACCTATCGCCGCACCTGCGCATCCTCATGTTCTACCAAACGGATCCAGCCGTGCCACTAGGCCGTCCGATGACGATCTGCTATGGCGTTGTTAACGCAATCTCGCTCAAGCTCGATCCGCCGTTGGCCCAAGTCACTCCGTCGATTAATGATTGTTTCGCGGTCACTGCCGGACGCGCCCAGTTGCTCACGCTGACGGCGACAGGCAAAGACGGCGAACACGCGGTAGCCGCGTTCAGACTCGGCTCGCGCCATCCTCGCGCGACATTCACTTCGCTACAACTCAGCACGCTCACTCCAAAGCGGGGCGAGACCGTCACGCTCTGCTATGGGACCAACTCGGCTGAATCTGTGCGGCTGCTCCCTGACGGGCCGCCATTGCCGCCCAGCGCGCGCCATTGCGTCGAGTTCGCGGCCTTGTCGGAGAGCTACCGTCTGGTGGCCGAATCGAAGCACGGCCGCGACGAGGTTCCACTGCCGATGAAGTACAAAGAGTAACGGGACCGCCCGCGTCCTGCCAAACGGTCCGGACGCGGACGGCCACATTACGTCCGGGCCACTTCTCAGGTCAGGCTTGCGCGGTGAGATCGGCCGTCTTGGCGCCTTCGGCGTTCTTTTTCACTGATGCGATGCCTGCGTCGCGCGCCTTTTCTGTATCGTACATCTCACTCTGGCCGATCACCTGATTGTTACCGGCTTTGAGCACAAAAAACGGCTTGCCCGACGCCGAGACTTTTTTCCCGTAACGGGCATCCACGGGGGCGTTCTTTTTCACGCTTTCGATGCCGTTCAGCGCGCTCGGCTTGGTCTTGTACATCTCGCTCGTCAGAATGGTCTGCCCATTCGGGGATTTGAGGTTGAAGTAGAATTGGCCGTCCTTGGCCTTTTTGAGTTCGAACTTGCCTGGCATGGATCTTTCTCCTGACTGCGGCGCAACCCAGTCATTCTGATTCCGGACATTCCCGCCAACCAGCGCGGGATAGACCTCGTTTCGCCGCGGTCTGCATTGTATCGCAAGCGGAAAGCGGCCCACGCCAATCGACCGGGACCCGGCCTCTGCTATATCATCTCTGTCATGAGTTCTCAATCCAGCCGCAGACATTTCCTTGGAGGCGGCGCCGCCGCGCTCGCCGCTTCCGGCGTTTCACTTGCACCGTCCATGGCCGCACCGGGTGAGGCATCCAGACCGATCCGGCTCGGCATCGCCAGCTACAGCTTCCGCGAGTTCAGCCGCCGCGCTTGTATCAACATGGCCAGGCAGCTGACGCCGCTGCTGACCATCAAGGAATTCCACGCCCTCTACAGGTCCACACCCGAGGAACTCGACCGCGCCAAAGCTGAGTTCGCCAAGGCCGGCATCATCCTTACCGGCGGCGGCACCGTCTACATGCAGAAAGACGACCCCGACGATGTGAAGAGCTATTTCGAGTACGCAAAGCGCCTTGGCCTGCCCATGATGAACATCGGCCCGACGGCCAAGACCCTGCCGATCATCGAGAAGTTCGCCATCCAGTACGACATCAAAATTGCCGTCCACAATCACGGGCCGGAGGACAAGCACTTCCCCGCCCCGTCCGACGCCCTGAAACTCATCAAGAACATGGACCCGCGCATGGGCCTGTGCATCGACGTCGGGCACACCACCCGCACCGGCAAGAACCTGATCGAAGAAATGCAGGCCGCCGGGCCGCGCATGCTCGACTTCCACATCAAGGACCTGCGAAACCTGATGGACCGCGATTCACAGTGTGACGTCGGCGACGGCGCCATGCCCATCAAGGCAATCTTCGCCGAGATGCTGCGTCAAAACTACAAGGGAATTGTCCATCTCGAATACGAGATCAACGCCTTCGACCCCATGCCCGGCATGATCAAGAGCTTCGCCTACATGCGCGGCGTCATCGACGGCATGGCTGGCTGAAGCGCGCTGATCCGGGCGAGGCTGGGTTGGCTTGCACGCACTCGCGCCAGTCGTCGCACGGAAGTTCGCCCCGATCGCCTCGCGCTGGCGCGCTTCATTTCGGCGGGAGTCCGTCCGGCGCCTTCGCCTCTGGCCATTAGTGGACCAGCCCGTGGCTTTCCGTGGTGCGGAACAGGATTTCAATGGCCGAGGAGAGGCCCCGGCGGGCCAGGAATTGCTGCCGGTACTCCAGGAACCCGTCCGAAAAGCATCCCTCGAAGTGAAGCGCGTTAAGGTCAGCCAGATAGGAGCACCATCCCTCAGGCTTCTTGAGCCGCGGGTAGTAGAACAGGCGCATCAGATAGCCATCCAGCAGCGTGGCAAACTCGCGTTCCAGCCCTGCTTGAATGTCGATCCAGGATGGCGCTACCGCCCTCGCAATGGCAACGCCCTGAAGCATCGAGTACTCCAGCAGGGCGTGGGCGGCCACGCGCTCATAGAAAAGGGGGCGGCCGATTCGAAGCACGGCGGCGGCAATCTCGATCGAATCAATGCGATGATCGAAAGCCATCGAATACCACCGCGATAAACGCCCGTCGAGCAGACGGCGCAGCCCTCGGGCGCCTCTTACCGGCCATTCGCCGGGCGACGGCGGCAGCAGGAAGCTGAGCGCGTAATGAGTAATCCAGTCGGCGGTTTCGAAGCAAATGGCAATGTCGGGCAGTTGCAGGGCGCGCGCCAGTCCCTGAAGCCGGGCGCATTCAATGGCAAGTGTCGAATCGTTGAGACGTGAGTGGATGCCGGGAAACAACTCAATATGCGCAAGGACATAGATCGGCGAAGGGCCTAACTCGTCTTCGCCGAGCCTTCGCAGCAGCCAGACCTGGCGCGTCCTGTTCTCCACCTCGCCCCTGAGCCGCTGTAGGCGCGTACAGAGGCGCCCGGCCGGCCGCCCTGAGACGCGCCTAAACCAGCGCTTTCCAGCCCCTTTGACCAGTCCGTGGGAAACCGGTGATTTGGATGGATCAATTCCGCCGGCGTCCATCAGATCGGCAAACCGCTCGACGAGCCACGGACTTGAGGCCAACATCCCTGGCAACTCCGCGAAACCCTGGTTTTCGGCGGGCGACGGCGTGCCGAGATTCTCAGTGAGGGCGCAATATTTGCGAGCCAGGTTCCACTCGGCGGCCGAAGGACGTTCGAGTAATTCCAGTTCGATGTCGCCGAGCAAGGCGCCAAATTCGTGCAGTACGAGCGCCATCGAATCCGGCGCTGGATCCTCCACGAGAACCTTGGTGGCCAACCGCAGAGCCAAGGCGCGTTGAGCCATTGAAGCCGAGAACTCGCGGCTCAGCGTTTCCTCAAGCAGCAGAGATGTATCAAGCAGATCGGCGTCGAACAGAGCCGGAAGTTCTTCTTCGCCCAGCCTCAAGCCGGCGCCAAACTCGGTCAGCGCCTGTTGGACAGTTTCGAGATCGACCAATTAGTCCCCATCCCGATCCGCCGATACGGCTTTGGCCCGCGCTAGAACTTCATTCATCGCGCCTTGCCGGTAACCCTTCAAATCAAGCGCGACATAGGTGAATCCGAGATCCTCGAACAACGCCGTCAACCGTTCACACATCTCGAGATTCAGCGCCTTCACCATCTCCGAACGTTCGATTTCGATCCTAGCCAGTTCGCCGTGATACCTTACCCTGAATTGGCGGAACCCGAGTTCCTTGATTCTCTCCTCGGCCGTCTCGATCTTCTTGATCCGCTCGGCGGTCACTTCCGTACCGTAAGGGATCCGTGAACTGAGACAGGCCGAGGCGGGCCGGTCCCACGTGGGCAATCCGGCCTGGCGCGAAAGTTCCCGGATCTCCGCCTTCGTCAGGCCGGCTTCGACGAGGGGAGCCTTTGCTTCATGCAGTTTCGCAGCGTTCTGGCCAGGCCGGTAATCGCCGAGGTCGTCCACGTTCACGCCGTAGACGATGGTTGCACCACCGAATCGCGGCGCCTCTTCTTCCAACCGCCGGAACAGTTCGTCCTTGCAGTGGAAACAACGGTCGGAGTTGTTGGCGGAGTAGGCTGGATTGTCGAACTCGAAGGTGGGGATCACCTCATGCCTGATTCCGAATTCGACGGCCAACGCCGCCGCGTCGCGTTTGTGCGATTCAGGGATGGAGGGTGAATCCGCCGTCATGGCTATCGCCGAGTCGCCCAGAACCTGCTTGGCGGCCCAGGCAAGGTAGGCCGAGTCGGTTCCACCTGAATAGGCGACAATGACCCGTTCGAGTCCCCGAAGCACCTCAAACAGGCGTTCTTGTTTCTCCCTAACCGCGACCGGGTCCACCGGCGCCTGTTGAGAGAGCGTGACAAGGCCAGACATGACTAGATTATATCCGTTCGCATCGTTGGCTCCGAAGAGCAGTACTCTGGCTGCCACAAAGCCGGTTCTGGCTCCAGTACTGCCGATTTTTGCCGGGCGGGCCTTGCAGTATGCGACCTATAGGGGATATTATCTGGCAGCGAACAGTGTCTGCCACTCGGAGGTGGAATTAACATGGTGGCCCTGCCGCCACGCTTGCTTGCCATCGTCTTGGTCTGCACCAATGGCGCCGCAGCCGGTCTGATCGTACACCGCGACGCGGCCGGATTCCAATTTACACCCGCGGTGGAGATGGAAATCAATGGCAAGGACAGGGCACTGATCCTGGGACTGGAGGTCCCGGCAGCCGCTTCGGCCAGCCGTTTGCAGTCCTTTCGTCTAGGCGCAACTCTTATCCGTGACCAGGCATCGGGAGTCGTCGGCGCCTACACCAAAGGATCTCCATTCAGGTATCTGTATCCCGACGGAATCCCGCGCAATGCGGCGCCAGCGCCGCGAGAGGCATGGAAACAGGTCCGGATCACATTCAAGCGTGTCCAATCTGACAAAGCCCCATCGGCGCTCGCTGCCGACCAGTTTGTCGCCTATCTCGCCGGAGAGACTGAGGAACTTGCCGCCATTTGCACTGACACGGAGGCGCTGAAACTGATCGGCGGCGACCAGCCGTTTGATGCCCAAATCACGTTGACCGCAGCTGCCGTGGCCGCATTCGGCGCCCACCCGGCAATGGCCGCGGTTGAGCGCCACGTGTCGGACTCGATGAGGGTGCGATTGGGGAGGTTCAACCGCGGAATTGACAGCGCCGCCAGTCTCGACGAAGGTCTGCGCTTCTCCCAACTGTCGGATAAGTCCTATCCATCGCTGCCCGGACATATTGAGCTTCGTAGAAAACTGTCCGAAAGTAAGAGCTGGCTGGACCGCAAGTCCGCCATCCTGCACGCCCTCGCCGCGGGCGAGCAGTGGGACGCGTTCCTGCTCTGTTACTCAGACTTCGAGATTCATCAGTCTTCGTTTCCATCTCTGATGAAGTTGCGAGAAAAGGCATTGCAGTCGAGCCTCGACGTGCATTGGGCCGAGGGGAAGCAGCGGATGGCGCGCGGGCACTACAAACGAGCGTTCGAGCAGTTGCGTTTGGCAAGTTTCCGCCGGCCGTCGGATTCGTCGCTCCAAAAAGAACTCTCAATCGCCTGGAGTGAATACTCGCGCCAAGCGGCTGCCGCCGCCCGGCAATCGCGTCCGGTCCTGACAGCCGGACAGCGGGATGCCCTGGCGCAGTCGCTCCACTTCGCAGCGCGCTACCGCGAGCAGAACAAACTCGACGATGCCATGAAGAGCATCGCCGAGGCCGAAGGAATCGACCCGGTCTCGCTGCCAGTGCTGCTTGCCAAGGCCGGTATTCTTGGCGCCAGAAACGAGATCGCAGCCGCGTTGGAGACGCTCGACGTTTACGACCTGAACGCCGTAGATGAGGAGCGTAATGCAGGGTCCAAACTCCGGAACGACTTGCTGTTCCAGTTGACCGCCGGCTTAGGCGATCTGAGCAGAAAGTCGGAGGCCGCCTGGAACGCCGGCCGCTACCATGAATCCCTCCGGCTGGCGCGCCAAGGATTGCTGGCCAATCCAAGGACGCCAGATCTGCTTTACCGGGCCGGCGCCGCCGCTTTGATCACACGCGACAGCAAGTCAGGCAAGGACTTCCTCTCGCGCTACCTCCAGACATCTGACTCGATAGATGCCGATCTGAAGCTCCGCGCCTCCGTGTACAGCCTTCTTGCCAGTCTTGAGGAGCCGGTAGCCCCTCCCTCCGAGGGAGAACCAAACTGGCTCTCCGGCGTGAAACTGCCGCCGTTGACCCCATATTGCCCAATCAGTCTCGCATTCCAGCCCAGGATCGACCGCATCGCGGCGTCAAACAAGCTGAGCCTCCAGTTCCAGTACGATGGCCCCAGGCTGAAGTCCATCATCCCGGTGTTCGAGAAGAACGCTCAGCCGACGGGTGAGAAGCCAGTCGCCTTCACCTACCATCCGCGGATCCCCCATGCGGTCGCCGTCGACCATGGCGATCAGGCACGCAAGCTCCCTGATGATCCTGACCTTCTGCTCGAATCGTCCAATGTTGTGCTGCCAAATACACCGCTGGCCGATCCGCAGATGGCGTTGCGGCTCGCTGGGAGAAACATCGCCCTCACAGTCGCCGGCAACCGCTTCTTCAACCCCTTCGTCTGGGAACGTCCATATGTCTTCTCGGTCGAATACGACAGCCAGGGCCGCGCTCAACGGGCCCATCAACTGCCGGAAGCGGGCCCATCCGCGCGCCCTCCCGTGGCGGCCGAGTTCTCTTGGGATGGATTCAGACTCAGCGAAATCAGGGTTTACCAGCCCACCGAAGGCGTGAGTTCACCTCCGCTCATCTACCAGCGCAGGCTTCGCTATGAACAAGGAAGGCTGGTTGGAGAGGAGATCCGGGCCGGCGCCAAATCGTCATCAATCAAGTACAAGTGGAATGCCGGACAACTCGTCTCGGCGGAGTGTGAAAAGGACGAAACGCTCGATGGGCGTTCACGCGATGTCTTTTTTGCGCCGCCTGCCCGAACGCGGAGTAACTTGTGAGCGGAACAATGAAGACCTTCCAGCACTGCTTGTTCTGTTTCTCCGCTGCGCTTCTGGCCGCAACACTGGCTGCCCAGGCCGACGAAGGACGCCGGGTCGCGCTCGTGATCGGCAACGACGCCTATCCCGCCGGTCCTCTCCAGAATGCCGTCAACGACGCCCGCGCCATGCAGAAGGCGCTCGCCGGAGCCGGATTCCGAGTCATCCTGGCCGAAAACGCCAACAAGATCGATATGGAGCAGAAGATCATCGACTACTTCGAATCGATCGGACCGGGCGACACGGCTCTGTTCTATTTCGCCGGACACGCCGTTCAGATCGAGAACGAGAACCTGCTTCTGCCGGTCGATTTCCAGCCAGGACGGACCGTCATTGAGTCCAAATTCAAGTCGCAGTCGCTAGCCCAGATCTTCGAGTACCATAAGAAAGCCCGCCCCGGAGTCACCATCGTCATCATCGACGCCTGCCGCAGCAACCCTGCCGCAGAGACTCATTCGCTCCAGGCTGGCCTCGCCATCCCTCAAAACGCAGGCCGCGAAACCTACATCGCATATTCCACCAGCCCGAACCATGTCGCCGCCGACAACCCGGACGGACGGAATAGTTGGTTCACCGAAGCTCTGTCGCGCCAGATCTCCGAACCCGGACTCACCATTGATGACGTTTTCACCCGCGTCCGGCTCAAAGTGGAAAGCGCCACCGGCGGCTCCCAGACGCCTTGGTCTCAAACCAGCCTGACCGCGAAGTTCTACTTCCACCCGCCCAAGGACGCCGAGATGGCGGCAGACGAGTCCATCGCTGCCAAATGGTGGGCCGACGCCCAAGAGCATGCGCTCCTCGGCGACTGGCCTGAGTCGATCGAACTCGCCAATCGCGTCCTCAAACACAAGCCCGGCGGCGCCCTGGAGAAGGCCGTTAAGGCTCGCCTCCCTTATTTCGAGGCACGCGCCTCAGCCGCAAAGCGATATGAAGCCGGAGAATACGCTCCCGCCCTCGCCGACTACGCCAGAGCGCTGGAACTCGACCCATTCGATTATCGGGCCGGCCTGGATGCCGCCGGTTCGGCTTTGCTCGCCAGCGACTTGGGACGCGCCGCAGCTTTGCTGGAATCGGTGCAGCTTCGTGGAACTTCCAAAATGGCGGCCCGCGCCGAGGCGATGCTCACCGCGCTGGCGAAAGTGGAACCCGCAGCCGCCGCAGCGCTCAAGCGCCCATCCCCGGCGCCGCCTCCCATCGCGGAGCTCTTCCCAGGACAGAAGCTCGGCGTGCCCGATTTCGACGCAGGCCTGCGAGCCAGCCGCCGTAGCGCGACATTCGACTATTCCGCGGTGGCGAGGCAGTTCGCCCCGCCTCCAGCTCAGACGGCAACCGCGGCCCAACCGGCGAATGAGGCAGCCCCCGCGCCTGCGATTCACGGCGAAACCATCTCGGTGGAGATCCGTTCACGCGACACTTCGCCACACCGCGATCTCCGGGTCGAAGAGCAGGGCGAGATCGTTCTCGCCTCCGACCGGCAAGAGGTTATCGTCCTGGTCGAGGGAAAGCCAGTGGCAAGGAATCTCCCCTATACGATCAGGATTCCCGCTGGAACCTACGACGTTCGTGTGCTCTCGGCCAGCCAGGTGCTCGTGGAGCGGCAAGTGTCGGTGCGGGCCGGCCAGAAAGTCGAGCTGACGATCAAGTGAGACATCATTTGCAGTCCGGCAACTCTGACAAAGCCAGTGCCGTTCTCCAGTGTGCATTCACTGCGTTCATACTCTTCTCGCCGTTGGCGCCCGCCCAACAGTGGAGCAGCCGGGCTGAATATGACATGGCGCTGGAAGTCCGCAACCAGCCAGCCCCAGAGGCGCGCTTGGCGCTCATCGAGCAGTGGAAACGCCAGTTCCCTTCCTCGCCGCTGGCCAAGACACGCGCCGAACTCGCTCTGGAGGCAGCCGAGGCTCTCGGGGATCCGGCAAAGATCTCTTCCGCGGCCCGTGACCTGTTGTCCGCCGATGCCAACAGCTTTGCCGCGCTCTATTGGCTCACTTTGCTGACGCCTTCGCAAGCCGACCAATCCCCCGCGGCACTCGACTCAGCAGCAGCAGCCGCCGGACGATTAATCACAGCGGCGGATTCCTTCTTCGGGTCGCCGGCGATGAAAGGACAGCCGGGCGCTGCCGGTACCCACCGGCAACAATCGTTGGCCCTCGCTCACCGCACGATCGGGTGGGTGCAGTGGAAACGCGGAAATTTGGATGCCGCCCAGCGCTCGCTCCTGGCCAGCCTGATGGCCGATCCGCAGCGGGCAGATGTCTCCGCCTGGCTCGGAACCATCCTTGCACCGTCGGCTGAGCAGCCGTTCAGGCTCGCCGCCATCTGGCACTTGGCGCGCGCGGCCTATCTGGACGGCCCCGGCGTCCTGCCCAGCGCCGAAAGACGTGAAGTGAGGGCGCTGCTCGAAGCGGCCTATGCGGCTTATCACGGCTCAACCGACGGGCTGGACAAGATCGGCGAATCCGCGCGTTCAACCGTGCTCCCGCCGAACGATTTCCGCATTGAAACCGCCGCCGAAGCCGCTGAGCGCGCGTGGGAAGACGGAGTCCTCAAGGCGAATCCGGATCTCCAACCCTACCTCGATATCCGCCGCCGCCTGCTAGCCGCCAGAGACGAAGACCTCGCCCAACTCATCCCTAACATCGTCCTGCCGAGCCTGAGAGGAACGCTGCTCGGCTGCAACCCGGAGGCCCGGCCCAGGGAACTTCAAATCGGCATTACCGGGCCCGGCGCCCAGGAAGCAGTTCTCAAGCTCGACTCAGCCCTGTCGAAATGCCCCGATCTGGGCGCCGTGCTGGAGTTTCAGGGAACCCTGTCGGGCTTCACCCGCCAGCCCTACCTTCTCACCATCGAGGCCACGCGCAAGGCAATCACCATCACGCCGCCCCCTGCCTTGCAATAAGGGCTGCGCCCACGGCCACCGGCGCAAATGTAAGCTATTGCATGGTGAGGTGTTCCCCATCATGAAGACCAGCCGCGACAACGAGTTGACCCGCCGCAGCCTGCTGCGTTCGTCCGCCATCCCCGCCCTGTCGGTCGCGATCCTGCCAAACGAACTCGCCGTCCAGGAGCAGGCTCCGCGCGCCGCCGCCGGCATAGATCGCGTCACCGTCCTGCCAGGAAAGACCTACCTCCGCGGTTGGGCCGGCTACGGCGACCCTCCACGCCGCGATCCTCGCCGCGACGAAACGCCCGCCCCCGTTCCAACGGGCCCCGCCATCCACGTCACCTGGACCAAGCAATCCGGTCCCGGCCCGGTCGCCTTCGCCGACCCCAAAGCGCCTGTCACTACGGCTTCGTTCAAGACACCCGGCCTCTACACCTTGAAACTCGAAGCGTCGAACGGCGCATCCACAGTCTCCTCCACCGTCCAGGTACTGGTCGAAACCCCGCCGCCCGCCCGCCAACTCGACGCCGTTTATCCCCGGACCTTCAAGCTTGACAGCCCGCTCTGGAACGCCCGCGCCAAGGCCCTCATCGTCAACTGGATCCCACACTGCATCGACCAGATCAACCGCACTGATATCAAAGTCGGCGAGGGGGGCATCGACAACTTCATCGAGGCCGGCAAGAAGCTTCGCGGAGAACCCTGCGGTCTCCACAAGGGGTACGTTTTCTCGAACGCCTGGGTCCACCAGACCGTCGAATCCATGTGTATCGCCCTCATGGTCGATCCTCAGGGCGACGCGGAGATCATCGAAGCGCATAAGAAGATGCGCGCCACTCTCGACAACTGGATTCCCATCATCCTCGCCGCCCAGGAGCCCGACGGCTACCTTCAAACCGCCTTCACCCTGGACCGCGCCGGACGCGGCGGCAAAGTCGTCGAAAGCAGCAAGTTCAAGCACTGGGACCCGGCCCACCGCGGCGACCACGAAGGCTACGTCGCCGGCTACTTCATCGAATCCGCCATCAACCATTACATGATGACCGGCGGCAAGGACCTGCGCCTCTACAACGCCGCCAAGAAGCTCTGCGATTGCTGGTGTGACAACCTCGGCCCTGCGCCGAAGAAACCCTGGTACGACGGCCATCAGCAGATGGAACAGGGCCTAGTCCGCTTCGGCCGCTTCGTGAACGACATGGAAGGCGCCGGCAAGGGGAACCGCTACATCCAGCTCGCCAAATACCTTCTCGACGCCCGCTACGTCTCCGCCCCCGGCGAGCGCAGCCGCCACTCCTACGACCAGAGCCATCTGCCCGTCGTGGAACAATACGAGGCCGTCGGCCACGCCGTCCGCGCCGTCTACACTTACTCGGGTATGGCCGATGTCGCCGTCGAAACCCACGACCCCGACTACCAATCCGCCGTCAAGTCCATCTGGGCGAACCTCGTCCACCGCAAGCTCTATCTCACCGGCGGCGTCGGCAGCGGCGAAACCTCCGAGGGCTTCGGCGAGGACTACTCGCTCCCCATGGACTCCTACTGCGAGGCCTGCTCCAGTTGTGGCGAAATCTTCTTCCAGTGGAAGATGCACCTCGCCTATCACGATGCCAGCTACGTGGACCTCTACGAAGAGACCCTCTACAACGCCCTGCTCGGCTCGCTCAGCCTCGAAGGCAAGCACTTCTACTACGACAACCCGCTCGACGAGCGCCATCCTCGCTACGCCTGGCACGTCTGCCCGTGCTGCGTCGGCAACATCCCGCGCACTTTGCTGATGCTGCCGACGTGGACCTATACGAAGTCGGCCGACAGCATCTATGTGAACCTCTTCGCCGGCTCGACCATACGCATCGAAGGCGTCGCTGGAACCGATGTCGAGATCGTCCAAAAGACCGATTACCCCTGGCGCGGCCAGGTCGCGCTCACCGTCAATCCGCGAGAGACCAGACAGTTCAGCCTCCGCATCCGCGTGCCCAACCGCAACCCCAGCGCGCTCTACCGCAGTTTGCCCGACGTTCCGGCCGTCAACCTGTACTCGGTCAATGGCGACCCGCAACTTGCGAAAAACGAGCGGGGCTACGCCGTCCTGACGCGCGAATGGCGCGCGGGCGACAAGGTCGAATTCAACGTGCCGCTGCTACCGCAACTTGTCTTCGCGGATGACAGGATCGCCTCCACCCGGGGCAAGGTCGCTCTACGCTATGGACCGCTCATCTACAACATCGAGGCCGCCGATCAGGACATTTCGAAATCACTGCCGCCCGACGCGCGCCTGACAACAGAATGGCGGCAGGGCCTCCTGGGCGGCATCACCGTCATCCGCTCCCGGTTCTCCGACGGCTCGCCCCTGCTGGCCATCCCGCACTTCGCCCGCATGAACCGCACCCCCGGCCGCGACTACCCCGCCCCCCAACCCCGCCCCGACGCCACGGGCAAGAGGCCCGAGCCGCCGCCCCTGGCATCCATCGTGTGGATCAAGGAAGGGGTGTGAAGCGCAGGCGCCGCTCATCACGAGCCCTGCAATGATGTCGGAACGGTGTTCGCTGGCAAGGGTTCTCTCCTCCGCGTCGCGCCCTTGCCTGCTGCGCACCGTTCCGGCGGGACTAGAGCCGCGAGGGGCGGCTCCGGCGGGAACGCTCGCAGTCTACTCGCCCATCTCCAATTTGCTGAACTTGACGCACAGTAATTGTGGGAGTTCATCTGGACCGGCAGCGCATCCAGGAAAGGGCGCTGAGTGGCGTGGACGGCTCGAAGATCCTGCTGGAACCATTCAATTGTGATGACTTGATCAATCCACGCGGCGGTTGGTGCGCGCAAATGGCTCGAGCTGATCTTGATCGAAAATTAGAGGCCTAGCCGGTAATCCGGCGGTAGGAGCGGTTGTAGTAAAGAAGCGGACGGCCCTCACGAGAGGCGGTTCTTTTCACCTCCCCGATGAACAGGGTATGGTCGCCCTGGAGAATGCGGTCCACGACAACGCAGTCAAACTCGGCCAAGGCTCCGTGGAACACTGGGGCTCCGGTAGACCCGTTGGTCCAGGAGAGTCCGGCGAAACGATCGGCGCCGGGGCGCGAAAACCGCGCCGAGATTTCTTCCTGGTCGTCGCCGAGCACGAGGATGGAGAAGCCGTGTGCGAGGGAAAAGTGGCGGTAGGCGGAGGCGCGGTGGTCGATCGAGACCAGCACAAGGTGAGGATGCCAGCTTACGATGGTGAACGAACTCACCGTCATTCCGTAGGGCAAGTGGTCGGATCCGGTAACCGTCGCCACAGCCACGCCCGTGGCCCAGCGGGCACAAGCGTGACGAAAACTCTCCTGATCCAAGCCGGTACTCCTTGAAGTTTGGGAAATTGCGGTCGAAGAGCGGCTTGACAAGCCGAAAAACCTAATCATATCATGAGTTTTGCGAAGTTACCGGAGCCCAGCGGGCGAGCCGGTTACCCCGAGGAGGCGAACTTGATCAAGCTGGACATCGTCAACGAGGTTGTCAACCGGACCGGAATCACTAAGACCAAGGCCGAAATGGCCGTCGAGACCGTTTTCGAGTCCATGAAGCGGGCGCTGGCGCAAAGCGAACGGATTGAACTGCGAGGTTTTGGCATCTTCACGGTTCGCCCCCGAAAGACGGGCATTGGCCGCAACCCGCGGACCGGTGACGAGGTTGCCATCCCGCCGGGCAAGGCAGTCCGTTTCAAGCCGGGCAAAGAACTGCAATCGCTCGACTAGAGCCTTGGAACCCAATTCCAGGTCCAATTTGCGGCGGCTGCCGCTCCACCTCCTGCTTTTCGCCACTACATTCGTCACGGCGACTGTTCTTGGTGCGCGCCTGCAACTGAATTTCAATCAGAATCTGCCTGCGTTTGACTTGGAACACGATTGGTCGATTTTTGCCGACGTTTGGCGCCGGCCAGGTCTGCTGTGGTTGGGCCTGCCGTATTCCGTCAGCCTGCTCGGCATCCTGCTGGCGCACGAATTTGGCCATTATCTGGCCTGCGTCTGGCACGGCGTGCGGGCCAGCCTGCCGTACTTTTTGCCCGCGCCCACATTTATTGGGACCTTCGGCGCTTTCATCCGTTTCCGTTCGGCCATCTCCGGGCGGCGCGAATTATTCGACATTGGAGTTGCGGGGCCTCTGGCAGGCTTCGTCTTTCTGCTGCCGGCTCTGGGCATCGGCTTAGCGATGTCGCGGGTGGCCCCGGGGATCGGAAACCTGGGCGAGATCACTTTCGGCACACCGTTGTTCATGCGCTGGGCCGAGGCGATGGTGTTTCCGGGTGTCGATCCGGTTGACATCAGCTTGCATCCGGTAGCCCGGGCGGCGTGGGTGGGTTTGTTGGCCACGGCGTTGAACCTGCTTCCAGTAGGACAGCTCGACGGCGGGCATATCGTCTACGCGGTTGCCGGAGAAAGGCATTCGAAGGTCGCCCTGGCGGCGATTCTGCTGATGATCCCACTCGGGCTCCTTTACTGGCCATGGTGGTTCTGGGCGGTGGTGTTGTTTTTCGTGGGGCGGAAGCACTTCCACGTCTTCGATCACTCCGGGCTGGGCCGGGGACGGATGGCCGTCTTCGTCCTGACCATCATCATCTTCGCCATCTCGTTCATCGCCGCGCCAGTCCAGTACAATGTCCCTGGGCGATGAAAATTTCGGCCACCATCATCACTTACAACGAGGAACGCAACCTGCCGCGGGCCATCGAAAGCCTGCGCTGCTGTGACGAGATCCTGGTGGTGGATTCGGGATCAACAGACCGCACCGTGGAAATCGCCCTGAAGTATGGCGCACGGGTGCTGGAGGCCAATTGGCGCGGTTATTCCGGGCAAAAGAATTACGCCTCCAGCCAGGCGGCGCACGACTGGATTCTGTCGATCGACGCGGACGAAGCATTGAGCGAGGATCTGGAGGGCGAGATCTGGGGGTTGAAAAAGAACGGGTCCGACTACGACGCCTACACCTCGCCACGCCTTGCTCAATACCTGGGCCGGTGGATCCTTCACTCCGGGTGGTATCCCGACCGCAAGATCCGGCTCTTCGACCGGCGGAAGGCGGAATGGGTGGGCGATTACGTGCACGAAAGCGTGGTGTGCAAGGGCCGGGTAGGGAGGCTGGAGGGCAATCTGCTCCACTACACATGCGGCTCGCTCTCCGAGCATCTGAAGACGATGGACCGCTACACAACTCTGGCCGCGGAAGAAATCGTGGCGCGCAAGAAGCCTGTAGGGTACCGGCAGCTTCTTTTCGACCCAGCGTGGACGTTTTTCAAGACGTACTTCTTCCAGCGCGGCTTTCTCGACGGCGTCGAGGGGTTGTCGATCGCTTATATGGCGTCGGTCTATACCTTCGTGAAGTACGCCAAAGCGCGGTTCATGAGCTGATGCGGATCCTCCATCTGGACACTGGACGTGAACTGAGGGGCGGGCAGCGCCAGGCGCTCCTGCTGATGCATGGCCTGCGCGAAGCAGGAGTTGAGCAGGAATTGCTGGCGCGGGATGGCTCTCCGCTGCTCGCCGAGGCGCGTGCGGCGGGCTTTGCCGCCAGGCCGGTCACCCTGCGGGGGATACTCTCGGAAAGTGGAGGCTCCACGGTGGTGCACTGCCACGACGGGCGGTCGCACACGCTCGCCGCCTTGGCGTCGCGCGGCCCAATCGTCGTGTCCAGACGGGTGGCATTCGCACCGGGCCGCGGCTGGCTGGACAGATGGAAATACGGCCGGGCGTCAGCCTACCTGGCCGTTTCGGAATATACGGCCGCGCAGCTGATCTCAGCCGGCGCACCGCCGTCGAAGATCAGAATCGTGCGGGACGGCGTTGTTCCGCCTGAGATTCGAAGCGACTACTCAGGCGGCGTCGTGGCACTGGAGTTCGACGATCCGATGAAGGATGGGGGGCTGGTGGCAACGCTTTCGACGCCTGTCCGGCTGATGCGGGATCTGGTGGCCGGGCTGCGAACCGCGTCTGTCTTTCTCTATCTCAGCAAGATGGAGGGGCTTGGTTCGGCAGCGCTGCTGGCGATGGCCTATGGCGTCCCGGTGGTGGCCAGCCGGGTGGGCGGACTGCCCGAAATCGTTCGCCACGGAGAGACGGGGTTCTGCGTGGGTAACGGAGCGGAGGAGATCGACGACGCGCTGCGGGCGCTCCTGGACGATCCCGTACGCGCAAGGGCGATGGGCGAAAGGGCGCGCCGATGGGTCATCGCGGAATGCCGCGCCGAGCTCATGGTTCGTCGTACCCTGGAGACTTACAAGGAACTGGCGCTTTGAGCGATATCCTCACACAACCGCTCGGATGGAACTGGCTGGCCGCCGCTTTTGGGCTGATTTTCGGCAGTTTCCTGAACGTCTGCATCTCACGGCTGCCTGACGACTATTCGGTCGTGTCGCCGCGCTCGCACTGCCCGCATTGCGGCGGCTGGATCGCATGGTATGACAACGTCCCATTGCTGAGTTTCATTTTGCTGGGCGGACGGTGCAGGGCGTGCAAAGGCGCAGTTTCGTGGCGCTACCCAGCCGTTGAGGCTCTTACCGGCGTGTTGTTCTACCTGGCGGTGACCGTTCATGGGCCCACATGGGCCGGGTTGAAATGGTCAATCTTTGGGGCCATCCTGGTGGCCCTGATCTTCACCGACCTCGAAACCCGAATTCTGCCCGATGAGTTCACTAAGTCGGGTTGGGTGCTCGGCATTCTGCTGGCGCCGATTGCGCCGCTGCCACGAGGGGTTGTTTCGGTCTTCATCCCGGACTGTACGGCCGCGCAAGTCTCGCTCGCCAACTCCGCAATTACCTCGATTCTGTTGCCCACCGGACTCTACCTGATGGCCGTGGTTTATCAGCGCATCCGGGGCATCGAGGGACTTGGACTCGGAGACGTGAAAATGCTGGGATTCCTGGGCGCGTTCCTGGGATTCGAATCGGCCCTGATGGCGTTGATGCTTGGCTCGCTGATCGGAGCGGTGCTGGGCTTGACCTGGATCAAGATCACAAAACAGGACCCGTCCACCTATGAACTGCCCTTCGGGAGCTTCCTGGGCGCCGCGGCGCTGATTGTCGCCTTCGTGTCGCCAGCGCTGCAATTGTAGATTTGCGCGTTCAGGCTGCACGTTTGTCCGGCTCCAGCCGTCAATTGTGGTAGGTGAAACTGTCGGCCCTCAGGACAGCGATTCTGCTCGTGGCGGCGTTGTGTCTGCACGCTTCGGGACCAGCTTCGAGGCTCTACAACGAAGGGCGGCTGGCGGAAAAGCAAGGCAGGTATGGAGCCGCTTACCTCCTCTATTCCAGGGCTTACGCGCTGGCGCCGGACAAGATTGAATACCGGGCGCGGGCCGAGTCGGTCCGCCGGCAGGGGATTCTCGAACTGGATCTGAATAGCGGGCCGGCGGCACCGGAAAACTCGGCAGAGGATTTCTCCAGCCCCGAAGCGCTTCAACCGGCCAGTGAGACTGACTTACTTCCTCCACCCGCGCTGGTTGGCGCGGCCGGGTTGCGCAGCTTTAGACTTTCGGGCGATGCCAAGGCGCTCTGGCAGAAAGTGCTTGAACCATACGGGCTGGACGTGGTCTTCGACGCCGGCCTGACGCCGGGAAAACCCATCAAGTTCGAGCTAGCCGAGTCCGATTGGCGCACGGCAGTCCGGGCGCTGGAGGCCGCAACCGGCACGTTTATCGTGCCGCTGGGCGACCGTCTGGGCATTGTCGTGAAGGACACAGTCCAGAAGCGATCGGAAATGGAGCGCCACATGACGGCGGCCGTGCCGTTTCCGGTTGCTCTGACACCTCAGGAGGTGCAGGAAGCGGCCCAGGCGGTGCGTTCCATCTTCGATATCCAGAAGTTCGGCATCGACACGGGACGAGGCGTGGTGATCCTCAAGGACCGGGCATCGCGGGTGAAGCCGGCCGTCGAATTGTTCAAGCAACTGATGGCCCATAGGGCGCAGGTGTTGCTGGAAATCGAAACGGTGAACCTTGGCGCCAACTCCAGCCTGAGACTGGGCATGACGCTGCCGACCTCGTTTCCTATCGTCAATCTCAGTTCGGCCTGGAACAACACGGTCTCGATTCCGTCCTCGATTGCCAGGATGTTGACTTTCGGATCGGGCCGCTGGATGTTCGGCATTGGGCTGAGCGGCGCCGAGGTGTTCGCCAGCCTGACCGAAGGCCAATCGCAGGTGATATCGAAGAGCCAGATCCTCACCGTGAATGGCCAGGCGGCCTCGCTGCACGTGGGCGACAGGTATCCCATGCAGACACAGATTTACAGCGCGGGCGTCACTGGGGAGGGGGAGACCTACACGCCGCCGCCGACGATCCAGTTCGAGGATCTGGGCGTCGTGCTCAAGGCTACGCCCTACATTCACGGCAGCGAGGAGCTGACCCTCGAAGTGGAGGCCGAATTCAAACTGTTGGCTGGGACGGCGCTGAACGGAATTCCTGTGATCTCGAACAGGAAGCTGCAATCCAGGGTCCGCATGAAGTTTGGTGAGACCGCGGTGGTCGCCGGACTGGCAGGCTCCACCAGTACCCGGAGCATCAGCGGCTTGCCGGGGTTGGTTTCGTTTATCCCGCTTCGCAACAACACTTGGGAACATGACAGGCCGGAACTGCTTGTAACCATCCGGCCCAGACTGACTGGGTTGCCGCCGGGCGAGACCACGCCACTGGCCATCTGGAGCGGGACCGAGACACGGCCGCTGACGCCCCTGGATTAGGGACATCCGGACCCGATTTCCGCTGTGGGAACATAGGATCAGAGGAATCCAAATGTCGATTATGCTCAGGGAGATCCGGGAGCAGCCCCGGGTCATCGAAAAGACGCTCCGCGCCGAGCGCAAAGGCTTCGAACGGCTGCGCAGACGGTTCGAGAAGAAGCCTCCCTCGATGGTCGTGTTGGCGGCCCGCGGAACGTCCGACAATGCGGCTCAATTTGGCCGCTACCTGATTGAAATCACCACAGGCATCCCGGTCTCTCTTGCCGCGCCGTCGGTGACGACTCTTTACCGGACGCCGCTGAAGTACGATGGCGCGCTGGTGGCGGCCGTATCGCAGTCGGGCGAATCCACCGACACCAATGTCGTTCTGGAAGCGGCCAAAAAGGCCGGCGCCTTTACCGTGGGCATTACGAATGAAGCCGGCAGTACGCTGGCCAAGATCCCGGACTTTGCCGCCATCATCCGGGGCGGCCGGGAAAAGAGCGTCGCCGCCACGAAGACCTACACCGGGCAGTTGTTGGGCTTTTACCTCCTGGCCTGGGCGCTTGGCGCCGATATCCGGCTCGATGATCTGGAACGGATCCCGGCGTGGGCCGATGCCGCCCTCAGCCTCGAGAACGAAATCGCCTCCCGGGCTGAGCGGTACCGTTTCATGGAACAGGCAGTAGTGGTGGGACGCGGCTTGAACTACGCCAACGCATTCGAATGGGCGCTGAAGATGATGGAAACCTGCTATGTCGTCGCCGAACGATTTTCGCAGGCCGACATCCTGCACGGTCCGATCGCCATGATGGGCCAGTCGTTTCCAGCGTTCCTTATCGCCCCGCCGGGAGTCACCTGGCCTGTGATGCACCAACTCGCCACTCGCCTGGCGGGATTCAAAGCCGAAACGCTCATCCTGACCGACGAATCCAACAAAGCCGCTCCGAAGACCGCGGTCAGAATCCCGGCCAAGCTGGCCTACAAAGGATCGCTGCCCGAGGAGGTCTACACCCCGATCCCTTACATCATCCCGGCGCAGATGTTCGCGGCCAAGTTGGCGGAACTGCGTGGACTCAATCCGGACCATCCGCGCGGATTGAACAAAGTGACTCGGACGCTTTAGAGCCGCCCCTGGTACCAAGAAAAAGCCCCCGCCTGCTTCAACAAGCAGTGGGGGGCTTTCTTGTGATGCGTACCGTTCGCCGGTCACCCCGCGCTGGCGGCGGCGTTTTCCTCGCGGTAAAGGATGGCGGCCTTGAGGAAGTCGCGGTTCATGCGGGCGATGTTTTCGAGCTTGATGCCCTTCGGGCAGACTGCTTCGCATTCGCCCGCGTTGGTGCAATAGCCGAAGCCCTCTTCGAGCATCTGGGCGACCATACGGATTGCCCGGCGTTCCCGCTCCGCCTGGCCCTGCGGCAACAGCGCCAGATGCGAGATCTTGGCTGCGGTGAACAATGACGCAGAAGCATTTGGACACGACGCCACGCAGGCCCCACAGCCGATACAGGCGGCGGCGTCCATGGCAAGGTCGGCGCATTTCTTGATGATGGGCAGGGCGTTTCCGTCTGGAGCTGACCCAGTGTTGACGGAAACGTAGCCGCCAGCGGCGATAATGCGGTCCAGTGAGCTGCGGTCGACCATCAGGTCCTTGACAACCGGGAACGCCGCGGCGCGGAATGGCTCCAGCCACAGTTCGTCCCCATCACTGAAGTGGCGCATATGGAGTTGGCAGACCGTGGTTCCGCGCTGCGGGCCGTGCGGCACGCCGTTGATCATGAATCCGCAGCAGCCGCAGATGCCTTCGCGGCAGTCGTGCTCGAAGGTGACCGGATCCTCGCCTTTGCGGGTGAGGTCCTCGTTCAGCACGTCGAGCATTTCGAGAAACGACATGTGCTCGCTGACATTGGGCAGTTCGTAGCGGACCATTTGGCCCGGAGCGGTCCGGTTCCGCTGACGCCAGATATGGAGAATGATGCGCATTGTCTTCGTGCCCCTTTACTTGTAACTCCGCTGCGCGAGATGGACGTACTCAAAGTTGAGCGGTTCGACGTTGCGGACCGGCGCTTTGTCGTCGCCCTGATACTCCCAGACAGCGGCGTGACAGAACTTCTCGTCGTCGCGTTTGGCCTCGCCCTCTTCAGTCTGATGTTCCTCGCGGAAATGCCCTCCGCAGCTCTCCTCGCGAATCAATGCGTCGCGGCACATCAATTCCCCGAGTTCGAGGAAATCGGCCAACCGTCCGGCGCGCTCGAGGCTCTGGTTGAGTTCCTCGCCCGAGCCGGGGACGTTGACGTTGTTCCAAAACTCCTCGCGGATGGCGGGAATCAGGCTGAGCGCTTTTTCCAGGCCCTGGGCGTTGCGGGCCATGCCGCAGTACTCCCACATCACTTTGCCCAGTTCCTTGTGGATGTCGTCCACCGTCTTGCTGCCCTTGATATTGAGCAATGTGTGGATGCGCTGTTCGGCGTCGGACTTGGCCGCGACGCATTCCGCATGCGTCTCGTCCACACCGCCGGGTTTGATCTGGGCCATGTAGTGGCCGAGAGTGTAAGGAATGACGAAATAGCCGTCGGCCAGGCCCTGCATGAGCGCCGAGGCGCCCAGACGGTTGGCGCCATGGTCAGAGAAATTCGCCTCGCCGAGCACAAACAATCCAGGGATAGTGCTTTGCAGGTGGTAATCCACCCAGAGTCCGCCCATAGTGTAGTGGACGGCGGGGTAGATGCGCATCGGCGCCGAGTACGGATCTTCACCGGTGATGCGCTCATAGATCTCGAAAAGGTTGCCGTAGCGCTCGGCGATCTTGTCCTTGCCTAGACGGCCGATGGATTCGGCGAAATCGAGGTAGACGCCCTTGCCGCCCGGCCCCACGCCCCGGCCCTCATCGCAAACCCGCTTCGCGGCCCGGGAGGCAATGTCGCGCGGGCAGAGGTTGCCAAACGCAGGGTACATGCGTTCAAGGTAGTAATCGCGCTCGTCCTCGGGGATGTCACTGGCTTTGCGGGTGTCGCCGGCCCGTTTCGGCACCCAAATGCGCCCGTCGTTGCGCAATGATTCCGACATCAAAGTCAGTTTCGACTGGTAATCACCACTCACGGGGATGCACGTCGGGTGGATCTGCGTGAAGCACGGGTTGCCGAAACCCGCGCCCTTTTTGTAGGCGCGCCAGATGGCCGTGGCGTTGGACCCCTTAGCATTGGTTGAGAGGTAGAAAACGTTGCCGTAGCCGCCTGTTGCGAGGATGACGGCATCGGCGATATGGACGTCGATCTGCCCCGTCACCATGTCGCGAGTCACGATCCCCCTGGCGCGCCCGTCGATGACGATCAGGTCCAGCATCTCGTGGCGGTAGAACATCTGGACTGTCCCGGCGTCGATCTGGCGTTCCAGCGCTTGGTAGCAGCCAAGCAGAAGTTGCTGGCCCGTCTGTCCCCGTGCGTAGAACGTCCGCGAGACCTGTGCGCCGCCAAAGCTGCGGTTGGCCAGCACGCCGCCGTACTCGCGGGCAAAAGGAACACCCTGGGCGACGCATTGGTCGATGATGTCGACCGACACCTGGGCCAGGCGGTAAACATTGGCTTCGCGGGCGCGGAAGTCGCCGCCCTTGACAGTGTCGTAGAACAGCCGGAAGACCGAATCGCCGTCGTTCTGATAGTTTTTCGCGGCGTTGATTCCGCCTTGTGCGGCGATCGAATGCGCGCGGCGGGGTGAATCCTGGAAGCAAAAAGCCTTCACGCGGTAGCCGAGTTCGCCAAGCGTCGCGGCGGCGGCGCCGCCGGCCAGACCGGTGCCGACGACGATCACCGAGTATTTACGTTTGTTGGCCGGATTGACCAACTTCATCTCGAACTTGGCCTTGTCCCACTTCTGTTCGATCGGTCCGGAAGGGATGCGCGCATCAAGATTGAGTGACATGGTTCATTGCCTCCCTTACTTCACCAGCCCGGCGAGAACCGCCAAAGGCATCGAGACATTGCCGATGCCAATGACGTAGCCGTAGATCTTGGCCACGGTTTTGAGAATCGGGGTGTAGCGCGGGTGCGCCACGCCCAGGCTCTGAAACATGCTCCAGACCCCGTGATACAAGTGGATGGCCAGCAGGATGTTAGCCACCATATAGAACAACGCCGCGGCCGGATTCTGGAACCCGATCACCACGTTTCTGTAAACGTCGCCTTTCACGAATTCCGGGTGCGCCTGGCCTGTCGTAAAGTGCAGCAGGTGATAGATGAGGAACGCGCCGACGATGGGTCCGCTCCAGATCATCGTGCGGGCGGCGTATGTGGAGGCGATGGCGGCCTTTTTGACGTAGGCATTCGGCCGCGCCTCCCATTTGAGCATGGTCAATTGGACCGCCATGGCGATATGCAGGCCCACGCACAGCAAGAGGATTCCTCGCACGGCCCACAACGCGCCGCCGAGCCCCTGCAAGAACTCAGCGTAGTGATTCAGCTTCTCGGGCCCTGCGAACACCTGGAGGTTGCCGATCATGTGGCCCATCACGAAGCCGCAAAGAACAAAGCCCGTCACGGCCATGATGATCTTCTTGCCGATGACGGACTGGTATAGAATCGCGGTCCTGTTCTGACCGCCTGCCACCAATGTGCTCATAGTGTCGCTCCATTGCCCCGGCGTCCTGGAATGGCGAGGCAAGCTTCCAGGGACGCCCCCGGCAGTGGCCAACGGCACACCCGCTCAAGAACGCCCAGAAATCACTATTCTATGCAAAATTCGGGCAATCGTGTCTGGTGACAGTGGACATCAATAAAATGGGCGGGACGCCCTCACGGGGTCCCGCCACTGCTGGTGAACGCATCCTGCGCCCACTGGGAGGAACTGATTCAACGCAGGTCCGAGGACCGGGCCATGCGGCTTTCTTTAGCGGTTCAGCGCCACTTCAATGCGCTCAACCTTTCCGCGCCGGGCCTGGAATTCGATCTCCTTCTTCACAGGAACTCCCTTGCCCATTCCGTTCCCAGGAAGCCAGACCTCGGCAAGGTAATATGCGTTGTCAACCACATAGAAGACCAACTTCGGATCCTGAGCGACGTTGGGATTCCCGATCGGGTGGCCGAGGAAGGCATGTGCACGGCCCTCTTGGCGCACGATCGTCATCAAGGGCATTCCATACCCGCTTTCGACCGTGTATGTGCCCGCCTCGAACTTAGCTCCGTTCAAGTCGAATGCAAACGGCACAGTGACCCGGACTTTCGCCAAGTCGGATGCCGCCGCGCTTGAAGCCATCATGAGCGCGATCGCCGCCACAGGCAGCGCCGCCAAAACGAATCGTCGTGTCTTGTTCAGCATGGTGTCAATAGCCTCTTCTGATCTATCCAGATCCGGTTTCTTCACTTCGTCTGTTGCGCCTGCTCTGTTGCCTTGCATCTGCGCGTTCCTGAAATGAAATACGGACGGGAATGGAAAATAGTTCGTCTCGAACACCCGAATTTACAATTGCCACGGGATTATTCGCGCCATGTTATCGCCGTTGCATTCCCGTGGCGCGGTTTGGCGCGGAATAGCGCGCTGCCGCCAACCTGGGGACGCCGGCTGACCGGTCGAAGACCAGTTCGGGCGGCCACCCGGCAATCCTCTCCGGAGGACAAGGGAGCGTGGCCATCGCTGAAGATCCGTTCTCCCCCACGATTCGTAAGGTGGCGGCGCTTGCAGTCTGCTCAATGGTGTATCGCCCGGCGGGCATGAGCTTTCCACCAATAATGGCGAATGCAAACGGGATCTCGGCCTGAATCGATTGAGACATGGCGGCGGGAGCGGACACGGCCAGCGCCAGAGCGAGGGCAATGGCCGTGAGCGCACGAATCGCGATCAATTTCTTGCGCATAAATACGTCTCCTGGAAAACCTTGGGGATTGCCGCCTTTCACAACTTTTTCTGTTGTGCGCGTTCAATACGAGAAACGGACATAATTGTCCACTGTTTCAGAGATGAGTGTAAAACTGCCGGGCGCCCGCTACAGATGTTAACCCGATCCTGGAATCGTGTGAGGCCCGCGGGCATGCGAGGCGCATGGCACGGCTAGACGGCAAGAAGCACTTTCGTGAGCGCCTTCTGGAAAGCCGCCATCTCCTCTGGCGTCCCAACGGTTACGCGCACATGATTCGGCATCGACGGCCAGGAACGGCCGACATAGACGCCCTCGCGCGCCAACGCCGCCGCCACTTCCCTGCCCGGCCGGCCCGCGTCAAACAGCACTTTATTCGATACCGACGGGATGAAGCCAATCCCCTTGGACTTCAACCATGCGCAAAGGCTCTCGCGCGTCTTGCGGACGTATTCGCGGCGCTGCTCGACCAGTCCCTTGACGCCGAGGCTGACGCGGGCGCCCACCATTCCGGTCGTCGGGACAAAACCTGTGCCGTAGGGACGAATGCGGTTGAGCGTTTCAGGGCGGCCAAAGGCGAGGCCGGCGCGCAGGCCGGCCATGCCGTAGATCTTCGAGAAGGTGCGGAGGACGATGACGTCCTTGCTTGAATCGATGAGACCAATGGCCGATGCCGCGCCCGCGAAGTGAATGTATGCCTCGTCGATCATTGCGCAACTGCCCGGGGCCATTTCCTTCACCAGGCGTTCGAGATAGGCCAGGGGCGTCAAGGTTCCGGTCGGATTGTTCGGCGTCGTGATGTAGAACAGCGCCGGTTTGCCGGCGGCGGCCGCCAGCATCGCAGGAACGTCGTGGGCGTAGTCGTCCTTGCGCAGCGCCACGCGGTGGATCGGCACGCCGAGAAACGCCGCCGCTCCCTCCGGCGATTCGTAGCCGGGGTTGCCCGTCACCAGCGGCAAGCCCTTGCCGCAATAGGCCAGCACGACCCGATGCAGCGGGTCGCTCGATCCGGCAAAAGCGGCGCAATGGCTGGCAGGGACGTTCTCCGATGCCGCGGCGGATTCGGAGAGCTTGAACGCCTCGCCGAAAAGGTATCGCCCGCCGTTGGCGGCGGTCGCCTTGACGGCCTCCAGGGCCTCCGAACAGGGTCCAAGCGGGAATTCGTTGGCGTTGATCATCACCGCGCCCTCGGCGGCGCCAGGGATGTAACTGTTCTGCGCGAGCGTGGCTTCATTGAAAAACGCCGCCCCGCCGATCACAGTGAGGAATGCCCGCCTCCGGCTGACTATCGAAACACTTTCATGCGATCCCATCGCCCGATGATCTCCTTCACATGCCCGGACATCTTCTCAACGACGGCGTTGAAATACTCCTTGGCCTTTGCGTCATCATAGCGGACCGAGCCCTGCCCTGGTTGGTAGAGGATGATCGGGGCCGGATGCGGGAACGCCGCCCACGTCCCGGCCGCCTGGCGAGGCATCTCCAGATGCTTGGGATCCAGTTCCTTCCTGACGACGGACCGATCGATGGCCTGATTGAACGCCGTCTCGTTCCATCCGGCATGGCCGCCATCCTCACCAAAAACCTTCAGAGTGACATCGGAACAGATCGCCCACCAATTGGTCACCATCGTCCTGACGCGCATCTCCCGCCCGATGTTCTCAGCGATCTCGCTCAGAATCGCCGACTGAGGCCCGCCATGGCCGTTCACCACGATGATGTTGCGGAACCTCTGGCGCGCAAGCCCTTTGAAGACATCCGTGACATAGGCGCGATAAGAGTCCACTGAGACCTGAAAGGTGCCGGGATAGCCATCCAACGGCCCTGTGACGCCATAGGGGATCAGCGGCGCCACCAGCGCGTTCACCTTTGGGGCCATGGCCCTGGCCAAGGCCAGGGGCGCGGTGTTGTCGGCGCCGTTGTGGATGACGCCATGGGCTTCAACCGTGCCCGTGGGCAACAGGACGGTCTCGATCTTCGACGGGACCAGGCTGCTGAACTCGCTCCAATGGAGATCGCTCATCTCCCAAGTCCGCGGAGCCTGGGCGGATAGGCAAGCCGCAAACATTAAGCCGGCAATCAGGGTCTTCATGCTGTATTTGTACAGCGTTTCCTATTCCCCCTGCCAGCGGACCTTCGGTTTGCGTGCCGCCTTCACCTTCCGCTTTGTGGCGCAGGCTTTAGCCTGCCGTCTCGACTCTCGTGTCGAGACATCTTCCCCTTACTCCCCCTGCCAGCGGACCTTCGGTTTGCGTGCCGCCTTCACTTCATCCACCCTCGGCGTCCGCGTATTATGCGGCGCCTTCAGGACCAGCTCAGGATTGGTCTCGATCTCATCGGCAATCGCCAGCATCGCATCGCAGAAGGCGTCGAGTTCCTGTTTCGGCTCGGTCTCGGTCGGTTCGATCATCATCGACCCATGCACGATCAGCGGGAAACTCACCGTATAAGGGTGGAATCCGTAATCGATCAATCTCTTGCCGATGTCGCCGGTATGAACGCCGCGTTCGGCCTGCAGCGCATCTGAAAAGACGCACTCGTGCATGGATGGCGCGTCATAGGCGATCTTGAACCGGTCCTTCAGCCGGGCGCGGATGTAGTTGGCATTCAACAATGCGTCGATGGTGGCATTGCGCAGCCCCTCGCCGCCCAGCGCCATGATGTAGGCCAGCGCGCGAACCAGCACGCCAAAGTTGCCGTAATACGCCCGCACGCGGCCGATCGATTGCGGCAGGTCGTAATCCCACGTCCAGGAGCCGTTGGCCAGCTTCACGCGCGGCGTGGGCAGGAATGGTTCCAGATGCGAGCGGACACCCACCGCGCCGGCTCCCGGACCGCCTCCGCCATGGGGCGTCGAAAACGTCTTGTGCAGGTTCGAGTGCATCACGTCCACGCCGAAATCGCCCGGTCGCGCGATGCCCATCAGGGCGTTAAGATTTGCCCCGTCCATGTAGACCTGCGCGCCCTTCTCATGCAGCATGCCGCAGATCCTGACGATGTCCTGCTCGAAGACGCCGACCGTGTTCGGATTGGTCACCATCAGCGCCGCGACATCCTCGTCCAGCGCTTCTCGCAGCGCGTCGACATCGATCATGCCGCGCTCATTCGACTTGATGTTGGCGACTTCATAGCCGGCGATGATCGCCGTTGCCGGGTTGGTCCCATGCGCCGAATCCGGCACCAGCACCTTCCTGCGCGGATTGCCCTTGGACTCGTGATATGCCCGCACCAGCATGATGCCGGTGAACTCGCCATGCGCGCCTGCCGCCGGCTGCAGCGTGACCGCGTCCATTCCAAAGACCTCTGCCAGCGAGCATTCCAGAGCGGCGACGATCTCCATCGCCCCCTGCGACAGCGCCTCCGGCTGATACGGGTGCGCCCACGCCAGCCCTTCGGTCCGCGCCACGGCTTCATTGATCCGAGGGTTGTACTTCATCGTGCACGAACCGAGCGGGAACAGCCCCAGATCGATACCGTAGTTCCATGTCGACAGCCGCGTGAAGTGCCGGACCACTTCAACTTCGCTGACTTCCGGAAAATCCTTGATCTCGGCGCGCGTATTGCCTTCGCCAAGCGTCACCGCCGCGTCCACCTCGGGCACGTCGAGCGGCGGCAACTGGTAGCCGCGCTTGCCTGGCGTCGAGAGCTCGAACAGCAGTTTCTCGTTCTGAGAGATGTTGGGGCGGGTCTTGCCAGTAGTCGCGGGCATTAGCGGAGTGCCTCCTTCACGGCATCCATATCGGACTTCTTCGACATCTCAGTCGCGCACAGCAGCATGCAATCGGACAACTCCGGGTAGAAGCGGCCCAGCGCCAGTCCGCCGATGATCTTCTTGTCGAGCAGCGCCTTGTTCACCGCCTCGGGCGAGTCCGTCTTCACCACGAATTCGTTAAAGAACGGCGCCGTGAACCGCCGGTCAAGCCCCGCGGCGAGATACTGCGCCTTCGAATGGTTCTGCACGGCCAGTTCCCTCAACCCCTGCTTGCCGTAGACCGACATGAACACCGTCGCCATCAGAGCGATGAGCGCCTGGTTGGTGCAGATGTTCGACGTCGCTTTCTCGCGCCGGATATGCTGTTCGCGCGTGGAGAGCGTCAAGCAGAACGCCCTGTTGCCGTCGGCGTCCACCGTCTCGCCCACCAACCGGCCTGGAATCTGCCGCATGTACTTTTCCTTCGTCGCGATGATGCCCGCGTACGGCCCGCCATAGGAAGGCGAAATCGCGAATGACTGCAACTCGCCCGCCACAATGTCGGCGCACGCCGGCGGCGCCAGCAAGCCCAGCGAGACCGCCTCGGTGAACACGTCAACCAGAAGCGCCCCATGCTTGTGGGCGAGCTCGGCGGCGGCCTGAAGGTTCTCAATCGCCCCGAAAAAATTGGGCGATTGGACAATTACGCACGCCGTCTTGTCATCGATCACCGATTCCAGTTGCGCCAGATCGATCTGCCCCGTCCCGGCATCGTAGCCGAAGGTCTCCACCTTCACCCGCGCATTGCGAGCTTGCGTGTCGAGCACCTCGCGGTACTCCGGATGGACGCTCGATGCCACCAGGCAGCGGTCGCGGCCGGTGATGCGCATAGCCATCAGCGCGGCTTCGGGCACGGCGGTGGAACCGTCGTACATCGAAGCGTTTGCCACTTCCATGCCGGTCAACTGGCTCACCATCGTCTGGAATTCGAAGATCGTGGTCAGCGTGCCTTGGGCCATCTCAGCCTGGTAAGGCGTGTAAGACGTCAGGAACTCGCCGCGCGAAACGACAACATCGCACATCACCGGACGGTAATGCCGGTAAACGCCCGCGCCGAGAAACGACGCATACTCCGCGCCGCACTCCCCGCCGCGCTGCTTGAAGTACTCCACGATCTCGTACTCCGAGATGCCCGGCTTCAGCGCCAGCGGCCGCTTGAGGAGCGCCTCGGCGGGCAAATGGCTGTAGAGCTGATCGAGTGATTGGAGACCGCAGGCTGCCAACATCTCCGCACGGTCCTGATCTGAATTAGGAAGGTAACGCAAGGCTGCTATGAACTCCCGAAGTTACTAGTGTATCGAACAGGCCCGATTGTCATTCTGGCTTGGGTTGGAACCGTGGGTCCTGAAGCTTGCCGATTTCCGCGAATGCACCTCTATCCCACAGTACCCACCCCGTCGTCCTGGTATCGAGCCTCACCTGAACCCAGCGGATCGCCTCCGGCTGCTCGACATAGGTCGCAGCGCAATTCCAGCCCTGGCACCCAGCCCCGTCCAACCATCTGGCAAACGAGATGTCGAAATCTGCGTAAATGCGCCCTTTGAACCACACCCTGCTGAATCCTTCGTTCACAAACCCATATGTCAGGATTGTGTCGCCGCGCTTCAACCCGTGCCTCGCAAGGTCACGATCCATTCGAATGACGCCGGGCCTGGTTGTGACAACAACGCTGGATTCGGCGACAAACGTCTCGCCGGGCGCGAGCCGCGACACCACCTTCCGCCCCATCTTCCACGTGTCATAAACTGAGGCGTTGATGAGCGCTTTCCACCGGCCGTATTGATGCCCTTCGCCGAGGCTCGCGCCGGCCTCGACATGCGGGAGTGCCGGGGCGCTCGCCACGCGCATCGCCGTTGACTGGTCGGCGAAGGCGCCGCTGGCAAGGAAGCAGATTGCAAACCATCCAACCGGCACGGCCTTCAGGGTAGTCAGGACGCGCGCCATCGTGCGTATCCTCCTTTCCGTTGCCGGCCAGCCATTGGATGCCACCATCGAAACGCCCGGCCGTTGCCGGACCGGGCGCGCCTCTCATAATCAAATGAAATGAATACCGGACTCGGTTAGTCTTCGATGTATTTCACATAGTCGTCGCGGCTGAGCAAGGTCTCGATCTCGCCCATGTCGGATAACTTGACCTTCACCAGCCAGGCCGCGCCATGCGGATCTTCGTTCAGCTTTTCCGGCGCGTCGGCCAGATCGCCATTGATCTCGACGACCTCGCCGGAGACGGGTGCAAAGATATCTGAGACGGCCTTGACGCTTTCCACCGAACCGAAGCTCTTGCCGGATTCAATCTTTGTTCCGGCGCGAGGCAGATCGACGTAGACAATATCTCCAAGTTCCTTCTGAGCGTGGAAGGTGATGCCGACTGTGCCTGTGTCGCCGTCCACGGCAACCCACTCATGCTCTTTGGTGTAACGGTAGGATTCTGGATAGTTGCTCATTTTGCTCGCTTATAAAAGGGGGTTGGGATGGTCACCGCCTCGACAGGCTGCTCGCGGACGACGATTTCAATCGTCACGCCCGGTTGCGCTTTTTCGACAGGGAGGTAACCGAATCCGATGTTTTTGCCGAGCGTGGGGGAGGGTCCGCCGGATGTCACCCACCCGGCCGCCACGCCGTCCACGCGAATCTCATATCCATCGCGGCCGATGCCCCGGCCGCGCATTTCAAATCCAACCAGCTTCCGGCGGACGCCTTCGGCTTTTTGCTTCGCCAGTACATCCGAACCAAGGAAAGCGCCTTTGGCTGGCTTCACAATCCAGCCCAGGCCGGCCTCATACGGGGTGATCGAGGCGTCAATCTCATGCCCGTAGAGCGCCATGCCCGCTTCCAGCCGTAGCGTGTTGCGCGCGCCCAGCCCGCAGGGTTTCAATCCAAACTCCGCGCCCGCCGCCATCAACTCCTTCCAGCGCGCCTCGGCCTGCTCCGGGGCGACATAAATCTCAAATCCGTCCTCGCCGGTGTATCCGGTGCGGGCGATCCGCGCGGGCTCGCCCGACACTTCGCCGTCGGTGAACCAGTAATACCTGATTGCAGCCAGATCGCTACGGGTCAGTCTCTGGAGGACGTCGATCGCTTTCGGGCCTTGAATGGCGATCTGGGCATACTGCGGACCCTGGTTCACGGCCTCGCAGTCGAAGCCCTTCTCTTTTCGCCAATGATCGATGTGCGCGTAGTCCTTGTCCTGGTTCGATGCGTTGACACAAAGGAAGTACTCGGTGTCAGACACCTTGTGAACCAGGATGTCGTCCACGAAGCAGCCGGTCTCATACATCAGCCCCGAGTAGTGGACCTGGCCCACCGCCAGCTTCGATGCGTCGTTGGTCGTGACGAAGTTCACCAGATCCAGCGCCTGCGGTCCCCGGATCGAGATCTCCCCCATGTGCGAGACATCGAACAGCCCCGCGGCCGTGCGGACCGTATTGTGTTCGTCAATAATGCCGGTGTACTGGACGGGCATGTCCCACCCGCCGAAGTCCACCATCTTGGCCCCCAACGCCCGGTGTACGGCATTGAGTGGTGTCTTTAGTAGTTTGCTCATAGCAATGCGCGGTAGCGCAAAATCACCATAACACAGACGCACTCATGCCATACCATAATGTGGCCTCGCAAGACGAACGTACCTCGAACTCACGCAGAGACGTGTCCGGGTCTCATCGCGAGCATCAGCGAGCTGGCTTAGACCTCTTCTGGCGGCGCAAGCATGTAGAGCTTCACAAGCGGCAACAAGAGCTTCCCTGTTTCAGAAACGCTGTCATAGTATTGCTGCCAAAGGGAGATGAGGCGGCCAAGATTCATGGTTTCGATGTGTTTAGGCGACGATCTCAACTCACGCTCAACCTCAGAGGTGAAACCTCCAGAGGAGACGATTAGCCCGATGTCCCCATCCTTCCGTAGGAGCGCGTCTAGTTCTCTGACTTCTCGGACGCTGACCTTCTGTTCCGTGTGCTTAATTTGGGCCTTGATCCTGGGAGCCACTGTCCCAAGCGGGTCCTTGTACGCAACGACATCAACTCCCCCATCTCTGCCAGGCGGCGCGATGAAGGCCACGTGATATCCCATTGCACCAAGGAGCTCTGCCACGAGTTTTTGGAAGTCATGCCAGCTCAAACGCTTGATGTGCTCTTCAATCTCACCCTGGGCTTGCTCTACTGCAGACTCATATGCAGCGAGTCGATCCAGGTCCTCGTCCCTCGGGGCAATCGCCTCTCGACCATCCTTGTCTTGTGCTGGAATACGGTTCTCCTTCCAGGCACGGTACCGTTGCTGTGCGGACTTGATGAAGTCGACTGCGGACTGCTTGATGGCCCTCTGGCCCTCTGGCGTTATTTTCCAGCGGCCGCTGGCTTTCTCCAGGTATCCGGCTTTGACGCAGTCGATGGAGTAGAAGTGAACGATGCTCCTCCAACGCACATAGCCTGATTTCTCGTGGATGGCCTTCTCGTGATCAGTCAGCTGTAGCTTCGGTTCAACGCTCTCGAACAAGTCCCGCAATCGAGCTTCTCCCCCCAAGATCTTGAGTTCCGTCAGAACAGTCTTCATGATCTCTCCAACTCGCTCGATCGGCACCATCGCAGCCATAGGATCCTCCACAGTCGTCTATTAAGCCAAATGATACTCCGTTGTTTTTGGCTGCGGATGTTCAGGGTCCGGGTCTCATATGAAACCCACTGTCGGGTCGTTACCAGCCGAATCCTGTTGCCTGAAGTCCAGAACCTAGGTCCTCGCGCCTTCAAGATGGGCATGCTTGTCGCTCGACTCGACCCATCAAACACTCGTTCACGCGCAGCACGAGATCTCGATCATACGCGCCAGGTCGTTGCCGTTCGTGGCGCAAATCAGCGTCCTGCTCCCGCAGCGCAGGACCTAGTCCTGCCGTCTTGGCACTCGTGCCGAGACCTGGCGGCCGGCACGGCCCTAACGCTTCGACTACGCATAGCACCGGATCTCGAACACGCGCGCCAGGTCGCTGCCATTGGTCGCGTCGATGTGGATGCGCAGCCGGTCCGTCGTCACGGCGTCGAACTTCGCCCTGTTCAGCCGTTGATGATTCCCTTTCACCTCGATCAGCGCACGGTCCCCGGCCAGGATCCGGTAGTCCTTCACCGTCTCGGGCTGCGGCGCCCGGATGATGCCCTTGTTCGCGCCTTCCTGGGACGTGAGCGTCAGTTCGCGTTGGAATCCTGAGTCGAAGGTCAACTGAACTTCGCTGATGCGGACCGGCTTCGGCCACTGGAGCTCAACCCATGCGCCCGACTCGACCATGCGGCCCTGCCACTGGTTGACTTCCTTGTTCGGGATGTCGCGCACCCAGCCGTTATTCACGTTCGACGCCGGCGCGTGCGGCTCCTCGGAAGATGCCACGGCCTTGGCCTGCCGCGCGAGGTCCGCCGGATCTTCATTCTTCACCCCGCGCAGCGACTGGTCGTCACGCAGCAGCACCTGTTGCAGCCGGGCGACGCGCGAGGCGTCCTGGGCCAACTGCCGGGGCAGCAGACCGTCTTTCACGCAGAGCGCGGCAGCAGTCCCGGCGGCCTGACCAACGACGGCGCAGGTGCCCATGACGCGCGTCGAGGTGAACGCGGCGTGCGTGGCGCTGATGTTCCGGCCCGCCATGAATAGGTTCGGAACGTTTTTGCTGTAAAGCGCCCGAAGCGGGATGTTGAAGACCTCGGGTGTTCTGATGACGGTATTGGGCGGCACGTCGGAGCGATCAAAACCGGACGGCGGATGATCGTCCATCGGCCAGCCTCCAATGGCCACTGCGTCCGGCCAAGTCCCACGCATCAAATCGTTCTGGGTGAGAATGACGTCGCCCACCATGCGGCGGCTGCCACGGCGTCCGGGCATCATGCCGATCCAATCGAGCGCCCAGTTGGCGCTGGTCGGGTGCTGGCCACTGTTCTTGATGTAGTCCCAGACGCCGAGCAGAATTGAGAGCAGTTCGAAGCGGATGCGTTCGTTGTCCCAGACCGTATTCAGGTCGCCGCCCCATTCGATCCACCAGTAGCCGTACTCCCAACTGTTGATTCTCCGGAAACGAAGTTGCTCAGCCGTCACCTTGCGCGCCCACTTGGGCGGCGTGAACGGCATCGGGCGGTCGTGCATTTTCGACGTAAACAGAATCGACGAACCGAGCGTCTCCTGGTCGGCTTTCTCTGGCGTCAGCGTTTCGCCGAACTCCGAGCGCGCCTCACGGCCGGTGCGCATCTCCGCGCCTGCCTCAAGACCTAGGCGTGAGTCACCCGTGGCGTCGAGGAACAGCGGCGCGGTGATGCGGTAAATGTGTTCACTCTTGTCGCAGCGAGCCAGCACGTGGTCGATTTTGCCGGACTTCATTGAGGCCGAGTAAAGAGATGTCTCCAGCAGCAGCGTGATGTTGGGCTCCGACATCATTTTGTCGTACAGCAGCAAATCCCACAGTTCCCAGCAGCGCTGCGGATTGTTTGCAGCATCGTCCAGACGGATCTCTTCGAGGATTCCGCCTTCGCGCCAGCCGGGCCGGCCCTTGTGTGAATTCGCCCCGACGACGTGCATCTTCACTTCGCTCGATGAATTGCCGCCGAGCCGCGACCGGTCCTGGACGAGGACAACCTTGGCGCCATGGCGCGCGGCGGCAATGGCGGCGCAAACACCCGCGAGTCCGCCTCCGGCGACCAGCAGGTCGCACTTGAGATCGACCAGCGTCATGTGCGGTTCGCTTGGCGAAGGACGGCGCCGGGCGACAGGCGGGGCGACGGTCCCGAAATCACGCGCAGCGGATCGCGCGGCCTGTGCGGGGTCAGCGAAGACGTATAGCGAATACCCGGCGAAGGGGAAGGCTTGCAGGAGGTCGCGGCGGTTCATGGTTCCGCCGTCCATTCTATGTCACGCAACAATCCTACTGACGTCTCTAGCCCAACATGATGCAAACGTCTTTGAGGTTGCGGTACCGCTGGTCGAAGTCGAGGCCGTAGCCGATGACGAACATATCCTCGATGGTGAAGCCAACGTAATCTCCTTCGACCTGGACGCGGCGGCGGGACGGCTTGTCGAGGAAAGCGGCCACCTTCAACGAGGCGGGCGAACGTTGGGCGAAGACGTGTTTCAGGTAGCTGAGCGTCAGGCCGGTGTCGATGATGTCTTCGACGATGAGGACGTGTTCGCCTTCGATGGGGCGGTCGAGGTCGCGGGTGAGTTGAACCTCACCAGTCGTGGTGGTGCCTTCGTAGCTTTTTGTGCCGATGAAGTCGAGCCGGACAGGGACGGTGATGTGGCGGCAGAGATCGGCCAGGAACATGAAGGAACCCTTCAGGACGCCGACCAGAACAAGGTTTTGCCCTTCGTAATCAGCGCTGATCTGCGCGCCAAGTTCTGCGATGCGCTTCTGGATCTGATCGGCGGAGATGAGGGGTTCGATTTGAGCCGGCATAGATTTTTCAGCTACCTAGTCTGCCACTTTGATGCGCAGGCTGGGCGGGCCGATATGAATATGGGGGGCGGTGGACTTGCCGGCGATGGCCGAACGAAAGGCGAAGAAGGGGATCTTTTCCTTGGTGAGGTAGTCGCGCAGCCAGACGCCTTCGATGGCATCGGGGTTGACAGCGACATCGATTCGGCCTCGATGGTCGTAGCCGAGCGCCTTGTGGACCGCTGTTTCTCCATGGGCGCTGACCGGGATCGGTTTGCCGAACGCAGATTCGAAGGCGATGAGGACCTTTTTCCAATGGGCGGAAGTAAAGACGCCCTGGCCGTCAAAGCGTTCGCTCATGGGACGGGCCTCGGGCAGCGCGTCGATGCGCTCCCAGCTTTGCTCGGCGCGGGCCATGTCGGCCATCTCGCGCAGGAACTTTTCGCGGGAGATCGCAAGCTCAAGGGTTTTGTGTAGATCCGCGAGTTCTTCAGTCAGGGGCGCCAGGGCATTGCGGGGGTAGATGCCCTGCTCGATCAGCGGCTTCAACTCATCCAGGCGGGCCTGTTTACGCTCGACGCGGCGGCGGGCGGCGGCCACCATTTCCGCGGCTTGCTCTTCCGTGGTGTCTTCGATGCGGGACGCGCCGTACAGCGTGCGGCGCAGTATGGCTTCATCTTCGGCGTCGGCGAGCTCGGCCTGGGCCTTCTGAAGAGCGGCACGAGGCATGGCGCCGGCCTCCACAAGCTGGCGCAGGCGGCCCAGATCGGGCGTCTGCGCGCCCAGCACGGTGGCGCAAAAAATCATCAAAATGTAAGAAACAAAAGGATTGCGCACTGTTCTAATTGTAGTACGATACCGGATAAGGAGACGTTCCAGAGAACCTTTGGGTAACACAGCTGAAACCGGGGCCAGCGTTTTTTCCGCCACGGACACCCCCACGTGGCAGATCGCTCTCCAAGCTGCCGAATCCAAGCAGGCCATGGATGTCAGAATCCTTGACCTGCGGGAAGTCACCTCCTTCGCCGACTATTTCCTCATTTGCACGGGCCGGAATAAGCCTCAGGTGCAGGCCATCTGGGACGAGATCGCGCTGCGGATGAAGAAGGAGGCCGGGGAGTTGCCGCGCAGCGTGGAAGGCTATGACAACGCCGAGTGGATTCTTGGCGATTACGGAGACCTGCTGGTACACATCTTCGATCCCGAGAAGCGGGAGTATTACGGGCTTGAGCGCCTGTGGCGTCATGCCCGCGTTGTGGATCCGGCGCACGAGACAGCCGGGTCCTAGGCCAGCAGGATCAAACGGTCTCAGCCCGCCAGCAACGAACGCACAATGGAAGCGTTCTCCCGAATTTCGTCCTTGAATTTAGGAAACATCCCCACGATGACGGCGTCATTGGGCTTGATGCGCTCGAAGGCTCCCTTGAAGGCGGTCTCAATCTGCTCCTTGGAGAAGCCAGCGCGTCCTGCAGCCAGGATCTTAAAACCAATACAGGGCCGTTTTGTTTTTTTGATGCGTTCCGACATCCGGTCCGGGTCCTTTTCGAGGAACGTCTCGCCGAGCGGAGCTTCGCCGTTCATCAGTGCGCGGGCCTCCTCGCGGGTCCGGCTGACGCGGTAGAAACAGGTCATGTAGTAATCCACGGGCCAGCCGGAATCCTCAATGTAGTCCATGACTTCGGGGTTATGCATGGAGACGCCGGCCATCAGCCCGGTGTCTTTGACGCGCATGACAAATTCCTTGACGCGGTCCATGTTCTTGGAGCGGTAAGCCTCGTCGGTGCGGTTGCCGTGGTGGGCCATGCCGAGGAAGCCCTTGCGGGCGACGGCCGGGATCATGGTGAAGTCTTTCTGAAGTTCGAAGTCGCTGAGCAGGAACATCTGCATTTTGCTGCCGCGGCGCCGGATCTCGTCGACGATGGCCATGGTGTCGAGGTGGTAGTGGAGCTGCCAGGTGGTGATGCCGGCGGCCTCGGCGCGCAGGACTGTCTCGACCCGGCGGTCGTGGGTCATCCATTCTCGCATGGTGCGGTCGAAGATCTGATTGAAGTGTGAGTAACCCATTAGCGGGTTGGTCCCGATGAGCAGTTTGCTGATCTTGTGCGGGCCGAACTGCACTTGCGGCAGGGGCGCATCCGCTGCTTGCACCGCTGTGCCGGCAGCAGCAACGCCGGCCGCGGCCGCCATCAGGGACCTGCGAGAGAGATTCGAGTTCATACACGCCTCCAGAATAGGGAGGTTGACCCTACCGTCCTGAATCATACATCAACGCACCTGCAACTCCGAAACAGAATCGCCACCCCGGGCAACCCACGCGACCCGCCGCCTCGGCGACAATGGTGGAGCAAGACCATGCTGGATCAGACGATTTTTCGCGAATACGACATCCGCGGCATCGCGGACGTTCAATTGACATCGGAAGGCATCACACAGCTCGGGCACGCCATCGGGACGTTTCTCGTCCGGAAGGGCGTGCGCACGGTCAATGTGGGCCGCGATGCGCGGCTGAGTGGTCCGCGGCTGCGCGACGCGCTGGTGGAAGGTTTGTTAAGCTCCGGCGCCAATGTCGCCGATCTCGGCATGGCGCCGACGCCAGTGCTCTACTATTCGGTCTACAAGTTTGGCGCGGGCGGCGGAGTGATGATCACCGGGTCGCACAATCCAAGCGAATACAACGGATTCAAAACGATGTTCGGCCACGGCACGCTGCACGGCGCCGACATTCAAGAACTTTACCGGATTATCGTTGAGCGCGACTTCGAGATGGGCTATGGCCAGTTGACTGAAGTGGACGCCGTCACACCGTATGTCGACGAACTGGCCGCCACGTTTAGTTTCCCCCGGCGGGTGAAGGCCGTCTTCGACAACGGCAACGGCGCGGCTGGCATCGTGCTGTCACGGCTGCTGCCGAAGCTCAACGTCGAAGCGACTGAATTGTTCTTCGAGCCGGACGGCAACTTCCCCAACCACCATCCCGACCCCACCGTGGAAAGCAACCTCGATCTGCTCAAAGCCAAGGTGGCCGAAACCGGCGCGGAACTTGGGTTGGCCTTCGACGGCGACGGCGACCGGCTGGGTGCGACCGACGAACGAGGCAACGTCGTCTGGGGTGACATGCTGATGCTGATTTTCGGCCGTGAGATCCTGTCACGAAAGCCGGGCGCGACGTTCATCGGCGAGGTGAAGTGTTCGCAGTTGATGTACGACGAACTGGCCCGGCTTGGCGGCAATCCGATCATGTACAAGACCGGGCATTCGCTCATCAAGGCGAAGATGAAGGAGACGGGCGCAGAACTGGCCGGCGAGATGAGCGGCCACATGTTCTTCGCCGACCGTTACTATGGCTTCGACGACGCGATCTACTCGGCTTGCCGGTTGCTCGAGATCGTGGCCACGTCGGGCCGGCCGCTGTCGGCGCAGACGGCCGGGTTGCCGAAGATGATCGTGACGCCGGAGTTGCGCGTAGATTGCGACGACAGCCGGAAATTCGATGTCGTCGCCAAAGTCAGGGAACACTTCAAGAAGACCCATAAGACGATTGAAATCGATGGCGCGCGGGTGTTGTTCGAGCACGGCTGGGGCTTGGTGCGGGCGTCGAACACGCAGCCGATATTGGTGCTGAGGTTTGAGGCGGACTCGCCCGAACGGCTTGAGGAGTACCGGAAGACCGTGGATGCGGTAGTGCAGAGCTACCTGTAACTGGCGCCGGTGAGTGGTGTCACCTTGGGGCGAAAGAGTGCCTGGATTGCGGGGATTCGACCCGGGCGCGACGGGGCCGAAAGCACATGGTCCCCGGGGGCCGCATGCCGGGCCTCGACACGAGTGTCGAGGCGGCAGGCCATTGGGCCTGCGCCACGTGCGGTGAGAGTGGGGCGGTGGCACCCGCCTTCCGGAGGACGTGACTGAAACAGCTTTCGTGATCCGCGCGCCCGTCTAACTCGTCCGGCCGCCGCAGTTGGTGCAGAACTGTGTGCCGGCCGGCAGTTTGGTGCCGCAATTGCCGCAGAACATGAAGGCTTGTGCGGGCGGAACCGGCGGAGGCGGGGCGAAGTGCGACGGCGGCGTCTGGAATCGCGAGGGGTCAGGCTGGAACTGTGATGGCGGCTGCTGATAGGGTTGCGGTGGCGCCGGCGGATACTGCTGTTGCGGCATCGGCGGCGGATACATGGCCGGCTGCGGCGGATACACACCGCCGGCCTGGCGGAGCGCCGGCCAGTCTGCGAAGGCCAGCCAATAGATCACGATCAGGTTCACCAGCGGGATCAGCATCAACAAGGCGATCGGGCCGGCATTGCCGGTCTTCGAGATGATTTTCCAGTAGAGGATCACGGGCAGGACCGCCATGACGACGATCATCACGAGCACCATGACGATGCCCCCGGCCAGCAGCCCTCCAAGCGCGCCCATCGCTCCTACGGCGTCTTCGGGGTTCATCTGGAACCTCCCTGCCGGCCCCGGAGCGCCGGCCACTCGGTGAAAGCAAACCAGAACATCACAATGATGTTGACCAGAGGCACTATGAGCAGCAGCGACATCGCCCCGCTGTAGCCGGCGCGCTGGAAGATTTTCCAGTGCGGAAAAATGATCACGGCCAGCATGACGGCCCAGATGATCGGCATCAGCAACAACATGAATGGTGCAGCGTCGTCCACGAAGATTCCTCCCGGCACTCAGGAATATCACATTTTGCGCCGAAATGGAGAGGGATTTGACGGGGAACCGGACTACCAGCCAAGTTCGCGCAAACGTTCGGCGGTGAGTTTTCCACCGGCGGCGCCGGCGGCCTGCAAGAGCTTTTCGACGTGTTTGGCCAGGATGTCGGCTTCAATGTTGACCGGATCGCGGGGCCGCTTGAACTTGAGCGCCGTCTGCTCGAAAGTGTGCGGAATGATGGCGATGGAAAACCTGCCAACCTCCACTGCGGCGATGGTCAGGCTGATGCCGTCCACCGCCACGGAGCCTTTTTCGACAAGATACCGGTCAAGGTCTTCGTACGGGCGCACGGTCAGCCACCAGTTCCCTGCTCCAGCCTGATCAATTGATTCGATCTCGCCGGTAGTGTCCACATGTCCTTGGACGATGTGGCCGCCCATGCGCGAACCCGGCGTCAGCGCCCGCTCGAGGTTCACTGGAGACCCGGAGGCAAGTCCGCCGAGCGTGCTCCGCTTGAGCGTCTCGGGAGAGACATCGGCGGAGAAGCCGTCCTTGCGCAATTCGACGGCTGTGAGACAGACCCCGTCCACCGATATGGAGTCGCCTTCCTTCATATCGCCCATCACCTTGGCAGCACGGAACTTGAGGCGGGCGCCGCCGGATGCGGAATGGACGGCTTCGATGGTTCCGATCTCCTCGATGATGCCGGTGAACATCGCCTATTCCTTATTCCATTTGTCCCTTCGGCATCCAGGCCTCGACGGCGAACTCGTCCTCCGTGATCCTGTGCAAGGTCAGGTCCTTCAGATGGATGGCCTCCATGCGGGTCCGCTTTCCTGAGCCGCCGGCGACGGGCAGCGACTGAAGGCCGCCCAGGATCTTGATCGCGTAATAGAAGTAGATCCGGTCGACGATGCCGGCGTCCAGGACAGCCCAGTTCAGCTTGCTTCCGGCCTCGATCATGAGCGAGAGATACCGGCGTTCAGCGAGCAGGCGGACAATGGCCTGGAGATCCACGCGGCCCTGGTCGTCGTCGGCGGCGATGACCTCGACGCCCAGGGCTTCGAGCGCCTGGCGGCGTTGCTTTGGCGCCACGGACGTGCAAAATATGAGCACGTCGTTTTGGCAGGATTGGACGAGTCTGTGGGTGACAGGCGTGCGGAGCATCGAATCGGCGATGATGCGCAGCAGCGGCCGGGAGCGATCGAGGCCGCTACGGTCGTTGAGCATCGGATTGTCGGACAGGACTGTGCCGACGCCGGTCAGCATCGCGTCGTGGGCGTGGCGCAGGGTCTGGACATGCTCGCGGGCGCGTTCGGAGGTGATCCAGCCGGAGTTGTCCTCCGGAGCGGCGATCTTGCCGTCGAGAGTGAGGGCGGACTTCAGCGTCACCAGCGGGCGGCCGGTCTTCATGAAGTGAAAGAATGCATGGTTGAGTTGCACGGCCTCGGCCTGGAGAGCGCCGTCGATGACCACTTCGACGCCAGCGATGCGCAGCTTCTCGAATCCCCTGCCGGAGACTTCGGGGTTGGGGTCAGCCGTGATGGCGACCACCTTTGAGACGCCAGCGGCGATCAGGGCGCCAGCGCAGGGACCGGTCCGGCCGTGGTGGGAGCAGGGTTCGAGATTGATATACAGCGTTGCCCCTCGCGCCAGGCCGCCGGCCTGTTCGAGGGCGATGACTTCAGCGTGCTTCACACCCGCGTAAGTGTGGAACCCCTGCCCGACGATCACGCCGTCGCGAACCAGGATGGCGCCGACGCAAGGATTTGGCGAAGTCTGGTTCAGGCCCTGCCGGGCGAGTGCCAACGTCTGTTCAAGGTATCCGGCGGACATACTGCCATCCTTCCCAGGCTTCACTTCTCGAAGAGCGATGAGATGAACTTCCCGGCTTCAAACTCCAGCAGGTCGTCGGCCTGTTCGCCGACGCCGATATACCGAATCGGCAGATTCAGTTCGCGTGCGATGGCGACGACGATGCCGCCCTTGGCCGTGCCGTCCAGTTTCGTCAGAATCAGCCCTGTGACGCCGGCCGATTCGGTGAACCGGCGGGCCTGCTCCAGGCCGTTCTGGCCCGTAGTCGCGTCCATCACCAGCCAGACCTCGTGCGGCGCATCGGGGATGACGCGGACCGCGGTCCGGCGCATCTTTTCCAACTCGGCCATGAGGTTGTCTTTGGTATGAAGGCGGCCGGCCGTATCGACGATGAGGGTGCCCGTCCTGCGAGCCTTTGCGGCGTGCAGGGCGTCGAAGATCACCGCGCTTGGGTCCGAGCCCTGGGACTGGCGGATGATGTCGGTTCCGGTCCGCTGGGCCCAGACCTCGAGTTGCTCGATCGCGGCGGCGCGGAAGGTATCGGCGGCGCACAGCAGGACCGATTCGCCATCTTCCTTCAAACGCTGGGCGAGTTTGCCGATGGTTGTCGTCTTGCCGGAGCCGTTGACGCCGACGATCATGACAACGCGCGGCGGCTCAGCCGGCCGGATGCAAGGGCGCTCGGAGGCCTCAAGCACACCCTGGAGATGTTCCTGAATGAGCTGGCGGAGTTCGGAGGCATCGTTCACAAGGTGGCGCGCCACCCGTTGGCGGATGGTTTCGAGGATGTCGGCGGCGGTACGTACGCCCACGTCGGCGCTGATGAGCGTATATTCAAGCTCCTCAAGGAGATCGGCGTCGATCTCCTTCTTTCCGTGGATGACGTCCTCGACGCGGTCGACCAGACCGGCGCGAGTCTTTTGTATGCCTTGTTTCAGGCGGTCCAGCAGGCTTGCCATTGCAGATTTTACTCGGGCTTCCTTTGATTGTAGCGATAATGGCAGCATCATCATGCCAACCCGCCGCCTCTTCCTCTCCTTCTGTATCTGCGCTCTGGCTTCCGCGCAGCCGCAAGTGACTCCTGAACGGCTGGACCAGCAGGCGCAAGCCTACTACCGGCTGGGACAGTTCAATGGGACCGTACTTGTCGCCGTTGACGGGCGGGCGCTGCTCAGCAAAGGCTACGGGAAGGCGAACGCCGAATGGGACATCCCTAATACGCCGGAGACGAAGTTCAGGCTGGGTTCCATCACCAAACAATTCACCGCCATGGCCGTGCTTCTGCTCGAACAGCAGGGCAAGTTGAAGGTGAGCGATGCCGTCTGCCAATATCTGGATCCCTGCCCGGCCGCCTGGAAGCCCCTGACGTTACACCATCTGCTCACGCACACGTCGGGTATTCCCAACTTCACAAGCTTCCCGGACTACCGGAAGACAATGATGATCGCGTCGCCGCCGGGTGAAACGATCAAGCGCTTTCTGGACAGGCCGCTCGATTTCGAGCCGGGCACGAAATTCAACTATTCGAACTCCGGCTACGTGCTTCTTGGCTACATCATCGAGAAAGCCTCCGGCGAAAGCTACGCGACGTATGTGACCAGGAATATCCTTGCCCCGCTGGGCATGAGCGGCACAGGGTACGACAATACTGCGGATATCGTCCTCAAACGCGCGTCGGGTTATGAAAAGAGCGGGAGCGGCCTGGTGAATGCTCCGTATTTGGCCATGACCATTCCGCACGCGGCCGGAAGCCTCTACTCGACCACGCTGGACCTGATGACGTGGGATGCGGCGCTGAATGCGGGCAGACTGCTGACGGCCGAAAATTATCAGCGTTACTTCAAGCCAGCACTCAACAACTACGCTTATGGCTGGAATGTCCAGCAGCGCGCCGGTGTGGAGGTGCACAGCCACGGGGGCGGAATCAACGGGTTTGCGACCATGATCTTCAGAGTCCCATCGCGGAGGTTGCTGGTGGTGACCCTATCCAACGTAACCCCTTCCAAGGCAGGAGACTTGGCCAACGACCTCTTCTATCTGGCGATGGGCAAGAACATAGACCTGCCGAAAGCGCTGGAAGCATTGAAGTTACCAGTGGAAACGCTGAAGCAATATGTGGGCGAGTATGCGCTGTCGCCAACCTTCATCCTGACGGTGACACTCGAAGGCGATACGCTCGTCACCCAGGCCACCGGGCAACCGAAATTCGCCGTCTACCCTAAGAATGAAACTACGTTCTCTCCCCGTGACTTCGAGGCCGAACTGATCTTCCAGAAAGACGGCTCGGGCAAAGTAACTGGAGTTGTGTTGAATCAGGGCGGACGGAGGACAACAGCGGCTCGCCGTCAGCGTCCGGACCCGAGGGATCTCACCGGCCATATCCCAGCGGACAAAGTGCCTAGTCCCTAATCGCAGGCAGTGTTCGACTGCCGATGTTCAATCGCCAGGAGCGCAGTCAGCGTGTGATTTCAACACCTCACTGGACTCAGGTTCTCACCTTAACCCAAATAGGTGAATTACCGCTTGCACCGAACAAGACTTGACTGCAAAATGGAGAAGATTACCGTTTAGTCACAAGTGTGTCCGTTGTATGGCGGAAGTTCGTGTGACTCGTGGAGGAGAAATGTTCAAAAGAGGCCTGGTTGGGTTGGCGTTTTGTCTGTTTTCGGCAGTAGCGCCGGCCGCCACCATCGGTTACTATACTGCCAGCAACAGCGGGACAACGGCGCCGGCCGCCGGCATTACCGCAGCCGGTCACACCGCCGTGCAAATCACGGATGTCTCGACATTTGATTTCAACACGATCCAGCGGCTGGTGATCAATAACTCGGACAACGGCGCGGTTGAGACCGTTCTCGTTGACCGGGCGGCGGATCTGGCGACTTTTGTAGGCAACGGCGGAATCCTGTTTTTCCATGACCGGTTCGTTTCGCCTGTGGAAGATGTTGCAACGACGGGCCACCCGGTGTTGCCAGGATCAGGCTCAATCGACTTTGTCCGGTCGTTCATCGTTGATGCGGACATCGATTTTGTGACCTCCAGCGGCATCGACAACGGTCTTTTCGGCATCCTCAACAATTCGAGCCTCGACGGAGGCAATTCCTCTTCGCACGGCTATGCGACCACTTCCACGCTGCCCGCGGGGGCGGTGGTGTATATGTCGAACGGCAATGCGGCTCAAGCCGTCGGTTTCTCTTACGGCTACGGGTCTGGCACGGTTTACTATTCGACGATTCCTTTGGATTACTACCTGGACGGCAGTGGGCCGGCTGAAGTTCAACAGAACATGGCCAACATCTACTACCCCAACCTGTTGTCCGCCAATGAGTTTGGTGGAGGTGGCGTCAGCCAGATTCCGGAGCCTGCGACTTTTGCCATGCTCGGCGCCGGGATCCTGGCGATTGGATTGATGAGGCGCCGGTCTTCCTAGAACCCTCTGGGTTCAACTGGTCATCAGCACGAATCAAGCAACCGGAGTGGGAAGCTCTCCATTGGGGGTCATCCACTCCGGTTGGCATTTTGCGGGTGAATCAACTATTCGCCAATGATTTTCACCAGGACGCGTTTGCGCCGCCGGCCGTCGAATTCACCGTAGAAAATCTGTTCCCAGGGACCGAAGTCGAGGTGTCCGCCGGTAATTGCGACCACAACTTCCCGCCCCATGATCTGGCGTTTCATATGCGCGTCAGCATTGTCCTCGCCAGTACGGTTGTGGTGATAGGCCCCCACAGGCTCGTGGGGCGCCAGTTTTTCGAGCCAGACGTCGTAATCGTGGTGCAATCCTGATTCGTCGTCGTTGATAAAGACCGAGGCGGTGATGTGCATGGCATTGACCAGGCATAGCCCCTCCTGCACGCCGCTTTCAAGCAGGCACTGTTCCACCTGCGGCGTGATGTTCACAAGTCCGCGCCGCGCTGCGACGTTGAACCAAAGCTCTTTCCGGAAGGTTTTCATGACGATGAGGCCATTCTATCCGGTGCATGGTTCGGAAATGGGAATGTGGACCACTGGAGGCAAACGGCGCGCCGCCAAATCCTCCGCCCCCAGCGGCATGATTCGGGATCCAGTGCCCCTGGTGATTATTTCGTGTAGTTGAAGACGATGACTGTCGTGAACGGCTTGGCGGAACCGTCCTGGAGCAGCGGAGTGAACTTCCATTGCTTCACTGCCGCGATCGAAGCCGCGCTGAACATGGCGTTTCCCTTGAGCACCTTCGCCTCTACCACATCACCTTCCTCGTTCACGGCAATCTCGACGTCCTGGCTGCCGCTGACGTTCAACTGACGCGCAGCCGCCGGATAGACAGGCGCTACTTTCTTGGCCACGCGTGTCATCGCGGTTGCGGTCGGGATGCTGAGTGACTGCGCGCACAGAATCACCGGAGACACGGCGGCGGCCACCGTCAGAACCGCCACGGCGGTCCAGCGGGAAAAGAGTCGTCCTGACTTACCTCTCATTTCAATTCGCTCCTTCTTTTGCTGATTGGCATTCGCCGGCCCGGCCGGCGCTCGGCCCCACACCCGCCCTGCGGCGAACAGGACCGGCGCAAAAGCCGGTTGCGAAGTACTGACCCGTGGCAGGCATTGGGCGTCAGAGTTCTTATCGGACATGAATCCGGATGAATGAAAACAAATGAGTGGATTACTTCGGCGCCGCAGGCGGCCCGCCGATGGTTCCGTTCCAGCCCATACGGACCCACAGGTTGGACTGCCTTGCATACCACCAGAAGTCACCGGCCACGTCGCGGCCTGCCAGAAAGAGCCCGCCCGGTCCCGCGGTTGGCGAGGCTTCGGCGAGAGATCCGCCGGTCGAGGCCCATCCCAGCCATCCTGATGCCGTACCTTCGCTGAATCCACGGCTCCACCAGCCGCCCCAAGGATCACGGACCACAGCGTGGAGTACTCCGGCGCCGTCAGCCGCTAACTGGGGGTCCTGAGAGAGGATTCCGCCGCCGTTGGACCAACTGAGCCAGGTCTCCCCCTGCACGCGGGCCATCCAGACTGCGTTCCATGAATCGCGGACGGCGACGTAGGCCGCTCCGTCAGAGCCGCCCGCAACCGAGGGCGTCCCCTGCACAACTCCACCCCCGAACCGCCACCCCTGGAAGGTTCCGGAGGATGTCACCCGTCCGCTCCAGAGCCCATTCCAATTGTCCTTGCCGATGACATAGACCGAGCCGTCGCCAGCGGATGCGATCACTGGATCGGTCGCGAATACCCCTTGAAGCGGCGTCCAGGAGCCAAACGAATTCCCGTCGAATGTGAGTAACCAATAAGAGTTCCAGGCATCGCGGACGGCGATGAAGGCCGTGCCGGACAGAGACACCGCAATCGACGGCTGGCCGGCCGTCAGGCCGCCACCGAAGCGCCAAGACTCCCACGTGCGGGTGGACGCCCTGTAGACCGAGGCCCAGACGGCATTCCACAGGTCGCGGCACGCAAAAAAGACGTCGCCGTTGGGTGCGCGCGCTGCCGCGGGATTCGACTCAAAAGCCCCGCCGCCGTTCAGCAACGTGTCCGAGCCGTAGCGCGACAATCGCACTCCTCCCCAGACATCCCTGAAGGCCGCGACCGGCTCTGGCGACCGCCCCGATTGAAGGACCCTGACCAGGAGCGGACCTATCGAGAGATTCGCCATCCGGGGAGCGCCCGTGTTCGGCAACACCCGAAAGGCGACCTGGCCGGAACCTTCGGCGAAGGCCGCCACCGGTTGATCCACGGCCAACCAGTCCTGCGCGGCGGCGACCGTCCATAAACAGCCGGGCTGAGTGGTCACGTCCACCTGGCCGGACAGACCGGACAAGGGAGCATTGACAGTGGACACCGATATCGTGTAATCGCAAGCGGGTTGGACCGCCGCCTGTTCCGATGGTGAAGGCGCCGTCCGTTCCGCCGGATCCCCGGCGACAGCGGCCAGGGGGGCAAAAACGAGCGCGGAAACGATGGCGAGCCAGGATAGGGACATCGTCGCTCGGACTTCCGCGTGGTGGGCCGAGTTGGCGCCACACTCAAGTCTTCGACCGGCACAGGCCGTAACTTTAACATTTTCAGCCTGGCGGCTCGGGTTGGGTTCCCTCTGTTACTGTAGTTTCATGAAGCGTCTCATCATGCCGCTGGTGATGATCTGCGCCCTGTCGCAGGCGCAAAACCTTCAGATCAGCGAGCATACTCTGTCGAATGGGATGAAGATTCTCATTCACCCGGATCACGACGTGCCCAACGTCGCCATGTACTTCTTCTACAAGATTGGTTCCCGCAACGAGCGCCCCGGAACCACCGGCATCAGCCACTACTTCGAGCACATGATGTTCAATGGCGCCAAAAAGTACGGCCCGAAGCAGTTTGACATCGAGATGGAGAAGAACGGGGGCAGCAACAATGCCTACACAACCCGCGATATCACCGCCTACACCGACTGGTTCCCGAAGTCTGCTCTGGAGCTGATGTTCGACATGGAAGCGGACCGGATTCGCGATCTATCGTTCGACCCCAAAATTGTCGAAAGCGAGCGCGGCGTGGTCTATTCCGAGCGCCGCATGGCGGTGGACAACAGTCCGTTCGGCACGCTATTCGAGCAGCTCAATGCAGCCGCCTACACGGCGCATCCCTATGGTTGGCCGGTCGTGGGCTGGGCTTCCGACATCGAGGCCTGGACGATGGACGACCTCAAAGCTCATTTCAAGATGGGCTACGCGCCGAACAACTGTGTGATGGTGGTCACCGGCGATGTGACCGAAGCCGAGGTGATCGCCCTTGCCAAGAAGTACATTGAGCCCATTCCGTCGCAGCCTCCGCCGCCGGCGGTCCGTACCAAGGAGCCTGAGCAGCTCGGCGAACGCCGCATCGTCGTTAAGAAACCTACTTCGCTGCCGCTGCTGCTGATCTCTTATCACATCCCCGAGACGCGCCACGCCGATGGACCCGCCTTCGAACTCCTCGAGGCTATCCTGTCGGGCGGACGCAGTTCCCGCCTGTATACGCGCATGGTGGACAAGGACCAGCTCGTTCTCAACATCAACGCCGGGACGCAACTGTCTCTCGATCCGGGACAGTTCCTGTTCAGCATGCAAGTCCGCTCCGGCGTGGACCCGCTCAAGGCCGAAGCCGCGCTCTATGACGAGCTCGCGAAACTCGCCGCGGCGCATGTTCCGGCGGCCGAACTCGAAAAGGCCAAAACGCAGAAGCTCGCTGACCTGTACCGTTCGCTCAAAACCATCTCCGGCAAGGCCAACCTCATCGGGCAGTACGAGGTCTTCTTCGGCGACCACAAGAAGCTGTCGACCGTCGCCGCCGAACTCGAAAAAGTGACGGCCGCCGACATCCAGCGAGTCGCGGCAAAGTATTTCAAAGAGACAAACCGGACCGTGGGCACTCTCATTCCTGCCGCGGCGCCGGCGTCGCCGAAGGGAGGCGCCCAGTGATCGCCCGCACCATTATGCTCGCCTGCGCCTGCGGCGCTCTGCTGGCGCAGTCGCCCGCCGTCAAATTGCCGCCGTTCACCAAGAAGACCCTGCCCAACGGCGCTACGCTGATTGTCATAGAGAAGCCCGACGTTCCGCTGGTCACGCTTCGCGCCATCTTCAGGGGGGGAGGAGAAGCCGTGCCGGCGGCCCAGGCCGGACTCGCCCCGCTCACTGCCGAGTTGCTCCGCCGCGGCACGGCGACGATGACCGCCGAACAGATCAACGAAAAGCTCGACTCGCTTGGGGCCAATCTCTCCACCAATGCCGGAGCGGGCGCGACATTCATCTCCATGGAGTACATGAAGAGGAACCAGGACGCATCACTGGCCCTGTTCGAGGAGATCCTGCTCAAGCCGTCGTTCCCCGAAGCCGAGTTCGTCAAGTCGCGCGCTCAAGCCGTGGACCGCGCCAAGTCGGCCAAAGACAATCCGGGCCAGGCGATCGGGCTGTACTGGGAGCCATTCTTTTTCCCTTCCGGCCACCCCTATCACGCTCCGCTGTCAGGCGACGAACTCACGCTGGCCACACTCACCCGCGACCAGGTGCTCGCCTACCACAAACGCAACTTTTCCGGCCGAAACCTGATTTTGATAGCCTCGGGCGATATCGCCGCTTCCGCGCTCGGTCCGCGGCTGGAGAAGATGGCATCCGCGTTGCCGGCCGGCGAGGCGCACAAGCCGCCCGAAGCCGCGCCAGTCAAATTCAATTCGCCAAGGCTGCTGTTAATCGACAAACCAGACGCCACCCAGACGTATTTCATGGTTGGCTGGCCCGGCCTGGCGCGGACCGATCCCGACCGACCGGCGGTCCAGATCGTCAATACGCTGTTTGGCGGCCGCTTCACCTCGATGCTGAACGACGAGCTGAGGGTCAATTCGGGACTGACCTACGGCGCCCGCTCACGATTCGACGAGGAACGCTTGCCTGGCTCGGTGTTCATCTCCACGTATACGAAGGTTGAGTCCACAGTTCAGGCCATCGACATCGCTCTCAGCCTCCTCGGCAAGTTGCGGGAGAGAGGCCTTTCCTCCGAACAATTGCTCTCGGCCCGCAACTACATCAAGGGCAGATTCCCTACCGAAGAACTCGAAACCGCTGATCAACTGGCCGGCGTGCTAGGCGAGATTGAACTTTTCGGGCTAAACAAGGGCGAGATCGATGACTACTTCTCCCGGCTGGATGCCCTCACGCTCGATCAAGTGAACGCTGCCGCGCGCAAGTGGTACCGCAATGACAATCTTCAGTTCCTGCTCATCGGTCCGGCAGCCAAGATCCAGGAGCAGGTGAAGAAGTACGCGCCACAAATAAAGGTGCAACTCATCACTGAACCCGGCTTGAGGACGCCCGCTTTCAACTGACGCCTGACACAGGAAAGAGGTTGTGCGGCGAGCCTACCTTGTCTGATCCCAAATTTCGCCGAACTCAGAGATGCCGTCCCAGATGTCCATGGCGGCAAAGACGATCGGCGCGCCATATTTTACAACCGAACCCACGCGGGCGAGGTTGGAGGCCTGGCGCAGTCCCTGCTGGGCCGATTGTTGCTGGGCAATGCCTTGGGTGACCTTTTGCGCGGCGCGGTTACGGACGCGCTGACGGCCAGCTTCGGCAACCATACGGGAGTAGTGGTCGATCTGGCGGCTGGCCTTGTCCAGGAGCTTCTGCTGGAGCGTCTGCGATGCCGCGGCCTGCTTCAGCATGTGGTCGGCCGTTCTGTCGATTGCCTCGCCTGCCACGGCCTTGCCCACGTCTTTCGTGATAGCCACCACCTTGGCCGAAGGAACCGAATTCCACTCCTTGATGATGGTGCACGTGAGGCCATAGCCGCTCGATACGGCGCCGATCGCGGTGCCGCTTCCGCCAAACGCCAGCGTGGCGCCGCCGATGGAAAACGCAGATGCGCCGCCCGCGATGGAGATAGCCGCTCCGCCTGAAAGAAGAGCGATGGCGATGGTGGATCCCACCTTGATGGCGGCGAACGTGCGGATGGCGCTGTTGAGTTGTTGCTCGACTTCACGATTGATGGCCCGGGCCTCCCGAAAGACGTGATCGAGGTTCTCGCGGTCCATTTCCCGGATCTGTTCCAGGCGGTTGAGGTAGTCGACCATCTGGGCCGGATGCTGGGCCGCCCGGGCGAGCCATGTATCCACCCAACCCGACGCAAGCGATTCAAACCGTTCGTGGAGCTTCTTCCCGGCCGCAATCTCCACATCGACGTAGCCAGGTTTTTCCTTCCAGGGAAGGAGCCCATAAACGATGTTTAGGAAGGTGGAATCATCGTAGGTCTTCCACTCGAGCCGGGCGGACTCGGCCAGGGCGTGAGTCATTGCACAGGAGCGGATCAGGCGGATGATGGTGTCTAGATCGAGTGCGGCGACGGGCACTGTAGTCATTGCGGTTTGTCCTCCGAAACCAAATCGTTCTCTACAGCGCGTACTGACGTCCCGCGGAGGGACGCCAGCACACTACCGATTCCTTGTGCGCCGCCGCCTGAATCCAGCAGAGGCCGGGGCTGCGGCTCACCACTGGTGAGAATAGTCCCGCAAAAAGCGAAATTCAAGAGCGCCGGTGCTCGCGAACCCTCGCACACTGGCCCTGTAGTTTCAGATGCTCTGGTACGATATCCCCAGTATGCGCACCATCTTCATCTTCACAATCCTCGCGGTCTTCTGCGGTATCTCTGGAGCACAGGGTCCGGCGCCCTGTGCGCTCGTGACCCAGGCCGAAGTGCAGGCAGCGGCTGGGGTGACTGTCAGCGAGGGGACATTGAACTCGATGAACAAGTTGGTTTGCGAGTACAAGGCCGGCGCCACAGGGTCGATGATTTCGGTTCTGCTGACGGCGAAATCGCCGGCTGACAGCGCGGAGAAGACAGTGGCCGAACTTCAGAAACGCAAGATTCAGGCGTCTACTGTCGCCGGTATCGGCGAGGGCGCCTATGCCGCCAGTCCCGGCTACGGAATGCAGCAACTGGGGGCGTACAAAGGGTCCAAACACGTGGTGGTGACGGTGATGTTGCTGGGCGCCCCGGAGGCGAAGGCGAAGTCTGTCGCCCAAGCGGTGATGACCAAGGCTCTGGCGCGGGTGAAATGATACCGGTCTGGGTCTGAGCCTGCAGCGTGCGAAAAACGGGCACGTTTCGCGCGCCGCGCATCCGGCAAACAACTCAGCGGAGTGCTCGACCGGCCATGATCCGCCCTCAGCCTTACGCTGCTGTAGGTGGCCTCCGTCGCCGGCCGCGGGTCCGGGCTATCGCCGAGGCGAGGGCGATCGCGCCCAGTGTCAGGAAGGCTAGCGAACCTGGTTCCGGCACAGGCTCAACGTGCGGTGGGTCGGAAGGGTTCTCCGGCCAGTTTTCGGGGTCGTCAACAAATGGGGGGTCGTCCTGGTCCGGGGGATTTTGAGGGTCGCCAGGCGACCCGCCGGGAGGGTTCTCCTGGGGCGTGCCGGCGGGAGAATCCGGGCTGGGCGGTGACGGGGCCTCTGGATTCCCGGCAGGTTGCTCATTCGTTCCTTCCTTGGGCCCGTCCCCTGTCTGGGGACTGGATGGCAGAGGAGATGCCGGAACGGATGACCCCGGCTCTTCCGGGGTCGAAGGTGAGGGCGGCAGAGGAGTCACGGGCCCGGGGCCGGGCTCGGACGCTCCTGGCGAAGGGATGATCACCGGAGTCCCCGATCCTGCGTCCCCGCCGGTCCCCGGCAAGGCAGAATCATCGGTTGGCGAGGTGCCCACAGGCGCGCCAGGTCGCATTGGAAGGCCCGGCCGGTACTGCCCCGCAGCGAATCCACCCAATCCACCAGGAAAGATCGAGAGGATGCCGGCTGGCTGGACAGGGAGAGACGGCACGGCGCGCGCGACAGTTTCCAGCGGCGTTTCCATCCTGGTTTCGACTGTAGGGTCAGCCGGCGGATTGCCCGTCTTTGACACGTTGTTTGGGTTCAGTGGCGGGGGAAGAGGCGTGTCGGATGCAACTTCGGCGGGTTCGTCGTCGTGGACAGGAGACATGGGCCGGTCAGAGATCCGATTGCCGCAACGTCCTCTGATCTCCAACTTTCCGTCTGAAAGAATAGTTTCCCCCGCGTGCAGTTGGACTTTCTTTTTCGTCCAATATATGTTTCCGTTCATCCGGTAGGAGACGTGTGCAAGACGGGCATTGACGAGTTTGGATGGCAGAGCGCGGGTGGTGTCAAAGTCCTTGTAGTGCTGGGCGACAACAGGATCCCGGGACACCGCCAGTTCCGCCTCCGGAGAGTTTCGAACCCCCCCAGCAACGACGGAATAGGGGTAGACAGGCCGTTTGGCTGCTTCGTCCAGAATCCTTTGGACTGTTGCCGGAAACTGCATTTCGAGCCAGTTTTGGCCGGAAATTGGCCGGGAGGCCTGCGGCTCCGGGCCGTTCTGCACAGCCGCCACACCCGCCACCAGGGCCAGCAGCGCCGGGATGGCCGCCAGCGCAGCGACGCTCAACCGGCTGGCCTTCACGGCAAAGCGGACCCGAGGTCCGCTACACCTCTTCCCGCCCGCCAGAGTTCCTGAACTTGTTGATACTTCGTCGCTTGGCAACCAGGATCTCCTAAGAGAAAGTTTAGTGGATCCTAGGTGTACTTCCCAGTGCGTCTAGTACCGATACCTCCGGCCCAGAACCAGCTTTCTGAGAACGGCGCGGAGCAGGATTCCAAGCTCATGCTGGGCGGCTGGATCGCCTGGCAGAGGATCACGACGGACGCGATCAGGCTGGTGGCAAGCCGCGGCGAACAGGAGGGGAACAGTCAGCGTTATCCAAGTACGCGTGAATCAATGACAAAGAGAGGCCACCCGACGTGGGGCGACCTCTCTTTCCTCCGAGCGTAAAGCCTTCGTTCTAATCCAGTTACACTAGGAACGCTGCCGCCGGCGGACGGCCAGAGCGACACCGCTCAGGCCGAGGCCCAGGGCCAGCAATGTGCCCGGCTCGGGCACCTGCGGCACACCCTCGGTGGTGAACACGCCGTAAATGAAGGCTTGATTGTCTTGGTTTTCATTCGTGATGAGCTCATTCACGAGTTGCCCTTGATCATTCATGAAGCCGATCTTCAGCGTGTAGATCAAGTTGTCCATCTGAAAGGTTTGTGAAGCCAGTGGATTGGGGATGCTCACCACGTCGGGGCACGGGGGATCGCCGGCTGGGTTGCATGGCGGTGCGTTCGGCGTCTCGTTGTGGTTAAAAAGGTAGCTGAACACCTTGGAGATGTTCGTACCGCCGAGTACACCGTCTCCCGGAATCTGCATACCTAGCGTTATCTCAAGAACGGCCGACTCGAGCAGCGGCAGCCCGATGGGATAATTCTCATGGGTGAAGGTGCCGACCTGAAATGGGACACCTGGATTAATGTCGTAAACTGGGGCGGCTGTCGCGTAACTATAGGCGCTGAGAGCAGGGGAGCCCCAACTGATCTTGCTGGTTCCGACTCCGACAATTCCCGCGGCGGGCGTCGGGTTCGTCCAGATTCCGCCTGCTGTATTGACATCAACCGTGCCAGCCGGCAAACTCACGGCCAGCAGCAGGAGACTCACGACCATCCAAATGGTTCGAGTGTGCATCGCTTGTCCTCCTCGGGATGCTCACATCTTAGGGGTTTTGCCTTATTCCCTAGTTGATGGCAGACTACCACCAAGAATCTATACCTTCAACGGAAAGAATTTGTTCACGAACAAAATATGAGTACTAGTACTAGCTTGAAATGAACAACTTATGTGCTTGTTTCTCATCTTTCACTTGACCTCAGGTAAGCCGCGATCAAGTGTGAACGAACCGCTCCGGCATGTCGGCGGCGTGGGCAGCATACCCATAGGGAGGCGAGCGGGCGGGACGGTGGCGCGGAGACTGCCTTGCACCAGAAAAGGCCACCCGACGTGGGGTGGCCTCTCTTTCCTCCGAGCGTAATCGCGATGTCTTAATCGAGAAACGCTACGATCGCATCCGGCGGCGAACCGCCATCGCGACACCGCTCAGGCCGAGGCCTAAGGCCAGTAATGAGCCCGGCTCCGGCACCTGGGGGACGCTTTCGGACGTGAACTTGCCATACAATCCGACCCAGTTGGATCCTCCCTCCTCCGAGTCGAAGTAACTCGCGATGACCGGCTCATCGCCTTGTCCTTTCGAGCCGAACGCCAGCGAAAGGGTATAGGTGACATCGCCGATCTGGAACGTTTGTAGTTCTGCAGGATTGGCGATCTTCACCCTGTCGGCACAGGGGACGGTGGAAGGGTACTCGCAGTCGTCATCGTTCGCCGTTTCGTGGTGCAGGAATGTAAAGTCGAAATTCTTCGTCAGGTTGGCGCCGCCAGGATACGGAATGGTCATGTCGAGCATGATCTTGAGCGATGCCGACTGAATGCCCGAACCCGAGGGGATTGGGAAGTTGTTATGAGTGAATCCGCCAACCATGAACCAAGTCTCGGCTGGAGCAGTAATCAGCGCCGTTGGCGGCGCAACGGCATCGTACAGATAGCTGCTGTAGGCACCATCCCCGCCCCACTGGATTTTGGCCGGGTCGCCGGCGGGATCGGTGACGACTGAGACATTCTGCCCGCCGGTCCAACCGGTCCACTCTCCCTTGGCGCTGTGGACACCGACTGTGCCCGCAGTGAGCCCACCTACAAACAACAGTAAAATTGACAGGATCCAGGTTGTTCTGATCCGCATTGAGATTCCTCCGCTCAATATGAGTGATGACTTCTAGGGTGTTTTACCAATTCCCTAGTTGGCGGTAGACTATCACCTTCAATCCGTACCTTCAATGCGAGAAACACGGCGCGATGCACAATGTGAGTACTAGTACAATCCTAAAATGAGTGATTTAATACGATTCCCCTCAACGAAAAGTTGAAGTCGACACCGGCCTGCGCGCAAGGTTGGAGGCAGCGGTTCCGAGTGAATCCGTTGTCCGCGCAGCCCGCATGGCCTTGGCGGAAGTTCGATGGAGATCCTCCATTCGACACGACCAACAGAAAAAGACCACCCCGAGGGGTGGTCTTTCGCCGATCGATTCTTGCTGGCTGAAGCGCTAGGATCTAGGACATCTGCCGGCGGCGGCGGATCGCTAAAGCGACGCCACCGAGGCCAAGTCCGAGGGCGAGCATCGAGCCCGGCTCGGGAACCTGCGGAACGCCTTCGGTAGTGAACTTGCCGTAGATGTTCGCGGTGTTCGCCTGCCCCTCCTGGGTAACGAAGTTGTTGATGACGTTGTCGGGGCTGGTCCCAAAGCCGAGTTGCAGCGTGTACCAGGTGTTGCCGATCAGAAAAGCCTGAGAACCAGGGGCGCTAGTAATGGTCGCCTTGTCAGCGCAGGGAGTCACCGACGGATAGGCACATGGGGCGGCATTCGGAGTCTCATCGTGATTGAAGGTGTAGTTGAACAGCTTCGTCACGTTGTTGCCGCCGCCGGCCCCATCGCTTGGAACTTGCATGTCCAGAATGATCTGCAAAGCCGCGGAAGTAATTGAGGTGCCCGACGGGATCGGGAAGTTATTGTGGGTAAAGGTTCCAAGCTGGAACCACGTGTTGGTTGGAACCGCGACGATCTCGGGCGGTGCAACGGCGTCGTAAACGTAGCTGCTGAACGCTGAGTTGGCGCCCCACTGCAGCATGGTCGGGTCGCCGCCCGGTCCGTTGATGATGGAGACGTTCTGTCCGCCTGTCCAACCGGTCCACAAGCCCTTGGAACTGTTGACGTCTACTGTGTTGGCGGTGAGTCCACCAGCCATTAGCAAGACGAGTGAAAGAACACTTATGGTTCTGATGTGCATTGATTGTCCTCCGCTGTCGTTCAGCACTCCGGGTCGGTAGTGCCGAGCTCAGCCCAGCCAACGACTCCGCTGGGCGCACTGCATTGAGCCATAGGTAGGCTAACATCGGTATTTCACATTAATCAATACTAAAATTTCAATGTCGAAGTTAATGTTACCTCTAGTACTTCAACAAAAAAGAGTATATTATCCGATGTTTACACGGCAGCTCTCTCCAACGGCAAACTCTACCAGGCCACCGTGTTTTACTTCCCCTACTCAGGTTGGCACTTTCAACAGGTTGATTCCAAGGCAGATAACCGCCAGCCAGCTCAACTAGCAGTTCGATCACGCCAACTCCGAGCTGAATGTGGAATCAGGGCTTGCTTTTCTGCGAGCGCGTTCGCCGCTGACTGACAAACATGGCTGAACGCGAGCAGAAAAGGGCGCTTAGGCGCGATGGGCTTCGCCAAGGTCAGGCGGATCCGGGCGCGATTCATGCCTCGGTGGTTTCCGCCGGGGTCAACGGGATGGGGCGTGCGTTTTCGCGCCCTGGTCCAGTCCTTTCCGGTCCAGCCAGGAGAAGAGCAGGCCCGCCCCTATTGCCAGAAGGACGAAAAAGACCCACCACGGAGCGCCAATCGACTCAGGGAGCGTGATCTTGCCCTTATCCGGCAACCTCAGCACATTCGTCTTCAGCCACGGGAACAGCTCGGCGTAAACCATTGATCCCGCGATCATGCCCAGCACGCCCATCAGTGCGTCTTTGCGTCCCTCGGCGCACGCTGCAACTGCCGTCCCGGGGCAAAAACCGAGCACAGTCATGGCAACTCCGAACACCAGCGCTCCGACGATCACGCCACCCATCAGCATCGGCTTGATTGTGAATTGGACCCACCCCAAGGCGTGCATGGCATATGCGCCCGCGCCGCCGACGATGATGGCCGTCATCATCATCTTCATCATCGTGAAGTCGCGCAGCAGGAACTGGCCGGTGATAACAGCAAACTTGGACACCCCCCCTTTGTGCAGGAAGAACCCGAACAGGATCCCGGTGATCAAGCCGAGCAGGAGCCGTTCCGGAGCTTCGATCCCGATCATGACTTGCCTCCCCGGTACAGCAGCCGTGCTGTCACAACGCCCGAAGTGAAGATGCAGGCGAAGAAGACCCACCCCGAGACCGCCAGTTGCATCGAGCCGCTCAATCCGTGGCCCGAAGTGCAACCGCCAGCCAGCCGCGCTCCAAAGATCAGCAGCATGCCTCCGATAAACGCAGCGGCCCAACGCTTGCCGCGCGACGCGCCGAACCGGGACGCCCACAATGGCGGCACTTCCTCGCCTTTCGGTTCCTTTGACAGCCTGGAACTCAACCAGGCGCCGGCCAGGATGCCGATGACGATCATCCACTCCCAGTCCAGCTTCACTTTTGTCGCCGTGTAATAAGCGTTGTCGCGGACGTGATCGGGCGCCGCCACCGCTTCAATCATCCCGGCCGCGCGCACGAACGTGCTCGACACGCCCAGCGGTTGGCCCGCCGTGAGAAATGCAAGCCAGGACAGGACGCCAAGCAGCGCGCCGGCCAGATAGGGAGACCATCTCTGTTTGCTCAGTAGACTCATGTGAATTCTCTCGCTCATGCGCCGGAGACCCGGCGCTCATGGCAACAAACTTCCAGCCTAACCCAGACGCAGCCGGCCGAGCTATTTCACTTCTTCTTGCCCGGCTTGCCGTTCAGCGGATCGGCCGGCTTGTGGTTCAACGCCTTGGACAGCACTTCGACGGCCTGCGTCAGCACCTTCACCCGCGCCCAGTTCTTGTCGTTGCCCTCGATGAGCGTCCATGGCGCGGTGCGCGTGGATGTCTTGAGCAGCATCTCCTCGACTGCCTCTTCGTACTGAGGCCACTTGTCGCGGTTCCGCCAGTCTTCGTCGGTCAGCTTCCAGGCCTTGTAGCCGATGCGCTGGCGCTCCTCGAAGCGGCGCAACTGTTCCTCGCGCGAGATGTGAATCCAGAATTTCAGCAGGATCCCGCCGAAGTCGCCGATCTGGCGCTCAAACGAATTGATCTCCCTGTAGGCGCGCTTCCACTCGTCGTCAGTGGCAAAACCTTCGACGCGCTCCACCAGCACGCGGCCATACCACGAACGGTCGAAGATCCCGATCTGTCCCCGCTCGGGCAGCCGCCGCCAGAACCTGTACAGGTAGTGTTTCGTTTTGTCCTCGCCCTGGGGCGCGCTGATGGGGAACACGGCGTAACCGCGCGGGTCGATTCGCTCGGTCAGCCGCTTGATCGCCCCGCCCTTGCCGGCAGCATCCCAGCCTTCGAACACGATGACGACAGGCCGCTTTTTCTGGTAAGTCTGCCAGCCGAGTTCGCGCAGTTGAATCTGGCGCCGCCGCAACTGGATTTCGTACTCCTCCTGGCCCAATTTCCGCGAGAGATCCAGTGTTTCAAGCATTGGCCTTGCCTCCCTTCTTGCCGGACTTCTTTGCGGGAACCTTCTTCACCGCCTTCGCCGAAGGCTTGGCGGCCTTGGACTGCCGCGCTTTCTTCTGTGTGTTTCCGGCGTTCCCCGACTTTGATTTCCTATGCTTGGCTTGCTTTTTCCGCTGCTCCGCCTTTTCCGGCTTCTCTGGCCTGCCAACTTCTGCCAGGGCAGGCGCAGCCTCTGCCTTGCGCGCCGGAGGGACCCTCCGTGCGCGCGGCTCCACGAAGACGGGGGGCGCCTTGTCGCCGAGGGCGGCCTCCAACGCGCTGATCGCCGTGTCAAACACTTTTTTGCGTGCGTACCATTTCGATGTTGCTTCGATGATCGTCCATGGCGCGAATCCGCTTTCGGTCATCTCCAGCATCTGTTCGGCGGCTTCGAGGTAGTCCTCATATTGTTCGTGCCGCTTCCAGTCGCGAGCTGTGATTTGCCAGGCTTCGAGAGGGTCTTTTTCGATGGCTCTGAATCGCCTTCTCTGTTCGTCCTTGCTGATGTGGAACCAGAACTTGACGAACACGCAGCCATCGGCGGCCAGCATCCGTTCGAACTCGACGATGTCAGTGAACGCCTTCCGGCACTCGGCCGCCGACACGGTCTTGTCGATCCGTTCGTCGAGCACGTGGAAGTACCATGAGTGGTCCATAATGACCATTTCGCCCTTGTTGGGTGAGCGGAGCCAGAAACGGCGCAGCCAGGGATAACAGGTCTCGTGAGTTCTTGGTTCAGTGATCGTGTAGAGTTTGAAGCCGCGCGGGTCGAGCCGTTGCGTCAGCGCTGAGATGCTGCCTCCCTTGCCGGCGGCTTCCCATCCCTCGAAGATCAGAGCCGAGGGAATCCCATTGTCCCAGCAGGCCTTTTCGAGGTCATACAGCCTCCGCTGCAACGCGGGCAGCGCCCGCCGGTATTCCTCCTTCGAAAGCTTTCGCTGGAGATTGACGTTTTCGAGCATGATCTCCTCCCTGCAATCCGAAGCGGATTCGATTGTAACTCCACCGCTGCCTGGACGCACCCCGGCCATCGCGCCGAAGCGCCGTATACTGGGCCAAATGAACGCCCTGAACGCTGATTGGGTCCGTTCCGTCTGCCTGGCCATGCCGCACACGACCGAGACGGTCCAGTGGGGCGACGATCTGGTTTTCAAGGTGTGCGGCAAGATGTTCGCCGTGGCGCCGCTGGAACCGGCGAAGGTCTGCCTGTCGTTCAAATGCGCCAAGGAAGGCTTTGACGAACTCGTCGAAAGGCCCGGCATCATCCCGGCGCCGTATCTTGCCCGCGCCCACTGGGTGTCGCTTGAAGACGCCTCGGCGATGCCAAGAGCCGAAGTGAAACGGAGGCTGGAAGAAGCCTACGCAATTGCCATGGCCAGCCTGCCGAAGAAGGTCCGCGCGGATTTAGGCGTCTGATCTACTTCGGAATCTCCGGGACCTTCGTCGTTTGGTGATACGCCAGACGCCAACCGCCGGGCGACCTCACCCATATGTGGGCCACCACCAGTTTGTCGTCGAAATCCCCTGCCGCATTGATGCCGCGCATCCGCGCCCAGTATTGCGCCACGGCGACCGAGCCTTCGGCGCGGATCTTCATCTTGAACTGGTCGACGCCCTTGTAGACCTGCTTGCCGGAGGTCACTTTAGCGATGTACTGGGCCTTGGTGTCCACGACGCCGCCCGAGTGGACGTAGATCAGGTCATCTGCCAGGACGCGGCCGAGCGCGGCGGAATCCTTGGCTTTGATGGCAGCGATCCAATCGTTTTCGGCAGCCTGGATCTGTCCGGAGAGGTCTTGGGCAAACGAGGCAGCGGCATAAAGCAGGGCGAAAGCAAGCAATCGGCGGATCATTGCTATGCAGCATACAGCAATCACGTGCCAGCGGGTGCACTCGGCTGTACATTGGAGAAATGACTCCGATGTCCCGCCGCCGCTTTCTCGCCGCCACCGCCACGCCGCTGTTCGCCGCTCCCAACTACGTTTCTCAGCGGCCTGAACCGTCCAAGCGGCGATTTACCAGCGAAGCAGTCGAAGCGACTATCGCTGAAGTGAAGCGGACGATTGCCGATCCCGAGTTGGCGTGGATGTTCGAGAACTGCTTCCCGAACACGCTTGACACCACGGTGGATCACGGCGAACTGGATGGCCTGCCGGACACATTTGTCATCACCGGCGACATCGACGCCATGTGGCTGCGCGACTCGACCGCCCAGGTCTGGCCCTACCTGCCGCTGGCCAAACACGATGAGAAACTGCAAAGGCTGCTGGCTGGGGTCGTCCACCGTCAAACGCGCTGTATATTGATCGACCCGTATGCCAATGCGTTCAACAAGGGTCCGGCGCCGAGCCCGTGGTCAAAGGACCTGACGGCAATGAAACCCGAACTGCACGAGCGCAAGTGGGAGATCGATTCGCTTTGCTATGCCGTCCGGCTGGCGCACGGGTATTGGAAAGCGACCGGCGACCGTTCAATCTTCACGCCGGCCTGGAAGCAATCCGCAGCCCTTATTGTGCGCACGTTTAAGGAGCAGCAGAGGTTGGATGGCCCAGGTCCTTACAAATTCCAGCGCAGTTCCCCGGTTTCGACAGATTCGCTGCCCAATGGCGGCTATGGCAATCCGGCCAGGCCCAACGGGCTGATCCGCTCCGGATTCCGGCCGTCGGACGACGCCTGCGTCTTCCCCTACCTGATTCCGTCAAACTTTTTCGCCGTGACGAGCCTCGGCCAATTGGCCGGGATTCATGCGGCGCTGGGTGATGCACAGGCGGCCGTTGAATGCAGTCAACTGGCCTCGGCCGTCAGCAAGGCGCTGTCAGAGAACGCGACCGTGGCGCATCCCAAGCATGGCCGCATCTACGCCTATGAGGTGGACGGCTACGGCAGCGTCTTCCTGAGCGATGACTGCGGCGTGCCGGGCCTTCTTTCCTTGCCCTACCTGGGCTGCGTCCCGGCGAGCGATCCTGTCTACCGCAATACGCGCGCCTTCTGCCTGAGCGATTCCAACCAGTTTTACTTCAGCGGCAAGGCCGGCGCCGGGTTGGGCGGCCCGCATTCGGGCCTGGACATGATCTGGCCGATGGGCATCATCGCGCGGGCTCTGACCAGCAGCGACGAGGCCGAGATCGCGGCCTGCCTGAAGCTGCTCAAGTCCACCCACGCCGGCACGGGCTTCATGCACGAGTCCTTCCACAAGGACGATCCTACGAAGTTCACCCGCAAGTGGTTCGCCTGGGCCAATACGCTGTTTGGCGAGTTGATCCTCACGGTTCGGGAGCGCCATCCAAAGCTGCTCGCCTGAGAGCGCCGGGTCATGTGTCAGTAAGCCGGCCCCAGCCTGAACAGCGCCTGGAACAGATCAATGCCATCCCACAGGTTCTTCAGGCGCAGGTTTTCATTGGCGGCGTGCTGGTTGTTGTCGTGATTGACGATGGGCACGCCGATCATGGGAACCTTCACGACATCCTCGATGATGGCAAGCGGGACTGAGCCGCCAAGGGTCGGCAAGAGGACCACATCGGGGTAGAGTCCGCGCACGGCGGCGATGACCTCACGCGACGCCGGCAGGTCCATTGATGTGCGAACCGCCCTGTAGCCGTGGTCGCCGGCAGCAATCGTGGCAATGCGTGGGTGTTTGATCCGCTCTTCGGGCGACGGCGCGTGATCGAGGACCGTGTAGCCGCGCGCGGCGACGTGCCTGCGCAGCAGATCGGCCATGCGGGCCGGATCGTTGCCCTTCACCAAACGAATATCGATAGATGCGGTGGCGCTGGCTGGGACGACGTTGCGAGACTCCCCGCCGGTTCCCGCCGACTGGAGTCCCCGGATGTTGAGCGATGGGCGGTTGATCACGTCCAGCACGCCGGGAGCCTCGACACGAGCCAGTTGAAGCTCCTTCATGAGCATGGCGTCGATATCAGGCGCCGCGGCGAGGGCCTTCTTTTCGGTCTCAGAGAGCGGTTCTATGCCGTCATAGAAACCGGAGATGAGGACCTGGCCGTTCTCATCGCGCATGGAGGCGATCAGGTGCGAGAGCATGACGGCTGGATTGGGCGACCAGTTACCGTAGTGGCCGGAATGCAACTCTCGCGCCGCGCCGTAGACGGTGAGATTCAGGCCGGTGACGCCGCGCGCGCCGAAGTAAAGTTGCTGGCGGCGGGTTTGGTGGACAGGACCGTCGCAGATGAGCCAGTAGTCGGCCTGAATCAGCGACTTGTTCGCGGCGAGGATCTGGCCCAGGTGCGCCGAACCGGCCTCCTCCTCACCCTCAAAGACGAATTTCAAGTTAATGGTGGGCGCGACGCGGAGAGACTTCAGCCGGTCAAGAGCGGCCAGCATGGCGATGATTGGAGCCTTGTCGTCAGCGGCGGCACGGGCATAGAGGCGCGTTTCGGGATCGTTCGGATCGCCGCCGCGGAATGATGGTTCCCAGGGCGGGCTGAGCTTCCACTGCTTGGCATCGGCGGGCTGGCCGTCGTAGTGCGCGTAGAAGACGACGGTCCGTTTGGCGCCGGGCGCGAGCAGTTCGCCGTAGACCACCGGCGGCGCGCCCGCGGCTTCGAGCAGGCGGGATTTGACCCCGCGGCGCTCCATCGCCTGCCGGATCCACTCTGCGTTGCGGCGAATGTTGGCGGTATCCGAGGCGACATTCGAAATGGAAAGCAGTCCTTGGAATTCCGCGAGAATCGCCCCGCGGTCCTGGGCGGCAACGGCCGGGACGACAAGCATCAGGAGGAAGGCGAACCGGTAAGTCATTGGTCCATTCTCTCCAATCAGGTGGCAGCCTTGAACTCAGTGTGGGACGAATCAAGAACCGGGATGGCCCCTGTGGGCCTGGCCGAGGCGTACATTGAGCCACATCGGGAACAGCGGCGGATTTTCGACCCAGGTTGAGATCCACAGCAGCGCTTCACGCTTGGCTTCTCGATGCGATTCATCCAATTTGCGGTTGTCTGCCGCGAAGCGTGCGTGCGACTTCGATTCGATGACCATGGCGCGGATCGCCTGGCGACGGGCTGGCGCCGCTTGAACATAGAGATCAGCGAGGACGAGCAATGTCCTCGCAAGATCCTCGGGCGTGGATTGGTTGACGCCTTCCACCATCGGATCGAGCGGGTAGCCACTTTCGAGCAGCGCATGGCGGAGCGTATGATCGCTCACTTCGCCCACAGCCAGGCGGATCTGGACAACGGTGTCCGGATCAACAAGCGCTGGGCGATTGGCGGCGAGCCAGTCGAGGATGGCCTGCTTAGCGCGTCGCACGGCGGTAGGCCGCCACTGCCTTTTCGTGGGCGGCGAAGGTTTCCGAGAACACGTGCGCGCCGCTGCCTTGCGGGTCGGCGACGAAGTAGATTTCCTTGGTGTCGGCCGGATTCAGGGCGGCTCTCAGCGACGCCTCGCCAGGGTTCGCTATGGGACCGGGCGGCAGGCCAGGGTGTTTGTAAGTGTTGTAGCGGTTGGGGCTCTCAAGATCGGATTGATAGATCGTTCCCCGCCAGCGGCCGTCGACACGGGCGGCGTAGGCAACCGTCGGGTCGCAATCGAGCTTCATGCCGATGCGGAGGCGGTTGGCAAATACCCCGGCGATCCGGCTGCGCTCGGAGTCAAGCACAGCCTCCTTTTCAACCAGCGAGGCGAGAATGACAGTTTCCCGGCTGGGTGCTCCGCGGGCGATGCGCCGCCAGACCTTGTCGAACTGGGCGTGCATTGTTTTGCGGATCTGTTCAACCCCGGCGTTTCGTTTGAACCGGTATGTAGAAGGAAACAGGTAGCCTTCGTCGCCGGCGGCCTTTTCCACGAAGTCGGCGGCGGAGCCCAAGCCGTGGCGCTCTACCATTTCCGCGATATCGAAGACATCGGACCCCTCGGGCACGACGATCTCGACATAGTAGACGTCGCCACGCGCCATCCGGTTGAGCACTTCGGCGGGCGTGGCGCTGTCAATAAACCGGTATTCGCCCGCCTGCGGCCGCGCGGCCGGACGCAAGAGTCGGGCGAGCGGGAACAGACTCCAGTGGCGGATCACGCCTGAAAGGGCGAGTTTCTTGCCGATCTCGATTGACGAAGTACCCTTCGGGATTTCTACGAAGACGGGTTCAGAGAAGCCCTTGTAGCTGAATCCGTGAATCAATGCCAAGGCCGAGGCCATTGCCACGGAAGCAACCACGAGCGTTCTTTTCATGAGGCTTCTGGATCGTCTCATTCGCCATCCTTTTCAACCGCCTGCGCCGAAAGCCAGTCTTCCAGCAGGAGCGCGGCGGCGAGCCGGTCGACTGCGCCTTTTTTCTTCTCTTTTAGCAGACGATTGAGCGGCCAGCCCCGGTCGCGTAACATTTGCTCGGCTTCGACCGAGGTGAGGCGCTCGTCGTACAAGTCCACAGGGAGGCCGGACGCCTCGGCCAGGCGGGCGGCGAACCGGCGGCACTGGTCCGACATCGGGCTTTCCCGGCCGTCCATGTGGAGGGGCAGCCCGACGATGATGCGACAGACCTTGCGGTCGCGGGCGACAGAGCAAATACGCCGCAAATCCTCAGCCATGGTGCGGCGCTGGAGAGCGTCGAGCGGCTGCGCGGAAGCCCCATCTGCGCTGCTGATGGCCACTCCGATGCGGCGGGTTCCGAGGTCGATGGCCAGGACGCGGGAACCTGAATTCTGATCCTCTGCCACATTCTGATTGTGACAGACTAAACACTATGCGAACTCTCGCCGCCCTGATTCTCGCCCTGTTTTCCCTGTCCGGACAGGAGCCTGCAAAGAAGAAGCCCGTGACGCTGGAGGCGTTGTCGGCCGGGGGCATGGGCAGAATGATGGCCGCCATGGCGGGGCAGCCGGTGTGGTCACCCGCCGGAGGGCGGTTTGCTTACAGACAAGGCTCGACGGTGAAGATCTACGAGATCGCGACAAAGCAAAGCAAGGACGCCTTCGACATCTCGGCGCTGGACAAGGATTCAGTCCAGGCGCCGCCGGCACGCGAATTTGACTGGGAAAACCGGCGCGTGACGGAGCGGCCGATTCAGTGGTCCTCCGACGGCAAAAAGATCCTCGTGGTGTCGAAAGGCGACGTCTTCCTTTGGGATGAAGCATCCGGCAAGGCCGAAGCGCTCATCCGGACTGTGGCGCGGGAGCGGGATCCCAAGCTCTCGCCGGATGGAACCAAGGTTGGCTTCCGGCGCGATCACGAACTCTACGTCTTCGACATCTCTTCGAAAAAGGAGACCCGTCTGACCCATGACGCAACAGCGACGCTGTGGAACGGCGAACTCGACTGGGTCTATCCTGAAGAACTCGATCTGGGTACGGCCTGGTGGTGGTCGCCGGATTCGAAGTCGATTGCCTACATGCAGTTCGACGTCAGCCGCGAGCCGTTGTACCCGCAGGGCGATCACTTGAAGATTGACGCCGTGGTGGAACCGCAGCGGTATCCCAAGGCGGGAGCGCCGAACGCCGACGTCCGGTTGGGCGTCGTGCCTGCGTCGGGCGGTGCCACCCGCTGGATGGATCTGGGCGAGACACGCGAGTTCTTGCTGGCTCGGGTAAACTGGTCGCCGGACTCGAAACGTCTGATCGCCCACCGGCTGAACCGGATCCAGAACCATTTGTGGATTCTCGCGGCGGATGTGTCCACCGGAAAGTCGAGTCTGCTCATCGAGGAGACCGACCCCCAATGGATCAACATCAACAATGATTTCGAGATTCTGGCCGATGGCCGGATCCTTCGCACATCAGAGAAGGGCGAAGGTTTTCGCCACATCTACCTGCACGACGCCTCCGGCAAGCAGAAGGAGCAGCTCACGAAAGGCGATTGGGAAGTGTCAGGTCTCGCTTGCGTGGACGAGGCGGCAAAACGCGTCTTTTTCGTTTCGAGCGAGGAGAGCCCGCTGGAACGGCAACTCTGGGTTGTTGGCCTGAACGGTAAGGACAAGAAGAAGGTGACTGCCGGGCCAGGGTCGCACTCGATCTCGATGTCACCGAAGTGCGACGCTTTCCTGGATAGTCATTCGAGCCTTGAAAAGCCGGGCAGGGGCGTGCTGCGCAACAGTGACGGCAGCGAGATTGCCGTCTGGCGCGAGGCGGATACGAAGATCGAGGATGAGTACGACATCTTAAAGACAGAGATTCACGAGTTCAAAGGGTCGGACGGCACCAAGTTCTATGGGCGGCTGATCAAACCGGCGGGATTTGACCCATCAAAAAAGTACCCGGCGGTGGTCCAGGTGTATGGCGGTCCGCACGCGCAGTCGGTCCGGAACGCCTATGCAGGGTTGAGCATGGACCAGGTGCTGGCGCATGACGGTTTCGTCATCTGGCAGATGGATAACCGGGGTTCGTTTGGCCGGGGTCACAAGTTCGAGGCCGCGGTCCACCGGCAACTCGGCAAGGTGGAAGTTTCGGATCAGAAAGAAGGTGTTAAGTACTTGCTGAGCCTGGGTTTTGTTGATCCGGAACGGATTGGGGTCCAGGGCTGGAGCTACGGCGGATATATGACATTGATGTGCCTGCTGCATGCTCCGGAATACTTCAAGGCAGGTATAGCTGGGGCGGCGGTGACCGACTGGCGCAACTACGACACAATCTACACTGAACGCTACATGGGACTGCCGGACGAGAATGCGGAGGGTTACAAGGCTGGCGCGCCGGTGACCGCTGCGGCGAATCTGAAGGGCAAGCTTCTGTTGATCCACAACATCCAGGACGACAATGTGTTGTTTGGAAATGCCCTACAGATGATGAACGCCCTGCAACTGGCCGGCAAGCCGTTTGAGACGCTGATCTACCCGCAAAAGAGCCATGGCGTGAGTGGGCGGCTGGCCACTCACATGAGGCAGCAACAGTTGGACTTCTTCCGCCGGACGCTGAAATAGTCTCGATTACGCGAAAAGGGCCATCTCTGCGGATGGCCCTTCGATCCTGCTGAAGTGATTTGGTTTACTGTTTCCCGCCACCGCGGCTGCCGCCTCCGCCGCCGCCGGCGCCCCCGGAACTGGGCCCCACAGAAATCACCCCTGAACCGCCGCCAGAGGGCGCGCCTACGGAAACGATGCCCCCCGAACCCTTCGAATCTCCCCTATATGATCCAAAGGCGGATTCAGCGGTGCGGGGCGAAGTGCTGGCTCCAGCCCCACGGATGCCGCTGCCAAAGCCCCCACCACCGCCGGCATAGATTGGTTGCTGCGGGGGTTGATAGGCGCGGTAGATGGTGAACGGGGTGTAGTAGGAGTATCCGAAGGGGCTTCCGATGTTGCCGAACATCGGGATGAATGTGAATGTGCCGAAATACGGATTGTAGAGCCAACCCGAGGTCCGGCCACCCCAAGCGCCGGCAAACGAGGAGGCGACGCGCGCCGAAGACCGGTTAGCCATGGCGACGTATTCCGAGCGGCGGCGGCTCCACCGGTAAAGAGCGTCGGTGTCGTCGGTGTCGAACTTGCCGGCCTGCCACGCGCCATTTGAAGCGGTCAGTTGGCGGGACTTTTTCAGACGCTGCTCCCCGCCAGGTGTGCGGACCAGGACTTCGCCGTCAAAGACGCGAATGGCGGCCGGCTCGCAAGCAAACCTGTAGAGGCCCGACTTGAGAATCCGGGCCTCCGCGTCCCGAAGTCTGACGGTAATTGCATTGGATTCGAGCAGTTCCGCGACTTCGATCAGCGCCGAGCCTTCGGTGAGGGTGATGCGCACGTCCTCCAGATCTGTCCGGTCAAGCGTGAAGGCGCTCTGGTCCGGCATCCGCAGGAAAGCGCCCGGAGTCAGCAGCACCTCAGCGCGGCCCTCGCCGGTTTTCATCAGCTCGCCCGCGGAGATCTGGACAATCTCGGAACCTTTCGGTTCGACGGCCTTGCCGGCGAGAGTCACTTCGCCGTCAGCGACATTGACCATGCCGGCCCGAACCGAGATCGCGTTCTGCGCCAACGCCGGCAGGGCTACGATGGCCACCGCCGCGGCTCCCACAATCTGACTGAAGTGTCTCATGCTGTTCACCTTTTTACGCCCTGGACCTATATTGATCCGCTCGTAAGACGCGCGTCAACCCTGACTGGTTCCCTCAGATACAAAAAGAAAAAAATGGAGACCGCGAGTTCCGGCGGTCTCCGTTCATCCTTCAGTCCCTTTCGGGCAGTCATCGAATGGACAGCTATTGGTCTTCCGCGACTGGCTCCTCGGCTACCTGGAGAACTTGAACAGGCAGCAGAACCGTGTTCGAGTCTCTCTCTTTCATGCGCACCTTAATCTGGGCATTCGGACCCTCAGGCGTCTCGCTGCCCAGTTGGAAGCGGATCACCACGCGTCCAGCGCGTCCAGGTTGGGCATAGGCCTTCAGAATCGGCCTGACCTGGCCGTCGATGTAGAGATCAAACGGCTCAGCGAGAGGGATCTCGGTATTCTCAGGCACCAGGAAGCCGTCGAGCGGATGCGGATCAAACTTCCCGAACCCAGTTCCGCACAGCAGGATCGTTTCGCCTGGCTTGGCCGGATAGTCCGGGGTAACGGCCTTACCGTCGGTATGATAGGCCTCGGCAATGGGCAGTTCGAATTTCGGGTTCTGGAACAAGCCGGGCGCGTAGTCGGCCACCTCGAACTCGGTGGAAACGCTCGGCTGGCCGGGAATGCGCACCGTCAGCGTACGCTTGCCCGGAGTGAAGTGCGAGTAGAGGAGTGCGCGGATTTCGTCGCCCTGAACGTAGATCAGGGGCAGGATGGCGTCGCCGACGTGGACAGTGACTCCGGCCAGGGCCTGGGACAGCGGATTGCCTTTCGACTCTCCGAAAGTGGGCGCCAGATGCTTGCCGACAATCGAGATCAGCGAACCCGGGGCGACAACCTTGTCAGGCGTTTCTCCGGCGGCATTGCGAACCGAGCCTTCCGGCAGCGCCGGGATCTCATAGAAGCGGGCGACAACCGTGCGGGGGCCGGTCATCACGAGCGAGCCCTGGGGATAGGTGCCGGTCAACGCGCCGTCGAAGCGCCTGAACTTGAAGCCTTCGTTCGGTTCCACGTTCACCTCAACGGGGACGCCTGCGGTGAAGAAGTAACCAGGCCCGGCGGCGGGTTCCAGTTTCCAGTTCGCCCCGCCCTCGGGATCGGACAGGAGAGTGAGCCGGTGCAGATATTGATAGTGCGCAGTGAGCGTCGAGGCCGCCTGCGAGAAGGTATAGACGCGCTCGCCTGCCGACCCGTTCTCCCAGACCGTGTGCTCGATTTTCGTGTCAGGCGAGATCACCTGTTCGAGGACAGGAGCCACCACCACCTGATCGCCGGCCGGGCGGTCGATGATGCAAGGCGTCGCGCACTCTTCACCGTTAACGGTAAAAAGGAGCGTCCCCGGCTGGCTAACGATCTTCAATTGCCCCAGCAACTCATACTGCGCAATCAGATAGAGTCCGTTGTCCACTGCGTTGGCAGGAATCACCACGCTCTGCTCGGGCGTGCCGCCGTTGGACCAACCCTGGAAGCGCCACAGCCGTCCGGCCGCGTCGCGTTGTTCGAGCGGTGCGGATATGGTGTGGCTATGTCCGACACCCCACTGGAAGGTGTAGCCCTGGTAGTCGGTCGAACCGTCCACGGCCACCTTCAAGCCTGGCTGCGATGCTCGAACCGCGACGCTGGCCCCCTCAACAAAGCGCGCCGTGAAAGTCAACGCTTGGTCATTCTCGGGGATGCGGACGACGGAATTGGCCGGATATGCTGTGCCGTCGCCGGTATCCCAAGAGTCGAACACATAGAGCTTGCCGTTCGGATCCTTTTGGGCCGGAGGCGCGCCGAGGAGATGCTCCGATCCGGGCAGCAGGTCGAGTTCACCGTTGCAAAGCGGGATGTTCCGGCAAACGTTGGCGTCGCTCCAGACCCAGTTGGGGTCAGGGTACGGATTTGTTTGGTTGGGAAATCCGGGCGCGGAAACCAGCGGAAGGCAGTCCAGATCGAATCGTTTCGTAGGCACGAGGTTCCGGTCCACATAAACGTTGAAACCGCGGTAGGGAGAAGTTTCGACGCGGACCCGCCGCGCCTGCCTGAAATTGGCCCGTATCCTCACCGGCTTTGTGATTTGGTAAGTGGCAGCCGACTTCCCCGTAAGGCCCGGCGCGTCCGAATATCCGGTAAAAACATAGCCAGGATAAGCGACTGGATTCAATTGAATCGTCGCTCCTTCGGCGACCCAGGCGTACCCGCTCGTCGACATGCAGCCGCAGACGTCGGTTTCCAGATATCCCGCGCGGCTGGCCGACAGGCCGGAGCCGGTGATGATGGTCTCGTGGTTGTTGCAGGGCCCGAGGAACTGAACCACCGGATCATCGTTGATCAGAAAGAACACACCGTGTTCCTTCCTGAAGTTCGCTGTGTAGGAGGTGACGTTGTGGTCCGCCGTGATGATCTGGACAGGTTGACCCATCCCGAGAGAGTCCTCGTTTGAGTTCGCCCAACTGACGAATGCGAAGCGCGTCATGAAGTCGCTGCTGTACTGCATCGGATCGATGATGAATCCGACCGGCGCGTTTTCGTACATATAGTAGTTGCGGATTTCGAGCGTGTGCTTGCTGCCTTCGGCCCAATTGAACACCGCGGAATTGGTGTACGGCATCCCGTCAACCCAGAACGTCGCCCCCTCGACAGACGTACCCACGCGGAGCGAGACGATAGGCGGGCTTTGCGCCCCCGCCAGACCGGCTGAACAGAGGATGGCCGCAAGTGCGGCGATGGCTGGGAAGAAGCGTCGCGGCATAGTCGTTCTCACGTCTCTCTTTTCTTCGGCAGAGAGAACAGCTCACGACATCGGGCGAAGCCCTTAGGATGGCCCTCAGGGGCGCGAACCGGGCCGTTCGGTTGTGATCCTGCGGAGGGCCGACGCCAAATCCGAAGGCGAATAAACCGAGAATACACGCGCCCGGCCCGACTTGGCGAAGTCCACGACCGCACCTTCAGGCACAGGAGCCGGGAGCAATGAGATCAGCCACGGGCGCGGGAATCCCTCCCAGACGGAATCGTCGCGAGGTCCGGTCCGGCCCCAGAGGCGGCGGTTTGGAGCGATGAAAACCAACTCGCCACGTTCGGCCGAAGGTGTCCTGGTCGCCACTAGCGACTCGAGGAACTGGCGCTCGCTAGGCCCCTCGGAAAGGGTGGAATAGTCCACTGTAGCCAAGTTGACCGCAGCCAGGGCGTCGGCCAGGGGGTCTATCGAGGCAGGCTGGAAATCGGGATCGTCGAAGATGACCTTGCGGTTGGAGAGATCAAAAGCGACCACTCGGGCGGAATCAAATCCGCCTTGGGAGAGGACCGAGTTCAGCACGTTTAGCAAGGTCATCTGGTCCCGCCAGGACAGGGTAGCCGCATTCCGGCGGCGGTAGACGGGATGGGCGTCAATGAAAATGGTGGCGCGGCGGGCGGCTGTGCGGAGCTTGGACGGCGGGAACCCGTTCCATTCGCCCGAGGACGATGCAACCTCGCCAGGGGCCAAAAGAGTGATGCCGCCTCGGGGAGCCTTACCCTTAACGGTCCATTGTTTCAAGCAGATGCGCCCCTGGGCGTCGGCCAGGACCATGCTGGCCTTGTAGCGTCCAGCGCCTACCGAGAATCCGCCCCCGGCGCCGACGTACAATCCCTTCTTGATGTTGGCGGGAATCGCCGGGAGGACGATTCTGCGGCCGAGGTAGACTGGCCTTCCTGCGGGTTCGACCGGGTCGACGCGGATGACGGCCGAGGCCGCCGTTCTCGGCTTGCCAGCGAACTCGCTGGCGGGGATCGCCAGCCTGTATCCGGCCCAGAGGCGAAGATCAAATCCGAGGCTGGGCGGAACGGGATCGAGACGGCAGTCCAGCGCCGGAGCATCCTTCCTGCCGGAGTTGATAATCCGGTCGACAGTTTCGATGACAGACCGGTTGGCCCTGTTCGCCGGGTCGAGACGGATCTGGGCCGCCAGCGGGGATGCCAGCGCCAGCGCGACAACGGCGGCGAGTCCGGAAGCGCAAAGCTGTGATTTGCACCGCACACACACGGGGAGACTGGCCTCAGTTTGCCGCGGACTTGCGCCGGATCGGGATATCCAGCCGCTTAATCTTCTGATTTAAGGTGGACAACGGCACCTTCAGCTTCGCCGCGGCTTCGGTCTGTGAATAAGAAACCTGTTCCAGCACATCGATGATGGTGCGCCTCTCGAACTCAGCCACAATCTCAAACAACGACGCGTCAGCCGGCAGAGGCTCGCCGGGCTCGCGCGGAAGGAGGATGCCACCAGCGTGCAGGACCGGCTCGGGCAACACCGAGGCCGGAACTTCCTCCCCTGTCGCCAGGACGACGGCGCGTTCGACCGCGTTTTCAAGTTCCCGCACATTGCCGGGCCAGTTGTAATCCATCAGGATCTGCATGGCCTCGGGTTCGAAGCGCAAGCGGGAGCGGCCGGCATCATCGGTGAACTTGGCGTTTTCCCGGCAATAGACGTCGAAAAAGTGTTCGACCAGCGGAGGGATATCTTCTTTTCGGTCGCGCAGCGGCGGAAGCGAGATGTCGATCACGTTGAGGCGATAGTAGAGGTCTTCCCTGAAGCGGCCCTGTTCCACCAGTTTCTTCAGGTCGGCGTTGGTGGCGGCGACAATCCGGACGTCCACCTTGATCACGTCGTTCGACCCGACGGCCATGAACTCACGTTCCTGGAGCACGCGCAACAGCTTCACCTGCATGTCGGGCGTCAGCGTGCCGATTTCATCGAAGAAGATGGTCCCTCGGTTGGCCGTCTCGAAGTAGCCTTTGCGGTTGGCGACCGCGCCGGTGAACGCTCCCTTGACGTGTCCAAAAAGCGCGGTTTCGAGAAGTTCCGGGGGAACCGAGCCCGAATTGACTCCGACGAAGGTGCGGTCGGCGCGGGGCGAATTGGCGTGGATCGCCTTGGCGATGAGTTCCTTGCCGGTGCCGGTTTCGCCCGTAATCAGGACATTCGATTTTGAAGGCGCCACCTGGGCCACCAAATCGAGAACCTTCAACATCCGTTCGCTTTTGCCGACGATGTTCGGGAAGGCGTAGCGGACCTTCAGCGCCCGCCGAAGCTCCCGGTTTTCGTGTTCCAGGCGGGTGCGGGCGATCTGGCGCTCGATCTCGATGAGGAGCTTTTCGTTGTCCCAAGGTTTCGAGAAATAGTCGTTGGCGCCGGACTTGAGAGCTTGGACTGCGACCTCGATGCTGCCGTAAGCGGTGATGAGGAAGACTGGCGTTTCGCGGTCGCGGGCGCGCAGGTCGTCAAGCAGTTCCAATCCCGAACGGTCCGGCATCATGAGGTCGAGCAGGACAAGGTCGTAAGATGCGTCTTCGAGGCATTTCAGACCCTGAGCCGCATTCTCGGCCAGCACGACCGCGTAACCCTCGATGTCGAGCAGCGTTTCGAGAGACTCACGGATATCGGCTTCGTCATCAATAACAAGAATGCGGCCCTTGGAGCGAGGTGTGGAGGTATCGGTATCAGGCATTGACTGTCTTTCGGGCAGCCGGGAAATCGAGCCGGAAGACGGCGCCCTCGCCAGGGCGCGAATCGGCGACGATCTGCCCGCCGTGCTCTTCCACAATGCCATAACTGATGGACAGTCCGAGGCCGGTCCCCTTCCGTGAGGCCTTGGTGGTGAAGAAGGGGTCGAAGATCCGGTTGAGCAACTCTCGCGGGATGCCAGGGCCCGTATCTCTCACCTCGGCACGCACGACGGTTCCCGCGGCGGCGGTTCGAACGGCCAGGACGCCGCCGTTCTCCATCGCGTCTCGCCCGTTGAGCAGGAGGTTCAGGAAGACCTGCTGGAGTTTGCCCGCGTTGCCGCGGATCAGCGGCAAACCGTCCTCCAGTTCCAGAGAAATCCGCACGCCTGCCTTCTCCATCTGGTGCTCGACCAAGGCTGTGGTTTCGCGGATGATCCGGTTCAGGTCGACGTCCTCGAAATCGGTGGTGGAAGTGCGGGAGAAGTTCAGCAGCGAATTGACGATCTCGCTGGCGCGGAACGTCGATTTGGCGATCTTGTCGAGCAGCCGGGTTTTGGGTTCGTCGCCGTGGACCTGCTTGGCCAGCATCTGAGCGTACGTTGAGATGACCGCTAGAGGAGTATTCACTTCGTGCGCCACACCCGCGGCGAGAAGGCCTATGGAAGAAAGCTTGTCAGCCTGAACCAGGCGGCGCTCGAGATTCTCGCGTTCGGTGACGTCATCAAAGATCACCAAACGGCCGATGTGCTGGCCGTCCTTGGTCACCAGAGGAGCAATTGCCACGTTCACCGTGACTGGCTCGGGGTGCACGTGACCGTTGTCCTGGGCTCCAGGGGCCGGTTCGAGCGGGAATTTGTAGAGTTGGTGCACCCGCTTGTCTCCGCGTGTAGCCGCAAGGTGCACGGCGAGGGAATCAGGTAAAACCGACGAAAGCGTCTTGCCAAGCGCGGCTTCGCGCTCGATGCCTGTCATGGCCTCCATGCGGGAGTTCCAGCTTTCGACCCGGTCGTCGAGATCGGCGGCGAGAATGCCGACGTTGATCGATTCGACGATGTTCTCAGAAAACTCCTTGAGCCGCTCATACTGCTCCGCCTTGGCTGCCAAAGAACGGTAGAGGCGGGCATTTTCCACTGCCATGGCGATGTAGTTCGACAGCGTCGCGAGCAGGTCGATATCGTCAGAGGAAAGGAAATCGCCTTTCACCGACCGCGAAACGCCCATCCAGGCCACGGTATTGCCCCGGAACGAGCACGGGATGTAATAGGTGAGGTCGAGTTCGGCGATGGTGGCCCGAACAGGCGCGGGTAGCTCCCGCGAGATCACGTCAAAGGCATGACGGGTGCGTTCAAAAAACAGATACGGTTGCTGAGGCGCCTTGTCGAGGAAACTCAGATCAAGCGCCTGCGAGCGGGGCGATCGCTTGCGCCCTTCCCGGTCCAGAGCGACATGCAATTGGAAACCCTTCCCGTCGTCACGCGACAGGAAAAACGCGGCCTGCTCGATCTGCAGGGTCCGGATCAGCCGCTCTCCAACGCTGGCCAGAGTCCTGTCCAGATCCATCTCAGAGCTGAGTTCGCGGGCGAAGGAAACCAACGTGACACGGTAGTCGTAGCGGTCCTTATAAAATACGTAGCGGTCAAGTTGTTGTTGGATCCAGTTCCGCAGCGGCTCGAAGACGAACATCGCCACCACAACCAAGAGAACCACCGACGTCGGCGAAATCTCCTCTGTCCGGCCATCAGGCGCGCCCCGCGAGAGGGCGAAGACGAGCAGCGAGACGATGCCGAGGACCGATAGCGTCGCCAGCAGGTACACATAGCCCTGCTGGAAGATAATGTCCACGTCCATCAGGCGGTAACGCAGGATCGCGTAGGCCCAACTGAGCGGGATCAAGGCAAGGAACAGCACCGATAGCCGCATGGCTGGGGCCGGAATCAGGCCTGCGATGTACGGCCCTGCATAGAGGACGGCGAACGGCAGGATACCTGCCAAAGCGCCATTTCGCAGCCATTTCAACTGCTGCCGGGTGATCGGGTCGTCGGCCCTCAAGGACGAAAAATGCAGAATCACGCCGCCGGCCACGAAGGAGGCGGAAAACAGAAGCAGCCAGGCTCGATCCAGCAGCCAGCGCATCTCGAACAGCGGCAGCGCCGTCCGGATATGCCCCGTGGCCACGCCCAATTGCAGCGCAATCAGCGACAAGGCAGGGAGATAGACCGACAACATCTGCGCCCGGCCCCAGTTTCTGCGGCGCTCTGGAAATGTGAGGCAGAAGTGGAGAAACAGAGCGGGCGCGATCAGTCCCGCGATCACGTTGCCGAAGTAGATAGCCGTGTCGAAAGCGTTTAGCTTACCCGTGTAGTGGAAGGTGTGCAAAACGAAGCTGGAGAGACACAACAGATAGAAATGAGAGGAGTTAGGCGCACGGCGCCGGCGGAACCAAACGAACAATCCGATAGAGAGCCAAGCGAGGCCGACAACATACTGCCCGTACAGCGCCTTATCCCGGTTGGCGTCGGCGATGATGACCGTGGCTTTCAGTTCCACGCCGTCCCGCAGGAGTGTGTATTCAGCCTTTGACCAGGCGCCGATGCGCATCAGAACCCGCGCCACGTCGGCGGCCGATTCAATCGTCGCGCCGCTCGGATTTACCGCCGTGCCAATCCGCAGCAGGACGTCGCCCTTACGGATGCCGGCAACCTCAGCCGCCCCGTGGTGCTCCAGGTGGACCGCAACCACCCGGTTGACCTCGCCCTTGCCCGTTTCCAGCCGCCTGTCGGAGAAGTCCATCCAGGTGGCTCCGTCCTCGGGCAGGAGGTAGAGCCGCTGCTGCTGGTAACTGATGCCGCCGCACACGATCGCCGCCACGGTCAGAATGACCAGCAGGGCGTCGCTCAACTGTGCCTTCAAACCCGTCACGGCGGCGGTTCCTTGCGGAATTACACTACTCCGACTTTATTTATAGCATTCGGAATGCCACTCACTTCGACCACCTGTATGACCACAGACTATACCACTCCTCAGTCACTTACAAACGGAAAGAGTCTTTTCTATCCGGAATTCTGGACCGCGCGATTCCAAAGCTTGAATCCGGCTTCCGTTTCCGGTCTCCATCACTAGATCCCGGACCGGACAGCCGGGCGCAAGCCGGCTCAGGGGGTGGAGCCGAAACGGGACTTGGTCCAGTCGATGAGGTCACTGGAAAGCCAGATCCGGCGGCCAGCAGCATCGATGTAGGAAACCACGTCGGCGCGCCGTTCACAGGTGGGGCTTTCCGCTTGTTCACCGCCGGTCAGGACGAGGCGGCAGGGAACGAATTTCGGCGTCCGCTCGATCTTTGGCGCGGGCAGTGAGCCTTCAGGGTAGTCGCTGGTCACGGGCGTGAGCCGTTCCGGCGTGTAGTCCTTGTTTTCGACCCAGGGGCGGTAAGAGGGATCCTTATCCGCTTCTTTTTCCTGGACGATCACGTTCGTCCCGTTCCACCCCCAACCCCAGCCGTAAGGGATGAAGGCGCCGCCGCGGCCAGTTCGTGGCAAAGGGTTACGGTGCCCGGCAGGCGGGGGTGGCGGCGTGGCGCTAATGCCTGGCCGGACTGCCTGCGCGCCTCCTGGCGGGCGGTTCGAGATCTGCCCGCTGGCGCCGAGCGCCAGTGTCAGGAAAAGCGCGGCTGGCTGTGATAGTCTGGCCATCGCCATGCGACTGCTCACTGTCTCATTCCTACTCTGTTTTGCCCTCGGGGCACAAGAGAAGTTCGTACCAATTCGCGGCGGCGATCTACCTGGGAGACCGGGCGTCCGGGTGGACGATTTCGAGATGGCCGACACACCAGTGACCAACGCCCAGTACGCCGAGTTCATCCGCGCGACTGGTCATGCCGCGCCGGAGCACTTCGTTGCAGGCGCGCCGCCCAAAGGCTTCGAGAACCATCCTGTCATATACGTCAACCGGTATGACGTGTATGACTATCTCCAGTGGCGGTCAAAGAAGGAAGGGCGCATCTACCGGCTGCCAATGGCGGCCGAGCACGAGTATGCCGCGAAGGCTGGGCGCGATGGGCTTAAGTACGTTTGGGGTCAATCAGATCCGGACAACCAAACGAACTTCGATGCCACCGGCGGCCGCGCCTTCGCCGAATGGAAGAAATACCTGAAGCCGGTGAAATCCTACGCCCCGAACCCCTGGGGATTGTATGACATGTCAGGCAATGTGTGGCAGATGGTGGGCAACGAATACGAGTTGGCCGGGCGGCAGTGGATCTTCCGCCTTACTCACCCCATGGAGAAGGACTCGGGTGTCATGGGCGGGTCATGGGCGCGCAGTGCCGCGTACCTGCCGGTGAATGTTCGCGGCGGCACGAGCCAGGGCATCCGCCACCCAGACCTGGGGTTTCGTTTGGTCAGGGAACCAGCCGGTTCAACGCATTTCAAACGCCAACCGCGAAGGCTGGTGGCGCTGCCATCCGGCGGCGGCGTGTTCCTGTCCTGGCAGATGCTCCCCGGCGACGGAGCGGGATACAACATTTACAGGTCGCCTAGGCTGGACGCGGCGGGCGTCCGGGTGAATGAGCGTCCGGTGACCGATGCGACCAGCTTTGTGGACAAATCAGCCCAGGCAGGCGTCCGGGCGCACTACCGGATCAGGAATGTCGGAGCCGACGGCAAGGAAACCGCTCCGTCGGAGTGGGCGTCGGTCACTCCCGGCACGGAACCGTCCAACATTGCCGCGGTCTTCGATCCCAGCCCCGCCCAGGGCGCCTGCTCGCCCATGTTCGGCGACTTGGACGGCGATGGCAAACTCGATGTCCTGTTCCGCTGCAATAACGGCATAGCCGAAAACACCCGCGATCCAGGCAGGCCCGTCGAACTCGAAGCCTTCACTTCATATGGGAAACAACTCTGGCGCAAGCCGCTGATCGATTACGAGAATTGCTATGGAAACGCCAACAACTCGCCGGTACTTGTCTACGACTTTGACGGTGACGGAAAGGCCGAAGTCGCCGCGCGGATGCTGGTGAACGGCAACGTGGATCTGGCGATTCTGGATGGCATGACGGGCAAGTTGCTGCGCCGGACTCCGTGGCCAAAGATGGCCACCGATCATTCGGGCACATCCACGCGCGTCCACATGTCTGTGGCGTATTTGGACGGGAAACGGCCGTCGCTGATCACGCAGACAGGCCTGTACGAGAATGAACGGTTCCATGCCTGGGATCCGATGACGCTGAAACAACTGTGGGTATTCAACAGCTACGGGGCGACGAATGGTTCGGGCTCCCACCATATCGACATCGCTGATGTCGATGGCGATGGCAAAGACGAAGTCTTCGACGGCACAACGGTATTGAACCCGAACGGGACCGTGAAATGGTCCATCTACCGCGCCCACCCGGATATCGTCGCCATTAAGCATGTCCTGCCCGGAACGAAGGGCCGCCAGGTTTTCTATGTTGTCGAGACCTCCACCCACGCTGGGGCCTACCTGGTCGATGCCGCCACCGGCAAGATCATCTGGAAGGTGAACCGGGAAGACGATCCGCGCTGGACACACGCCCATATCGGCTGGGCGGCCGACATCTCGGCGGCGCACCCCGGCATGGAGATGCTGACCAACCGCGATGGCCATCTGGCCAAGGAGACCGTGGTCTTCGGCTCGGACGGGAAAATCCTGATGGAAGGCTTCCCTGCCCGGTTCCGTCCTGTGAACTGGACCGGCGGCGCAGCGCGGGACCTGATCACGCCAGACGCGCGGGAACTCATGCGATTCGACGGGACACGGCTGACACCGTCGTCCTCGGCCGCGCCATCCAAAGATGCCTGTTCAGTGATCATGGTCGCCGATATCCTGGGCGACTATCGCGACGAGATTGTTTGCTCCCGTCCTGGCGAAGGCGGTCGCCGTCAGATTGTCATCCTGACCAATGCGGCACCAAGCCGGAAGGAGATCACGCGTACGGCTTCTCGCGAGTACCGTTTGTGGCTGGCGCGGAACATCGGCGCGGGGTACGGGTCATACTTCGAGTGGCAGCCGGAGTAGCTGCCGGGAGCCGCTCCCTGGTTGGCCGGCCTTCCTGCGTCCGGCTTGTGACCGGGCAATCAGGCGGAGTGGCGGCGTTGTATCATCTGTGACGGATAACGCCGCGGCGACTCTGGCGCCGAACGTGAATCGATTGGACAGGAGCAATGTGGATGTCGCGATCCGGTCATACTGAAGCCACTTCAACAGGAAGGGTAAGTGGGGGAGTCTGCGCCCGGACGCTGGCTCTATTGCTGGCCTCGGGAGTGCTTGGCGGCAGTCAAGCTTCCGCGCAGGAGCGGTTGAAGCTCATCGTGATCGACCCGACGCACTTTCACGCGGCGCTGGTCCAGAAAGAGATGCAGCCAAGGATCTCGCCCAAGGTGCAGGTGTACGCACCGTTGGGCCCGGAGGTCCTTGACTACTTGAAACGCATCGAACTCTACAACTCTCGCCAGACAAATCCCACCGCCTGGGAAGTGACTCTCTACACTGGAAAGGACTTCGAAAAGGCAGCCTGGACCATTCGCCCGCCCGGCATTGTGGTGCTGTCGGGCCGGAATCCAAAGAAGGCGCAACGCATCGCCGAGGCGGTTCGCGCCGGGTTCCACGTCCTGGCCGACAAACCTTGGACACTGAAGTCGTCTGAATTGCCGGTGATCGAAGCGGCATTGGACGAAGCCGGGCGCAAAGGGCTGGTGGTGTACGACATCATGACAGAGCGCTACGACGCCACCATGCTGGTCGCCCGCGCGCTGCTTTCCGACCCTGCCGTGATCGGGCGCCTTCTCCCCGGAACGCCTGAGGAGCCTTCCGCCGTCATGCGGAGCAGCCATGCCATTCAGAAAATCGTCAGCGGCGTTCCGCTTCAGCGTCCCGTGGGGTTTTTCGACATTAATGAACAGGGTGAGGGCCTCTCGGATGTCGGCACGCATCTGGTGGATCTGATGGAGTGGAGTCTTTTCCCGGATCAAGCCATTGATTACAGGTCAGACATCCGGCTGCTGGGGACCAGGCGTTGGCCGACAGAGGTCAGTCTCGCAGCATATGAGAGCGTCACGGGGACGAAGGGATTCGCCAAACGGTTGTCGCCATGGGTGACCGGCGACAAGCTGGCCTATTACGGGAACAACTCGGTGACCTACGTGCTGCGCGGCATCCATGTGAAGTTGGACATCCTTTGGAGCCTGACGGCGGGAAGCGGGCCGGGGGATTCCTTCGAGGCCACCTTCCGCGGGACCAATTCGCGCCTTGAACTTCGTCAGGCAACGGGCGGCAATTACCAGACTGAACTCTACGTCTTGCCGGAACCTGGCGCCAGCCATTCGGGATTGTTAGCAGCCTTGAGGAGCCGAGTCGCCCACGTCGCAAGGACGATGCCTGGCTTGGCCGTCGAGGAAAAGGGCGGCGAGTTCCACATCGCCATTCCGGCATCGGTCCGAGTCGGACACGAGGAGCACTTTGGACAGGTCTTGCGCCAGTTCCTGGCCTACATTGACGATCCGGGCGCCATGCCCAGATGGGAGCGCCCGAATCAGCTCGCAAAATACTGGCTCACCACGAAGGGCGTCGAATTGAGCCACAAGTAACAATCGCCAACACGGGTTCGGCCCATTCGAGGACCACCTGAAGTCAGTGGCATGAACCCGCCGGTGGCATTCCAGTTGAAGACCAAAAGCCATTGCGGACGGCCTTGCTCTCCGCGTCAGGGTTGTTCGGCAGGATGCGAACACGCCCGCAGCAGTCAGAAGCCCATCACCAAGCCAAGCCCGCCTGCCATCATACCAAGCAGGAAATTGAGTCCCTTCACGGTGAAGAAGGCGCGCCTGGAGTGGGCCAGCATCGGCAGCATGCCGTGCCCGTCCTGCACGATCGAACTGGCGAGCAGGATGCTGAACGGCAGCGCATTCTGTGCGTACAGAGTGACGAAGATCAAGTGCGGACCCGACTCGGGGATGAGCCCCATCACGCACGCCATCACCAGCAAGATCCACAAACTGCCTTGGGCATTGCCTCCAAGCCGGAACATCTGTTCGAGGGGTCCACTCAGGGCTAACGCCGCGAGAGTCCAAAGGAAGACTCGCGGCGCGTGCTTGCGAATCACATGGCGCCAGAGGTGTTCCTCCAGGAAGTGTTCGGGCGCGGTGGCCGCGACGAGAAAAGCCGCACTGGAAACGGCAATCAGACTCACCCGGATCCAGTTCCACTCGCCCGGCCCAAGCCGCCCGGCGGCTATTGCGAGCGCGAACAGCGCCAGCGAGACTGTGAGCACACCCCTGGCGGCTGAGCAGTCCTTCCAAAGAGTGATCACCTCGCCGCACGAAGGCCAGGATGGCCTCTCCTGGTCGTGCAGCACGAGCGCCCCGCACTTAGGCCAGGTAATGCCTCGCTTCTCGGCCAGCAGGTCGATCAGGTAACCGGCGCACACGGCGATTCCGAACATGATCGCGGCCAGTTTCACCGCCGCGGCAGGGACCAAAGCCAGCATGACGAAGGCTTCGTCGCCGCTGGCTGCGATCATGGCCGCCGTCACGGCGCCGAACGAAACAAGCCCGTGCGAATAGAGCGCAACGGCCGTGAATGCGCCCAGACAGCCCGGCGCCACACCGAGCAGCGCCGATAACAGGTATTGCGTAGTCCGGCCGCGTCCAAGCCACTTCACCCATCGTCCGCCCGTCACCACATTCAGACACTCGATGAGCAGCATCATGGCGGCGACAAAGCCGGTAATCATAATGCTGTCTGTGATCAACTGGGTCATGGGTCACGCTCCCTGGCGCGCGGCCCCTTATCAAACCTGTCATCGGCTACGCTGCGTTCCGATCCGCTTTCGTCAAACCATCCGGCTTTGCTGCCGGCATAGCTGTCGAACTCGGGCACATAGGGCTTGATATCCAGCAAGGGTGTGCCGTCAAGAATGTCGACATCGGCGATCTCCAAGATTCCGGATTCATGCACGCCCAACAGCCGGACAACAGAAATGCCGATCGGTGACGGCCTCACCGGAACCCTGGTGGCGAAAACGCCCCGGCGCCGCGTGTCGAGGAAAGGCGTCACAAGTAGATCCGCCGCGGGCGCTTCGTGGAACCAGTATACGAGCCAGATCCGCTCGAAGCCTCCGAGGTCCCTCAACCCGTCCTGGAACCCGGGCGCGATGCGAACCAGACCCTTCGCGCCTCGCGCGCGCGAGGGCTGAATCGGCGTTCCCGCGGGTTCCTTGAACGGAGTCTCAATGATCCCGATCGGCGTGAGTGTAAGTTGGTTCTGCATTAGTTGCGATCTTTCTCCGGCGGAATTCCGCCCAATGCCAGGCGCTGAAGCGCCTGCGGAAGTCAGCGAACCGGTCCACCCTGGCATGGTTATCCGAAGACAAAACCAGAGCCAGCGCCAGCATCGTGCACCAAGCCGGGAAACCGGCTCCTGAGATAAGCCTGGGCTTTCATGCCGGTACAATGACAAGGCGCCAGAACTTGGCAAGAGACGCGTTCCAAGACCTTCGCCGTCCGGTCTAGGCAATCATCCGAAGCGCGTCCAAGATGAAAACCACCGATCAGTGCGTGAACCTTCCTTGCGCCCGTCACCGCAAGGATGTGCTCGATGGTGTTTTCGACACCTGCGTGCGCACAGCCGGTAATCACCACCAAGCCGTCCTTCGTGTCCGCGAACAGCGCCTGGTCGTCGAGTAGAGGATCGGCCTCTAGGCCGCCATCGTCCAGGTAAAACGGCTGCGCACCCGGATCAGAGGGCCATTTTCGAGAAATCTCCCCGGTGCACCAAAGCCCGGGAGACACCTCCGTCAAACCTCGGCTCCAGACGATGACGTCCTTGAACCCGTTCAACTCTTCCACCGCTTCCTCCGGCATCCCGATCGAACGCATCGGCCCCGCACCCAAGCGCGTAAACTTTCTCACCAGTGCGTAGGGGTGCAGGAAGACGGCCTTCGGCGGCAGCAGACGCAAGGCGGAGGGCAGCCCGCCGGTATGGTCGTAATGGCCGTGGCTCAACACCAGAGCATCCACCGGACCCTTGGGTAACCCCAGCGCCGCCAGGTTCTGATCGAACACAAACCCCTGCCCCGTGTCGAACAGGATCCTCCTGCCGCCAGTCTCAATCCACATCGACAAGCCGAATTCGCCCAGGACGTCCGTACGCGCAACATAGTTGTCGGCGATAATCTGGATTCTCATCGCTCTGCCCTCACAGCATGCTCACGGCGCCGCAACCGCGACACTTCGCCGTGGAGGCACGGCCAAGGCTCCTTGACGCAAGCACAATGTCATTGTACTCTAGATGTAAATTACATCTAATTGCGATAACAGTAACTGCCGCTTCATGAGGCAACCATCATACTGGCCGAGGCTGGCGACCCATCCTCACAAGGGCGCCCGGACTTGAGGTTAGACGGTTCATGGCGGACAGAGATCGTATTAAAAGTCCTGGCTCGACACCGCCGGGACGAGAAGAAAGGGATACAACATGCCAAACAGAGATAGAACTGGCCCGGCGGGTCTTGGACCCCGTTCCGGGCGCGTCAGGGGCAGATGCGGGCGTGGCGGAAACGCGTCCGGATCCGCCGCCGGGTGCAGCCGCGGCGCTGGCCGTGGCTTCGGTTTCGGCCGCATGGCCAATCAGACCGGAGTAAATGATTCGAAGGATGCCCTGGAAAGGCAGGCCCGATTCCTTGAAAGACAGCTCGACCGGGTCAACCAACAAATCGCGGAAACGACGGCCAACGGGAAAGACCCGGCCTGAGGCCGTGGTGCACCGGTAACGCTGGATTCGGCCATTGACTCCTTCAATGTGCCCGGATTTGAGATTGGAGCGCTTCCTTCGTGGTGCGAGAGCGCTCCAGGTTTTTCGCTATGCCTGTTGAGTCGATGTGACTCATGCGTCCCGGCTTCTGCCCATGCCGGCGCACACATGACGCTTCGGCCTCCGCGAACCAGGTTCCGGGCCGATTCAGGCGCTTGATGCTAGCTGGTACGAAGCGACGCCGAGACTACTTCGCCCGCTTTGCGACGAACTCTCGCGGTTCTCCCTGTCCGCCCGCCCGTTTCATCTTGATTTCGTCGCCGGACACGGTCCCGGTGAAGGTCCACTTCATGGTGTTCCCGCCGAACTCCCGTGTCACCGTGAAAGAGATTGAGTCGCCGGTAATTTTGCCGTCCGCAATCGGAGCCGGTTCGCCCCGGCCCGACATGGTGCCAGTGAGGGTATCGCCGGCAGCCTTGAACTCAAACGTGGTCTCCCGCGTTTGGCCGTCACGGCCCGGCACCTGCGCGACCCATTTCCCGGTTACATCCGCGGCGGCGCAGACCATGGCCAGCGCCAGCGTCAAGCAAAGGCACATCAGGATTCGTTTGATCATGATGTCTGGATAAGGCGAGGGACGCGCCCACTCCGTTACACCCCTGTGATCCAATCCCCGGAGGTCTCAGCGGCCATTCAGAAATATAAGAAAACACATGAGAAACCGGTGCGCTGGCGTTTGCTGGCCACCGTTTGCAGGCCCTCATGTGAAGCAGATTTTGGGTGATGACTCCCGGATGGCGGGCTCTTTCCGCTTGGCTTGAGAGCGCGGGCCTCATGGATTGCATTGGCCGGCGCTGTCCTTCCCGGAGCCGCCGCGCGAGCATCACCCCGCCATTCGCTACGGTACGGATTTTGTGTATCGTGGTTCTGCTCATGTAAACGGAGCGCACGTTCGACCGCGCCCGGAGGTGCAGAATGGACGGCATGAAATTCGACGTGATCCCGGCATCACATCTCACCAGCGAGGACGGCGCCGCAGATCTGATGCGCACGCCCGAAATGCAGCCCTACTTACGGCTCGGCGAGGCGGCGATACTGCACCAGGACCTTCGGCCATCGCTGCGGGAAATCGCTGCCATTCCTTTAGAGAAACGCTACCTCTGGCGAGTCGTATCGGCCCTGAAATGGGGCTTCGCCGACTTCGACGATTTGAGCCTCGAAGCCGACTGGCGCACCATCAGCGACGAAGAGGCCGCCATGATCGATGAATTACTCCGCCTCCGGCCCATCCAGTTCTGCCTGATGCTCAAAGTTCTGTACGGCACAGAAGGGATGGAGGATGTCATTCAAAATGCCGTCCGGACAGTGAAAAGCGCCGGTTGAGCGGACCTCGAAATCCACCCTTCTTGCTGTTTGCGAATCTCCAACCCCATCGTCTGTCACTCTTTGGCCAACACCGGCTCCGGTTGCTTTTTCCCCACCGTCCACGGCGTGAAGCCGCATCCACGACCGGCGGCTCGGAGTCCTCGCGCCAGCCATGGAACTCACGGCATGTAGTCGTAATGCACAACCACCTGGCCGGTGCTCAGCTCGACATTCTGATCCCAGTGCGACTCGCCGGAAATGGGTGAAGCATCGGTGAGAATGCTCGCTGCGGCCTGAATGCCCGCCACGATCGGCCCCACCAGGCCAGGCCGCCCCATCCGTGGACCGTGCTGCCCTGTCAATCCCACGCTCTGCCCGACCACTCTAGCCACACGTTCCAGCGTATGGCTTTCACCCGCCAGGTTGATCTCCATCACGTAATCTGCATTCGGCGGCCTTCCATCAACAATGTATATGTTCACTCGGCATCCAGACGCCCTCCGGTAGCGTTCCGAGTTAAGGATACGCCGGGGAAACGGAATTCTGTGGCCATCGCCCGCGATGAGACACCGGCGGGGTCCGGCCAAAGCCGCGCGCACGGTCTCCGCCTCGACAAACGGTCCACTGGAGGGATTTGGGTCCCTGTTCGGGACCCAGCTGTACCGGCGAGGATTTGTCAACATCGGCTCCTCCTCTACTGACGAAGCAGCCCCTCCCACGCCTGCGGAATTGCAAGTTGTATTGCTTGCTTTATAGCACCAGTTTGTGTTCGCTGCAAGGCGAGTGATGTTCGTCCAATTTCACTCTATCCCGGCCCTACTTCCGGGTCCCGATCACTCCCCCTCAATCTCCACGCTCAGCGCCTCCCACTCCTCCAAGGCGCTGGCGAGCCGCGCCCGTTTCTCAGACAGTTCTTGCATTTGCCGCGCTGTCTCAGCCGCGCTCACGAAATTCTGTAACGCCGCCTCCAACTCGGCGATCTCGCCTTCCAGCCGCTCTGACTCCGCCTCCAACTCCGCCACCCGGTCTTCCATTTGTTTCAGCTTGATCGGGTTCACCCGCTTAGCCGCTTTCGGCTGTTCCGCCACCGTTGCCGCCTCAGCCGCGGCATCGGCTTCCGCCGGCATCGCTTCCACCTCAGCCGCCCCCTCGGCTTCCCGCTGTTTGCGCCATTGGTAATCTTCGTAATTACCCGGATACACGCGCACTTCGCCGCCGGCAATCTCAAACACCTTGGTGGCCAGCCGGTCGATGAAATACCGGTCGTGGCTGACGAACACCACTGTCCCTGAAAACTCCTGCAAACTCTCCAGCAATACGTCCTTCGCCCTCAGGTCGAGGTGGTTGGTCGGCTCGTCCAGCAGCAAGAAGTTCGACGGATTCAGCAGCATCCGCGCCAGTGCATACCGGTTCCGCTCGCCGCCAGACAGCACGCCGATAGGCTTGAATACGTCGTCCTCGCTGAACAGGAAGCAGCCGAGCAGCGACCGCAACTCGGTGACTGTCTTGCCGTTAGCCACAGTCATCAGATCGTCCAGCAACTTCGCCTCCGGGTCCAGCGCCTTGTACTGGTCCTGCGCGAAATAATCCGGCGTCACATTATGCCCGATCACATACTCGCCGCGCGTCAACGGCTCATCGGCCGCCAGCAGCTTGATCAGTGTCGATTTCCCTGCCCCGTTCACCCCAACCAGCGCCACGCGCTCGCCACGCTCGATGGCGAAATTGACATTGTCGAGAACCACCTTGGCGCCGTAAGCCTTCGTCACCCCCTTGAACTCGGCCACGATCCGGCCCGACGCCTTCGGCTGCGGGAACGAGAAGTGAATTGTCTTTTCCTCGTTCGGGATTTCGATCCGTTCGATCTTCTCCAGTTCCTTGATCCGCGACTGCACCTGTTTAGCCTTGGTCGCCTGATAGCGGAATCGGTTGATGAACGCTTCGAGTTGCTCGATCCGTTCCGTTTGGTTCTTATGCGCCGCGATCAGCGTCGCGCGCCGCTCGTCCTTTTGCTTCAGGTATTTCTCATAGTTGCCGGCATAGAAGTGGACCGTCTTGTTCCACAGTTCGACGATCTTTTTCACCGTCACGTCCAGGAAGTAGCGGTCGTGAGAGATGAGCACGAACGCGCCTGGATAGTTCGATAGATACTCCTCGAGCCAGTTGCGAGCTTCCAGGTCGAGATGGTTGGTTGGTTCGTCGAGAAGCAGCAAGTCCGGCTGTTCCAACAGCAATTTCGCCAGCGCGATCCGCATCTGCCAGCCGCCGGAAAACTCCTCGGTGAACCTCAGCCAATCCTCTTTCGGAAATCCCAGCCCGGCGAGCACCGAGCCCACCTTTGCTTCCAACGCATACCCGTCGCGGTTTCTGAACTGCGCATCCAGGCGCGCGTACCGGTCGGCGGCGAACTCGTATTCCTCGGATGCCGGGTCCAACTCGCCAATCCGGTGCGCGAGTTCCTCCATCTCGCGCTCCATGGACATCAGGTTGTCGAAGACCGACATGCACTCGGCAAATACGGTCCGCCCTCTCAGGCTGAGCCCGTCCTGCGGCAGATACCCGGCATGGAGTCCCTTGGGCCGCGTTACCTCGCCCGTATCGGGCTGCTCGATCCCCGCCAGCATCTTGAGCAGCGTCGTTTTGCCGGTCCCATTCGCTCCGACCAGGCCGACACGGTCGTGCGGTGTGATCATCCAGTCGATCCGATCAAACAGTTCGCGCGGACCGAACCGCTTGCCCGCGCCTACCAGCGAGATCATTGCGCCGCCACCGTGCCGGGTCCGCGCAGGATCTGTCCGGCCCGCATTTCCATCAATTGCCCGCCCTGCACCGCCACCTTGCCGTTCACCAGCACATAGTCGAATCCCACGGAAAACTGGTGCGGATCCTGGTATGTGGCCATGTCCTGCACCTTTCCCGGATCGAATACCAGCAGGTCGGCCGCCATGCCCTCGCGGATCAAGCCCCTGTCCTTGAAGCCGAATGTCCGCGCGGGCAGCGACGTCATTCTTCTCACCGCATCCTCCAGCGTCAGCCATCCGCGCTCCCGCACGTGTTTGGCGAGCACCCTTGCGTTGGTCCCGTAGCTGCGCGGATGCGGCATGCCCAAATCGAACTCCCGCACGCCGCCGTCGCTCGCCACCGCCGTATGGGGCCATTTCGCGATCCGCTCGACGTCGGCTTCGCCCATCGAGTGGTATACCATCTGCGCGCCGCCCTCGTACATGATCTCGAAGATCAATTCGATCTGCTCATCGACGGCCGCCTGCTTGCCCTGGCTTTTTACGATCTCCGCGATCGTCTTTCCTTCGTAAGCGCGGTTCTTCGCGTACGAACCAACCATGGCGTAGTCGAAATCCTCCAGCCCTTTCTCCCCCAACATTTGCTTCATCTCAGCCGCGATCTTCGCCCGCGTCACCTTCGATTCCAGCCTTTCCCTGATCGCCTTCTGCCCATCGGCCAGCGCCCACGAGGGCAGCGTGATGGCCAGCCCAGTCGAGCTCCGGTCGTAGGGATACTGATCCACAACCACGTCAACTCCCTTCTTCCTGAACTCCTCAACCAGCGCCAGCGACTTCACCGAATTGCCCCAGACCTTCCGGTTGTCGATTTTGAAGTGCGAAAGTTGCACCCGCATGCCCGTCGCCTCGCCCACCTGCGCCGCCTCGGTGATCGCCTCCATCACCTGCGCGCCCTCGTCCCGCATGTGGCTGGCATAGACGCCGCCATGCTTTGCCGCAGCCCGCGCCACGTCCACTACCTCTTTGGTCTCCGAGTACGTCCCTGGAATGTAGATCAATCCGGTCGAGAAGCCGACGGCCCCCTCTTTCATTGCCGCTTCGACCAACTCCTGCATCCTGGCGATCTCGGCATCGGTCGCCTTGCGATTGGCTGAGCCCATCACCTCCCGCCTCACCGAGTTGTGCCCGATCAGCGACGCGATATTGGGTCCAATCCCCGCCTTTTCCAACTTCGCGAACCAATCGCCGAGCTTCACCTCCGACCCGCCGCAGTTACCCGTCACCACCGTCGTGACACCGTCGAGCAGATAGTTGTCGCCGCGCGGGACCTTTTCGATGGCCCCCTCAATATGGGTGTGGACATCTATAAACCCCGGCGAAGCCACCCTGCCGCGCGCATCGATCACCCGGTCGGCCGATTTCCCCGACAGCATCCCCACGGCCGCAATCCTGCCCTTCGCGATCCCGATGTCACCTCTGAACCAGGCGTTACCGGTTCCGTCGACGATCCTCGCGTTCCGGATCAAAACCTCAAAGTCCGCACCCGCGGCGCACACTGCCACCAGCACAGCCAACGCCAGAACTCTCTCTGTTCGCATACAACCATTCTGTCTGAAAACGCGCATGCGCCCAGGGTGGAACCATCGTCCACGCCCGCCACCTCCGCTCAACTCAATCTCGCCTTGTTGATTCTCCCCGGGGGAACTCTCAATTCAGCTCGTCCCGCCTCACACCCGATCCGTGGGGCTGCCGGCGGCTTCGATGGCGCGTTCGATTTGACGGTATGGCATGAGCCACATCACATCGTATGGAGTGAGCGTAAGATCCAACTTGTCGCTGCGGGCCATCCACCCCCGCCCGTCAACCAAGTCGTACCACTGAGTGTCTTCCAGCCCAAGTTTCACCAGATCCAGCTTGAGGTAGATTTCCATGGAGGACACGTTGGTCAGGCAGAAGACCAATTCGTCTTGCTCGCGTGCGGCCCTGACGACCGCGAAAACTCTTGGGTCCAGTTCAAGCACACGCTGCTGTCCGTCCGGGTGGAAGGCGCGGTGCCTGATCCGGACATCCAGCAGACGGCAGAATTCCTCACGAATGATATTCAGTTTCGACCCGGATTCAACGAGCCGGCTGAGGAAGATCTCCTCGCTCAGCGAGGCTCGGTTTACATCGCGCTTGGACCCGCTGCGCATGGCAGCTTGAACGTCGCTCCGGCTGCCCACAAGCCCGTGCAGATAGATGGCGGGCACCCCCCGCAGAGCCAGGGCGATGCTGCGTGAGGCGACGAACCGGCTCACTTGGAGGCTGCGCGGCTCAGGACTGTTATCCATATTGAGAGCGCTGTACCAAGTGGCGTTGATCTCGTATGGAATCTCGCGGCCGTTCTGGCCTGAACGGTAACTGACCAGAGCGCCATGCTGGCGAGCGCGCTCGATAACGAAGTCGATCTCCGAATTCTCCAGGATGCCGGACGCCCCCGGCAGTCCGATTCCGTCGTGGGTATCCAGAATGTTCAGGAAGGTTGCTCCAGGCGGTGGATATTCAAGGGCGGCCGCCCAGCGGGTGAGCGCGGATGCGTCCTCCCGGTAAAATGCATGCAGCACCAAAGGCGGGAGGCTGAAGTTGTAAACCATCTGCGCCTCGCCTCCTTGTTCCCCGAAATAGCTGATGTTCTCCTGGTGAGGCACATTGGTCTCAGTGACGAGGATCACCTCGGGCGCAACGGCATCCAGCACATCACGGAGCAAACGGATGATCTCGTGAGTCTGGTTCAGGTTAGCGCCCTCTGTTCCCGGCTCGTCCCACAGGTAGGTGACCGCGTCCAGACGCAGCAGGCTCGCGCCTCTGCGCACATAGTCGAGCAGCGTGGCCAGCATGGACATCATGACCTTCGGGTTCCGGTAGTTCAGATCGATCTGATCCGGAGAAAACGTTGTCCAGCACCAAACCGGACCTTCAATCGAATCGAACCGGGTCAGGATGTCGGATGTCCGCGGCCGGCGGATCATTGCTCTCTGCGCGGGACTTAGTTTGTCGGGCGAACCGAAGGTGACCGCATAGTCCCTATAATCGGGGTTGCCGCACAGCATCTCGAGAAAGGCCGGGCTCTTGGAAGAGGCGTGATTCAGGACCGCGTCGAACATGAGCCGGTGATCCTGTCCAATCAAAGCTATGTCGTCCCAAGTGCCAAACTTCGCGTCCACCTCCCCGAAGTCGGTCACCGCAAAGCCCCGGTCCGATGTCGAGGGATAGAACGGGAGAATATGGACGATGTTGAAGACGCGGTCTGTGCGACGCATCGAGTTTAGCACTGAATTCAGAGCCCTCAAGGGACTGCCTTGGCCATCGGTGATCATGTCGGCGTAGGTGATCAGGATCAGGTCCCGCTCGCTGAACCGGTCAGCCGGCGAGAGCTTGGCCGGGCCCGAACGATCACAGACGTGCGCCTGATGAACTTTCACAACCCTGTCCAGTTCTCCGATCCACTCGCCGGCGGATTCCTCTCCATAGAGGAGGGCCAGGCGCCGCTGCAACCTTTCCTTGGTTTCCGGGCTCAGACCCGGCGGTGGAACTGAGAAGTCCGGAGCAGTCAGATATCGCCGCACGCATGGATTTGCCATCCAAGATCCCCTCTCGCAGATGATAACGGATTGCCAGAGGAAGGAGCCGCGATTTCTTTATCGCCGCTTGGACAGCGCCAGACTCTGGTGAATTCGCGAAGCCAATCCCGCCTGCAACTTCTTTTTGAAGGCCGGGTGCCAGAGTATCGCCCTACTTGGTTCAGCGAGCATTTGAACGTCAGAGTCGTCCCAACTTGGGCGCATGACGCCGTAGACATGGTGCGCGGGCCCGGTGAGGAGGTGGCCTATCTCGTGCACCGCGGCCAATGCCAGAAGTCGTGCCGTCGATGTCCCGTTCCTCTTGGCGAGTCTGTGTACCGTCGAACAATAGACCTGCGAATATGTCCCAGCGCCGTCCGGGCCGATCATGGAAAATCCCACCATCCCCCATGTGCCTTTCGGCGGCTCTTGTCTCACCCACAGTGCCACCTCCGCTTCCCCCAGGGGCTTCTTGCATCGCTCGGGCATGCTGGACCTCTCGCCAACCCGGCAATGGATCCAGACAGATGCGATCTTCGCGGTAGCGAGCGCCACGGCCGCGCTCGAACCCGAAGCAACGAATCGCCGGCAGCGGTAGCGGCAATTGGGAGTGCGCACCTTCTTCGAGCCGGACGCATGGCGGCCTGGCATCTCAAAGATCCGCTGGCGCTATACTCGCCTTTGCCGGAATAACACACCAATGTCTCAATCCGCGGGGCTGCAATGAGCGAATTCCGCTACTGGATCGCACTGATCATGATCTGCCTGATCCCAGGCACGTTCGCCTGGTGGTTTTCCATCCATCCGTTCATCGCCTTCTGGCGCCGCCTCGGACCAGGCCGCACTCTCGCTGTCAATTTCGCCGTCGCCGCATTGATCGCCGTTGCCGTCGCCACCCAGCGGCGGTGGCTTCTGGCGGTCGATTTTGGCAACCATGTCCTGCCGGCCACAATGGGAGCGGTCCTGCTCCTCGTGGCCCTCGCCTGCCGGCGTAGGATCGGCGTTGAATTGGCTGGGGCCACGCTCATCGGACTGCCCGAACTGGATCCTACGAACCGTCCGCAGCCTTTGCTGACAACCGGACCCTACTCCGTGGTCCGCCACCCGCGCTATCTCCAGCTGCTCCTTGCCAATTGGGGTTGGGCATTGCTGTCCAATTACCTGACGGCCTACCTCCTGGCCGCGGCGTCCATCGCGGCCGTATGGATCATTGTGGGCCTCGAAGAGGCGGAACTGAGCCGCCGTTACGGGCGCCAATGGTCAGACTACGCCAGCCGGGTTCCACGCTTCATTCCTCGCTCCAGACGCCTCCGGTAGCCGCCGGCATGCCCGGCTCCGTTTTACACACCCTTTGCACATGAAGGCACTCAGAAGAAGAGTCCCACGCCGGGATGGCAGGAGAGCGGCATGAACATTGGAACCGTAGGAGCCTAAAGCAGAAAAGCCACCCCTTGCGGGGTGGCCATTCAGGATTCCACTGTGCGCAGTGGCCTCTGAGTGAACTTACGACAGCTGACGCCGGCGGCGAATCGCTATGGCGACTCCACCGAGGCCGAGGCCAAGCGCCAACATCGAGCCAGGCTCGGGAACCTGCGGCACGTCCTTGCTGGTGAACGTGCCATAAATATTCGCGGTGTTGGCAACACCTTCCTGTGTCACGAAGCTGTTGACGATGTTCGTCGGGCTGGTGCCGAAGCCGAGTTGCAGGGTGTACCAGGTGTTGCCGATCAGGAATGTCTGGGATCCCGGCGCGCTGGCGATCACCACCTGGTCTGAACAGCCGTTGGCGTTATTCGGATTGTACGGGCAGGGGTTTTGATTGTTGGGCGTCTCATCGTGGTTGAACGTGTAATTGAAGACCTTCGACACGTTGGCGCCACCGCTGGGAATCGTCATGCCAAGTGTGATCTGCAGCACGGCCGAGGTGATCGACGGCGCGTAGACGGGGTTGTTGAAGTGGGTGAAGGTTCCGAGCAGGAACGGCGTCTCGGCCGGGATGTTGTTGATCGGTGGCGGAGCAGCGGCCGTGTACAGATAGCTGCTCTGGCCCGCGTTCGTGGCCGGAGTCCCCCAGGCGATCTGCGAGGTCCCAACACCGTTCAGGGTTCCAGGTTCATAAGCTAGGGTGGCCGAGGTCCAGATACCTGCGGAACTGTTGACATCGACTGTGCCGGCGGTGAGGCCACCCGCCAGCAACAGCATGAGCGAAAGCAGACAGACTGTTCTGATGCGCATCGATTTTCCTCCGAATTTACTGATGTTGCTGAATCCTGCAGGGTACTTCTCTAAGTGGCCAGATCCAGCATGGTGAGGTTAGCAGTTGTCCAACATGCCGCGCAATACATCGAATTGTTTTAAATGAAAATAAGAATACTAGTACTTCTAGTAACTAGATATTATACTCCGTTTGTATAAATCTGGATTGTGTCTGCAAATCCGCCGCTCGCGATGCTGCCCAGGGATAACTTCGCAGCCACGCCGCGTGGTGGATAAAGAACCGCTGCGCAGGTCCCCGCATGGGCGCAAAACAACCTGGAATCGTCTTCTGCCGGCTCATCCGTTCCAGACCCGCACCCCGCCCGTTCGTCTTGCATTTGGCCGGATCAATTGTTTGCATCCTTAACGCATGATGCGTCATCTATCGTGTCAAGGAAGACAGTTTCACGGTGTCCGAGACAAGCTAGACGGTTCTTGACACCCACAGGAAGGAATCTCACGTATGCGTTTTGCCCTCTCCGCCATCGCTCTGGCTCTGCCACTCATGGCCCAGACCTATTCCATCGACACGGCACACTCGTCGGCCCAGTTTTCGGTGAAACATCTCATGGTTTCCAACGTCCGGGGCGAGTTCAACAAAATGACCGGCTCGGTCACCTGGGACGACAAAAACCCCGCGGCCATCGCCATAGACGCGACCATCGACGTCAACACCATTTCGACACGCGAGCCGAAGCGGGACGAGCATCTGAAGTCGCCCGACTTCTTTGACGCAGCAAAGTATCCCGCCATGACCTTCAAATCCATCAAGGTTTGGAAGTCGGCTGGCAAATATCAGGTGGCTGGCAACCTCACCCTCCATGGCGTAACCAAACCTGTCACCCTGACACTTGAAGGGCCCACGGCCGAGGTGAAAGACCCTTGGGGGATGCTCCGGCGCGGCGCTTCCGCCACCACTACCATCAACCGCAAGGATTTCGGCCTGGGCTGGAACAAGGCCCTGGAAGCGGGCGGCGTCATGGTGGGAGAAGAAGTTCAGATTACCCTCGACATCGAGGCCACGCGCAAACCCTAAGCTGGTGCATATGAATTGTCGTCAGGCCGCCGCCAGGTTTTCCACTGCGGCGGCCGTGTCGCGATCACTTGCGTTTTGGCTGCCCCACGGTCCGCCAGGTCATCTTCATCCCCTTGGGCAGCTTGAAGGATTCTCCAATCATAAAGAATGATCCGACTCCAGGCAGCTCGCGGATGTTTATCGTCTCGCTGGATCCCGCTTCCACCCGGAATCCCTGCGTCACATAGCCGCCGGAGAAGTTTGTCGATTTCGACCTTGAATCCTTCAGAGTCCGAGTCAACCCAGCCACTGGCTGCACTGACTCGAGCACTCCGAAGAACCGTCCGCGAAGATGTTCAGTCTCGATGCTGACAAACTCCAGGCCAACGGTGAAATGAGGCTTCAGCTCGCTCGACCTCTCCATCCTTCGCAGGCGGCCTCTCACCAGCGCCCCGGCGGGAATGAGAATCCGCTTCTTTTGAACCGCGTCGGCCGCCAATCTGGCCAGGACGGGTTGGCCGACAACGGCGCTGGCGGAGTCGATTTCTGTTTCCAGCCGCAGCTCCAGCAAAATGCCGTCAGGGAGTTCGATTCGTTCCTGTGCCTTGGCGGCTTTGCGAGCCTCCGGAGCCGGGCCGTCAAAGCTGATCTTCGACACCGCTCCGTATGCCCGGCAGTGGCTGAATTCGATCCGGTTGAGCGTCTCCTGGCCCGTCAGTTCCACCAGCCTCATTTCGGCTGACTGCGGGAGCCAGACTGTCCTGCCCTGAACCGTCATCGTGCCATAGTCAATCCGGCTGGCCATCTCTTTCAATGGCAGTTCGGGAGGGATTTCGCCTGCCTGCGATTCCAATCGCAAAAGTTCCAATGTGCGGGCATCGGCCCAGAAGGACCCCTTAAGGGAAACGTCTCCCGATCCCGCCGGCAGCGAGACTCTCGACCTGTATCCAAACAGCGGCAGCGCGTAGTCATAGCGCAGCGCCCGCCTGCCGGCGATTTCCTCCTCGCCGTGCCACGTGATCACGGATGTCCCGCCAACAAACACGGCCCGCAGCAGTTGCATGAATTCGCCGCTGGAGACCATCCCCGCTCCGACAATCCCGGCAGGCGTGGCGTCCTCGAACGTTTCGTCGCCAGGCCACCCATAAACCTCTTTGTTTCCAACGACTGCCACTTCGAGCTGAAGAGTATCAAGGTGACGGAACCGGTTCTTTGCCGAGGTCCGGCCATAACGCTCGACGGTTTCCAGACACGCATAATCCGGAGCCTGCAGAACAGATGTCTGGACGTTGCGCCGGATCTGGGCGAGGTTTAACACATGATCCGGCAGGCGCCTGTCAACGCCAGGCGTCTGCGCCAGAATCGCCGCCGCGATCAGGACCTCAATCTGCATCTGGTCTCATCCGGCCCGGCTGCGTTGCTCTAGACGCGAGCGGACAAAATTGTGTTACCGTGCGCCCTCAACTTTCTTACAGGACCTTACGGGACAATCGCGCCGGGCCGGCGTCACTTGCCGGCCGTGCGTTGCGGGATGGTCCAGAGAAAGAACTTGTGGCTGAGGTAGGAGTCCTCGTAGTCGTTGTCATCCAGCGCGGTCTCCCGCTCGGCCTTCCAGTCGCCCATATCGAAGGTATTTGAAACCACGCGCGTGCCGGGCTTGAGGTCCGCCAGGAGCTTCGGACGGAGTTTCAAATTGACGCTGGGCAGCAGAAAGAGTGTCACAACGGTGGCGTCACTGATTTTGGCTTCGAACAGGTCCTGTTCGATGAACTGGACCAGGTGCTCGACCCCGTTCTTCTTGGCGTTCGCCCGCGCTTCCTCAATCCGGACGGGGTTGATGTCGATGCCCACTCCCCTTGTCCCGAATTTCTTGGCCGCGGTGACGACGATCCGCCCATCGCCGCAGCCCAGATCATAGAGGATGTCCGACTTCTGGACATTTGCCAGTTTCAGCATCTCGTCCACGGCCCGTTCGGTGGTGGGGACATATGGGACGTCGGGATCGCGCTTTGGCTTGGCCTCCTGGGCGAAGGCGGAGGAGGCGATCAGCGCTGCGATAAAACAGAAAGCAAGACGTCGTGTTGGTTCGTTCTTCATGTTGGATCCCTGGTTTCCGAGATTACTATACCTTCCACGACAGGCGCTGGCGCGGGATGAGATGTTACAGGAACGGCGCCCAATCCTGGGCGGTCAAGCCGCCGGTGATTGAATAGCCTCCATCGACTGGCAGAGCCGCGCCGGTAATGAAACTGGCGGCGTCCGATGCCAGGAAAACGGCCGCGGCAGCCACCTCCCTGCCCTGTCCATATCGCCCGGCAGGCGTGAGAGCGAGAATCCGCTCACCGAGAGGCGTGGCGAACAGCGGACGGGTTGAGTCGGTCTCGAACCAGCCCGGCAGGATGGCGTTGACCTGGATGTTCCTCGATGCAAACTCGACCGCGAGGCTGCGCGTCAACCCAAGGATGCCGGCCTTGGCCGCCGCATAGCTTCCCGCCACCGGCGAGCCAAACTGGGAATACATCGACCCAATGTTGATGATCTTGCCTCCTCCATGCATCCGCCGGGCGGCCGCACGGGCGCACAGGAACGAACCGGTGACGTGGACCTCCAACACGCTTCGGAACTCCTCGGGCGACACATTCGCCGATTGCCCGACGAGTGCGAACCCCGCGGCGTTCACGAGAATCTCGGCTGGACCAACCGATTCGAATAGCGAATCGACATCCGCGGCGTCGGTGACGTCCAATTGAACGCAGCCGTCTAGTTGCCGGGCGGCGGCAGCGTTCTTTTCAGGGTTCCGCCCGGCGCCGATCACCCGCGCACCGGCCTCTTTGAGCCCCAAAGCGATCATCAGGCCTAGTCCGCCGTTACCGCCAGTAACCACGGCTGTCTTGCCCGTCAACGAAAAGCTTTCCATCATGACCATTCATGAGAATAGCGGCTTCAGAGCCGGCGCTGTCCCCTCGGCCTAACGCAAGCGTATGAATCCGCCGATACACGGGAGAGGCGACTATGTACGCTCGAACCATTATTTCTCTGCTCCTGGCTGCCGCGGCGGCCTTGATATTCTGTCCGGCTGTCTCGGCGGCGAGTCCAGTCCAGGCTGTGGCACAACCGGCAGCGGCTCCAACCGACATTTGGTCCTACGCCTTGCCTGAGGCGAAACTGGTCGCCGGGGTGGACTGGCAGCGAGCCAAGAAGTCCGGGACAGGCGCAATGCTCATGCGCAAGCTGATGCCGGCGGCGGGGGCAAAAGGCAAATTCACGCAGACCGGCATGGATTTCGTCGACAGCGTGGACCGGGTGCTCATCACGGCCCCGGAAGGAGCATCGGGCGGCCAAAGAGGTCTCATTGTGATGACCGGCAAGTTCGACCGCGCGAGGTTGAAGAAATCGATGCCTGCCGGAACGGCCATCGAGCGGGTGAAGGGGATCGATCTTTTCGTCCCTCCCGCGGGCAATGGAGAAGACATGGTGGCCGGATGGGTCAGCGAGACCTTGATGCTGGTGGGTGACCGGGGCTCGGTAACCGGGGTGCTGGATGCGGGAACGGGCTTGGCGGATGCAGACCTTCTGTCGCGCGCCCGCCAGATGGAATCCGAGCACGAAATCTGGCTCATTGCTGACGCTCCACCCAGCTTGGTGGCGGGTGCGGGTCCGGGCGCCAGCCAGGGCATCGACGATATCCGGAGCATGGAGATGGGCATCAGCCTTCGGCAAGGACTAGGGCTCAAGGCGAGTTTCACAATGACCGACGCCGAAAAGGCTCAAGGCGCGGCCATGATGGCTCAAATGTTCAGCGCTTTCCCGGCGAGTCCCAAGCAGCAGCCGTCGGCGCTGGCGGCCATCGCAAAAAACCTCCAGGTGAAGGTGGATGGGGCGGTGATCAAGGTCGATTTGCAGTTGCCCCTGGCCCAACTCGAACGCGCAGCCGTCGAGGCGCGGGCAGGCTTGGAAGGGATGTCGCGCCGGACCCTGGAATCGCTGGTTGGCGTTGGCGCCGGCGGAGCGGTGCCGGGAATGCGCCCAGCCTACAGGTCACAGACAGCGATGTCGCCCGCCTCGCCGACCACGGTGGCGCCAGCCACTCGCAATCAGCCCGTCAAGCGCACGATTCGGATCGTCGGCCTCGAGGAAGGCGACAAAGAGATTAGTTATAGTTCGTCTGGAAGCCGTCCGTAGAATCAGCGCCTAGCCGGAGGATTCAAGGACCGACCTGAACAGGATACCCGCGAAAGCCAAAGCCAGCCTCAGCGAGAGCAGTGCGCAAGGTAGAGCATAGACCCACCGGCCGGTTTGCAGGGCGATCATCGCCAGCGGGCAGAGAAGCAAGCTGAAGGCCCTGGGGTAACTGGCCGAATCGGCCAGGAAGACCGGATGACTGGCGAGGACAACAAGGCTGGCGCCCGCCAGCGCTTGCCACTCGATCACCCCTTCACGGTTCCGCCACCATAACCAAACCGCCATCCCGGCGGCAGCCGGCAGGGACAGCATGACAAGGGCATCCAACGTCTGAAACACCCAGTCGAAGCCGGTTCGGTAAGATACCGGATGCAGCATCCGTAGGAAAAAGCCTGTAACCGGCTCCACGCCGAGCCAACCCGCCATCTGTGTCCCACTGCCTCCGCTACCTTGAGCTGAGCAATGAGCCCACCAGGCAACTGCGGGAATTGCGGCCGTCGCCTGGAACAAGGCCGCCGTCCACCTTCGCCGCCAAAGTTCGTGGGCTGCGGCAGCGGCGACAAGCAACAACCCCAGGTCGCGTACCAGAACGGCCGATGCGAGCAACGCCCACCCCAATGCCGGCCTGCGTTTGCCGTAGAGCAGGTACCCGGCGAGGATTGCAAACAGTGCGAGATCGGGCAGCATGCGGTCCAGCGAATTCATGGTAGCGGGCATTAGCAGGAACGCCAGGCCCCAAGCGGGATGCCGCGACCACAATTGGGCGAGTTGGGCGAACAGCCAGGCGCCGGCAAAAACGGTCAGATGAAGGACTGCGAAGTAGGACGTGTCAATCCATTCTCCCCGCCCGCAGGCGAACGCCCAAGCCAGAAGCGGGACCAGGATTCGCTTGCGCCGGTATGTCGCGTTGTCCATGTAGCGGGAGTAGCTCTTTGCGTTGAAGGGGTCGTGCGCCACAAGGCGGTAAAACTGTCCGTCATAACCGGGCGAACTCGCGTGGCGGAACGTCGGGGCGGACAAGTCGCTTGGCAATGGCCATTGGAGGCCTGAGTAAAACAGGCCCGTCCATTCGCCTCGAAACTGGAAGCGGACCACGGCGGCCTGAAATGACAGGGCCAAGGCCAAGGCGATTCCGGCCCAGAACCAGCTTTTCCCAGAGAGTCTCATCGTCGCTTCGCTCTCCGGCCTCGGACAAGCCTCCTTCAGGGACGGCTCTCCCGCGCCGGATCCCCGATTCGGGCGCGGGCCGGAGCTGGATCCTTCAAGTGGCCCATCACGCCCAGGACGAATCCCAGGCAGCTATAGACGAAGTAGAGCCAGTGCGCCGGCATCGAGCGGAGCGTGAACCAAACGCCTTGGCTGTTGGTGAGAAACGCGTAGAAGCTCCAATTCCGGAGCAAGTAGGCCCCTGCAACCAACCCCAGCGCAACCAGGAACATCCGGCCGGCAAGCACCGCAGGCACCAGCGCCGGCATCATGACTGCCAGCACGGCCGTGAAGCGCTGGCTGCGACGCAGGTTCAGGTCGTCAGGAATGCGGCCCTCTCGCAGGATGAGCCTTGTCCAGGGAATGGCTCGATCGGCGATGTCGGTGCGCATCATCTTCCAGAACGACCAGGCTTTATGGTGACAAACCAGCGCCTGACGGTCGAGCCGGATCCGGTAGCCCGCCTTGACCAGGTTGCACCCAAGTTCGATATCCTCGATCGCCGGGCGGTCGTAGACCTCCGGAAATCCGCCTACTGCCAAAAACGCATCACGCCGGACGGCTCCGCACGCGCCCCAGAATGTGGATGCGTCTGAGGACGCCGTTTGATGCGTCCAGGCGTGCAGCAGGTTCCGGTAGCGCGACCAAAAGCCGGTGTGCCCTGGTGAGTTGTCATAGGAACCGATCACCGCATCGAGCGTTGGGTCCGTTTCCAAGGCTGAAACCAAGCGTGTCAGGGTGTCCGGATGGACAGTGACATCGGCATCGAGGAAAACCAGGATGTCGCCTTTCGCTTTGGCGGCGCCAAGATTTCGCGCAGCCGCCGGACCAAGCGATCTCGATAACCGGAGGCAGCTCACACCATGTGCAGCCACCGTGGAGTTGAGCGGTTGCTCGGAGCCATCGTCAACCACAATGATCTCGCCCGGCTTGAGGGCGGACTTTGCGAGCGATTCGAACAGGAGACCAAGCGTGGCCCCTGCGTCGCGCGCAGGAATGACAACTGATATGAACATGGATCGAAATTCGTTTCGACGCCTGAACTTCAAGCATACTTGATCCGGACTTGCCGCCGGCTTTCCTTCGGCCGGCCGGCGTCATTGTCAGCCCTTTGGATTGGTTAGCGCGGCGTGATCAATCCGCCCAGTTTGGACGATTCTCCATCGGCTGTTCGCGGAAACAGCGTGGAATAGGCCTCGAGATATTTCAAACCGGCCCCTGTGTTGTAGACCAGCACGTCGTCGTCGCGCTGGATCTGGCCTGTCTCAATCAGACGGCCGAGCGCCGCGAAACAGGCCGCCCCCTCGGGCGCGGCGAAAACGCCATCCAGCCGTGCAAGTTTGGCCCCGGCCTCGAGAGCGGCCCGGTCCGACACCGCGACGCACGTGCCGCCGCTCTCACGAACCGCATTCAGAATCAGCGCGTCGCCGAGCGGCTTCGGCACACGCAGGCCGGCGGCCACCGTGCTGGCGTTCTGCCAAAATTCACAACGGTCTTTCTTTTCTTCAAATGCCCGCACCACCGGTGCGCAACCTTCCGCCTGAACCGCGATCATGCGCGGACGCTCGCCCGCCGTCCAACCGAGCGCCTCCAACTCCTCAAACGCTTTCCACATCCCGATCAAACCCACCCCGCCGCCCGTGGGGTAAAGGATCGCCTTGGGCAGCCGCCAGCGGAACTGCTCGGCCACCTCGTAGCCCATCGTCTTTTTGCCCTCGATCCGGTACGGCTCCTTGAGCGTGTTCATGTCGAACCAGCCCTCGGCGTCTTTGCGCTCGGCCACCATGCGGCCGCAATCGGAGATGAGACCGTCCACCAGGGTCACCCGCGCTCCAAAACTCTTGCACTCGATGTAATTGGCCTGGGGTACATCGGCCGGCATGAAGATGTGGGCTTCAATGCCGGCGGCGGCGGCGTATGCGGCGGTCGCGGATGCGGCATTTCCTGCCGAGCCAAGCGCCACTTTGCCGATGCCCAGTTCCTTGCACATCGAGATGGCGCAGGACAATCCGCGGGCCTTGAAGGAGCCGGTGGGGTTGAGTCCTTCGTCCTTGAGCCAGAGGTTCTCCATCCCCAGGGAAGCGCCAAAACCACTCGCCTTGACCAGCGGCGTCCAGCCCTCCCCGAGCGTCACCAGGGCGGACGGCTGCGAAACCGGCAGGACTGGCGCGTAACGCCACATCGACGAGGGGCCGGATGCCAGCCATTCGCGGGACCAGCCTTGCCGGGCGGCAGCAAGGTCGTAGCGGACCAGAAGCGGCGCGCCGCACTGGCAAAGGTTCCAGGGCTTCCCGGCGTCGTAACGCGCCTGGCAGGAACTGCATTCAAGATGGGTCAGCGTGGTCATGGGCTTTCGCGTCTTATTGTCCCATGCCCCGCCTGTCAGGGTTATCATTGAGCAACGTGGTGCCGGACCACGGCCCTGACCGGGGCAAACTGCCGGCGCCCGTTCCACGCTTCCCTGCCCGGCGGCCGCCCAAGCGGCGCCCGGCGAGAGAAGCCGCTGGACCATACGAACCGAACCGGGAGTAAATGTGGCCAACCAGACTACCGACCCCGCCCACCGGATCGATCCGGCCTTCGCAGCCCGCTTCCATCGCATCCGCGACCTCTACTTTTCCCGCAATCCCCAATACTGGCCCTGTTTCGGCGAGCCCGGATTCCACCGTGTCTCAACTTTTCGCGCCCTGGGCCTTGCGCCACAAGACCGGCTCGCCGCCTACCCGGGCGGCCCGGATTTGGCCGGGCAGATCACGGCCACTCAAACGATTCCTGCTGCCAGCACGCCGCCTGGCGGCGCCCCTCTGGAAGTGATCGAATTCGCCGCCGCCTTGTCGAAGGATTGGGAAAACCCCTCCAGCGCCGAAAACGTCATCACCATGCCCTGCGACCCGGCGATCTACGGCGCCATGACGGGCGCCTTGGCCAACGCAAATCTCGTCTACGAGGAGTACGCGGGCATGGCCAATGAACTCGAAAAGTTGATCGTGCGCCAAATCGCCACGCTGGCGGGCTACGATCCGGCCCGAGCCGCCGGAATCTTCACCCAGGGCGGAACGTTTTGCAACCTCTATGGCTACTTGACGGGCATCAGGAAGTCCCTGCCGGAGGCCAAGGACTACGGTATGGGCTACACCCACGACTACCGGATGATCAACTCCCAGGGAGGCCACTATTCCAACATCACCAACCTGTCGCTGCTCGGCGTCGACATCCGCAAACGGGCCATTCGCATCAAAATCAGCGAAAACAACAACATCGATCTCGACGACCTCGAACAAAGTCTCCGCGCCTGCTTCGTGGCCGGTTGCGCCGTGCCGACCATCATGCTCACGATGGGCACCACCGACACCTTCGCCGTCGATCCCGTCCAGGCCGTGCATGAACTGCGCAACCGCCTCTGCGAACAGTACGACATCAAGGTGAAGCCCCACATCCACGTCGATTCGGCCATCGGCTGGACGATGCTGTTCTTCCTCGGCTATGACTTCGAGGCCAATCCGCTCGGCATCAATGAAGCCACCCTGTGCGGCATCCGGAGAAACGTAGCGCTTTTCAGCGAATTGAAGTACGCCGATTCCTTCACGGTCGACTTCCAGAAATGGGGCTATGCGCCCTACACCTCCAGCCTGGTGATGTTCGCCGACGGCAACGATTTGACCTACCTGGAGAGCGATCCCGAAAACTTCAGTTACTTCGAGGACGAACTGCAAGGGCACACCCATCTGCAATCCACCATCGAGTGTTCGCGTGGCGCGGCGGGCGTCTTTGCCGCTTATGCGGCATTGAATTTCCTTGGCATCGAAGGCTACCAGACCGTGCTGGCGCATTGTCTGCAAAACGCCGGCTACTTCCGGCACCGGCTGAGGCAACTCGGTTTCGTGAAGGTGATCGCGCCGGAAAATGCCGGCCCAAGCGTGGGATTCAGGATTTATGATCCCCGAAGGGTGCCGGATGCGGAGTTGGAGTTCGATTGGGAGCTCAAGCTGAAGTCAAAACCCGACGTCGCCGGCCGTCTGGAGGCCAACAACCGCTACCACCGGCAGGTCTTCCAAGACCGGGGCAAAGTCGGACTCTATACGAACTGGGTTTCCTTCATCGCCCGGACTGGTTACGACGACAAGGGACGCTACCAGCGGCTTCCGGGAGAGAAGGCTGTATTCATGAACCCGTCCACGACGCGCCGCGAAATCGACAAGTTCATCGATCACATCGTCCCGCGCGCATGAACTGCCAACTATGCCGTCACAGCCCGTGAGGCGGCGCGAAAGGTGCCGCCTGCCTGTAGAATAGGGTTCGACATGCTCTATAAAACCACTGCCCTGCTCCTTTTCACCGGTTTCGCGCTCTCGGGCGCGCAGACTTACAAAGATCCAAGAAGCGGGTTGGAGATTCTCGAAATTGAGCCGCCCGGCGCCGGCACGACAAACCTGTACTACCATTTTTCGAACTTCACCGCCGACAACTCGAACATCATCTTCGCAGCGACAGTGGATGGCGCGGGCCAGATCTTCAGATATGAGATGGCGACCGGCAAGACGGTCCAGATCACATCCGGAACTGGTGTTGGTGCTGCCGGAGCCTGCCCGCATCCAAGCAATCCGAGGCTGCTGTATTTCCCGCGGGGCCAGGCAATCGAAGAAATCGACATCCCCACCGGCAAAGTGCGCCGTATCGGCGAATTGCCGTCGCCGGCCGTTGGCGGACCAGGCCAGCCGACCTTCTCGCATGACCTCAAATCGCTCGCAATGGTCCGTCAGAAAGATGATGCGAACTGGGAAGTCGGGCTGATGGATCTTGCCACCGGCGCATGGCGGGCCGTCACAACGGTCGGCTTCCGTGTCGGCCACGTCCAGCACCATCCGAAAGAGCCGCTGATTTTCTATGTCTGGGAGACCGGGGGATACGCGCCGCAGAGGACCTGGGTGGTGAACGCCGACGGCACTGCCAACCGCCCCTTTTACTACACGACAGACCCCAAACTGTGGGTGACGCCCCTGAAAGAGTGGGTGACCCACGAGAGCTGGATCCCGTCCACCGGCGGCATCACGATGATCATGGACAAAATCGGCATCGTCGTCGCCGACAAGTCTGGCAAGGGCCGCATTCTCCCTGGCAATTACTGGCACGTGCGGGCGGATGACTCCGGCCGCCTCCTCGTGGCCGACGACTTCGACGGCAACTTGTGGCTCATCGAGACCGAGACCGACAACCGGCGGTTACTGGCCAGCGGATTGCGCCAGTCGGTCCGGGCCGTGCACGCGCACGCTTCGTTTGACCACAGCGGCCGTTATGTCCTGTTCAATACGGGCCGCACGCGGCAGACCATCGCCGTCGTCGATCTGGTGAAGGCCGGTCTCTCGCCACAACCTTAAGGCCGCTGAAAGGAAGCAGAAATCTTCTGCTATCCTATTGAAAAAGTAGAAGTTGTCAGCCAGTTCGATTGGTTCTGGCAGGTGGTCCGAGGTCGAAATGGACGATCAGGCATCAAACAAGCCCAGCAGGGACGCCGGCCGGTTCCCGGGCACGCTCGGCTCAGTCGAGGTGTTCGGAATCCCGGTGCGGTTCCATTTCACCTTTTGGCTCATTGTAGTGTGGCTGATCGTCATCGGTAGCCGCGGTGCGCAATCGGCGGCCGGCACCACCGTCTATATCCTGGCTATCTTCGGGTCGGTGCTTGTCCATGAACTCTCCCACGCATTAGTCGCGAGAAACTTCGGCATCAAGACTCTGGAGGTCGTCATGCTGCCGATCGGGGGGCTGGCCCGGCTGGAACGTTCGCCCAAAGCGCGTGAAGAATTCTGGGTAGCCTTGGCCGGACCGGCGGCCAACATTGTTATTGCGGCTGCGGCATTGACTTCAGTCTGGCTGAGCGGCAGGCCGTGGGCTCCTGAGACCTGGATTTCGGCGCCGAGCGACGCGAATCTCGCCGAGCGGATCGGCATCGCAAATCTGGTCTTGGCGGTATTCAACCTGCTCCCAGCGTTCCCCATGGACGGCGGCCGGATTTTGCGTTCTCTGCTCGCCCGGTACCGGCCTGAACACGAGGCGACACGAGTCGCGGCACGAATCGGCATGGGGATGGCCGCAATCATGGGGCTCTACGGATTGCTGGCGCCGAACTTCTTCCTTATCTTCGTGGCTTTCTTTATCTATGTGGGCGCAATGCAGGAGCGCGTGGCTTCGGACCAGCAGGTCCTGATCGGCTCCGAAATCGTCCGGCCGGCGATGGTGACAGTCTTCAAGACCCTGAACCACGGCGACACTTTGAGAGATGCCGCCTCTCTGCTGCTGGCCACCACCCAGCAGGATTTCCCAGTCATGGCCGGTCCCGTTGTGGCGGGTCTGTTGACGAGGCAGGCGATGCTGCGCTCCATGGCAACTGAAGGCCCCGACGCCTATGTGGCTGGCGCCATGGATCGCGACTTCCTGCGCGTCAGCCCGGAAGCCCGGCTCGCCGACGTCGTGCAATTGATCGCCGGCAGACAGAGCAGTTGCGCTCTCGTGTTTGAGGGTGACCGCTTGGCCGGCATGCTGACGGCGGAGAATGTGAGCGAGTTCCTCATCCTGAGAGAGATCCGGCAGGCGAGAGAAAACGCGGGAGAGCAAGGCGCATGAGCCAAACCGACGTAGTCATCGTGGGCGCGGGGCTGGCTGGTCTCTGTTGCGCCCGGAAGCTGGCATCCGAGGGAATCACATTCCAGATCGTGGAAGCTTCCGATGGACTCGGAGGACGAGTCCGCACCGACGAACACGAGGGATTTCTCCTCGACAGGGGCTTCCAGGTGCTGCTCACCGCCTACCCTGAGGCGCAAGCTCAACTCGACTATGACGCTCTCCGTCTTTGCGGCTTTGTACCCGGCGCCCTGGTCCGCAAGGAAGGACGTTTTTTCAGAATTGGCGACCCATATCGCGGTGGCGGCTACATCTCAAGCCTGTTTTCGCCCGTTGGCACGATGCTGGATAAGTTCCGGGTATCGCGCCTGAGGTCGGACCTGTTGCGGATGAGTGTCGAGGAAATCTTCGAAAATCCGGAGATCAGCGCCCGCCAGGCGCTGCTGATGAGGCGGTTCTCTCCAAGGATGATCGAGGAGTTTTTCCGCCCCTTGTTCGGCGGCGCAATGCTGGACGCCAACTTGGCAGGATCGAGCCGGATGTTCGAGTTCATCTTCAAAATGTTCGCCGAGGGCGACGCGGCCGTGCCCGAGCGGGGAATGGGCCAGATCCCGATGCAATTGGCTTCGGCTTTGCCGGCAGGGTCGATTCGTCTCAACACCCGCGCCGAGTCTGTCAGGGCAGGCATGGTGACGCTCGATACCGGCGAAGAACTCAAGGCGCAGGCGGTGGTTGTAGCCACTGACGGAGCCGAGGCAATGCGAGTTCTTGCGACTCGGCGCAAGGTGCCCTCGCGCGGAGCCTGTTGCCTGTACTTCGATGCTCCGGAGAGTCCGCTGAACGAACCGATTCTCGTGCTCGGCGGGAGCAGCCGGGGGGTGGTGAACAATCTGGCGGTGATGAGCGAGGTCTCGCCGGCGTATGCCCCCAGCGAGCGGGCGCTCATTTCGGTCACTGTGATCGGCTTCCCAGCCCGGGATGACCGCTCTCTGGAAACGATGATCCGCGGACAGTTGCGCCGCTGGTACGGGAGAGTCACGAAAGAGTGGCGGCTGTTGAGGATCTACAGGATAGAAAACGCTCAACCGATCTCAGTGCCGCAGCAACTGAGAACCCAACCCAGGCTGGAACCTGGCTTGTACCTCTGTGGCGACCACCGCGCGACCCCTTCAATCCAGGGGGCGATGGAGTCAGGCCGGTTGGCCGCCGAATCGCTCCTGCGGCAATTCCGCGGCGAGCCAGACCCGCCCGAGCACGAAGTGGCGGCCGCCAGCCGCCACAGCAGGCGCAGCTTGAGAGCCCAGGATTCCTCACCCGCGGAGTTGGACGCCGAAGACATCGATTGAGTCAATGTGGATCGGGCTGAGGGATTCGCAGGCTTTCGGACGGATCTCTGTTGCTTCAAAGTGTTCCAACCGCGGTGTCTTCATGATCCGCCGCCCCCACGACGACTACGCCCCCTTCGGTAACGAAACACCCCGGCCCGGACGGCGCCAAGCCGCCGCCAATCACCGAGCCTTCAGGGATGTGAACACCCGAGTCCACGATGACGCCATTCAGTCGGGCGTAGCGCCCCACTGTGGCGCCGGGTAGCAGTATCGAATTCTCGATTTCGCAATAGCTGTTCACGCGAACGCCCGGCGACAGAACGGAACGATTCACGCGGCCCCCGGAAATGATCACTCCGGGCGACACGATCGAGTCCGTGGCTACCCCCATGCGCCGCCCCTCCTGCGCGAACACAAACTTAGCGGGCGGCGATTGCGGCATTCTTGTACGCATGGGCCAGCGGGCATCATAGAGGTTAAACTCCGGGTTCACGCTGATCAGGTCCATATTCGCGTCGAAGTAGGCGTCCAGAGTGCCCACGTCACGCCAGTAAAGCGCTGTCTTCTCATTCAGATCGTGAAAATCGTAGGCCGCAATTGGGTGTCGCCAAATCAACCTCGGCAGCACATCATGACCGAAATCGTGCGTGGAATCTGGATCGGAGGCGTCCTCGCGAAGGGCTTCGAGAAGGACTTGCGTCTTGAACAGGTAGATCCCCATCGACACGCTGACCTTGAACGGGTTGAACGCTGACGGGCAGGGTCGCCCATGCGCCGGCTTCTCCTCAAAACCTCTGCACATCAGCGTCTCCGGATCGATGTCCACAACGCCAAACCGGCAAGCCTCGGATGGATCCACTTGAATGGTCGCTATTGTGGCCGCCGCCCCGCAGGAGCGCTGCCAGTCCCGGATTTCGCGGTAGTCCATCTTGTAGATGTGATCGCCAGCAAGGATGAGCACGTACTCTGGCCGTTCCTGCTCGATGGACTCGATGTTCTGATAGACGGCGTCCGCCGTGCCCAGGTACCAGTCTGAATGGACACGCTTCATTGGAGGAAGAACTTCGAGATACTCTCCAAGCTCTCTGGAAAAGATGTTCCATCCTTCTCTTAGATGGCGGTGCAAAACTAGGGACTTGTACTGCGTCATGACGAGCACCTTGCGCAGTCCCGAGTTGACGATATTGGACAACGTGAAATCGACAATCCGGTAATGTCCGCCAAAGGGGACGGCGGGTTTCGCGATGGAGCGGGTCAAAGGCTGAAGACGCTCCCCGGCTCCTCCCGCCAGCAGGATGGTGAGTACGTCTTTCACTTAGATTTCAGGATACGCCCGGCGGAGCCGGGATGGGAATGGAGTTGGAAGACAGGCTGGCAGCCCCGGGGAAGGTGTTTCAGCCTGGCGTATGGATTCCAGGCGGACTGGTTCGGATGACATTCTTGGTGCGCAAACGCTGAATCCGGACCGGCCAGAGAAGATCCTGTCCGAGTCCGGATTGCCAGATTCACATTCCGGTTGGCTTCGCCGTTTTCCCGCTACCAGGCGTAGCTCAGCGAAAACATCGGCGCAAATGAGAAGTACCAGCCGCCCAGATTCCCAAGAACGGGCGTGATGACGTCCGTCGGCGTTTCCGTCCCATGAACGAGTAGTTCGGCTCTGATGTAGGAGTTCTCGCCGGCTTTCATCCGTACGCCGACGCCCGCGGTCACCATAGGTTTCCATTGGCTGGTTTCGGTCAGTACAGCCGTCCGGATCAGGGCGGGCAAGATCACATCTGAACCCGTCCCCGTGTACTGCTTGACGCCACCCCCGGCCAGTATGTAGCCTCTCGCCTTGGCCTCCTTGCCGTTCGTGTAAATCAGAACGTTGTAACCGATGGACTGGCTCCGGCCGCTCATCGATGACTTCGCGCTGCCACCGGAAAGCTCCATTCCGTTGAACAGCATCGTATACCGGATCTCTCCGCCGACTCGATTGCCGATCTGTCCGAGGTAAGCCGTCACGCCTGCATTCGGCTTGAACTTGGCGCTGACGCTTCCGTCCGGACCTGAGATCGTCTTCGAATTGTAGAAGGCTGCGCCGCCTCCGGCTCCGACCTCCCACTTCTGCGCCGCCGCAGGTGCGGCTAGCGCCATGACCGCCAATGTCATCCAAGACCAGATTCGAATGCTCATAGTTGTCCTGTGTTGCCCCGCTGGAGCGGTCCGTCCGCCCTAGCTGCAAGTCCTAATTCCATGGTTCGGCCGCTTCGCTCGCGCTCACTGCACGACGCGAACCGCGACTGTTGTTGAATAGCCGCCTTGCTCCACCGTAAGGGGTTGATTCATGCCCTTTGGGGTGTTGCGCGGAATGTAGATTCGGATTTCGTTTACGCCAATCTGCCCTGGCGTCAGCACGCTATGTACGATAGGCATCTGCCGCCCGGCCAGTGTCACCACTGGCGGAGTCAGCGGCACAACCGGCTCGCCCTCCGGCACCGCTTTGCCCGCCGGGACCTCGGGATAGGTTTGGCCCATGCCGGTCAGATAGATGATGGCTTCCTCTTCCCAACGGAGTGGATTCGCCGGCGTCACCACCTGCCCGTTCGAGGCGCGAACGACCAGCGGCACAGTGTAGTCTTGTGCGATCTCCTTCAGAAACACGCTGGGCGCATTCGGCAGGACGGTGAGGTTGTAGTTGTCGCTGACGCCGCCCGGCGTTCTCAAGACCATCGTCACGTTGCCTTCGGCCTGGAACGGGAGCTGCGCGTTGATCTGCGTGCTTGAGACCATCAACATCGGCACGGAGAGTCCATTCACCGTCAGGCAGCTCTCATTGAGTGCGTTCTGCAGCAGCATCTCCTGCGAGGCCGCGTTTGTCGGGCTCAGGTTATATCCCCTCACCACGATAAGTCCGCCAGGGGCCACTGCCTCGGTACCATCGGCCGCATTCACGATGCTCTGGATCTCGGGCATCGAGACCGACGCGTCATAGCTCCAAGGCAGAACCGTGAATCCTGAGGTGGTCAGGTTGATGATCGCTCTGCGGCTGGCCAGTACGGCCGCCGCCCGCGTGAAGACGGCCGTTTCGTCGCCGGAAATTGGCGCCTCCGCCATGCGAGTCGATTTCTGGCCCGCCCCCGTGGTCAAATCCACACGCTGAATCACACCAGTGCCGCCGCCCGACTGGGTTCCTGTCCTGTAGCCGTACTGGTCTACAAACACGAATCCCGACGTGGTCTCAATCGTCGAATCGAACTGGGCCTCCGGAACCAGCGATGAGTTGTACAACGTCCCGCCTACGACGAACATGTCGTAGTTGGACGCGGCAACGGCGCCGGAAAGCCGGTCGGTGTCCTGCCGCGAAATTGTGAACGTGTCGGCGCTCGAATTGTAGAGCAGCAGGTTCCCGTCTGCCTGAGCCGCCATGATTGAGCTGCCATTGCTGGATGCCACCAGCGCCGTGTTGATGTCGATGTCGTTCTCGTAAATTCCCAATGTCGGCAGTTCTGTGGCGGTGCGGGAGAACAGATCAACCTGGTCGATCTTATGAACTGGACCCGCCACACGGGTTGCGGCAAGGATCGCGTTGCCCGAAGCCGCAAGCCACCGCGGATAGTGACCGAACGGAAAACGGATCGGTTCAGTCGCCTCAAGCGTTTCCAGATCGAATACATTGGCGTACTGCGAGTTGTCATTTCCAACCAGCAAATAGCGCCGGTCATGAGAGAACGCCATCGACGTTGGGGTGTTCCCCGTACGAAGCGTCGCGGTCTGCTCATAACTCGCACCATCGAACACAAGCACTTCGTTGGTGTCCTGCCTGAGAATGAAGAACCGGTTGCGCTGGGGATCCGCCATCAGGTCCACAAGTTTTCCTGGAACATTGATTGACGAGCCGCGCTGGTCAGGATCTTGAAGATTGATCAGCACGCGCACCGGCTTGATCACGTTCACCGCGGTGGCGGAAGTGATTTCGATGGCAGCGACCGTCGTCCCCTTGACATTTTGGAAGTATGACGGGTCAACGCTGACCTGAATGGTCGCTGGCGTTGTTCCGGCAGTCTGGCTGAGCCTGATGCCACTGGCCGATGCCTTCAGCTTGAACGCCGTAGCGCCGCCTCCGGGATTCGTGATCTCGATCTGCTGAGTCACCACAGTCGGGCTGCAGCCGCTGCCCCGAAACACGATGTCTTCTTTCGACGCCACGACACGGGCCTGGTTCTCCAGACTGCCTACTGGCAGGATAGTCAGACCACTTTCCGAAAGTGCGTACATCGTCGCTCCGTCGGAAGACAGCACGCCTTTGCCCGCCAGGTTTTCCTTCAATCGCAATCTCTCACGCACGCGAAGGTTGTCAGCGTCCACCACCTGGAGTTGCGGGGTAGCGGTCTTTTCGTCGTCTTTCCGGGTTACCTGCGCGTAGATCGTATTGCGCGCGGTATCAATAGCGTGGGAGCCGATTTCCAATTCGCCTGAGGGATCGGCAAATTGCGCCAGCAAACCCTTGCTGTCAAAGACGCCCCAGCCCGCCAGCCAGCGGTCGCCGTCGTTGGAAACGCTCACTGTCCTGGGTCCAAGTGGAGGATCCGCCACATAGCCCATGGAACTCACGAGGCGCTTGGTGACATCGTAGAAGAACAAAATTGTGTCGCTCACACCGGCAATGTAATTGCGATTCCCTGAAGCAGCCACCGAGGCAGCGACGATTTCGGCCGGAAAGTTCGCTGGCGGTTGCGGCAACGTCTTGGCTGTGACGCCGGCGACAGTATCGAGCACCAGCATCGTTCCCCCATAGGGCTCAAAGAGGATGAATTGCTTGGTTGTCACAACAAGGGCCCGGCCGTCGGCGCCGAAAGCCACTCCAAGCGGCGGATCGGCCAGGGCGAACGTCTGCCGCCCGTTGTTGGACAGATCGATTACCGTTAGCGCATTGCGGGGGGTGTTGGGCGCCTCAAAGTTGCCAAAATGAGCAACCACCAAATGCCGGCCATCCGGGCTGAGCGACAGCGAACTCGGCTGTGAAGCCACGTTCATGGATTTGGTCACCTTGGCCGATGCAAGCGACACGACATCGATCCGGTTGGCCGTGAAGTTGGCCACGTATGCCACGCCCCGTGACTCGTCCAAAGCCAGGTCGGAACTGTGACCGCCGATGGCAACAACACGCCCGAAGTACTGCGCATGGCACATCGCCGTGAGCAGCAGCGCCGCGGCTGCAATTTTCCAACTAAACTGTTCCCTCTTCATTTCTCTCTCTCCTGACCGAAGTGGATCCCACAAGTGATTCAACAGGTTATGGCCGGACGGTCCGGGCGGCGCCCGCCCGGCCAGGTCCCTGATCAGGCAACTCGATTACCCTTAGTCTTCGACGTTCTTGCTCTTGCGCCGCAGAATGATTGCACCCAGCAGCACGACCGCCAGAACGGTGCAGACCACGCGAACCAGTGTGTTCGTTTCCATCGTTTGACTCCTTTTCTTTCCCGCGTATACTCAAGTACGTTGATTTAGCTTCAGTGCATCCTCGGCTTGCGCCTCAGATACCCTGCATCATCGGGATCAACTCCCGCATGATCTTGACCGCAACCGGGCCCACCGTCACAACAAACAGCGTGGGCAGGATGAAGAAGAAGATCGGAAACACCAGCTTGACGCCGAGTTTTGCGGCCTTCTCCTCTGCAATTTGCCGCGCCTGAACTCGCATGAAATCGGCATGCGCGCGTAGGCTTTGCGCCACACCGGTACCGAACCGGTCGGCTTGAATCAACACCGCCACAAGTTTTCGCAAATCGTCCACCGAAGTCCGGTCCGCCAGATTTCGGAGCGCCTCGGCGCGGCGCTTGCCGGCCTTCAGTTCCAGGTTCACCAGCGCAAACTCCTCGCTGATCTCCGGATGGGCATGCTCGAGTTCCTTGGCGACCTGGAGAATCGCCTGATCCAGGCCAAGGCCGCTTTCAACGCACACCACCATCAGGTCGAGCGCGTTCGGCAAGCCGCGTGCCATCTGCTTCTGACGCCTCTTGGACATCATCGAGACATACTCATTCGGCGCGAAGAAGCCAAATCCGGCCGCCGCCAGAATCGCCATCATCTTGTTGCTCGAATCCGACGAACTGCCTACCGTCGCCAACATCATCACCAGCGGCAGCGTGATGGCGAGCGCTACTTTCGAGCCGTACAACAACTTCAGAGCGCTTTGGCCGCGGATTCCCGCCCGGATCAGACGCTTCTGCATGACAGTCACGTCCTTGGGCGAGGTCGGAAGTTTCTCGCCTAACCGGTTGAGGAGGTCACGGAAGACCAGGCTTGGGTGTACCGGCGTCTCCTCTGGCAGTTCGCTGCTTGTCGCGGTAACGCGTTCAATCGCCTCCTTAGGTTTGGCCCATAATTTCAGTCCAAGGATTGTGCCAACAGCGGCGACGGTCACGAAAAGCACGGCGGCAAGGAGGATTGCACTCATGGGTTTTCTCCTCTCATACCTCGATTGCCACGATCTTCTTGATCGTCAGGTAACCCAGCAACTGCAGCACCAGGGCGGCGATTGCCATGTAATTGCCCACTTCGTCTGTAATGAAGAAGGTCACATACTCCTTGTTGACCAGGAACATCATGGCGCCGACACCGACCGGAATCATGGATAGCGCCATGCCAGTCATCTTGCCGTGCGCGCTAATGGCACGGATTTTGCCCCGCAACTTGAATCGCTCGCGGATGACAGACGCCAACTTGTCCAGGATCTCGGCCAGGTTGCCGCCAGTCCTTTTCTGGAGCAACACCGCAGATACGAAAAAGTGAACATCGAGCAGCGGGACCCGGTTGGCCAACTTCTGCAACGCCGTGTCCAACGGCAGGCCCAGGTTATGTTCCTCGAAGGCCCGGCGGAACTCCCCAGCCAGCGGCTCTTGAAACTCGCGGTGCAGCATTTCCAGCGAAACTGAGAACGCGTGGCCCGCGCGCATCGACCTGGCAATGAACTCCAGGCTCTCCGGGAACTGGGATTCGAACTTCCATAACCGTGCCGACCGCTTCCTTGCGACATAAAGCAGCGGGATCAGGCCAGCCACCAATGCTGGAATAAATGCCATCAACTGGAATCTCGCCGGCAGGAACAACCAGCCAATTGCGTAGCCGCCGAGGAACAGGGCGAGGCACATGTGGACAAGCCGCGCTACGTTCCATCGCAATCCAGCCTGCTCGATGAGCGCCTTGAGCTTTGGCTGGAGGTCAAAACGCGCGAGTAGCCGCAGAACGAGCTTCCCGCGTGAGGTGTCTTCCTCGCTGAGCAGCGATGCAGTGCCGGTGCCGGATTTATCCGCTTTGCGTGTCCTTTGCGCCCCCAGCAAGCGTTGGCGGATTTTGTCGGCATCCGAACTCTGAAACGACCGGCGAACAATTAGCCATCCGCCGAACGCCATGCCCCAGAACAAAAGTAGGACCAGTACGAAGTTCATGGCATCAGATCTCCACCACTTCATCGAAAAGATCCGGCCTGAGCTTTATGCCCGCCGAGAGCAGTTTCTCGTAGAATTTCGGGCGAATCCCCGTGGCGGCAAACCGGCCCACCACCTTGTTATCCGCATTCAGACCGCGCTTCTCGAAGACGAAGATGTCTTGCAGGGTGACAATCTCACCCTCCATCCCGGTCACCTCTGTGATGCTGGTCACCCGGCGTGATCCGTCAGCCAGACGGGCGGCCTGCACCAGGACGTTGACCGCGCTGGCGATTTGCTGGCGGATCGAAATCAGCTGCATGCTGGCATTGGCCAGCGAGACCATCACCTCGAGTCGCGAGATGCCATCACGGGGTGAGTTGGCGTGAATTGTGGTCAGCGATCCGTCGTGACCGGTGTTCATGGCCTGCAGCATGTCCAGTGCTTCGGGTCCGCGTACCTCGCCGACCACAATCCGGTCAGGCCGCATACGCAAGCTGTTGATGAGCAGTTCGCGCTGCCGCACCGCGCCATGTCCCTCGAGATTGGGCGGCCTTGTTTCGAGACGCGCGACGTGCGGCTGCTTCAATTGCAGTTCGGCCGCATCCTCGATCGTAATGATGCGCTCTTTCGGATTGATGAAGAATGAAAGCGCATTCAAAAGTGTGGTCTTGCCTGCGCCGGTTCCCCCAATGATGATGATGTTCAGATGGGCTTTCACCGCCGCTTCGAGCAGTTCCATCATTCCTGGCGTCAGCGCGCGCTTTTCAACCAGATCGGCCGGCATCAGCTTGTCCTGCGAAAACCGGCGGATCGATACCAGGGGCCCATCAAGCGAGAGTGGGGGGATGATGGCGTTGACACGCGAGCCATCCGACAGGCGCGCGTCGACCATCGGCGTTGATTCGTCAATCCGCCGGCCAACCTGGCTGACAATTTTGTCAATGATGCGGATGAGGTGTTGATCGTCGCGGAAAGTGACGCTCGTGAGTTCGAGCAAGCCCCGGCGCTCAACGTAGACCTGGCGGCAGCCATTCACCAGTATGTCCGAGATCGTCGGATCCTGAAGAAGTGGTTCAAGCGGGCCGAGGCCGAACACCTCGTCCAGTACTTCGTCGCAGATCTGCTGCTTTTCTAGCGAACTGAGCAGTGTCGGCTCGGAATCGATGAGAGTGATGAGTGCCTGCCGGACCTCCCCGCGCACGCGCTGGTTGTCGATGGTCGCCAGCGCCTCAAGATTGATCTTGTCCAGCAGCTTGCGGTGAAGGGTGAACTTCAGTTCCTGATACTCAGGCTTCAAAGAGGACTTGGGTTTTCCAGCGTTCTTCAGCAGCCGCTGTTCCCAGGTCAGCTGCTGCGCCGGTTTTTGATCCATCGTCGGTAGCATCAATGGCTCTCTTGTGTCGTCCCGGAGAAAGTCAATCTTCCTTCCGTCTCTTCATCCATCGGCCCGAGGTGAAAAAAACTTGAGCCCATTACAGCTCCGAGAGGGCTGGTTTTGGGCCCAGCACCGGCTTGTTCGTCCGCTTCTCGGCGGCCGCCAGATTTGCCGCCTTGGCGCCAAACTTCTCCATCGACTTCCCCAACTCTGTCTCCGGCCCCAATGGTTCAGCCCGGGTGACAACCTTGTGCAGAGCCAGATAATCATTCGGAAACGTCGAATAAACCGGGCAGGTGAAGATCTTCTCCATGTCTGCCGCGGCAATGTCCTCACGTTTTGAAAGCCGGTTCACAACCATTCGGACGCGGTCGCGCTCAAAACCAAGCTGCGAAAGCAGACCCGATGCGCGGCGGCCCAGGTGCAGGCTCGCCAGTTCCGATGTGGAAACCAGGTACACCTGGTCCGCCTCGGAGAGCATGAACAGACTTAGCTGGTGAAATACCGTGGGCAGATCGACCAGCACCCAGTCATAAAGCATCCGCGCGTATTCGAGGACATCGTGCACCCGGCTTGATTCGGGAAGGTCGACTATCGGCGCGTCCGGCGCGGCCAGAACATCCACCCCATGGCAGTTCGACACCATCGAACCCCACAAAGCCGGATCGAGCCGCTCGGAGTAGCTCATCGCGTCGAGCACCGAGTACACTGGCGAGATCTTCAGCGAAAAGGCCACTGTTCCGGCGATCAGGTCAAAGTCCGCCAAGAGCACGCGCTTGCCCGTCAGACGGCGCAGGGCAAAGGCCGTTTGCATGGCCAGTGTCGAAGCTCCAGATCCTGGCTTCGTCGAAGCGAAAGCCAGAATCTGCCCTTGTTCCTGGTGTTGCGGTTCTTCGGGTTGGCGAATCCGGCGGATGCGCACTGACGCTTCACGTTGCGCATCAGCGTCGAACGGCGGACAGAGGAAGTCGCCCGCCCCGGCGCGGAGCCCCTCGAGGATCAGGGTCGAGTCGTTCACTTTGCTGATCCCGATCGCAGGCACAGGTGGCCGCATCGCCGCCAAACAACGCAGGACCGCCTTGGCCGCATCAAGATCAGACGACAAGTCGACCAGGACCACGTCTGGCTGGGCTTGCCGGATCCTAATCTCAATCGTCTGAGCGGGCGGATAGGCGCGCAGCTCGGAGATCACTTCGAAGGCGCGCACCTCAGTCAGCGCTTTTTGCGCTGCGGCGGAGAGCTCCCGGTCAGGAGTGATCAGAAGAGCCGGCAACGCCGGCTCACGGGCCATGCTGTTCTGAGTCATTCTGGCGGCTCCCCAATGGCAGTCCGTGCGGCGGAGCTAGCGTTTGGACTTCGGGTCCGGCTTGGGGGCCAAAGATTTGCGGTCGATCCTCAGCGGAGCCGGCTCGGTCTTGGCGGTTGCCGACCCAGGCATGCCCTTGGGCAGTAGCGCAGGTGGCAACTTGTCGTGGACCACGCTCAACTGAAGCCTTGGATCGTCCGCCGACATCGGCTCGACCAGCTCCGGAGTGACCATGACTACCAGTTCCGACTTCGTCCGGTTCTCATTGCGGCTCTTGAACAACTCGCCCAGCAGCGGGATGCTGGAAAGACCAGGAATTCGTGAAAACGTCTCGTTTGTCCGGTCGTCAATCAGTCCGCCGATAACGAAGCTCTGGCCTTGGCCCAGTTCAATGTCGGACTCGATACGGCGCGTCGCAAGGGCCGGAATCGTGAAACCGCTGACCGTGACTGCATTCGAGACGTCGATCGTGGAAACTTCCGGCTTGACGTGCATCTTGAGCGTGCCGTGCTCGGTCAGCCTCGGCGTGAACGTCAGCCTGATGCCGTACTCACGGAACTGGATAGTCACCGCTCCCGAATTCGCCCCGCCTTGAAGGACCGGGATCGGGAACTCTCCGCCAACCAGGAAGCTCGCTTCCTTGCCGTTGGTCGTCACCAAATTGGGTTCCGCCAGAATCTGAAGCAGCCCCTCCTGCTGAAGAAGCTTGATCGTTGCGGCGAGATTCAGATCCGGCCGGAAAGCAAAGATATTCAGCGCATCTGTCAGAGAAAATTCTGAATTTGTTCCACTTGTACTTCCTCCGATTACACCTGAAATCGAGGATGACCGGGGAGCCGAGAATTGGCCGGTAGAGATCGAACCTGGCGTGTTCGCTGCTCCTGTCGAGATCAAGTTTAAGCCAAATTGCTTCGACGCATTGCGATTAATCTCCGCAAATTTGACTCGAAGAAGGATCTGCTTGTCCACTGGCAGGGGCTTGACTCCAACATTGTTGATCACGCTCTTGGATAGGGGTTTGACAAGTTCGTTGATGCGGTCGGCAACAGCGGCCGAGCTGACAAGCCCAGAGATTGTGATTGAGTCGCGCGCCGCCTGGATCCGGATATCCTCGGACGGGAATGTGTCTTTTATCAGCTTGCGGAGAGGCTCAAGATTCTGTTCCACCGAGATGTTATAGAAGTTGCGCTGCCCGGACTTGGCCCAGACCACCAACGTCGCCGCGCCTAGTCCCTTGGCGTGGAGAAGGATCTCGCGTGAACTGACCGGCACGTAATCGACCACGTCTGGATTCGACGTCGAAATCCGCGAGACGTCCTCCGGGTAGTCGATGACAATGCTCTTGCCTAGCGTGACCCGTATGTCGTCGGTCGCCGCTTGGGGCTTGGCCCAAGGCGCGAAGAAGATGACCATGGCGGCCGCCAGCGCGGCCCGTGTGCAGCATTTAGGGGAGCTCATGAGTTACCTTCCCTACTCGTTGTTCTTAATGGAAACGGTTTCGACCTTTCGGTCAGTACCCCGGATCGTCACAATTTGATCGACCACGGGCGCCGGCGGCGGCGGTGCTGGCGGCGGCGCCATCGCAACGACGGGCCTCGGGCGTACAGGGCGCCTCGGTTGATCGGCAAGATCCTCTGACTCGCCGCCTGTCGAGAAACTGCCATCGGACTTGATCTTGCCGCCGTACAGATTCGCCAGATTCGAGCCTGCGGTCTTCTCGATGTTCTGGTCGCTTCCGTTACGCAGGACGAGTTGAATGCGCCCGGTGTTGCCAGCCAGCGTTAGCACTTCTGCCTGCGCCGGCGTCACCTGGAGTGTCACGCTCGGAGCGTCCACCGGCTTCCCGGTCGCATCTGTCTGAATCGTCTTGCCGGCTGAGAGCACCAGGATGTTCTGCAGTACGGTTCGCGTCACCCGTTGGCCGCTGCCCGGCGGGTCACCCGTGATCAGCACGTCGACGCGCATCCCAGGCAGCACGAATCCCGCCACGCCAACAACGTCGTTCACTCGCACCGTTACCGCTCTCATGCCGACCGGGATCACCGGCGCCAAACCCACGCCCGATCCCCTCTGCGCCAACCGGCCGTCCACAACCGGCTCCTCCAGCAAAATGCTGGCTGTCACAGGACGGTCAACCACATCTTCGGGCTTGCTGAAGCCGCCCTTCGGAAAGGCGGACGCCGGGATCTTCACCAGCTTGATGTCCTCAGCCTTCACGGTCGTGCCGACATCGAGGGCCTTCGCGGCCACGACAACGTCCTTGAGGTCTTGTGCATCTGCCTTCTTGGGACCGGCCGACCTGGATGACAACTGGTAGAAGATACTGCTCACCACCAGTGCGAACACCAGGCTGACACCCAATACTGTCAGCAACTTGCGATCCATTTTCACGGCCTCCTGATCATCTGCCCATCTCTAGCTTTAACTGCGCGACGCGCCCTGGGCGCCCGGAACCGCATGACACTTCATCGCTTCCAGCCATGGCGAAAGCAACCGGCCACTGCACGGCGAATTGCAGCAAATCCTCACCCGACGGCAAGCTCCACCGGCAGAACAGACGGCTGCTGAAACGGCTGTCCTCAGCGCACCGCGGCGAACTCGGCTTCTGCATTCGGGGAGGCACTGTCAATGAGTCTCTCCACGGTTATCTTCGGCAGTTCCCCGTCCTGCCATTAGGGTCAACGCCGCTTTTTCCGGGCCGCTGCCTCTGAGAACAAAGAGGATCTCGTTGCCCGAATCCGACACCATTCGCCACCTTCCAGAACCCTTCAATAGCCCGGCCAGAGCCGTGGCAGGAGGTAGCATCACCGCGTCTATCTTATGCTTTATCAATAACTTGTCCCAATCAAAGTGACCGTTGACCATGCGCAGAAACTCCCGCCCCAGTTGCTCGCCGTAAAAATCGCTCCGCCCGTCGAAAAAGACCCTCTGATTCGGGTAATTCCGGTAGAGAAGATAGTCGGCCCATTCATCGGTCGTCAGTAGCCTCGACTGAGCCAGCACCGGCTGGTGGCGGTCAACGAACGCCACCGGAAACATCTCATCCGGGAAATTTGCCGGCCACTGGAGCGGAAGCAGCCCAGTGGCCAGAACCAGCATCGGCAGAACCGACCAGAACGTTGGCCTTGCGATTGAAGGCTGCATGTCACGCCCCACCGCATGAATGATGCCCGGCAGCGACGACTTCTTGAACCTTTTGGCCACCCGGTCCCAACCCGCCGCCATCGCCGAGGCGAGCGCAGGCAGAGCGATGATGGCCAGAATCGGCGCGTGGCGCACGGACGTGATCGTGGCGTGCGCCCAGAACAAAAGCAGGAAAGGCGTGATGAACCGGCGGCGGCGGAGTTCGATGCCGGCGACAACCAGCGCGCCGAACAGGATAATCTCCAGCATCTTCTGACCCTCGGTGCGGAACTTCGGGGCCTGGAATTCCTCCACGGCTTCCGCGATCCACTTCGAATCGAGGTAAGAGCCCATATGCAGGTGGAGTTGCCAGCCGTACGGATTAATTAATGATGCGAATGCACACGAAACAGCCAGGATGGCGTAACGGCGGGCGGTGGACCAGGCGCGGCGTCCGGCTAGGGCTTCGGCGGCCGCTCCGGCCGAAACCACTCCCAGAATCGCGACCAGGGCCGCCCATCCTCCGTGAAGGTTGGTCCAAAGCACCGCAAGCGGCAAAAGCGACCAAATCCATCGTGTGGGTTCTTTCAGATCCCGATCGATCAGCCACACGGCCAGGACCACGAAAAGGAGCGTGAACATGTGGGGCCGGGCCAGAAGATGGATCCGGATGACGCCGACGGCGATCATCGTCAGCGGCACCGCCACGAAGATATTGGCGCCGCAGCGAACCACCCGGAAAAAGATGCCGCCAACAACGGCCAGGAATAAGGCCGCCGACAGCCAGACCATCCCCTTGAGCCCAAGCCAGGCATGTGCCAGCGCAAAGATGACGTCGCTCAACCACTCCCAGGCAAACCAGGGCTGTCCGGCTTTCGAGAACGAGAAGAAATCCTGGGTGGGAACGCGCCCGTGTTCCAGAATCCACTGCCCCACCCGCATGTGCCAGCCGGCGTCGCCGTCGCTGAGCATCTGGCTCCAGCCGAAGTCCTTGGCGCTGGCCAGAAATGTCCAGGCCAGGACCGAAAACAGAAAGAGATCGAACAGACTGGGAGACAATCGCACGGCCCAGGCCGGAGCGCGAACGCCCGTGCCTGCTCGAGCGGCGGCGTGGAGTGAATTGGTGCTGGTGGCCATGGCCGGCAATCCTGCTGGTCGCCGGAGGGGCGCAGCCCCCCCTACAAGGGCTATCGGCCGGGCGGGTGCAACTCGTTAGATGGAATTGGACGAAGGCCCATGCGCCCTGGCGGGCTCAGCCAGGGCGATCCTGCGGCGAACTCCTCGACAGCTTCTCCGTTCCGGGCCACTCCCAGTTTGCCGGGAATTCACAGCTTGCTCAGTCTTTCTGATCCAGGCGTTCAGCCAGCCTTTCGGCCGTATGCTTGACCCTCACATCAAGTCCGGCGGCATCACACCCGCCGCGGATTTGAAGCACGCACCCGGGGCAATCCGTGCTGACTTCGCCCACCCCTGTCGATTGGATATTGGCCAGCTTGCGTTCCAACACCGCCCGCGAAACTGCCGGCAGTTTCAGCGAGTATGATCCGCCCATCCCGCAACACACGTCGGACTCCGGCATCTCCTGAATTTGAAAACCGGCGAGCGACAGAAGTTCACGCGGCTGCTCGGATACGCCGAGTGTGCGTTTCAAGTGGCACGAGTCGTGGTAGGTGACCTCACCAGCGTCGCCGTCCCGTGCGGCGGCTTTCAACCTGCCCTCCCGCGCCAAATGGAGAGCGAGGGATGAGAAGTCGATCGTCCTGGCGGCGACATCCTCCGCCTTTTCTTTCAAACCGGCCGGCGCCGCGGCCCCGATCACTTCGCCGAAGTCACGCCTCAATGCCACCGTGCAGGTAGGACAGGCCGAAACGATGTAGTCCGCCTCCACCTCCGTCAGAGCTTTCAGGTTCGCCTCTGCCGCCTCTGCGGCCGCCTCGGGCGAACCGCCGTACCGGGCTGGCGCGCCGCAGCAGGTCTGATCCTCCGGGAAAACAACCCGGATGCCCGCATGGTTCAGCACCTTGACCACCGATTCCCCCATCTCCGGATAGGCAAAGTCGATCAGACACCCGGCATAGAAGGCGGCGGTTTCTTCGCATTCCGGCTGCTGGATCTCCTTGAACCGGTCACGGAACGGCCGTGCGGCAATGGCGGGCAGGCTTCGATCCTTCGTGAAGCCGGAAAGCGCCAACGGCAGGTGCCGGATGAAACCTTCGCGGGCAAGCGGCTTCTGCGCCTGCGCGGCCACTCGCAAGGCCGAGTGAAAGGCGTGCCGGCGGTTCACCAGGGCATAAGCCGCCCTTTGCAGCAGAGGAACCCCCTGTTTGGCCGTCAAGCGGTCGCGAACTTCGAGAATCAGCTTCGGAATGTCTATCCCGCCAGGGCAGAAATCCTTGCAGGTTCCGCACTGGATACACAGTGATTGAATGTCTTTCGATTCTTCCAGCGCGTCAAACCACGCGGTCAGAATCGCGCCAATCCCTCCCGTATAGACCTTCCCGAAAACGTGCCCGCCCACCAGCCGGAAGATCGGACAGACGTTCAGGCACGACCCGCAGCGGATGCATTGCAGCGCTTCTCGAAACTGCGGATCGGCCGCCATCTCGGTCCGTTGGTTATCGAGAAGGATGATGTGCAGATTCTTGCGGCTGCCGTCCGGGTTCTCCACCGGACCTGTGATGATGGAGACATAGCTGGTCAATAACTGGCTCGTCGCGCTCCTCGGCAGCGCGGTGAGGATTGGCTGGATGTCCTCCATCCGCTCGACCAGCTTTTCCAGCCCAACAATGGCGATGTGCGTGCGCGGCAGCGTCGTCACCAGGCGCGCGTTGCCCTCGTTGGTCAACAACACGATGCTGCCGGTCTCGGCCACGGCGATGTTGGCGCCGGTGATACCAATATCCGCGGTCAAGAACTTGGACCGCAATTCGCGCCGGGCGACGGCGACCAGCCGCGGAATATCATTGTCCAACTGCTCGTTCGTCGCGCGGCTGAACAGTTCGGCCACCTGGTCGCGCGTCATGTGGATCGCCGGTAGCACCATGTGCGAAGGCCGCTGGTGCGCCAGTTGAATGATCCACTCGCCCAGGTCGGTCTCACAAACCTCCAACCCCGCCCTTTCCAGGCTCGAGTTCAGATGGATCTCCTCGGAAGCCATGGACTTGGACTTCACCACCAGCCGCGCGCCCGTCTGCCCCGCCACCCGCAGAACATACTCCCTCGCCTCCCCGGGACTCCGGGCGCGGAATACCGTCGCCCCCGCCGCTTCCGCCCGCTCCTGAAAACGCCCGGCGAGTTCTTCCATGTGTCGGGCGGCGTATCCTTTCCGCTCCGCGATCCGCTCGCGTACCTCCTTAAAATTGACGTCCTCATAGGCCTTGGCGCGTGAAGTCCTATACGCCTCGGAAAACCGGGTCAGCGACGGCGACAGGGTCGGGTCGTCTATGGCTGTTTGAATGGCCCGGCTCAGTTCGCTCATGACTCCACCTCGTCGAATTCCCAATTCTGAACGAGAAAAATGAGGAGCCTTTTAGGGCCATGCACTCCGATCGTCAGAACACGTTCAATGTCTGCCGTCCGGCTTGGCCCGGTGATGGCCGCCAGGTAACTGCATTTGCGCGGATCAAACCGCGCAAGAGCGTCGGCCATGCTTTGCACGATCCGGTCAACGGGCAGCAGCGCGACATGCAGCGGGGGCAGAGTGGACACCAGTCTGCGCCCAACGGCGCTCGAATCGCTCACCAGGCTCCCAGTCTCCGCCACTCCGTACTGAACCGTGCAGATCCCCGCCAGTGACTGTTCCGCCACCTCAGCCGTCACTTCAAACCGGACGCCCGGCAGGCGCGCCAGCACCTCTCTCCGCTCTTCCGCGCGCAGGCAATCCTCGTCGGCCCAAACCGCCCACGCCCCACGCTCATCCTTCACGCCTTCGTCCATCAGCGCCGTCATGACACCCTCGATCGCCTGCCCGCGGTCCGCGAACAGTCGGCACTCCGCGCCAACGGCTTCCGCCCGCCTTTTGAAGAGGTCAATCACAAGCTCAGTTTCAGACTAACGCATCCGGTGTGAGGTTCGTTCCACCGCCCATTTCGTTCCCCCAGGCAGAGCCGGATACCCCCACTCCGATTCGCTGTGTTTCATTGACTGATCTGCGCGACGGGGTGGATGCTTCATGAATCATGATGCCGCGCGAGCGATCTCAGGTGGCAAAAGAGCGGTTTCGCGCGCAGGCCGGGCGCGTCGCCGCCCGCATGTAGTGCAGGCACTCTTGCCTGTCGTCTCGATATTCGTGTCGCGGCCGGCCCCCCGGCCGGCAACTGCACGGTTCAGCAGTCATAAGGAAGGCGGACGTCCTCGTTCGCCGCTGGCCCCCCGGCCGGCCAGTCCACGGTTCAGCAGGCATTAGGAAGGCGGACACCCCCGTCCGCGGCCGGCCCCCCGGCCGGCCAGTGCGAACCTCAGTCCACCAACGCGCAGTTCGGGCCTCAGGGTCTGACTCTCAACAAAGTGGTCTCAATCTATTGGGCCTGACCGTTCATGCCGCGGGTGCCGGACGGCCGCTGGAGATCCGCGACGGGGCCATGAATCCCCTCCGATTCCTCAACTGGATCGTTCGCGCCAGTCTCGTAGCCGCAACCCCTGCCGTGGCGGTCAGAGTCTTCGGCTGCCGGCCGATCCGCCGGATGTGCGCGAGGAGCGGCCGGACGCGAACGCCGGGCGCGATCTGGGCAGGAAGTTGGCCGGCTTTGTCAGTGGCCAGCAACGCCCGCTCCTGCTGGATCTGCTTGAGCTGATTCAGGCTACGGAACAACAGCCGTTCATGGCTCCCCCGGTACCGGGCCAACTTCTCGCTCCGTCCCATCGCGCCCGGCGCCCCAAGGTCGATTTCTGAGTACAACTCCAACTCACGAATCTTGTAGAGCTGCCACGCTGACAGCACCACCATGTCCAGCAACGTGTTCTCGATGGCGCCCGAGGGCTTGTACTCATCAAAATACTGCCGCCGCAGCTTCGCGTAGGCCTCCTTCAGCTCCGGATCAACGGCGTTGTCAGGTTTCGTGGCCGTCAGGCCGTGTTTCAATGCGTTTCGCGCCGACCGCTCCTTGCCCTCGGCCGTCCTCGGTCCGGTAGCCCCGCCCATTGCTCGCCCCATCGGATTCGTGTCCATGCTTCGCCTTCCCCCGGACGGGCATTGAAGCCCACCCATCACGCACGACAGTGACGCAGTGAACGCTGCCAGAATCGTTTTGACACTCGCAAGTAATTGATAATAAACAACAAATATTTCTTCTACTGTTGCCAACGCAAACCTGGGAGTTCGTTTCGCCACCCCCAGGTGGCGCAGCCGCCACCCTGCCGCCCCGAATTCCCAGCCTCATCCGATCACGCGTAGCGCGGCCTTCAGGCTGCCGCGTCGAGACTCGTCTCGACGCCGGTCCGGTTCCTTCGCAGTGGAGCGATTTCTACTCCTCCAGCCGCGCCTCGGCCAAGCCGCGCACGGGCACGTTCTTCCGTTTCGCGTAGCCGGCCGTGATCTTGCTCAAACTGGCGCGCCACTGCGCGAGACCGATGCTTTGCTCGGGCTGGAACATATAGCCGAGATCCGGCGTGCGATCGGCCCAATGATCCTTGGTGTCGTCGAGGACATGGACGAACTTCCGGCCATCCACTTCCCTGCCCTTCCGATAGCGGCTCTTCTCCCACACCGAGGTCAGGAAGCTCCGGATGCCGGCCGACTCCCTTTCCATCCGCGCCACACGGTTATGCGCCGCCACCAGGTGGCCCACGGCTTGCGCCGCATCGTTTCTCGCCGCCGCGGCCGCGGCCTTCGACAGATCGCCTTCGGCCTGCACCAGCGCGCTGATCAGGTCCCAGTGATGCCCGGTGAAACGCGCGAGCGTCAGGAGGACCTCCAGGTTGTACTGATTGCGCGAGGCGCGCGCCATGTTTGCTATGAGTGCGTGCTGAAGCTGGTCGTTCTGCAAACGTTGCGCAGGCGCCTCGGCGGCGAGGCCCTTGTACTTCGAGGCGAACTGCGGCTTATAGGCCAGAGTGATGGGGTCGGGCAACGGCGGCGGGGTGAGCGTCAAGTCTTGGCGGGCGGTGCCGATGCCGGGTCCGTCCGAATTGCCGTAGCCCGGCTTGCGGACGCGCGACACGACGCGGTCCCAGGCTCGCTGCCAGGCGCGGGCCTGCCGTTGCATGTTCCGGTAGACCTCGATCATGCCCTCGACGCGCGGACCGTAGTAGACGTTCATGAACTCGGCTGCATGCTGCTCCGGCCCTGGCGTTCCGGGATGCCACGCCCACCGCGCCACGGCCGCCCAGCCGAGCCAGAACGTCTCGTTGTGCAGGCCCGAGTCGCCCCACGCCGCGGCGAATGCCCCGATGGGATTCAACTGCCAGACGCGCGAGTTGACGATCGAATCGTGCAGCATCGACATGCGGCCGGACGTGAAGACCGACTCGAACTCACCCATCTCTAATCCCGGCGGCAGGCTCTCGATGGCGAAGTGGTCCGGGAACAGGAACTCGGCGCCCTGCGTCGACGTGTAGAGCAGTTGCCGCATGCCCTTCTTCTTCTGGATGGGCACGAAGCTCTCCTCGCCGACCACGCCGTCGATGACGTCGTTCGGGATGCGCTCCATGTCCTTGTCCAGCAGCGGGTACTCGATCCAGGCCAGCATCCGGCGATTGTGTTTGGCCAAATGGTCGCGGGCGCGGATGGCGAAATCGGCCCAGGCCTTGCTGCGATTGTCCGGCGTGTATGGAAGCTTGCAGGTCTTGCCGATCCCGGCGTAATAGACCTCGTCGGTCGAAACGAAGAAATAGTCGACGCCCTTGGTGGCGGCAATCACGTCGTCATACATCTGGAAGATGAGCTTGTAGGTTTCCTCATTGCAGAGGTCGGACTGGTAGTTGTTGCCGTCGGCGCGCAAGTGGGCGAATTGCGGGTGTTTCAGCACATAGGCCATGTGCGCCGGCGACTGAATGACGGGCACCACCTGGACGAATCGCTCCAACCCGTAGTCGACGATCTCCTGCAACTCGGCGGGCGTGAAGGCGCCGGGCGCGCCGATGATGGGGTTCGAGGGGTAGGCGAACTTGTCTTCCAGTTCGAAGCCGATCATGTTGGCTTTGAAGCGGACCGCCCAATCGATATAACGCTTCAGCGTCGGGATGCGGTCCTGGTGGTGTTTTGTGTCCCAATGCAGGAAGCGCAGAGCGAGACGGGGCCAGTCGTCGATCGCGCAAACGGGGGCGATGAGCTGGCCGCGATCGTTTGCGCGGATCAGTTGGACCAGGGTCTGGACGCCGTAGAGCAAGCCCGCGCCGCCGTTTGCGGCGATCTCAACGCGGCCGGGCGCGATGTCGAGATGGTAGGCTTGGGCCGATGTCTCGGCGGGCGCGGAGGCCACGGCGCCTTGGCGAACCCGGAGCGTAATCACGTTTTGGCCCGGTCCCGGCGCTGGCTTCAAGACCAGCGAATGAAAGGACGCGAGATCCGCGGTCAGAGCACGCGTGGCGATGTGGTTCGCGGGGCCGTCGATGGACCAGGTCGCATCGATGGTGATGCTGCCTGATTCGAGCGCCACCTTCTGCGGCGCCGGGATGACGGAGTAGCCGCGCATGAACAGGTCCGTGGGCGCAGGGTGCGCCGCGGCGGCGGCTGTCATGAGCATTGCGAGGACGGCTGTCGAGTAGTTCATTTAGCTCGCTCCCTTGATAGAAATTGAGTTCCCCGCTCTCTGCGATCGTGATTGATGAACGGAAGGCCAAGGGCTTGCGCCACGAATCCCGCGCGAACTCTTTGTTTGAGCGTTCATTTCAGGAGTTGCTCGTAGGCGAGCGCCGCGGGTTCCTCCGCGGTGCGCGAGACAATACGAACGTTCGGCGCGGACCTGTAGGCGTCCTGAGCAGCGGGTGGCGTGAGCGCCGCACCCATGGGCGAAATGGGATCGACGAGGATGACAGGCTTGCCGATGGCCGCTGTCAGGCCGGGCAGGTCGTAAAGCCTGATCGCGCCGGGCACGATCGATTCAAAAACGCCCTTGTGGAGCGGCGCTTCGGCGATCGAACGGTACGTGGCGACCATGCCGTCGAGCAGCAGAGCCTTGAAGTCCACCACGGCGGCCGCGTGGAGCAGCGCCGGTGCGGCGTTGCCCTGTCCGGCGCCAAGGATCTGCTTCGGATCCACGCCCGGCATGGAAGCCAGCAGACGGTAGCCGGCCTGTATGTCGGCGGCGCGCTGCGAGACCAGGCTCGTGCCGAGCATGACCGTGGTCATCGCCGAATCGTAGTCGCCGAACCAAGTCTGCCAGCTTCCGGGCTTGGTCGCCTCGGCGGTGCGGGTTTCACCAAATCCACGGGCGTCGATGGCAAGCACGGCCGCGCCCGCGGAGGCATAGGCTTCAATCGCCGCCCAGTGCGCAGCCTTGCCGCGCGCGGAAACCAGCAGAACGCCCGGCCTCTGGGTGGACGACGGCGACAGCTTTGTCACGGCGACGGCGGGAATCAGAATGCCCGGCTCAGTCTCATAGAGCAGTTTGTCGATCTGTAGATCGCCACGGCGTTCCGAACCATACCTGCGAACCGGCGGCACGGCAGTCTCCTGGCGCAGTTGAGCGAAACGGCGCACGTCGTCGAGTGACGGTTTCGCCGGCGTCTGAATGGCGCGGGCACGGGCGCGGGTGATCGTGTAGACCGTCTCGCCGCCCAGCGATGTGGCCACCTGGCCGGTTTTGGTGCAAGCCAGTTCGGCTTCGGAAGCTGGTGGCACTGGCGCTTCGCCTTCGGGCGCCGCGGCGTCTTTCAGCCAGCGGTCAAACCACTTGTACGAAGCCAGGCGGTTGTTGATCGTATAGCCGTGGCCCTCATCGGTTTCCGCCATGGAGATCTTGTCGCGGGCGGAGGCGGCGAGGTAAGTTTCGGTCGCTGTGGCATAGGTCGAGCGCGCGCCCTGAAGCGAGAAGAAATCACGGATTGCGGAGAGGATGATGTAAGGTTTCGGCGCGAAGGCGCGGATGAAATCGACATGTTCGAAGCCATGGCCGAGGAAGCCGGGAATGCACTGTTCAGCGTCCTGCGGCCCGATGGTCTCAAGCAGCCGCTGCCAGGAGGTGATGAAGCAGGACGGCGCTGCAACTTGAAGGCGGCCGTCCAAGGCGGCGATGTAGGCGGTGTGGGTGCCGCCGCCGGAGTTGCCGGTGATGCCGACGCGTTTGGGGTCAACCTCGGGGCGGGATAGCAGGTAGTCGAGGGCGCGGATGCCGTCCCAGATGGTGTATTTGGCAAAGGCGTCGCCAACCACCAGGGCCTGGATACCGAGGATGGTGTGTTCGGTGGTCGAAGGCGCGACCTTGGAATCGCCCAGCGCTTCGTCCCAGTGCTGGATGCGTTCGCCCTGGCCCGCGGGGTCCCAGGTGAAGGCCACATAGCCACGGCGAGCGAAGGTGGCGAGAAGTTGTTGCCAGACCGGATATGCCTTGCCGCCGGTTTCGTGGCCAAGCGGGAACAGGATCGCCGGGAACGGGCCATTGCCCGTGGCGGGCAGATAAAGATTTGCGGTGACGTAAAGGCCTGGTTGGCTTTGGAAGATGATCTTCTCGATGCGGTAGCCGTCGCGGCTGAGAGATCCGACGACACGGGCGTGCAGCGGGGTGCGTTCGGGCAGTCCGCCGAGGCCTTCAATGAAGCGCTTGCGGAACTCGGCGGTCGAGGCGGGCGAGGTGCGGCGGCGCTGTTTCACCTGATCCTTCAGGTAGTTCGGAAGCATCTCGCGCAGCGTCCGGCCGTCCACCTGGTTCACGATGAAATCGAGGTTGGGCGTTTGGGCCAGGACGGCGGGCAGCAGCAGGAGGGCAAGGGCGAGCGGCTTCATTTCGAGTCCTTTCTGGTGACGCGGGCGGCGATGTCGCGCCAGAACGGGGGCGGTTTCAGTTCGAGGCCGTAACCGAAGTGGTCGCTGCGGCGGACTTGGCCCGTGTCCTGACGGATGATCTCTCCGCGTATGGTATCCCACCAGTCGATTGTGTATTGGCCGTCGGCCAGGCCGGTGACGTTGAGCGAGGCGGCGCTTTGCGACGGACCGCGTTCGGGTTTGCCGCCGACGATTCGAAAGCCAAGCGGATCGTGGATCCAGAGCAGAGCGCGATCCGGCGCGGCAAGGCCATAGAGGGCAAGAGTGACGGGAAGGTTTGGACGCGACAGGCCGGCGCGCGTCCATTTTCGGGCGGCGAGGTCTTCGCCCTTGAGAAAGGCGGCCAGGGGCTTGTAATGGCGGTAGAGATTCAGCCCTTCGACGTAATTGTGCCACCACCAATAGAGGCCTGTTCCGGCCGCGCCGCTGAGAGCCGAGGCCCAGATGGTGTCATGGAAGTGGTGGCCCTCGGGGTCGAGCTTCATCATGCCGGCCGGGTCCTCGACGCCCTGTTCGCCGAAGAAGAACGGCTTGCCATAGGGGCGCATCAGGTAATCGGTGTCCTGGAGGGTGTACTGTGCGGCGTCGTATGGCGCCTCCCAGTAGGAATGGGCCTGGACGATGCCGATGTCGGGGAGCGAGAACATGCCGGAGTCGCGCCAGCTTGTAGTGATGAGGTGCTGCCAGGGGTCGATGGATTTGAGGTAGGCGGCCATTTCGCGGTGCCAGGCGGTGTTGGCGGCGGAGTCGAAGTTGAAGTTGTTGTCGACCTCGTTCCAGAGTTCCCAGGCGGCCAGGTGCATCGACCAGCCCCAGCGGGCGACGCTGTAGCGGAGGCGGCGTTTGACGAGTTCCCGGGCGGCGGGGCTGGTGAAGTAGTCTTCGGGAGTCTTGCAGGGCCCGCCGTTGGCGGCGTTGTAGGGATTGCGCGGCCAGCGATGTTTTTGGCGGGGCTGCCACCAGACGGTCATCTCGAAGGCGATCTGGTAATAGATGTCGAGCCGTTCGCATTGGGCGGCGACGTGGTCCAGCCTCCAGGCCGAGGCGAGATCGTAGCGGCCCAGGCCCGTGGCCTGGGTTTCGAGCGGGAAGCCGGTGAAGGCGCCGTCACCGGCGCCGGCGACGATGGATGTGTCCTGCGGGACGTAGTATTCCTGCCAGAGGCGGACGTAGTTGGCGCCGTTGGCGGCGAGCTTAGGGAGGATGCGTTCGTAATAATAGGTGCCCTCGCGCTTCTCGTACATGCACAGGTTTTCACCGATGGCGAAGAAGGGTTTTCCTGTGGAATGTTCGAGATAGGACGAGTTGCGGAGACTCGATCGAACGAATCCCGGGCGTACGCCGGGCATTATTTCTATATGTGTAGTACTACTTTTGCCAGAGTTTTTACCAATTACCCATTGGGCCACGGCTGCATGGCGACCAAACTCGGGCGAGGCGAAGCGGATTCGCCAAACTGGGTCGCCTGAGGGAGTTAGTCTTTCGATTCGATCGGATCCGGATGCGGCGGAGTTGGCAATGGAGCGAGTAAAATCCTGATACCAAAAGGCTGGGACGCGGATGGTACGTTTGGATGGCAGGGTGATTGTGGCGTCGACGCGGGCGACGTTGGGGTCGAAGGGGTTGGACGGGGTGACGGGGGTGGAGAGTTCGAGTTCGACGAGTTCGAACTGCTCCGGCTCTGGGGTGAGCAACCGGAGTTCGGGAGGGGCGAGGAGAAACAGAGCCAAGGCGAGCATCGGGGGAAACTCCGCTATTGCATGTCAGGGGGAGTCAGCTTAGAGTGTTAGTTAGTCTAATTTCCTAACTTCGGATTAGACCACAGAGTGTGTGTGGATGCAATGGAATTCCGATGCGCGGAGGGAAATCGCTTCGAGACGAATCTCGGCGCAGCTGGCGATAGTCTTGCGCCGCACCAACGATGGGCGCGACCAGGGGGGCGCGCGCGGGCCGGGGGGCCCGCCTTCCGGGCGGCAGGCCACGGGCCAGCGCTACGGGAACACGGGCGCGACCAGGGGGTCGCGCGCGGGCCGGGGGGCCCGCCTTCCGGGCGGCAGGACTGGGCCTCGACACGATTGTCGAGGCGGCAGTCCGCGGGCCTGCGCTCCGGGAATACGGGCGCGGGCAGACTGAGAGATAAGAGGGAGATTGGTAAGCTGTGAACGCCATGTTGAATCGTCTGACTGCTCTTGTGCTGTCGGCTGTGCCCGTGCTGGCCGCCGTGCCATTCGAAGACCGGACGTATCCAAGCAAGGTCTTCGGGCAGGAGAGGCGGTACCGGCTGTTTTTACCTAATGGGTATGAGACGGGGACTGCGCGGTATCCGGTCATCTATTACTTTCACGGCCATAGCGACCGCTACACGCTCGAACGCTACGACGACGGCAAGGACACGGTTCCGAAGATCGCGCGGTTTGTGGCGACGCATCCGGTAATCGTCGTCTCCGTGGACGGCTACACTCCGGAGGACTACACAGGCTTCTACGGCGGGTCGCCGTGGGACGTTCGGGAGAACGGCGGCAAATACGACTTCGGCGAGAACTTCAAAGAACTCGTCGCGCATATCGACTCGACGCTGCGGACGATTCCGGACCGGCGGCACCGGGCGACATCGGGGCTGAGCATGGGCGGCTATATGAGCTTGTATGTCAGCGCGAGGTTCCCCGACTTGGTTGGCAGCGCCTCATCGTTCAACCCCGGACCGGAGTTCTATGCAGGCGAAAAGGGCCGGCGGCTGCTGTGGCGGCCCAAGGATCACGTGTTGAACCACACACAGTCAATGATTCGCTTGATCCGGGCCAGCGGCGATTTCATCAGCCAGTACCACGAGGAGACGCGGATGGCGTATGCGCGCGAGGAGCGTGTTGGTTTCGAGTACAGGCAAGACGACTACCACCGCCACTGGGCGACGTCGATCGGCGAGACGTTCGAGTTCCATATGCGGGCTTTCGATACGCCGACGCTGTCAAATGTAGCCGAGGAGTTTCATCACGACAACGCACACGAGAGGTTTTCGGTTTGGGGGTGGGAATTCGCAACAAGAGGCGGCGGCGCGGGCTATACGGTCCTGCGCAATGTCACGCAGAGCGGATTCAGGATCCAAACGCAGCGCTGGGCTCCGGATGGGCCGCCTGTAGCGGGAAGAACAATCGAGATCACGACGCCGCCCCTGTACAAGGCGGGCTCGGCATATCAGATCATCGACGCGCCGCTGGGTGCGGGAGACGTGAAGCGGACAACAATAGCGGCAACGGCGGAAGGGCGGCTTCGTCTGGTTGTGGATGGGGGCGGACGGCAGGTGAGCATCACGGGTCCAGGCGCGGGCATGCAGCAGCCGGTGTTACTGCCCGTGGCTCGCGGCGAGGGATTGCGGGTAATGCCGGGCGTGGAGACGGCGCTGCCGGTTGTGATCTACAATCCGCGGACCGAGGCGATGAAAAGCGTCGAGGTGGAGTTGCAGAGCGACTACCCGACGGTGGAACTGCTCAGCAAGAAAGTAACGATACCGGTGATTCCTCCGGGCGGAAGGGTGGATCTTTCGAAGCAATTCACGGCGCGATTCACGGCCGGCGCGGGCGATTACCGCCCGGCGCGGATCAAGATGAGCCTGTCGGCCGGGTGGCCAGGAACATCGGACAAGTTCGACGTGCTGATCGCTCCGGACGGAGCGGGTGCGCCAGCAGAGATGGAGATTCTGGACGGACGGACGCGGACGTTCAGCGTCTTCCGGCAAAAGGGCAACCAGGGCGGCGGCGCGGCGCGTGAACGCGCGGTGACCGAGGGCAAAGGCAATGGGAATGGCGTGTTGGAACCGGGCGAAGAGGCCACCATCTGGGTGAAAATCCCGCAGGGCCTGGACCCGTTCGACAAGGGCAACTGGCGCCGTGCGCGCGTCTATTGCAATTCGCCGTGGATCGAAGAAACAGAGCGGATCGAAGAAGAGAAGGAACGCGAGTTTACGGGGGCCAAGGATTTGACGAGCGTGATCAGACTAGCGGCTCAAGCTCCGGCAGGGGCTTCCATTCCGGCAATGTTGCGGGCCGAGACGTGGAGTTTCGATTTCACGCCGGATGTGCGTTACGGAATCGAACCACTGTACCAAGCGATTCAACTGCACCAGGGTCATGTCTATAAGGTGGATATCAAGGCGGGTGGCAGATGAGGAGACGTCTCAAGATCGGGGTGAGATTGGATGTCGTGGCGCTGGCGGCGGCGTTGACAGCAAGCGCGGCGTCGGCGCAAACGCGGGCGGTGGAGAGCGTGGTCCTGAGCAACGATCAATGGCCAAGGGCGACGACGCTACGGGAGTGGACGTCGGACGTGATGCGGATCTCGGGCACGGATAAGAAGAACGAGACGGCACAGGGCAAGGCGTTTTTCGAGTGGCTGCGGCTGTTTTCGCGGATGGCGGTGGGCGGGATGATCCAGTCGTTTGAAGGCGAGTACGGCAAGGAAAGGCCGGTACTGGACGCACACAAACAGTTGTTTGTCTATGGCTGGGGCTTCTGCGATACGTCGAGCCGGATCGCTGAAGCGGCGTGGCAGGAGTACAAGCGCGACCCGAAGGCGGCCGAGCGGGTGATCACCCAGCATGAAGACGGCGGATATCACACGATGTACCGGCTGCGGATGGACGGGCGGCACGGGGCGTTTGATCCGCGCTATGGCTACTACCTGGTGGAACGCGACGCGCCGGATGCGCGGGTGCTGGACTGGGCAGAGATCAACGGGAAGTTCGAAATCAACAGGGGGTACAAGAACCGGTCGAGGCCGTTTTTCGAGATCTGGGGCAAGGAGTGGGAACGGGCGCTGCTGATCCAGCCGGCGTGGTTCGAGAGCGAGAAGGCGTGGCGCGCGGCGGGCGCACCGATCGAGAACGTCTTTGGCGATGGACAGTATGAGATGGGGACACCGTTCCATGAGATGGGTTTCACGCTCAAGCGCGGCATGACGATCACGCGCTACTGGGACAACTCGGCACGGAAGTTCTATGTCCCGGCTGGGCAGCACACGAAACGGGAGTGGCCGTTTCTGGCCAGCGGGCGGTTCTACAGAGTGACGGACCAGTCACACGAGAGAAACTGGCCGAAGTTCGATCCGAACTACGAGCGGGCGAAGGCGTATCTGGCAACGGTTCCCAAGGATGAAGGCTATCCCGCGGAGTTAGCGGGCGGAAGGACGATCGGGCAGGCATACGGGGTGATCGAATACGATCCGAAGCCAGGCGAAATGGCCTATGCGGATGCGATTGAACCCGGAGCGACGCTGGTGCGGGCAGCGAGCGCGCCGTTTTTGAGACCGGCGAAGGCGGGCGATGGGGGAGAGGCTGTTTTCGATGTGCGGTCGCCGTTTGTGCTGGTGGACGGGACGCTAACGGCGGAGCTGGCCGGAGGAGCAGAGGTGGCTGTGCGCACGATGCTGCCGAAGACGCGCAACGCGGCCGAGCCGGACCAGTGGACCGATTGGCAGACGCTGTTTGCGGGCGATGGGCGGCGGCAGGCGGAACTGGGGCGGCCGAAGTTCAACGGCAAGGATGTGAGCATACACGGGGCGTACCGGTTCCAGGTGAGAGTGAAGGTCCTGCCCTCGGAAGATGGGAAGGCGGCGGCAGGGCTGAACACGATCTCGATGAAGCTGTGGTTCGAGAACGGGATCATGTCGATTCCGCCGCTGTTTGCAGGCAGCAACACGGTGCGGATGAAGACGGCCACCGGCTCAATACCGGCGGCGCCGGTGTCGGTGACTTACGAGTATGAGACGGCAGGCGGACTGCGGTCACACAGGCAGGTTTTGGGGCCAACGGCGTTTGCGAAGGGCGAGGCGAGTTACAAGGTTGAAGCGCCGGGTCTGATGCGGTGCAGGTCGGTTTCGATTTCGTATTGAGGTGACGATTATGCGGTGGCTCGGGCTGGTGGTGGCGATGAGTTGGCTGGCCTCAGCGGCGCTTGGGCAGCGCTTGCCGCATACGCCTCCAATGGATGCGCCGCAAGTGCGTGAGGGGCATCCCCGGCTTGTCTTCCGTCCTGAAGGCGCGCCGGGACTGGGGCGGACCATTGCCGAGGTCAGGCGGCTGTATCAGACCGACGGCGTGTTCCGCGGCATCTTCGATGAGGCGTTGAAGGCGTGCGATGGCGCATCGCATCCGGCGATGTCGGCGGCGTGCTGGATTGTCAGTGGCGAGGACAAGCACGCGCTGGCGGCCGCGCGATTGCTGGACGAGGCGAAGATTACCGAGACCGGACCGGGAAGATACTCGGACGTCTGGTCGTTTGCATTGGCGTATGACTGGCTGTACGAACATCCGGCACTGGCTGGCGGGTTGCGCGAGCGGGCGGCCAAACGAATCGCCGAACGCCTGCACTCTGAGCTGGCGGAGCTCGATGGCGGCTACATGGCGCTGTGGCATGGGCGGAATCAAGCGGCTAACGGCGCAATGATCGCGGCGCTGGCACTGGCAGGGCATCCGGGGCAAGCGGAGGATCTACGGCGGGCCACCGGACACTATGCAAGCACATTGCGCGCGTTGGACTTCTCGGAAGGTTGGCCCGAGGGGCCGAGTTATTGGATCTACAACCGGGCGCTGCCGTTTGCGCTGGCGGCGGATTGTTTTCTGACGGCGACGGGCGCGGAATCGCTCGCGGGAACAAATATCCGCGGCGCGATGCGGAAGATCGGACTGTGGACGATCTATTCGTTTGGTCCAAACGGGATCTTTGAACCTTATGGGGATTCGGTGGGGTCGTTGCGGCTGGGCGAGACGGGCATGTGGGAAGCGAGCGCGGATTACTTCGCCAGGCTATCGCGGGACCCCGGCATCGTGGCAGGCGCCGACTATTTGCGGGCGAGATCGCCGGCGCCGTATGGCAAGCGGCCGATTCACTGGTATGCCGCGCTGGCCTATGATCCGTCGTTGAGGCCGCGAACTGATTATGATGCCCCGCGGCCCGAACTCTGGATGCGTGCGAACCTGCCGCAATCAATGCTGTTCGGCCGCGATTCGATGGGCGTGGCGTTCATGCGAGGAGCGTGGGGCGATCCTGAGGAGTTTTTCGCGTCATTCAAGGCCGGCGACCTGCTGGCGCATCACGACCATTACGATACGGGCCATTTCACGATCCAACTCGGCGGATTGCTGGCGCCGCTGACGGGTCTTTACGGGGGCGGGGCGACATACACGGGAGCATACAGGCTGGGGTATACGATCCAGACGGTGGCGTCCAACAGCCTGTTGATTCTCGCGCCGGGCGAGACGGCGCGGGCGCTGCTCGCGCAGCCAAACAAGCCCTGGACGGCGCTGTCGGGCGGGCAGCGCGTCATCAACCCGACGGGCTTCGATTGCTTGAGTGTCGAGCATTTCAAGCAGCTATTGAACTCGGAACGGCATCTGGAGCGGGCCACGATCACGGCGCATGAGAGTATTCCAGGCAAGCTCGATTACTACGCGGCCGACATCACGGCGTCCTACAATTCGACGCGCTATGCCGAGCCGGGCAGCGCGGCTAAGGTGTCTAGGGTGACGAGGCAATTCGTCTACATGCGCCGCGAGCAGGCGTTTGTGGTGTTTGACCGGGTGGAGACGACCAAGCCGGAGTACACACCCAAGTTCCTGCTTCATTCGATGTCGAAGCCGCGGACCCAAAGCGAGCGGTTGATTGCGGGCATGGGCCCGGATGACGGGATCCTGGAGACCGCGGATCGCGTGGCGACGATCGGGAGCGAGCGCGCGACGATGGCACAGTATGTCCTACTACCAGAGCGGGCGCGGATGTTGAAGATTGGCGGCGCGCACTATGGCAGTTATGTTGAAGCCGACGGGGATCAGGCGAAGGGGTTCGATGGGATCAATCTGGAACCAACCGGCGGCGAGGGGAAGCCGGGGCCGAAACCGGGCGGGCGTTGGCGGATCGAGGTGGAACCGGCCGCGGCGGGCACGTCGCACCGATTTCTGAATGTGCTCGTGCCGAGGCTGAACAGCGACAGGACGGCGAAACCCATGGTCGAGTTGCTGAAGACGAATGCGGACGCCGTGGCGGTTCGCGTGGGTGGAAGCATGGTTGTGTTTTCGCGGGATGGCGGGCGCATCAGCCGCTTTGAGTTGAGTGACGGCGACAGGCTGGAAGGCTGGGTTTTGGATGCGGAGCGGGGTGCGGAGTATGCGATCTCGGGCAAGAAAGTGAAGGCGAGCGGCGAGGGCGTCGTAGCCGTAGAATGGCCCGGCGGCAGGAGTGTTCTCACCAGATAGCGTGGCCTGCAAAGACGTATGCTGATGTGGAGGTAATCGACATCATGACGAAGGTTCTGTGGATGACGGCGCCGGTGCTTGCCGCGCTGGCAGGATGCAGCCAACCGGCGGCGAAGCAGGATGCGCCCGCGGCTCAGCAAGGGCAGGTGGTCAAGTACGGCGTGCCGGTGAAGGCGGGGCCGATGGATGCCATCCTGGCGAAGGACTACAAACCGGGCTCATCGCTGGTGGTGCCGGTGACCAACATCACCAAGCCGAAGTTTCCGGTGATCGACGCGCACTCGCATTCGTCGATGTCGGGCATCAAGTCGAAGGAAGACGTCGAGCGCTGGGTGAAGACGATGGACGAGGTGGGCGTCGAGTTGTCGGTGGTATTCACCAACGCCGACGGGGCGGATTTCGACAAGCAGGTGGAGTGGTTCGCAGCCTATCCGAAACGGTTCCAGCTTTGGTATTCGTTTGACACGTCGAAGGCGGACGAACCGGGCTGGACGGAGAGGACAGTGGCCGAACTGGAGCGCGTCTACAAGAAGGGCGCGCGGGGAGTGGGCGAGATTACCGACAAGGGCTGGGGCGTCGAGACATCGGAAAAGAACGCTCCGCCACGCGACAAGCGGCTGCGTTTGGACGATCCGCGGCTGGATGCGTATTGGGAGAAGTGCGCCGAACTGAATCTGCCGGTGAACATCCACATCGCCGACCACCCGTCGGCCTGGAAGGCGCAGGACGCCAACCAGGAGCGCACGGCTGACTTCCAGGCGTTCGCGCTGTATGGGAAAGACGTGCCTTCATACGAAGAACTGCTGGCCGTGCGCGAACGGCTGCTCGCCAAGCACCCGAAGACGAAATTCATCTTCTGCCACTTCAGCAATCAGGGTAACGACACGGCGGCGCTGGCGAAGATGCTGGACAGATTCCCGAACATGTATGTGGATGTCTCGGCCCGCGACTACGAGATCGGGCGTCAGCCGCGGACGATGAAACGGTTCATCGAAAAATACAAGGACCGCATCATGTTCGGCACCGACATGGGCGCCGACAAGCAGATGTACCTGGACTGGTGGCGGCTGCTTGAGACCGGCGACGAGTATATGAAAGGCCGCATCTGGTGGCCGTATTACGGGCTTGAACTCAGCGCTCCGGCGCTGAAGGCGCTCTATCGCGACACTGCCCTGAAAGTGTTGAACTTCAAGTGAGCGGGCAAGCAGCGGGCGGGCGTCGCATCATCAAGAACCTGCGCTGGTGGATCGGAGGGTTGTTGTTCGCCTCGACGGTGATCAACTACATCGACCGGCAGACGCTAAGCGTTCTCGCGCCACATCTCAAGACAGAATTTGAATGGTCGAATTCGGACTTCGCATTACTGGTGATCGCTTTCCGGGTGGCGTATGCGATAGGCCAATCGGTGATGGGACGCGCTCTCGACCATTTGGGCACGCAGCGGGGCCTGTTGCTGACTGTGAGCTGGTATTCGCTGGCGGCGATGGCGACATCGCTGGCCACGGGGTTGAAGAGCTTCATGGGCTTCCGGTTCCTGCTCGGCCTGGGCGAGTCGGCGAATTGGCCGGGGGCGGCGAAAACGGTGGCCGAGTGGTTCCCTAAGCATGAGCGCGGCTGGGCCGTGGCTCTGTACGACAGCGGGTCGGCGATTGGCGGGGCCATCGCGCCCGTGCTTGTGATTTCAATCTACGCGTACGCGGGCAGTTGGAGACCGGCATTCATCTTCACGGGCCTGCTTGGCGTGATTTGGTTGACGGCGTGGAAGCGCTTTTATCATCCTCCGGAGACGCACCCGAATATCAGCGACAGTGAGCGGGCGATGATCATCGAGTCGAAACGCTCGGAAGGACACGCGGAGGCCGAGACGGCGCCAGCGAGTTGGCGGGAACTCATCTGGCGGAAGGACACCTGGGGCATCATCCTGGGCAAATCGCTGACCGATCCCGTCTGGTTCTTCATCACCGACTGGTTCGCGATCTTCCTGGTGGCCAAGGGATTCAAGATCGAGGAGACGCTGGCTGGATTCTGGGTCCCGTTCCTTGCGGCCGACTTCGGCAATTTCTTTGGCGGCGGGTTTTCGAGCTGGCTGATCAAGCGGGGCTGGGACGTGGTGAAGGCGCGTAAGTTTGTCATCGTGATCTGCGGCATCGGCATGGCCACGCTGATCCCGGCCATCTACGCCTCGTCGTTGCTGCCGATCGTGACGCTGTTCGCTATCTCAACGTTCTCTTATGCGGCATGGTCCACTATGGGCCTTGCGCTGCCGGGCGATATCTTCCCGAGCCGCAGCGTGGCGACGGTGAGCGGGATGAGCGGGACGGGCGCGGGACTGGGCACGATTCTCTCGACGTTTCTGATCGGGTGGATGGCGGACAAATACTCGTTCGAGCCGGTGCTTTTGGCGGCAAGCATCGTGCCGCTGATTGCTACGGCGCTGGTGCTGCTGTTGGTCCGCAACCGACCGGTTACCAGTACTGCGGCTGGAAGCTAGTGAACGGGCCTGCCGGACTGAAGCGCAATCCGATGGCGGCGACGTAGCCGCTCTGAATGGTGAATTCGGCCGAACCGCGCTTGCCGGCCGTGGCCGCCAGGCGATTGACGGTTTCAAACGCCAGATGGCCTGAAGCCGGGATCCCGATGGTCTCTTCGCCGAGGATTGCGCCGCTTTCGTCGCGCAGGACGACGGACAACCGAGCGGCGGTATTTGCATCGATGTTGGCCAGCGCAACGCTGGTGACAAAGCCGAGCGTGTTGTCGAAGGGCAAGTGGAATCCGGCCGATTGGCCGGCCTTCAGGGCCACGCTCGCTTCCTGCGGAATCGCCTGGCCTGGCTGAAAACTGAAGACGGCCGAGCCGCTCACGGGTGCTGAACTCTCCACTTCAGCCCAGCCCGAGGTGGGCGTATCGCCAACGCCAGCCGTGCGTACGGCATAGGTCCCGCCGGCCGGGATGACGATGCCGGTCGTCGCAGCGGACCTTTCAAGCGGCGGCGCCCAGACTTCCGTTGCACCGGCGCCTCCAGCCACGGCGCGGTGGAAACGGAGGTTGGCGGTGACGGCGGCGGGGTTATTGTTTTGCAGGGTCAGAAGAGTGTTGAAACCGCCGCCGTCGGCGATTTGAGCGAAGACCTGGCGGACGGCGGCGCCAGACGGGATGTCGGGCGTGGTTTCGAGGCTGGTGAAGGCACCTTGCGGGCTGAAGCGCAAGGCCAGCGCGGAGATGGCGTCGCGCGTAGCGGTGAGCACGAGGCTGCCACGCTTGCCGTTACTCGACGGGAAGATGTCGATGATGCGGGCGGCGAGATGGCCGGCCGCGGGCAGAACGATGAGCGGACCGGAGCCGAGGCTGCTGCCGCCCGAGTCACGCAGTTCGTAGTTGATGGCCAGCGGTGCGGAAGTGTCGCGGTTGATGGCGGCGAACGAGGTCACCCAACCGGAGATGTTGTCGAACGGAAGTACGACGCGTGCCGAGCCTGCGCCGCTCATCGGCACCGTGGCCTCCTGGACGCCTCCAGCTGGCCGGGTTTGGCGGAAGACAGCGAAGCCGCCGAGTTCAGAAGGGCCAGCAACTTCCACCCAACCGGAGGAGGTTTCAGCTGCCACGCCGAGAGTCTCGACAGTGACAACGGATTTGGCCGGAATCTGGAGGGCGCTGAGGGATTGGCCGCTGGCGATGGCAGGGGTCCAATCCTCGGTCGAGTAGCTGCCATCCTGCTTGTTGCGGCGGAAGCGGAGCGAGGCGGTGGCGGCCGATGAGGATGGGTTGACCAGGGTGATCGAAGTGGTGAATTCGCCGCCGTCGGCCACTTGGGGCATGGCCCACGAGGCTGGAACCGACGCTTTGCGAGCGGTGACCTGGACGGTATAGGTGCGGCCGTCCGAGGGTACGGATGCGATCTGGATGGTTCCCGTGGAAGGCGAAGAAGGTAGCAGCAACGGGTTGACGCCGACGCTCAACTGGCCGCCGGTCTGCTCGGCGATCAGCCAGTTGCCGGGACTCTGGTGGCTGAAGGTAAACTGGGCAGCGGCGCCGGATTGAGTGGTCACGCTGACCATGCGGCGGGCCGGCGGCGACGATCCGAGGCCGTTGAACTCGATGGATGCAGGCGAGACGACGAGAGAGGCCGGCGAGGTGAGCGTGAATGCGACGGGCAGAGTGAGGACTTGTCCGCCGGCATTGATGGTGATGACACCGTTGTGCGTTCCGGAGGCGAGGCCCTGAGCGCGGGCTTGAATGGAGAGTGTCGTCGAGGAACCGGCTGCAACTTGACCGCTGGCAGGGGTGACGGAGAGCCAGGGCTGATCCGATGTGGCAGTGAAAGAGGTGGCGGCACCCGGGTTTTTGAGAGTGGTTTGAGACGAGGCGATGGTAGACGAACCAGAGGCGGCGGAGAGGGAGAGAGTGACAGGGAACAGAGAAGGCTGCTGTGCGCCGCTGGAGTCGTTCACCGAAACGTAAACCTGGTGCAAATCACCGCCGGTGACCACCGTGATCCGCGAGTTCTGCACGCCTGACGGCGTCGAGTCAGGGTCGGCCCAGACACGGATGACCGCCGTGCCGCCGGCGGGAACAGACCCGGATGGCGGCGAAGCCTTGAGCCATGAGACGAGTGGAATGGTGTCGAACATGAGCGGCACACCGGGACTGGTGATGGTGATGTCCTTACCGGCCGCCTGGCCCGTTGTGGCGAGTGAGACGTTAGTGGGAGTGACGGTCACCTTGGCGGGCGTGCCGATGGTGAGGACCACCGGGACGGAGAGAGGCGACAAACCTGGAGCGGTGAACAGAATGCTCGCCTCATGGCGTCCGGTGGGCAGCGACGCCGGGTTGGCCTGGACAGTCAAAGAAGCGCTGCCATTGGTGGTGAGCAGGCCGGAAGAAGGCGAGACGCTCAACCAGGATGCCGACGGGGTGGCGCTGAAACTGGCGGTTGACCCGCGATTGGTCAACAGCAATTGGGATTGCTGGATGCCCGAAGACGAGGATGCGGCGCTGAAGTTGACCGACGTGGGGAAAGACTCAAAGCCGCCTGTGCCGCCTGTCACGGTAATCACCACGGGCACCTGGAGCCGAACAACACTATAGGCGTCGAGGAAATCGAGCCGGGCCTGGACGGAGCCCGGTGAAAGTTGCGCCGCGTCGATGAAAACAGTGAAGACACCAGGGGAAGTACTGATCTGGTCTGGTTCGGCCCGTACCGATCCTGGCATCGATGAGTAGATCTTCAGTGGCAGTTGGCTGGTTGTCGTCACGTTGAGCGATGAAGTGGTGGAAGCCCCTGCAGCGACAGAAACATTGAGCGCTGAAGGAACAGCCGTGGTGACCGAGGCGCTGACATTGAACGTGACGTTGACAACAACTGCGTCGTAGCCTTGGGCCGTGATCGTCACTTTCCCGGTATGGGCACCGGGTGTGGTGCGCCGGGCGTATGCCCAAATGAACACGGTAGCGGTTGCGTTCTCTGCGACGGAACTGTTGTAGGGTCCTTCAATCCAAGTGACATCCGGAGTGACCGTAAAGGGCGCATACGGACCGGTGACCGACAACGTAAGATTGACCACCGCCGGGGCCCATTCGGAGTCGGCCGAGTGAAGCGTAACCGAGGAGGCAGAAATGGAGATAGACCGAGTCTGAACAGTGAACGTAACTTGAACCGTCTCAGAACCGCCTGCCGCGCTGGTCAAGACGACTTGGCCTGTGTGGACGCCAACGACGGCCTTCGTCGAATCGCAAGTGATCTGGATCTCGATGGTGGATGCCCCCTCGAAAACGCGCGATTGAGTATCGACTTCGAGCCATGGTGTTTGCGCCTGATTCGGAACGGAGGGCGTGAGTGTGGTCAGGCCCCGATTGTTCGTGACAGCGATGGCGCCTGTGACTTTCGGAGCCCAGTCGCCGCCAGAGAGATTCAACGAATGCGAAGAGAGAGCCATCACCGGAGACTGGCCGAAGGCGATGACATTGCCGCTGATTAGAAAAAGGATGCCGGCGAAGATGGCGAGAGACGTGCTGCTAGGGCGCATATAAATCGTTAAGCCTGAACCATGCTATCAGCCTCGCGTGAATTGGAGAAAAAATGGTGGGCCGCTTGTCCGCCAATTGCGGCAGCGATTGGCGCACAAGGCAGTATTCCCGCACCTGGCTGTCCATGTCAGCAGCTACGCAAAGATTGCATTGAGGAAACTCGCAGACAACTGTAGCCGCTTTGATGAGCTTCGGGTACAATCGATGGGTCGCCATGGAATCCGCACTTGCTCTTCACCGTTTCCACTTCGCGTTTACCATCACATTTCATTACATTTTTGTCCAGTTAACCCTAGGCCTGGGGTTCCTGATCTTCCTCATGAAGACGCTCGCGCTGAAGACCGGCGACGAGCGATGGAACGACGCGGCCCGGTTCTGGTCCAAGATCTTTGCCATCAACTTCGCGCTCGGCGTGGTCACCGGAATTCCGATGGAATTTCAGTTCGGGACCAACTGGTCGCGATTCTCCAAGGGCGCCGGCGGGGTAATCGGCCACACGCTGGGCATGGAAGGGTTGTACACGTTCTTTCTGGAGTCGTCGTTCCTCGGCCTGATGCTTTTTGGCGAGAAGAAGCTCGGCAAAATCGGCCACTGGCTGTCGACGGCGGCGGTCTGGATCGGCAGCTGGATGTCGGGCTATCTGATTGTCGCCACCAATGCCTGGATGCAGCGCCCGACGGGCTATCACCTGGGGCCGAACGGCGAGATCATTCTCAACAGTTGGTGGTCGCTGGTCTTTAATGAATGGGCGGCGTGGCAGTACATGCACACGATCCTGGGCGGGATCGTGACGGGCTGCTTCGTGGTGAGCGGCGTCGGCGCATTCTACTTGCTGACAAAGAAACACGCCGAGGGGGGCAAGTACTTCCTGCGGCTGGGCGTGCCAGTGGGCGCATTGGCGACGTTGCTTGTAGCCTTCCCGACCGGTGACATGCAGGCTAAGCTGGTGGCCCGGCACCAACCGGTGGCGCTGGCGGCGATGGAAGGCCACTTCGAGACGGCCAAGGGCGCGCCGATGGCGATCATGGGCCAGCCGGATGTCGAGAAGAAACGGCTGGACAACCCGTTCATCATCCCAGGGGCGCTGAGTTTTGTTGTGCATTCGCTCTGGGACGCGGAAGTGAAGGGTCTGGACGCCTATCCCGAGGACACCTGGCCGGATCAGATTCCACTGTTGTACTTCGCGTTCCACATCATGGTGGGGCTGGGAACGTTGTTTGTGGTGGTGATGGGATCTTCGGCCCTGTGGCTGTGGCGAGGCAAGCTGTTTGAGACCAAGGCGCTGTTGTGGGCGCTTTTGCTATTCCTGCCGCTGCCCTATGTCGCTAACACGGCTGGGTGGATGACCTCGGAACTGGGGCGCCAGCCGTGGCTGATTTATGGCCTGATGCGGACCACGGCTGGGTCGAGCCCGCATGTGTCGTCCGGCAGCGCGACATTCACGCTGCTTGGGTTCATGGGCATCTACTCGTTGCTGTTCATGCTGGGGCTGTTCCTGATCTGGCGCGAACTTGAGCACGGGCCGAAGCCGAAGGGCGAAGCGCCTACAGGGTATTAAGGGTTGAAGGACCACCACCACGAAGGAGAAGGATAAGACAAATGCTACCCGTCATCTGGTTCTGTATTGTCGCCGTGATGGTCGCGATGTACGTTGTGCTGGACGGCTTCGACCTGGGCGCGGGCATCGTGCATCTGGGCGTGGCCCGCAACGACAACGAGCGGAGAATGGTGCTCAAGTCGATCGGCCCCGTTTGGGACGGGAATGAAGTTTGGCTGCTGGCCGGCGGAGGGGCGCTGTATTTCGCATTCCCGCCGCTGTATGCGGCCGGATTCTCGGGCTTCTATCTTCCGCTGATGGTTGTGCTGTGGTTGCTGATCCTGCGCGGGTGCGCGGTTGAATTCCGCAGCCACATCGACAATGCGGTGTGGAAGCCGTTCTGGGACGTCGTCTTCAGTTTCGCCTCGGCTCTGCTGGCGATCTTTTTTGGCGCTGCGCTGGGCAATGTTGTCCGAGGCGTGCCGCTCAATGAAACGGGCGATTTCTTCCTGCCGCTGTGGACCAACTGGGTTCCAGGGCCGAACCCGGGGATTCTGGACTGGTACACCATCCTGACGGGACTGTTCGCTTTTGTCACCCTGACTCAGCATGGCGCGCTGTGGGTGACCTACAAGACAACCGGCGAGGTGCAGACCCGGGCCCGCAAGACGGCGACAGTGGCCTGGATGGCGGTGGTGGCGTTCACCATCATCACGACCATAGCCAGTTTCTCCATTCAGCCACACCTGGGTGAGAGTTTCGCCGCCCGTCCCGCCGGTTATGTCTTCCCTGCCCTGGCGCTGACCGGAATGGCGGGAGTGATCATTTTCCTCAAGAAGGGCGACGATCTGAAAGCGTTTCTGGCGTCGGCGATCTACATCATCGGAATGCTGACCAGCGTCGTGTTCGGAGTATTCCCGAACGTGCTGCCCACGGTGAGCGACCCCTCGACGGCGCTGACGATCCACAATGCGGCGGCGTCAGAGTATGGTCTGCGTGTCGGCTTGGCATGGTTCACGCCGGGCATTCTACTGGCGCTCAGCTACACGGTCTTCCTGTACCGCAAGTTCGCCGGGAAGGTCAGTCTGGAAGACAGCGGGCACTAGTGGACGGCAGGCAGGGCCATCCGCAGCCGCCCTGTTAGAATCTTGATTATGAAGTTCATTCCAGCCGCTGTGCTCGCGGCAGCGTTGATGGCGTCCCCAATTCAGGACCAGACAGCGGCCAAACGTCCGGCGAAGCCCGCGGTGACGGCAAAGAGGGCGGCCGCGAAGCCGGCTGCCTTGGACAAAGCCGCGGTAGAGGCCTACGTCCGCCACCTTTTGCTTTGGAACGAACAGGTCAAAGTCGTGGTTGGCGACCCGAAGCCGGCCCCCATGGAAGGATTCCTGGAGGTGATCGTGAACGGGTCAGCTGGCGAGGTATCGCTGGATGAACCCTTTTATGTTTCGTTCGATGGATCGAAGATCATTCGCGGGACCGTTTACGATATCAAGCAGAGCCCGTTCACCAAGGAACTGTCGATCCTGAAAAACACCCCTGATCAGCCCTGGATGGGCGCCCCGGACGCGCCGGTGGTGCTGGTGGAGTTTTCCGACTACCAGTGCGGCTATTGCCGTGAGGAAGCCAAAACGCTGCGGGCGAACCTGCTGAAGACATACCCGAAGGAAGTCCAGTTCTATTTCCGCGAATTCCCTTTGGATCAGATCCACCCGTGGGCCCGCACAGCCGCCATCGCCGGCCGCTGTGTTCTACGGACCAAGCGCGACGCTTTCTGGGATTTCCACGAGTGGATCTTCGACAAGCAGAGGGAGATCACGGTTGACAACCTGAGGACAAAGTTCATGGAATGGGCGCAATCGAAATCGCTCGACCAGATCCAGTTGGGCCGTTGCTACGACACTCGCGCCACGGAGGGCGAGATCAACCGGAGCGTCGCCGAAGCGAAAGCGTTGCGGCTGAACTCGACGCCGACCATATTCATCAACGGCCGCATGTTTCCCGGTTCGCTGCCCTGGCCGCAGATGAAAACCGTCATCGACTGGGAATTGAACTATGCAAAGAAGAAGGCGGCCGAGGCCGAAGCCTGCTGTTCACTGTCACTGCCAGTCCCCGCCCCTGCAAAGCGATAGTCTCCGAAGGAATAGGAACAAATGAGATACCGGAATTTACTGCTGGCTGCCTGCATTGCCAGTCTCGCCTTTGCCGGCGAGATCGACGCCAACCGCTATCGGGAGACGGTGAAGAAACTGGCCTCCGACGAAATGAAAGGGCGAGGGACCGGGACGCCGGAACTGGAAAAAGCTGCGCGCTACATCGCCAGTGAGTTCGAAAAGGCGGGCGTGCCTCCCGCAACGGGAAACTCGTACTTCCAGCGGTTTCCGGTGACCACGAACGCCCAGCCGGGACCGAAGAACTCGCTCACCTGGACCAATGGCACGGCCACGACGAAACTCGCCGCCCAGGCAGACTTCATTCCTTACAACTTCTCCGGTAACGGGACAAACGAAGGCAAGGTGGTCTTTGTCGGTTACGGCATCACGGCTCCGGAGTACAACTATGACGACTATGCGGGCGTGGACGTAAAAGACAAGATCGTCGTCATGCTGCGCCACGAGCCGCAGGAGTTCGACGAGAAGAGCGTTTTCGCGGGCAAGGCATACACGCGGCACGCTCAACTCGAAGCCAAGGCCGTGAACGCCAAGTTCCATGGGGCCAAGGCGGTGCTGTATGTGAACGACCTGATGAACCACACGGACCCGGATGACCTGGACAAGTTCTCGCGAGTCGTCGGGCCGGGCTACACTGGCGTGCCCTTCGTTCAGGTCCGGCTGGAAGCGGCGCAGAAGTTGCTGTCCACGGCAGGCATAGACCTCAAGACCTGGGTTGCCGAGACGGACAAGGAACTGAAGGCCAGGCCAATTGCGCTGCCTGAAACTGTGAGCGTGGCATTGACCACCGACGTTAAGCGGGAGCAGAAGGAAGTTCCAAATGTGGTTGGCTACCTGAAAGGCGAGACCGACGAGTACGTCATTGTGGGCGCGCATTACGACCATCTCGGCATGGGCGACTACTCCTCCATGGCCCCGTCGCTCGCGGGCAAGGCGATCCACTACGGAGCGGATGACAATGCATCTGGCACGGCCGGGCTGATTGAACTGGCACGGTATTTCAAGGGCCGCGACAAACTGAAACGGGGCATCCTGTTCATCGCCTTCGCAGGTGAGGAGTTGGGGCTGCTAGGTTCGTCGCATTACGCCAACAACGCGCTGCTGCCGGTGGACAAGGCCGTGGCAATGATCAACATGGATATGATCGGCCGGATCAAGGACGGCAAGGTATTTGTCGGCGGCACGGGCACGGGATCAACGCTGAAGGCGCTGATCGACGACGTCCAGGGCAAGTATCCGCTGAAACTGGATCTCTCCGAGCAGGGCGGGTACGGCTCTTCCGACCACACATCATTTACAGCCAAACAGATTCCCGTGCTGTTCTTTTTCAGCGGGCTGCATTCGGATTATCACCGGCCTTCGGACACCTGGGACAAGATCGACCATGTTTCAGCGGCGTCCCTGCTCAATATGGTGGCTGACATCTCAACCCGGCTGGCCAAGGCCGATGAGCGGGCGCAGTTCATCCGGACAGCGGATCCCCGGCCACAGGCGATGGCCTCGGCCTCGGCGCGCGGCGGCGGCGTCTACTTCGGTTCGGTACCCGACATGGGCGCTTCTTCGGGAGGTTTCAAGCTCTCGGATGTTCGCGAGGGATCACCCGCGGAAAAGGCAGGCCTGAAGGGCGGCGACATCGTTTACGAGTTTGCCGGCAAGCCGGTCGCCGACCTGATGGAGTTCACTTACGCGCTCAGGGCGTGCAAGCCGGGCGACGAAGTTGTGGTGAAGTGGCGGCGGGACGGTAAGGAGATGGAAGGGCGGACAGTCCTGACGGTTCGCAAGTAGATGGTACCACCAGGCATGAATTGCTCTCGGAAAGAAGCGATCCTGCCGATAGAATGGGAGAGGTAGACTTCGGACTGAACATGGAATTCGCGCCACTGCCATCCAGCAAGAAGTGGGATCTGCCTCCAGTCATCCTGCACCCCTTCGCCGATCCCGCGGGTCCGGAGCGGCTGGTTGAGAGCAGCCGCGCCCAACTCATGATGCAGGGTTTGCTGCCTTCGGGCGATTTGACTGCCGAAGAATTGCAGGTGAGGTTCCTGGCGGGCCGGTTCTGCGAGATCAGGATGCTGTACTTCGTCGGCAAGGATCTGGAACGCTGGATCGAGCAGTGCGTTGAACTGGCCGACCGCGATGAAGATTTGCGCAATGCCGGCGTTGGCGCGGGCAGTTTTGCGGAACTTCTGATCAACAACCCGTCACACGAGGTCCGGGATAAGTTAACCAAGTGGGGTGTGGCCGACTACAAATCGATCTTCAGCCGGGCGCTCGGCATCAAGGCTGTCTTTGACCAGGCGCCAACCCAGGACCAACTCGCTCCACATTTCGTCCGCTTTTACTACCGCTTCGCCGATCACATGTTCGCCTGCCGCCAGCACAATGAAGCGTATGCTACCCTGCCGCCGGATCAATTCCACTTTGACCTGTACGCCTCGGGTGAGTATTCGCGCATCCTCGAGCGAGAATGGGAAGAGATTTAGAGCCTGGCTGGCAGCCTGCTAGAATCGCGGCATGGAGTTGCCTCGTTTTCTGGTGGTCCGGCAGCGATTCGAAGACCGTTCAATCAAGGACATCCCGGCACAGGTCCGCCTGACACTCGACAGTTCGGCAATGGCCACGGGATTGCGGCCAGGAGCTTCCATCGGCATTGGCGCAGGCAGCCGCGGCATCGCGAACATCCAACTGATTCTCCGAACAGCCGTCAAGTGGTGGAAAGAACAGGGCATGCGGCCCTTCATTTTCCCTGCGATGGGGAGCCACGGCGCCGCAACTGCGCGCGGGCAGGCGCAGGTGCTGGCGAAGTTTGGGATTACCGAACCTGAGGTAGGATGTCCGATCCGGAGTTCACTGAAAGTGGTGAGCCTGGGCAGTTCTTGCGGGATTCCGGTCTGCATGGACGCCTTTGCCCACGCCGCCGATGGCGTGATGCTTTGCGGACGCGTGAAGTGGCATACCGATTTCGCCGGCGATCTTGAAAGCGGTCTTTTCAAAATGATGGCCATCGGCCTGGGCAAGTTCGCCGGCGCCCAGGTTTACCACAGCCACGCTCATAGGCGCGGCCTTGAGGACGTGATCCGGACGGTTGGGCGTAAAGTACTGGAATCAGGCAAGATCCTCGGCGGCCTGGCGATCATGGAAGACGGCAACCACAATACGGCGCACATTGAGGCGGTCTGCGCACGCGGCATGGAGTCGCGCGAGGAGGAGTTACTGCGGATCGTGAAGACCTGGAAGCCAACAATCCCGATCAGGGAACTCGACTGGCTGATTGTCGATGAGATCGGCAAGACGATATCGGGATCGGGCATGGACCCGAAGATCGTCAACCGCACCATACATGGCGCTTACAACCCATGGCCGGACGCACCAGTCATTCGCCGTATCTATTTGAGAGGATTGAACAAAGATAGCTACGGTAATGCAGTCGGACTCGGTATGGCCGATGTCATTCACAAACGTCTGCTACAGACGATGAAGCGCGGGCCGACCTATGTGAACGGCATCACCTCCGGCGCTCTGGCCTCGATCCGGACGCCGCCTTGGTTCAAATCCGACCAGGAGGCGCTGCGGAAGACGTGGATTACGGCAGGTGCGTTGCGGCCAAACGAACTCAGAATCGGATGGATCAGGAATACGCAGGATTTATCGGTGATGGCGTTCAGCGAAAACCTGGAAGGAGAGTTGAAGGCCGGGGGGCGAGTGGAGGTTTTAGGGCCGGCCAAGCCATTGGAGTTTGACTCGAAGGGCGACCTGGTCGGATTTTCTTAACAACTTACGAAAGTTCCATGTCGAGATTCAGAACCGTAAAATGCACGAAGGGCGGCCCGGCAGGACCGCCCTTGAAATGCTTTGTGGATGTTCTGAGACCCTGCGATTAGCCCTGGGAGGCGGCGCCGGTCACAACACTGTTCACCTTCGAGAAGATGGCGCTGATCTGGGCAGCGACGCTGGGCACGATAGCGCCAGCGGCGACGGCCACGAAACCGGCCATGAGGGCATATTCGATGAGGTCCTGACCGCGGGTATCCTTCATGATCCGCAGCTTCAGAAGCATGTTGTTCACTTTCGTCATTTCCGTTTATCTCCTCTCCCTTGGCAACTCACTCTTGTTCGTTGCTAGTCCAAGAGTAACGGTACGGACCAGACGCTGAAATCGGCATAAACCCCTAATTCGAGCCTTAGAAAAAACTCAGAGCAGCTAAGTACCAGAGGCCCGTAAGAGCCTCTGTTTGGACAGACTTGAGGAGCCTCTGCTGTGTGCTGACAGTCGGAAATGGGGCCTTCCTACGGCCTGTCGTGAGGGGCGCGGCGCAAATGCTGCTGATGTGCGCGCAGGGCACGAGCATGGACGCCCTGCCAGGATCTGGAATCGGCTACAATACAGACTGACAGGGAACGCGCCCGTAGCTCAGCTGGATAGAGCGTTTGCCTCCGGAGCAAAAGGTCGCACGTTCGAATCGTGCCGGGCGTACCACCCCTCTTTAGACACCCCTGCTCGTAGTTGAAACTGGATTGGCTAGGTTCGCATCCATCCGTTCTTGAGGAGAACCCGCAGCGTGCCAGTGGCGACGCGGCGACAAAAAACCCGTATTATGAACAGGATTCGTGTCTCAGGATTCGCGCTGATGGCGATGGGAGCTTTGCTGGGCGTGCCGTGCATCGCACAGCAGGCGGGACAGGACCCTGTGGCGCCCTACGGCGAACCTTGGATCAAGAGTGATATTGAAAAGGGCATTGATTGGGGGGGCCTGACACGTTCTAGCTTCTTCTTTCTCGGGGTCCAGCACGGGTTCAGAATCGCCACCGAACCTGGGACCCGCCAGGGCCTGAAGGAACCGTTCTTCAGCGGGTATGCAGCTTCGCTTTCCAGCTTGCGAGGCTGGTCCGATGGAGACCCGTTCCTGGTGAACTACATCGGTCACCCGATGCAAGGAGCCGTGTCTGGCTACATCTGGACGAACCATGACCGTGATTACAGGACAGCCGAATTTGGCGACGGCGCCGGGTACTGGAAAAGCCGGCTGCGCGCGACAGCGTTTGCGGCCGTTTACAGCGCCCAATTCGAGGTTGGGCCATTCAGCGAGGCCTCGATTGGCCAGGTTCAGAAGTATTATCCGCAGCATGGATTCGTCGATCATGTCGTGACGCCGATTATCGGATCAGCTTGGATGATCGGCGAGGATGCGATCGACAAGCACCTGATCAAGCCGCTGGAGAGGCGGATCTCGAACCCAGTCCTATTGGTTTTCATCCGCGGGGGCCTGAATCCAGCCCGTTCGTTCGGAAACGCGATGAGCTTCCGCGTACCCTGGGCGCGGGACACCCGGCCGGGCGTGTTCACAGGCAAACTGCACAGTTTTCTGGAGGCGGAGCGTGAGGGCTTGATCGACCGGCCTCACCCCCCTGTGGAGATCGACCGTACAGGCGATTTTGGGGAAGCGAAGGCGGAGATTTCGCTTCATTACCGGCCCGTGTACTACGCCCACAATGGGCGCAGGATTGCATGCTATGGCGGAGGCGGCGAAGCCGCCGTAAAAGTGAAGCCAACGTGGCAGATGATTCTGGATGTTTCGGGATGCAATCTGACTGGACTGACAGATGGCTGGACCGGCGACACTCTAACCTATCTGACCGGACCGAGGTGGACGCCACGGCCGGGAGGACGTTGGAGTCCGTTCCTTCAAACTCAATTGGGGGGGATGCAGGCGACAAAGGAGAGAGACCGCCAAGGCAGCTTTCAGAACTCAACAGTTGAGCAACTACAGAGCAACCGGCTGGCGCTCAGCGTGGGTGGCGGGCTGGATCTGAGGCTCAATCAGGCCTTGGCGGTCCGTATGGCCCGAATGGAATACAAGCACGTTTGGGGACCGGGGGAGGGTCCGTTGTCATATAACAACGGATTGAGTCTGTCGTTCGGGATGGTGCTTCGCGCTGGCACATGGTAAGTTTCAAGACACCACGCAGATGTCTGCACAGTGTGGAATGACATGAGGTGCGCAATGAGATTCATATGCTTCCTGGGGATGTTCCTGATCGGCGGGCTGCTGCAAGCCGACCAGATTTCCCTGAAAAACGGTGACCGGCTGACGGGGAAGATCATACGCTCGGACGACAAATCGCTCGTCCTGAAGACCGACTACGCCGGCGACGTGACAATCGACAGGGCGCAAATCGTTTCGGTCGCATCCGACGACGCGCTGCATGTGCAATTGAAGGACCGGACAGTGGTCGGGCAAGTGACGCCTGCCGGAGAGGCCGAACTGGTGGTCAAGACCAGCGAGGGCGCGCCGGTGAGGAGCGCGTTCGGCGAAGTGCTGGCACTGAGATCGGCGAACGAGCAGAAGGCCTGGGAACGGGAACAGGAGCGGATTCATCATCCCAGGCTCAACGATTTCTGGTCGGGATTTGTGACCCTGAGCATGGCTGGATCCGCTGGGAACGCGAAGACCTCGTCAATCGCCACCGCGGCATCGGCGTCGCGGCAGGCGGGCAAGAACAAGATGGGACTGTACTTTAACCAGGTCTATGCTTCACAGTCCAACGTCTTGCCCTATGGCGCGACGGCAAACCGGATTTCGGGAGGCTACAGGGTCGACCGGGATGTGAACGGCCGGATGTTCGTGTTCGGCACGACCGATTTCGATTACGACAAGTTCCTTGACCTCGATCTGCGGTCGGTGCTCGGCGGCGGCCTGGGCTATCACATTTGGAAGAGTCCAAACGGTTTCTGGGACTTCAACGCTGGCGGCGTGTACAACCGTGAAAAATTTGGTACGGGACTGATCAGGAAATCGGGTGAAGTCCTGCTGGGCGAGGAGTCTTCGCACAAGCTATTCAAATCGGTGAAGTTTTACCAGAAGGCGCTTCTCTACCCCAACCTCTCAGAGACGGGCGAGTACCGTCTGAACTTCGACGCCGGAGCCGCCGTGCCGGTCTTCAAGTGGCTGGAGTGGAGCGTCGGGTTCTCGGACAGGTACCTGTCGAATCCAATTGCAGGCAAGAAGAGCAACGACCTGCTTTACACGACGGGCATCCGCTTCAGCTTCGACCAAACGAAACGCTAATCGCCCTAATTGCGTGACGCCCATGGCGAGCCGACGCATAGGAGTGCGCTGAACAGCCGCCAGCGCCGGCACAGCCGGGCCACGTCCGGGTAGAATACACCTAAGGAGACCTTCATCGGCAGAGTTCGACAGGGCGTCCGAGGACCTGTGCAGTAGGCTCACCTGAAGTCTAGAACGGATTGACGCTTTCTCGCCGCGCCATCACGTTATTACTGTCCGCTTCCGCCGCCGCCGCATCGGGCATTCCCGCGGGGACGGTGTGGGAGGCGAGGCTAGTCACGGGCGTTTCCAGCTACACCCAGAAGCAGGGCGCCCCAATCGAGGCGGTAGTCCTGGCAGGCTCCGAGGACGGGGCGCGCGCGCCTAAGGGGGCGAGGCTGCTGGGCGAAATCGCCGAGGTGAAGCGCGTGGGGTTTGGCGTGCGGCGGGGCAGAGCCACATTACGCCTCGATTTCAATACCCTCTTGCTGCCAGACGGCGAGACAGTCCCAATCAAGACCAAGCTCGTCTCGGTGGACAATGCCAGGGAGACGGTGGACGAAAAGGGGTCCATTCAGGGCATACGGGCAACGAGCGTTTTCGGCCACCGGATGGCTGGAATCACCCGGAACATCTTTATCTGGGACCCTTTGATCCAAGCCGTGCTGGCTGGGACAACGTCGGCAACGCTGCGTTTTCCGGAATCTGAGATCCACTTGCCAGCGGGAAGCGAGTTCCGCGTCCGGATGGAGAGTCCAATCGTGTTGAGGGAGGGCCTGACGGTCCCACTGCCGGCGATCGCTTCGGGTGACGAAGCTGAGCATCTTCAAGCGATTCTGGCGCAGATGACCCTGACGACCAGAGATGCAAAATCCGGAGAGAAGGCCGACCTGGTCAACCTGCTTCTGCTGGGAGAGAGCGAGTGGGTGGAACGTGCATTCCGGGCAGCAGGCTGGGTGGAGGCGGATCCCTTGACGAAAGCCACCGGATGGAGGTCATTCAGGGCCTTGGCTGAAGCGCACAACTACCCGGAGGCGCCCATGAGCGGACAACTGCTGGACGAAGCGCCGCCGGACTACGAGCTTTCAAAGACCGTCAACGACTACTCGAAACGCCACCATGCCCGAGTCTTCACCCAGCCGTCCGAGTTTCGCGGCAGGCCGGTACACGCCGGTTCGGCCACGCACGACGTGGCGATTGACTTTCTGTTCAAGCGATTCAAACTCACCCATCTCGTTGACACCAGCCTGGACCGTGAACGTGCCAAGGTGGTCAACGATCTGGCCGCGACCGGCTGCGTCGATGCCGCCGAACTCATCGAGCGGCCGTGGGCGCCGCGAGAACACATCAATTCCTCGAATCAAAAGCTTCACACCGACGGGCGAATTGCGGTGCTAGAACTGAACCCCTGCCGGTCGCCTCTTTTGACGATGGAGCCGGAACCGGCGCCGAAGCCAAGCGTGTGGAGAAGGATTCCCAGGCAGTTCTTCCTGACTGTCCGGAATGATTTTACGTATAACAATCCGGTCTATCAGGCGGGCCTCGGCGTCAGGTACCTCTGGAAGAAGATAAGGGGCGGAGACGTCACTCGCCAAACACTGTCACCGTGATCTCGCGTTGCCGGGGGCGCTCGTCAAAATCGCACAACACGATCTGCTGCCAGGTGCCCAGACGCAACCGGCCGCCCGCAATGGGATAGCTCTTCGAAGTACCCATGAGAGCGCTGCGCAGATGCGCGTATCCGTTGTGATCGCCCCAGCGGGCATTGTGAGCGTAATCGTCATTCATAGGGGCGATCTGTGAGAGCGCTTTTTTCAGATCCAGGACTGCTCCGGACTCGAACTCAATCGTCGTCAATCCCAGCGTAGAGCCAAGTCCGCTCACGTTTACAACACCAGTCAAAATGCCGCTTTCGGCCACCGCGGATTCGACTTGGTCGGTGATGTCAATCACGTCGCAGAGCCCCCGGGTGGCGACAGAGAACACCGTTTGAACCACAGCCATTCCTTTATTTCGCCACAACGCGCCGCCATTGTCATGTCGGGGGAACTCAGAGCGCGCCGAGCGACCGGAATAACTCGATCGACCTGGCGGCGCAAATGCTCCACCTGTATCTTGAGCGGGCCGTGGCGGCGCCGGATGCGCCGAGTTGATGCCGGAGTGATTCGGAATCAAGCAACCTCGCCAGTCCAGAGGCGATTGAAGGGACGCTGTACGGATCAACGTATTCGCAGCCGTCCGCGCCGACTTCGGGTAACGAGGAAACATTTGACGTCAGAACCGCCGTGCCAGTCGCCATGGCCTGTGCGACTGGAAAACCGAAACCTTCGTAGAGCGAGGGATAGGCGGCAACAGAGGCTGCACGAGTCAGTCCAGGCATGTCAAATTCGTCAACATATCCGAGCCAGCGAACAGAGTTCGTTCCGCGCTTGAGGCGCGAGAGAGTCTCCGGAGAGGCCCAGCCCGCGGGTCCGGCAAAGACGAGATCGAAGTCGTTGCGGTAGTGCTGTGGCAGCGAGTCCCAGGCGTCCAGGAGGCGGGCTGTGTTCTTGCGCGGTTCGATGGTGCCGACGACGAGGACGAAGGGTTTGACAAGCGCGTGCTTCAGCGCCGCGGCGCGCGCTTCGCCTTCAGTGACGCCGAAATACGCTTCACCAACACCGGAATGGATGGCGACGACGCGCTCAGGCGGCAGGCCGAGGTATTCGATGGCATCCCGGCGCGTGTTTTCGCTGACGGCGATCAGAGCATCGGCGCGTTTCCAGACCCGCCCGGCGAACTCCTTGTCCGCCCGGATATTGCCCTCGGTGTGCATTTCCGGCATCGACCAGCAGGTAAGATCGTGCAGCGTGGAAGTGAGAAGGGGGACGCGCGGGGGGCGGCGGACCTGATTCGTTGCATGGAACAGCTTCACGCCGCCGACTCGCCATTCAAGGACCGGCAGGTGGAGGTAATTGGTTACGTAGAGAGTGGCGAGCCCTGCGCAGGTCTCCAGATTGCCGGCAATGCTGCGCTCGTGATTCAGGCTGACGCTGAAGTCGATGCGCGGGAAAGTCCGCACGGCAGCCGCCCCGGCCTGGTCCACGAGAGCCTTGGTCCAGTGCCAGACGTAAGCTTTCACGCCGGCGCTGCGCAGCAATAACGGTGAAACGTCGATGAGGAGACTCATGAGGCCGCTCCCGCCGGCGGCGCCTGATTCACGAAAAGGAACTTCCCGCCGCTTTCTTTCACGAGATGCAACGGGCCGAGACCGGCGATGGACCTGATCCGCTCAACCGCTGGCTTTTCGACAAGCAGGTAGGCGCGCTGGGCGCCCGACCAGAGCCGGGCGAACGCGGCATCGTCCAGGAACACGTCGGGCGCGCCGGGGGCGTAGGAGCCGTATTCGAGGTTGTTCACGCGGCCGTTCAGGAGGAAGACCTGCTTCAGGTCCGCGTAGAAGAAGACACTCGAAAACGTGTAGTACTGGTTGTCGAACACAACCGCGCCGGGCCGTTGGGCGAGTTCGCTTTTGAGTGCCGCTGCCAGAGGCTGAGAACTCAGGTACGGATCGAAGGTGATCATCGCGACGAGAGCCGCGTTCAGGAACAGCACCATCATGACGGCGAGGCCGATCTGACTCTTCATTTGGCGCCATCGCCAGGCGGCTAGCGCGCCGAACAAGAATGCGGCGCCCGCGATGACCAGCGGGGTTTTGAGATACGCGAAGGAGCGGAGCGTGAGATCGCCCATGTGGCCGAGCGAAAGCGTGTACAGCTCAGGATTCTGGGTCAACGCCCGCGAGATATCGCCGGGCGCGGGCAGGTTCCACACGTTGGCAAGAATGAAGACGATGGCGGCTAGCGCCAGCGTCGCCACGGCCGCGGCGGCCTTCGCCCCCACGCGAATCCACGATGAGCTTTCAGCCATGGCGCAGCCGAGCAGCAGCGCGAACGCCGGGTAAGCCGGCAGAGAATAGTATTCCTGCGTGGTCGAGAACGTGAAGAAGACGAGGATGAAACCCGCCCAACAAAGCATTAGCAGGCGCGCCTGCGCGGCCCGGTTTGAGCCGCGGTAACCGAGCTTGGCCAGGCGCGGAAAGTAGGCCGACCAAGGGAAGAACCAAAGCAGATGAAACAGCCAGAAAAGGTAGCGCGGGACGGTGTTGTAGTCGCGCGGCCAGCGGCGGTCGAGGAAGCGCAGGATGTGCTCGTTGAAGAAGTAGAACCAGAAAAAGCCGCGGTACTTGCCGGGGCCCGAGTCCATCGAGAAATCGAAGTACGGCGGATTGCGTAGTGTTGCGATGACGTGCCACGGAGCGGCGATGAGAAGGGTAATGGCGGCGCCAGAAAAGGGCCGCAGCCGCTTCCATGCCGCCATGTCGAACAAACGGCCCGTGAAGGCCAGCCAGAGCAGTCCGGCCGCGACTGGAAACACCGCGGCGATGAGGCCTTTCAGCAACAGACCAACGCCGATGGACGCCGCCATGACCGAGGCCCAGAGGCGCGGGCGCGACTCGGCGTCATCAAGAGTCCGCATCAGCGCCCACAAGGCGAGCGTGACGGTGGCGGTGAGAATCACATCAGGAATCAGGATGCGCGTGAACAGGAAAAGGCCTATGGACGACGCGATGACGAGTCCGGCGTAAAATCCTTCCATCTCTCCAAAGGCCCACCGGCCGAAGGCGAAGACAAGCCAGCAGAGGGCGAGGATCGACGCAACGACGATGAAGCGCGCGGCCCAGTCATGCACGCCGAAGACGGCATAGGAGACCGCCATCATCCAGTACTTGAGCGGCGACTTTTCGAGATAAGCGACCCCGTTGAGACGAGCCGTCACCCAGTCGCCCGATTCGAGCATATTCCTGGCGATCTGCGCCTGCACGGCGTCCACGTCATCCATCAGGTGCGGCGGCGCCAGCAGCGCCGGCACATAGATGGCCGCGGCGCACAACAGGACAATTAGCGCATGGCGGCGCATTCGATTTTCCATCTCCTCATCCATAGGAACAGAATCAGAAGGCCCCATAGGCCGTAGCCGTGGCTCGCCGCGCGGCGCTGGTGTTCGGACTTGATGCGCGCGACCGCTTGCCACTGAAAGACGCCGGTCTCGTGCACTGCCCGTTCCGAGACGACATCATCCAGCAATGGTCTGAGCGGTCCGCGGAACCAGCGATGCGCGGGAATGTCGAAGCCTTCTTTGGGCCGTGTCAGCACGGCTTCGGGCAGTTTGCCGCGCATCAGGTCGCGAAGGATGAACTTGAGCAATTTGCCGCGCACTTTTAAATTCTCGGGAAGAGACGCGGCAAACTCGACGATCCGGTGGTCGAGAAACGGCGGGCGAACTTCGAGCGAATGCGCCATGCTCATGCGGTCGCACTTATTCAGGATGTCGTCGGCGAGGTAATAGCGCTGATCGAGCCAGAGGAAGCGATTCACATCGCCGCAGGCAAACGCCTCGGTGGGCAGAGTGTTCATCAATTGGCCGGGGTCGGCTGGGCGTCCGATGCCCAGCAAGCGCCGTTTCTGGTCCATGCTGAAGGTGCCGTTCCAGAACAGGTGCGCCGCTGCAGGCTTCAGTAGCGAGCCTTCGAGGAACCGCTTGGCCTTGTATTCGAGGCTGATCTTGTCGTCGGAAACGGGCCAAAGCCGCAGTAGGGATAGGCCTGTCCGGCGCAGCCAGGCGGGAAGGCGGTTCACCTGATGATAGAGGTGGTCGGCGCGATAAGTCAGGTACCCGCCGAACAGTTCGTCGGCGCCTTCGCCACTCAGGGCGACGGTGACATGGCGGCGCGTCATCATCGACAGAAACCAGACGGGCAGCGCGCCGGCGTCGGCCGACGGCTCATCGGAGTAGTCCACTAATCGCTGCACCGTGTTGGGGAGATCCACCTCGGGATTGAGATCGAACTCGTGATGATCGGTGCCGTAATGCGCGGCCACCGTGCGGAAGTACTCGCTCTCGTCGTGTGAGTGGCCTTTGAAGGAAATCGAAAAGGTCTTCAGCTTCGGGACTTCCTGCGCGGCGTAGTGCAGCACGGTGGAAGAATCGAGTCCTCCGGAGGCCCAAACGCCCAGCGGAACGTCCGAAATCAGGTGTTCGCGGATTGACAGGCGGAGTAGCTCGTCCAGGCTGGTCTTGGCATCATCGAGCGTCCATTGTTGGGGCGACAGGCGGAGATTCCAATATGGATCCCGCCGGATCTCGCCGGCCCGCCATTCGAGCATTTCACCGGCACCGAGTTTCTCGATGCCGTCGACGAGCGTGTAGGGCGACGGGACGTAGTTGAGAGAGAGATAGTAGCCAAGGCCAGTGAGATCGAGTTGGCGCGGAATTTCCGGATGAGCGAAAAGCGTCTTCAGTTCGCTGCCGAAATAGATGTCGCGGCCGCGGTGGTAGAGGTAGAGCGGCTTAATGCCCATGCGGTCCCGGGCCAGCACCAGCCGTTTTTCCGACTCCGTCCAGATGGCGATGGCGAACATGCCGCGAAGCCGCGAGAAGCAGGCGGTGTCCCACTGAACGAAGCCTTTGAGGACAACCTCGGTGTCACAACGAGTGTCGAAATGGTGGCCGAGAGCTTCGAGTTCCTCACGCAGTTCGGCGTGGTTGTAGATCTCGCCGTTGTAAACGATGACGACGTCGCCGTTTTTCGCGTACATCGGCTGATAACCGGCGTCGACGTCGATGATCGACAGCCTCGCATTCCCCAGGGCCACGCAGCCGGATTCGTGTACGCCATGCCCGTCCGGCCCCCGGTGATGAATGGTGGCGATGACCTCGGAAATCCGCCCGCGCTTGACCGGATGGCCCAGCGTGGTAAAACCTGCTATTCCACACACAAGCCTTCAGGATAGCCGATGGGGCTATGCTGTTACTTTGACCATGCGATTCGCCCTCTTGCTCGCCACGCTTTTGGCGCTCCAGGCCGCCGCCCTCGATGCGCAACAGTCCCGCAAGCGCGGGGAACCAGGCCAATTCGATTCATACATCCTGGCACTATCCTGGTCGCCGGGCTATTGTGACAGCCGCCCGGAGGACCCGCAATGCGCGCCAGGCCGGCGGTTCTCATTCATCGTGCATGGGCTGTGGCCGCAGTATCACAACGGCCGGTGGCCCGAGTTCTGCTCCACAGAACCAGGCTTGCCGGACATCGACAAGATGCTCGACATCATGCCGAGCCGGAATCTAATCCGGCATGAATGGGAAAAGCATGGGACTTGCACCGGGCTCGGCGCCGAAGGCTATTTCGAACTGCTGCGGAAGACCTATGAATCGGTGCGGATCCCCGAGCGGTTCAAAAAGCTGGACAAGTGGATTCTCATCGCGCCCGCCGAGGTGAAGCGTGAATTCATCGCCGCCAACCCAGGCATGACGGCGTCGATGATGAGCGTGCAGTGCGGCCGCAACGTGCTGAGTGAGGTGCGTATCTGCCTCGACAAGAATCTGAAGCCCGCACCCTGCGTGTCGCAGCCGGAGTGCCGCGCCGAGAAGATGCGGGTCCCGCCGGTGCGCTGATTCATCCGCGGCGCTGTTCGACGGCGGTATACAAGCCGAGTCCGATCGCCAGCAGGGACGATAGTGCGGCGAAGGCGAAGATGAGTTCGGGTCCGGCCATGGCAGTCTCGGCGAGCCGTGACGCCACTTCCCTGCCCCGGTTCGAGTAAAGATCCCAGATCCCCTGCAACGTGGCGCGCCCGGAACCAAGGCCCGAATAGAGGGGGATGAACTTCACCCACCAGGTCAGCAGCAACAGGTGAGCCGAAAGAAGAGCGCCCGCGGCCATGGCAATCTTGCCCAGAAGGCGCGCCCTGGCAAACACGCTGCACAACAGAACGATCAGCAGGAGCGTCAGCGGTTGAGCATACCAGGGGCCGGCGCTGAAGGCCGCTCCCCGCGTGAACCAGAACGAGACGGCGATTGCATAGCCGAGCGACAGCGTCATCAGCCCGGCCAGCGGCCACATCAGCCCTTCGTGCGAGGGGATTCGCTTGCGCCAGTCTTGCACGGCAGCCGACAAAAGCCCTACCGCGGCCAGCGTCAACACCGCGGCAACCAAATCCCTCGACATCGGCGTGAATGAGTTGTTGCCCGTCCAGATAGCCGAGCGCGCCATGTGCCAGAGCGCGTCGGTCCAAGGAACCAAAAGAGTTGCACTCAGTGGCGATGTGCCATCGGCCCGCGAGGCGAACTCATGCATCCCGCTCAGGTTGCCGTAAAGCAGAAGATTGCGCAGATACCAGGGCGCGGCCAGCAGCAAAGGCCACATCGAGGCCAGAGCTTGACGCCACGTCAACCGCAAAAACAGAATCAGGACAACCCACGGCCCGGCAGCCAGCATCGACGCTTTTGTAAGAAGCGCGGAGGCCAGCAGCGCCGTCAGGATCATCCCCCGTCTGTATGACGGCTCCCGCAGCAGCGCCGCGCCGGCGGCCGCCAAGTAAAGGAACAGTGAGACTGTCAGCCAATCGTTGGCTACATGAGCCGTCGTGGCATAAAACATTTGCCCGGACATCGCGACGAAAACGGCGCACAGTCTCGCTGCCCGCGACAGGTCCAGGAGCGTGGCCAGCCAAAACAGTGCGAATGCAGACGCCGCCGCCGAGATCAGGCCGGCGGCAATCCGTAGGCGCCAGACACGGACCGGCAACGGCGCATCGCCAGAGAGCTTGTCGGCGGTTGCCATCACCACGTAGGCCAGCGGCGCCTGCTGCGCCTCATAGTTGCCGCCCGCGGGCGCAAGATTGCGCGGAAGCGTGCGGAGCCGCTCCCGCATCGCGCTGCGCTCCTGCTGGCTCAAGCGGAAGAACTCGTCGAAAGTCACGCCGCCGCCGAGATTCCGTTTCAACAGATGGCTGACAGGCACAAGCTTCAGCGAAGCCGCGACCTGGCCATCCAGCGCGGACTTGCCCATCACGGGCAAATCGAGGCGCCCGTAATCCCTCACCACTCCGTAATGGAATGGCTCGTCGAAGCCCTCCCATAGCGGCGTCAGCGACGCGTAAAGCGCGGCATTCACCAGCGCAAAGACGACCACCAGCCATTCAGCCGGAGTCACCTGATTGATGATCTGCCTAACCCTCAATCGTCACCTTGAACTTGAGCAGCCCGGCGAGCGCATCCACGGCCATGCGGTGGTCGCCATAGTAGGTCACGCGGTGCCAGCCCGCTTGCCAGTCCTCGGCGAGTTTGGCGGCGTCGCGCGGCGTCGCGGCGAGCTTTGTCCGGCACGCCTTGTCTTCATCGATGTTGGCGACGGCCTTGGCCTGATGCATGATCACTTCTCTGCGCCCTGGCAGGAACTCGAGCGATGTCGTCATCACACCCAGCGGCATCAGCGACCGGACCGCCGCGCCCTTGCGGTCTTCCGAATGGCTGCGAATGTGGTATTCGTTCGCCGGCTTGTCCGGCCCCCACACTTTACTGGGCGCGACACAATGCGCGTAGATAATCTGGTTCGTCGCAGTGTCCAACACCGGATCAGAGATGTAGCCCGGCTGTCCGGTCAGGTTTGTCATCAACACCATTGTCGACGTAGAAGTGAGATCGGCCTCGCAGGCGCCGATATGGCAGTCGTTGTTCAACTGGAAGAAACCCATGCAAGGATACGCCCGCAACTGCTTCGCGTAGAAGAGGTCGAGGCAATCTACCGTGATGGCGTTTGACTTCTGTTGATCCAGCAGGTTTTTCATCGCCACGTACATCCGGCCGCCCTCGATGATCTCATCGCGAGACGGCTCGACCACCTTCTTGGCGCCTTTGATCCACGCCTGCGCCCACTGTTTCGCGTCGTCCAGCGACGCTTTATCGTAAAGCGCGTTCAGATCCGCGCCGCTGACCTTGATAACATCGGCGCCATAGGCTGCCTTGATATCGGCGGTGAGCCGCGATGGGTCTCTCTTGGTGACATCCAGGATTCGGGCACCTTTGGCGCGCTGAACCGTATCGAGCGCCCGGAGCGCCTGGATCACGTCGCTGAACCGGCTGGATGTGACGCCGGCAACCGGCAGGCCCTGCTTCCGCGCTGGGCCGTACACGCCCAGGAACTCACCAGTGCCGCCGTAAAGATGATCGACAATGATCGCCGGCCGTCCGGAGAGGCCAATTTCGCGGCCCGCCCCGAAACTGGGGATTCCCAGCAGGAACACGAGGAATCCATCGGCGTCCCGCCCGGCTTCCAGAATCCGCTTCGAATCCTCCGCGCTCATCGATGTTGCCGTAGTGAACTCGGCGAACGACGAAGCGGCCTGAAGTCCAGCCATGATCTCTTTTTTCTTCGACTCGTAGTCGAAGTTCACGTACGGCCAACCTTCCTTGTCTTTGGGCGCCTGAGTAAACACGACGCTGACTCGCGTCTTGCGCCCAAGCAGTGCAGGCGCCGCCGACGCGCAGGGCGCCTTGGCCAGACATGCCGCAGCGCAGCCTGCGCAGGCGGAGATGAATCCACGCCGGGAGGGATTGGAGAGAACGGGCAATGAAGACATGGGACTCCTTTTCGGATTCACGTTATCCGAAGGAATCGCCGAAATCAATGGCACCCGGCCGGCGGCCGCTCCAATTCCCGGTCGCGGACTCCAATCAGGTACAGGATTCCATCGAGCCCGAGCGACGCCAATGATTGATCCGCCGACGCTCTCACCAGCGGCTTGGCGCGGAATGCAATGCCTAGCCCGGCCAGCCTCAGCATCGGAAGGTCGTTGGCGCCGTCGCCGACCGCAATCGTCTGATCCAGGCTCAACCCCTCGGCTGAGGCGATCTCGGCCAGCCTGCGCGCTTTTGCCGCGCCGTCGACGATGTCACCCGGGACCTCGCCCGTAACAACCCCATCGCGCACATCGAGAGTGTTGGCATGCAGATAGTCGATGCCGAGCCGCTGTTGGAGGACGCGTCCGAAGAACGTGAATCCGCCCGACAGGATCGCTGTCCGGTAGCCCAGCCGTTTGAGCGTGTAAACCAGACGCTCGGCGCCTTCGGTCAGAGGGATCCGTTCGATCACACGCGCGAGAGCGCTCTCCGGCAGCCCTTTGAGCAAGGCCACGCGCCGCCGGAACGATTGCTGAAAGTCAATTTCTCCGCGCATGGCCGCTTCAGTGATCGCCTTCACCTGTTCCCCTACTCCAGCCTCGGCCGCCAGTTCGTCAATCACCTCGCCCTGGATCAGCGTCGAGTCCATGTCGAAAGCGATAAGTCTGCGGTTCCGCCGCCAGACTGAGTCCTGTTGGAACGCAATGTCGATGTCCCCATTGGTGGCCAGTTCCGCCAAACGCATCCGCAGCACGTCGTCGTCGACGACGCCGCTTGCGCTGAACTCGACGCAGAAACGCGCCGCGCCGCCCAGTCCGCTGAGCGGCGTTCTGGCGCTGAGGCGGTCGATGCGGTCGATGTTCGCCCCGGATTCCGACAACACTCCGCTCACTGCCGCAATATGCGCGGCCCCGATCGAAGGCCCGAGTACGGTCACGATGAACCGGCGTTTCTGCTGTGCGCCCACCCAGGCGCTGTACTCCTCCGACGTCGATGCGGAGAATCGAACTGTCACTCCCAACTCGTGGGCGGCAAGCAGGATGTCGGTCAACATTGGCGATTGGCGCATCGCATCGGTCATCTCGACGAGGATGCCGAGCGCCAGCGCATTGTGAATCACAGCCTGGCCGATATCGAGTACCCTTGCCCCGTGCCTCGCAAGGATAGACGTGAGCGCGTGCGTGATGCCGGGTTTGTCATGACCGCTGATCTGGATCAGCAGCGCCGAAGCGTTATTCATAACGCAATGTCTCCACGGGCTCAATGCGCGACGCCGAGCGCGCCGGGTGAAGCGTGGCCAGCAGAGATACTCCAAGAGCCACGGCGGCGATCCAGACGGCGTCAATGGCTCTCGCCTCGAACGGCACATAGGCCACTGAATAGATTTCTTCGTCCAGCGGGAACCACTGATAATGCCCTGCGCACCAGGCAAGGGTGTAACCGGCCGCCAAACCCAGCAGCACTCCGGCCGCGCCAATCAGCAGCCCCTGCGTGACGAATATCCGCGCAATCTGGCTCCGCCTCGCGCCCATGGAAAGAAGAACCGCTATGTCGCGCCGCTTCTCCATCACCGCCATCACCAGCGCCGTCAGGATGTTCAACGCGGCCACAAACTGAATCAGTGAGATGGTCACCAGGCTGACGGTCTTCTCCATATTCAACGCGCCGAGCAGTTGACGGTTCTGTTCCATCCAGTGCGTCGCCCCCAGTTTGGGACCAACAGCTGTCTCCGCGGCGGCGGCGATCGCCGGGGCCTCTGCCGGAGTCACAATCCGGAGCTCAATTGCGTTCGCCACGTCGCCCAGGGAGAACAGGCGCTGCGCGTTTTCAAGCGACGTGATCGCGTAGGAGTTATCCAGATCGTAAAAGCCGGCCTCAAAAATGCCGGCGACGCGGTATCTCACCTGAAGCGCCCTCGGGCCTAGCGGGGTCAACTCGCCCTGCGGCGAGACAACCGTGATCCACGAATTCAGCGTCATGCCCGTCCGCCTCGCCAGCGGCGCGCCGAGCACGACTGTGTTTGGCTCCTTCAGCCGGTCCAGCGATCCCTCTTTCATCGCATGGCGCCATTCTACCGAGTCAGGCAGGACGCCCTTCAGCGTCGCCTCGGCCGATTGCTGAGGACCGGCGAGGAAGACTTTACCGTACAGCGCCGGTGCAGCCGAAGTCACGCCGGGCAGCGCGCGCAGTTTCGCCGACAAGGGCTTCCAGTCAGCGATACCCTCGCCGGGTTCCTTTTCAAGCAGAACGACATGCGGGGTGGCTCCGAGCAGCGTCCGCTCCAAGGTGGACCGGAACCCGTTGTTGATCGCCAGCGCGATCACCAGAGCCATCACTCCGGCGCCGACTCCGGCCACCGAGATCACGGTAATGACTCCCAATACCGCCTCCCGGCGCTTCGCCCTCAGGTAACGCGCCGCCACGAAGATCTCAAAAGCGCGCAGCACGTTGGCTAACCCTTCTCCGACGCTTCGCGAAGCCAGTCCGCAATCCCGATGGGCCCCTCAGGCCGCAACAACGGGAACAGAATCACGTCGCGGATCGACTTCGCGTCGGTCATCAGCATCGTCACCCGGTCGATTCCGATGCCCTCGCCGCCCGTTGGCGGCATGCCGTAGCAGAGCGCCCGCAGATAGTCCTCATCCATCTGGTGCGCTTCCTCGTCGCCGCGCTCCTTCATCGCCAACTGCATCTCGAAACGCTTCCGCTGTTCGTTTGGGTCGTTCAGCTCGGTAAACGCGTTGCCGATCTCCATGCCAGCGGCGTAAATCTCGAAGCGGTCGGTCATCGACGGATCCTCCGGATTCTGTTTGGCCAGCGGCGAAACCTCCACCGGATACTCGTAAATGATGGTCGGCTGAATCAGGGCATCTTCGCAATGCCGCTCGAAGATATCCACCAGCGCCTCGCCCGCCGTAGCCTGGTCCGAATGACGCCCGAGCCAAACCGGATCGCGAACGTCGTCCATCGAAGGCTTTTCCTTGCCCTTGTAAAACTCGCAAACCGCCTCACGGATCGTGTAGCGCCGCACCTGTCCGAAATCCAGCTCGACACCCTGGTAGTTCACCACTGGCGACCCTGTGGCATCGATTGCGACATTCTTCAGCAACTCGGCTGAAAGCCGCATCAGGTCCTGGTAGTCCGCGTAGGCCTGGTAAAACTCGAGCATCGTAAATTCGGGGTTGTGCCTTGTCGAGACGCCCTCGTTACGGAAATTGCGGTTGATCTCGAACACCCGCTCCATGCCGCCGGCGATCAGGCGCTTCAGATACAACTCCGGCGCGATGCGCAGGTACAGGTCGATGTCAAGCGTGTTGTGATGCGTCACAAACGGCCGCGCCGCAGCGCCGCCGTAAAGCGATTGCATCATCGGGGTCTCGACCTCGACAAAAGAACGAGCCTCCAACTGCCTGCGGAACGAACCAACAATCCGCGCTCGCGTCTCGAACGCCTTTTGCACCTCCGGATTCGCGATCAGGTCCAGATACCGCTGGCGGTACCGGATCTCGACGTCTTCCAGCCCGTGATACTTTTCCGGCAACCCGAGCAGATTCTTCGACAGGAACGTCATCGAATCGACGTGCACGGACAACTCGCCCGTGCGCGTCCGGAACATGTAGCCTTCAACGCCGATGACGTCGCCCATGTCGACCAACTGGTAAAGCTGGTAGTCGCGCTCAGGCACGGCATCCTTCTTGACGTAAATCTGAAGGCGGCTCGCGCGCTGCTGTAAGTGCATGAATCCGGCCTTGCCCATGCGCCGCACGGTCATGATCCGGCCGGCGATGCGGACGCGCGGTTTCACCGCGTCGAGTTCCTCGCCGGTCTTGGATCCGAAGAGATCATGAAGAGCATCGATGGTGTGTGAAAAGTCAAAGCGCTGCCCGTAGGCGCGGTAGCCGAGCGCTTCGATTTCGCGGATGCGCGTGAAGCGCTGGTCAAAGAGTTCCTGTTCGAGGGACAAGTGTTAGGCTCCTGGGGAGAAAGACCATTATAAAATGGGCGTACTTGAAGTCCCTCACAATTGTCATCCCGGCCTACAACGAAGAGAAGCGCCTGCCCGCGACTTTGCGGATCGTTCTTTCTTACCTGGACGGGCTCGCCCTCTCATTCTCCGAAGTGATCGTAGTCAACGATGGCTCTCGCGACGCCACCGCCCAGGTGGCGCTCGAAGCGGAAAAAGCGGATGCCAGAGTTCGTTTGGTTGAAAACCCAGGCAACCGCGGCAAGGGTTATGCCGTTCGCCACGGGCTCCAGGAGGCGAAAGGCGACTGGGTCCTGTTCACCGATGCCGACCTGTCGGCCCCCATCGATGAACTCACCAAACTCGTCGCCGCCGTCGAGTCGCACAACGCCGACGGCGCAATCGGTTCCCGCGCTCTCGACCGCAGCCTCATCGGCGTGCATCAGTCGCCGTTCCGTGAAATGAGCGGCAAATTCTTCAATCTGGTGATGAGGTTGATCACGGGCCTGCCCTACCGCGACACCCAGTGCGGCTTCAAACTGATCTCGGCCAAGGCCGCGGCCCTGCTCGCTTCCAAGCAGCAGATCGAAGGATTCGGCTTCGATGTCGAACTTCTCTACATCGCCAAAAAACATGGACTGAAGATCCTGGAGGTGCCGGTCCGCTGGAACAACGCCGAAGGGACCAAGGTCAGCCTGGTCAACGGGCTGGCCGCTTTCCTCGACCCGATTGAGGTTCGCCGCAACGATTGGCGCGGACTATACAAATAAGTACAGATTCATGCCAAAATAGAGGCATGCCTTACTCCGAAGTTCTGATCACGCCCATGCGTGAGGATTTGTCCCGCCACGGCGTCCTCGAAACCCGGACTCCCGCTGATGTCGATCAGGTGATTTCCTCGAACGAAACCGTCCTCATGGTCACCAATTCCGTCTGCGGTTGCGCGGCTGGAAAAGCCCGGCCGGCGGTGGTACTCGCCATGCAAAACGCCGTGCGGCCGGATGTCGCGGCCACAGTTTTTGCCGGGGCCGACATCGATGCTGTCGCCCATTTGCGCGAACGCCACCTGCACGGCATCCCGCCGTCGTCGCCATCAATGGCTCTGTTCCGCAACGGCAAGCTGGTTTGGGCTCTGCACCGGTTCCAGATCGAATCGAGCACCGCTCCGGAAATCGCTGAGACGTTGAAACAGGCCTTCGCCGAGCACTGCGATCGGCAACCCGCATAGAATCCGGCGCGAATCAGACTGAAGGGTCCTCTATGCGCTAAAATCGAAACATGCGCAAACCCTTGCTGGCCGGCAATTGGAAAATGTACAAGACGCCGGCCGACACGAAAGCTTTCTTTGAGAAATTCGTACCCCTCGTCTCCGGTGCGGCCCATGCCGATGTGGCCATCTGCCCGCCGTTTGTCGCCATCGCCGCCGCGGTGGAAGGCGCCGCCGGGAGCCAGGTCGGTATTGGCGGCCAGGATTGCTACTGGACCAACAAAGAGGGCGCCTTCACCGGCGAAGTCAGCCCGGCCATGCTCAAGGCCGCCGGGTGCCAGTGGGTGATCATCGGCCACAGCGAACGCCGCCAGTTCTTCGGCGAAACCGACGAGTCGGTTTGCAAGAAGACGGTCGCCGCCATTGAGGCCGGCCTGAAGCCGATCGTCTGCGTCGGCGAACTGCTGGAAGAGCGTGAATCCGGCCGCACGAACGATGTCCTCAAGACGCAGTTCGACGGCGGCATCGCGCCGCTCACGGCCGAACAGTTCGCCCAGATCGTCATCGCCTATGAGCCCGTCTGGGCGATCGGCACCGGCAAAGTCGCCACGCCCGAAATCGCCGAGGACGCCCACAAGGTGATCCGCGGACTCGTCGAAGCCAAGTTCGGCAAAGACGCCGCCGCCGCTGTCCGCATCCTTTACGGAGGATCCGTGAAACCTGATAATGTGAAGGGTCTTATGGCGCAGCCCGACATCGACGGCGCGCTGGTCGGCGGCGCAAGCCTCAAACCCGAGGACTTCGCCGGAATCGTGAATTTCTAATCCCTGCTTCAGGGGAGAGAATAAGAAGGCCCCGCCTGGTTGCCCGCACTTCCAGGCGGGGTCTTCTTTTTTGTACGATGTACAGATATCGTTTTGTGGGATATACTGGCGACATGCCTGCATACAAGTACAACTTCAAGGCTCCTGTATATCAGGAATTGACGATCCAAAAAGACAGCGGCAAAATCGTTGGCACCCTTCGACTCAAGCCCTCTACCATCCTCTGGAAGCCCGGTTCGGGGCAAGATTTCTATTCGGTATCTTTGGATTCCTTTGCCGAGTGGATTGTTGGTAAGGAATCTGGAGCGAAGAAAGTCAAACAGTAATCGGCTACGCACTATCCCAAGGTTTCTGTATTCGCTCCGGCACCTCCGTTTGATGGACGGTAAAGTCATCAAGAATCGCGCCGCTTCACCAAATCAAGAGCAGACGTAAAGAGCGGGTGCCTTTGGTATTTTTCGACAATGCGTATCGCCGGAGCGTTGCTCGATCAAGTTAGTGCAAAACCTGCCCTCACCGAGACACCGACACTGCCGATTCTTGATCTTTATGTCCCCGCCGCCGCGGCCCGCGTGATCAGGAACAGCTTCGAGTCGCTCGTCCTGTCCGGCACCGAGCACCCGGGCGCGCAGAACCACTTCGGACCCGCCGCCTTGGCCTCTGCAATCATCTTTTGATAATCCGCCAGCCGCGCCCGTTTCACCTTCGTCTCATCCAGACCGCCCATGAGCACGCCCGAGTACTGTTTCCTTGCCTCGGCCATCGGCACCCCGGTCTCCACAACAGAGTAGTTGATCACCGGATCGCCCCATCCCTTCCAGAACCGGTCCAGCCAGACACCTTTGCCGTGCAGGTGCAGCGTGTTCAACGGTGCGCCCGTCGCCGCTTCCAACACCATCTTGTCGAACGGCGCGCTGAACTTCTCATACTGTTCGCGCGTCATCACCGCGTCCTGCGCATTTGCGATGGCCAGAAAGATGCCCTTCGCGCCAGTATCGAGCGCCCGCTTCGCATGCGAAGCCTCGGATTTGGTAATCGCTTCCAGCCCGTCCAGCAACTGCTGCGGCCGTTCCGCCATCATCCTTTTGACCTCGGCCGGCGACGACAACTTCTCAGCAACGTTGTACGGATTGAAGATCGTTTCGACGTGATACTTCTGCCCCTGAAGCCCGTCGCGGATCAGCTTCAGTGCCTCGATCTGCGCCGGAAACGGATTGTCCACCGGCTTCAACTCCCACCAATTCGCGCTTGCCCCTTTCGGGTACGGGAAGTCGCTCATCACCTTCACCAGATCCAGCCGGTAGATCAGTTGGAAATGAAGCGTCGCCTTGGCGTGGAACTCCGGCGGCTTATTCTGTAGTCCGAAATGATGCCAGAAACTGAACGGCGCACGGTCCGGGGTACCGCCCTTCAGAGCCAGATCCATTCGCTCGACCGGCTTCATCCGCGCTTTCCGCGTCCGCGGCGCGGCTGCCGCGGCCATCAGGAATTCGCGCCGGTTCAAAGCAGGTCCTCCGGTTTGTAGACCGGCGGCTGCGTGATTTCAGCACACCCTTTGCGCGCTGGCAGCAGTTTGCCGGGGTTCAGCAGCCCCGCCGGATCGCACATATGCTTGATCTTGCGCATCATCTCCAGGGCCTCGGCGCGAAATTGCTTATCCATCAACGCGATCTTCTCGACGCCGATCCCATGCTCGCCCGTGATGGATCCGCCCACCTTGATGCAGTGCTCCAGGATGTCGAATCCGGCGCTTTGCGCCGCCTCCATGTCGCCCGGCTTCCGGGCATCGAAAAGAATCAATGGGTGCAGGTTTCCATCTCCTGCATGGAAAATATTCCCAATCGTCAGTTCGCGTTTCTTGCTCACCTGACTGATCGCTCGCAACGTTGGCGCGATCTGCGTCCTCGGCACCACCCCGTCGTGCACATAGTAGAACGGACTCACACGCCCCACCGCGCCAAACGCGTTCTTGCGGCCTTTCCACAGCAACTCCCGCTCCGCCGCGCTGCGCGCCTCCCTCACGTCCCTGGCTCTGCACGCTTTGCACGCCGCCATGATCTTCTCGGCCTGCTCTTCCACCGCCTCGGCCAGACCCTCGAGTTCAATCAGTAATACGCCCGCCGCATCCAGCGGGTAGCCGGCGTGCGTAGACTCCTCCACCATCCGCATCAGCGTCCCGTCAAGCATTTCCAAAGCCGCCGGCGTGATGCCCCGCGCCGTGATCTCCGATACGGTCAATCCGCAATCGTCTTCAGTGTCGTAGATCGCCAGCAGCGTCTTCACCGCCTCCGGCTTCCTCATCAGCCGCACGGTCACTTTTGTTACCAGGCCAAGCGTCCCCTCACTGCCAGTGAATACGCCCGGCAGATCGTAGCCCGGCGAATCGAATCCGCCGGCGCCTGTTTCCACGATTCGCCCATCGGGCAGCACCATCTGCATGCCCAGCACGTGGTTCACTGTCACTCCGTACGCCAACGTATGGGGGCCGCCAGCGTTCTCCGCCACGTTGCCGCCAATCGTGCAGGCCTTCTGGCTCGACGGGTCAGGTGCGAAAAAGTACCCATCACCCTGCACCGCGGCGGTCAGATCCAGATTCACCACCCCGGGTTCCACCACCGCCCGTTCGTTCTCCAGGTCGATTTCGAGAATCCGCTTCATCCTCGCAAACGACACCATCAGGCCGCCCGCCACGGCCACCGATCCGCCGCTCAATCCTGTCCCGGCGCCACGGCCGAGCAGCGGGATCTTGTGGGCGTTGGCGATCTTCACGATCTCGGATACAGCTTCTGCGGACTGGGGAAACAGCACCATCTCCGGGCGCGCCTTATCCACCCCGCCATCGTATTCGTAGAGACGCAGATCCTCTTCTCTATCGAGGTATCCCTTCACCCCCACCGTTTCCACCAGCCGCTGGCGCGCTTCCGATGGGATCATCTCCAGTCCTCCTCAGAGCAGGGATTCAATGTCGCGAATCAAATCCGGTGACGTCCAATCACGCGGTCCGATGTACTTCCTAAGGACTTTCCCGTCGCGCCCGATGACGTAGGTTTCGGGATACTTGTAGGTGCCAAAGTTGGCGCTGATCTCGCCCGTCGGATCCAGAGCCGTATCAAAGACGACTCTCTCATTCGCCAGGAACCGCTGGTAAGCCGCTTCATTCTCGTCCACCGAAACTCCAAGCACCACCAGCCCCTTCGGCCCCAATTGCTGCGCCATCTGGTTCATCGACGGCGTCTCTTCACGGCAGGGCGGACACCACGACGCCCAAAAGTTCAGCAACAGGATTCGCCCGCCAAACTCCTTTTGCGTCATCGCCTTGCCGCTCGCCGTCGTCACCTTGAATCCGGGCGCTGTGTCGCCGACGTTTGCCACGCGCTCTCGGATGCTGTCGAACACAAAATACCCCAGTGCGGCCAGCACCACGGCAGCGGCGATCTCAAGCAACTTGACTGTCTTCTCTGTTTTCATGCGTCCCTATAATTGTATCGAGACGGAGCCCCCGCGCATCCCAGTTTTCAGGGACCTCTTCAGCGATGCTTCTGACACGCAGGATCGAATTCTCGGCTTCTCACCGCTGTGCGTCTCCACGCTTGGACGAGGAAACCAACCTCGCGGTTTACGGCAACGAGGCCAATCCCCGGGGCCACGGCCACAACTTCGTCCTTGAAGTGACGCTCTCTGGCGATCCTGACCCGCTCACCGGAATGGTCATTGACCTCAAGGAAGTGAAGACCATTCTGGAGGACGAAATCGTCGGTCCGATGGACCACCGCCATCTGAATCACGAGGTTGAGCCCTTCGACCAAGTCGTGCCCACGGCCGAGAATCTCGCAATCGAGATCTGGCGCCGCCTGGAACCGCGCTTCGCCGCCACGCCGGCGCAACTGCACCGCGTCCGCCTCCGTGAAGGCAATGATCTCTACGTCGATTACGAAGGCCCCGGCGCATGAGCAACGGACTGCATCGGCCGCGAACGGTAGAGCATGCCTCCTGGCCTGCCAGCGAGCCTGGATCGCTGTCAACACTACGTAAAGGCGCACCGCATGAATGAAGTCCGCCTGACCCGCGTCTACCGTTTCTCGTCCTCGCACCGGCTGCACGCGCCGGCGTTGACAGATGAGGAGAACTGCCGCGTTTACGGCAAATGTAACAATCCCTACGGCCACGGGCACGATTATGTGCTTGAGGTCACCATCGCGGGCCCACCCGATCCGGTCACCGGCCGTCTGCTGCCGCTCAGCCGCCTCGATGCTCTCGTGCGGGAAGCGATCATCAACCCAATGGACCGTCGCGACCTGAACACCGAGGTCGCCGAATTCGCCGATCTCGTGCCGACGACGGAAAATCTGGCCGTGGTGACAGCTCGCCGTTTGCTGGCCTACTGGAAGACCGAACTGCCCCGCCCGGCTGCACGCTTGTTCAGAATCCGCATCCACGAGACGCCGAACAACATCTTTGAAATCAGCTTTGAGGAAACGGCATGAAGACCGCCAAAACAACCAATGAACTGACACTTGAGCCCAGCCGGGAAGGCGTGATCGCCGCCCACATGGAGGACATCCTGCGCGAGTTGGGCGAAGATCCCTCGCGCGACGGGTTGCTCGCCACGCCCATGCGGGCCGAAAAAGCCCTCCGCTTTCTGACCTCAGGCTATCAGGCCGATCTCCAGGAAATCGTCAACGGAGCCATCTTCGAGGAGCGATGCGATGAGATGGTGCTGGTGAAGGACATCGAGTTCTTCTCGATGTGCGAACACCACCTGCTGCCGTTCTATGGCAAGGCCCACGTCGCCTATATCCCGAACAACCGGATCATCGGCCTTTCGAAGATCCCGCGCATCGTCGATATGTTCGCCCGCCGGCTCCAGGTCCAGGAACGGCTGACCAAACAGGTCGCCGAGTGCCTTCAGGAACTCCTGGACGCCCAGGGCGTGGGCGTCATTATGGAAGCCAGGCACTTCTGCATGATGATGCGAGGAGTCGAAAAACAGCATTCAGCCACCACTACCTCAGCCATGCTCGGCGTCCTGCGCCGCCGCAAGGAAACGCGCGACGAATTCCTGTCCCTCGTCAGGCAGAACTCGCTCTACGCCTGATGCTCCAGGCCGGGTGAACCGACCTGCGCTAGGATGGTTCTGAATGAGCGAGCAATTGCGAAACTTTGAGGTCTCCGACCCGTTTGGACGCAAGTGGCAGGTCGAGTTCCGCTGGCTTCAAAACGCCATCTCGATCCGTCACGCCGACGCCATCGACCTGAAATACTATGTCTCCGATGGCCGGCAGCGGCGGGAACTGGTCGTCGCTCTGCCTCACGCCGCGCTCCTTAAATTGGCTTCCGAACGCGGACGGGAACTGACAGACGCTTGGTGCCTGCATCTTGGAGCCAGCCATGTCAGACAGTCCATCTCCTCCGGATCAGGCCTGGAGAGCGCTCTGGTCACGCTGGATGCGGCCACCCTGGCGCGCTTAAATGACGAACTGGAAGCCTCCAGCGCCCGGCAGAGAGAACTGGCCGGACGGGCTCGCTGAATTTTGCTCTTTATCGCCGTTGCATCCTCGTGCATGTTCGGCGACAATCCTGAGTTGAGGCCACAAGCCACTGCGAAAGACTGAGGGTGAACCACATGCTGACTTGTCCTGAATGCGATGCCGTGTTTGACGTCGATGAAAGTGAACTGGACGAAGGCGAAGAATTGATGTGCGATGAGTGTGGGGCCCAGTTCATCGTGACCCAAACCGACCCCATCGAATTGGAAGCCGCCGACGAAGCCGAGGGCTACGGCGATGACGAAGAAGACTTCGATGAGGATGAAGACGAGGACGACCTGGACGAGGAGGAGGATGAAGAAGAGGACGAAGAGGATTGGCGCTAAACGCCCGGCCGTCCTCCTGTTCTGCCTTCTAATTCTCGCGACTGTGCTGTTTGGAGGCGACCCCGGCAAGGCTGTTGTGGCCGGCACCGTTTTCCGCGACCCTGGGTTCGCCTTCGCCCGGGTTCAAGTCACGCTGACCTCGGTCGCCCCACCCCCTGGCGTAAAAAAGTTCAAAACCATGCGCGCGCTGACTGATGCGCGGGGAGAATTCGCCTTTTATGTACCTCCTGGCCCGGCCCGTTATCTAGTCCGCGCCGAAGCGCCGGGTTTCTTGCCGGAGCAAAAGGAAGCATCTGTCTCGGCCAGCGAACGTGTCGACGTTTACCTTACACTGAAACCGAACGCGCCCTGACGCATCCCATACTTGAGGAGTACCCCATGGCCCGACGACGATTGACGATTGCCGCTCTCTGTCTCTGCCTTGCCCTGCCTCTGTCCGCCCAATGGACGAACCAAAAAAAAGAAAAAGGCCGGGACCCGAATGTCCGTAACCTCCAGGGTGTCGTCACCTTGCCCGACGGCAACCCGGCTAAGGGCGCCGTCGTCAAGCTCAAAAACCTGAAGTCCCTTCAAGTCACCAGCTTCATTACTCCTGCTGATGGCAAGTACCGCTTTCATAACCTGTCCTCCAACATCGACTACGAAGTCCGCGCCGACTTCAACGATTTGTCCAGCGACAAACGCATGCTCAGTGTCTTCGACTCCCGCCTGGACGCAGTCATCAACCTGCCGCTTGCGGCAACAACCAAGGACAAGGAAAAGGAGAGCAGTCAATGAAATCAATCAGGCATGCAGTACTCGCCTTGGCCGCTTGCGCGGCAATCCTCCCGGCGGCCGAGCCGCTTAAACTCACCACCCTCGATGGACAACCCGTTTCCATCGGGCTTGAAGGAAAGACGACAGCCGTAGTCTTCGTCTCCGTGCAGTGCCCGGTTTCAAACGCTTATAACGGCCGCATGAAGGCGCTCTACAGCGAATACAAGGCAAAGGGGATCGACTTCGTTTTTGTGAACTCCAACGCCACGGAGTCGGCCGAAGCCGCCGCCAAGCATGCCCAGACCAACTTCAACTTCGCCGTCCATAAGGATCCGGACAACAAGGTTGCCGACCGGCTCTCCGCTCAGGTCACCCCCGAAGTATTCCTATTCGACAAAGCAGGCAAGGTCATCTACCACGGCTCCATCGACGACTCACAGGCCGAGGCCCGCATTACCAAGCGCCCGTTCAAGGACGCTCTTGATGCCGTCATAGCCGGCAAGGCTGTCCCCGTGGCCGAGTCTAAAGCCTTTGGCTGCACCATCAAGCGCGCAAACAAACAATCGTGATGAAGCTGATTCCTCTCCTCCTCGTCGCCGGCGCCCTGTCCGCCGCCAATCTCAAACCGCTTGACGACGCAGGCTATCGCAAGATGGTCGCCTCGTCCAAGGGCAAGGTGGTCCTGGTCAACTTCTGGGCCACCTACTGCGTCCCGTGCCGCAAGGAGATGCCGGCTCTGGTGGCCATGCAAGCCCGGTTGGGCGGCAAAGGATTTCAGTTGGTGACGGTGTCGGCCGATGAGATCGAGCAGGAGAAGGACGCGGCGGCATTCCTCGACAAAACGAAGGTCCCGGCTCCGGTCTACATCAAACGGGTGAAAGATGACGATAAGTTCATTAATTCACTTGATCCAAAGTGGTCTGGAGCACTTCCGGCGTCGTTCCTCTACGACAAGGCAGGCCGGAAGGTGAAGTCCTACTTTGGCGAAGTGGACCTGAAGCAACTCGAGGCGGATGTCTTGAAGTTGCTCTAAGTCGCTGAGCAATAACGAGTTACTCTTGGCCAAACGAACTCTCCGGCAGAGGGGGGAGTTCGTTTGGTTTTCGTTTTTTGTTCGTCTTGTCTACTCGTTTTCTTCCATTGCACCGCCGCGCCCGCTGGCAGATGGCGCGCGGAACAGGGCGTTGAGGAAAACGACGTTCAGCCCGTCCATGTAGGCCCGGAAGTTCGGGTCCGACGTGAAGCCGATCACCGTTCCGCGTCCTTCGCCCTGGACAACGACAAATGGCTTGTACGCGAGCTGCTTCCGGTTCTCCTCCCACAGGACCCCGGCTGCCAGGATTTGGTCTTGGCCGGCAAAGATGATGGGGTTCACTCCTTTGTCTTTTTTCAACGGAGCGTAAATCGTCCGGCCGTCATAAAGAACGTGGATCGTCTCCGGCAATCCGTGGGCGATCCAATGCTCCTGATCAGGCTTGGCGCGCAGCAGGACACCGGCAACGGCGTCAGGCATTTCCCTTTCACCCTGAATCGACTTCCGGTAGTCTTCCTCGCTCGTCAGGATCTTTCCAGGGACAGGTCCGGCGGCGGACTGAGTGGAAGCGGCCGGAGCCGTAGGCGCGGCGGAGGAAGCAGGGGGTTTAGCTGCCTGAGCCGGCTTGGCGGCATCAGCGGGGCGGGTCTGGGGCGTTTCAGCCACAGCAAGCGCTTCCTGCTGGAGCGCCAGCAAGCCCACTTGGGGGCTGGAAAGGTAGGAGAGAGCGCCGCCAATGCCGATGAGTGTCCCGCCGGACCGCACCCAGTTTTTGATGCGGTCGGTCGAGGGGCCGAGCGCAACGGCATAACTGCCGCCGCTGTCGGGCAAAATCAGGACGTGGAATCGCGACAGATCCGCCATGGCGAGAGCCTGCGGGCGGATGACGGTGACCGGATAGCCGTACATGCGCTCAATCACATATCGCGTGGCGCCGGCCGCCAGCGACGACGCCGGCGCATCCCAGAGCATGGCGATACCGGGCTTCTTCAGAAACTGGGCGTAGTTGGAGCCGAAGTCGATGCCCTCGTCCACCCAGCTCGAGTTGGCCGGCACGGCTTCGGCGCCGCTGGCGATGGCGATTTGGGCGACTTTGTCGTGGACGGTTGAATCGTTCTGTTTCACGCCCACGACGAGTGTGCCGGCCGGAAACTGGCGGCCGTTCTGTTTGAATGGCTTGCCTGCCGAGGTGACGCGCAGGCCGGCGCGCAATGCGGCGGTGAGGAAACGTCCCGCTGCCTGCGATCCCCACGGCACCACATAGGCGACAGTGGCGCGCGCCGGGGCGGCCCCTTTGGGCTGGTAGGCTCCTGTAATGGTTTCAAAGTTGCCCGCGGTTACCTCGGAGGACTGGACGCACTCGACGTTGTAAAGCATAGGTAGCGACCAGGCGGTGACGTCATAGATCTCGTCGCGGAGGTTCTTCTTCCGGCGGCGCTCCTGTTCCTTGACGAATGCAGGATCCATTTCGCTCACCGGATCGAGCAGCGTCCGGACCAGGCGCTTGCGCTGTTGGGCGGCCGCGACCAGGTAGCTGCCGGCAGGATACTGCTTGCCGCCGTTGGAAAATGCCGCCGGCGCGCGGCGGACTTCTATGCCCTGCTCCGCCAACAGATAGGCCAGCTTGTCGACCGCCGAGGTGTCGCCGCGGCGAGGCAGAATATACTCCTTTACCGCTTCCCTGCGGCCCTCCTCGATCGCCGACTTGCCGTAGTTCCAAAAGTTCTTGAGCAGCAACTCCCGGTTGGCCGCCGCCGTCTCGCAGGTGGAAACCGAGGCGATGAACTGCTTTTTCACACTCTCTGGAAAGCTATAGAGCGTTTCGTCCGACTTGCGCGCAATCAGCCCGCGGACCGAGGCGTTTTCGTAGGTCATGCCCATGCCGCCGTAATACCAGGGCCAGGACGCGCCGTAGCCGGGGTAGAACTCGTCAAAGACCTCGCGCGTGAAATAGACGTAGCCAAACTGGTCGAACCATTTGGCGTTGTTCTTGCCGAACAGCGCGGCCTGGTCCTTCTGCTCCTTGGTCAGGTGCGGGTTGTAGGGTTCCGCGCCGGGAGCGAAGAAGTAAGTGCTGTCGGTGCCCATCTCGTGAAGGTCGACAAAGACGAGCGGCATCCACTGTTTCAGATAGGCGATCCGGCCGCGGGTCTCGGGCTGGGTCAACGCGAACCAGTCGCGGTTCATGTCGAAGAGGTAATGATTCGACCTGCCGCCGGGCCAGGGCTCGGCCCGCTCAGCGGAGAACGAATTGGGATCGGGTTCGAGTCCGGCGCTGGAGCGGTAACTTTGCACGAAGCGGTCGCGGCCATCGGGATTTTGCAGGGGGTCGATCAGGACGACGACGTTCTGCCGGACGCTGGCGGTGAGAGCGTCGTTGCGGGCGGCCAGCAGATGATAAGCAGTGAGCATTGCCGCTTCTGGAGAGGAGATCTCGTTGCCATGGACGGCGGCCGAGATGCCGATGACGGCGGGCAGCGAGCCGATGAGTTTAGCCGCCGTGGCCTCGTTGGTCCGGGCCGGATCGGCGAGTTGTTTGACGCCGGCTTTGATCTGATCGATGCGGGCGATATTAGATTCGGAACCGACGACGGCATAGATGAGTTTCCGGCCTTCCCACGTAGTCCCATACTCAAACACCTTGATGCGCGACGGCGCGGCGGCGGCAAGCGCTTCAAAATAGCGGACGATGTCTGCGTGAGTGGCGTGTCTCTGGCCGGTTGGATAGCCAAGCACCTTTTCCGGGCTGGGGATCGCGGCGTCGTATTGAGCGCCTGGCCAGAATTCGAATTTCTGAGAGAAAGCCGGCAGGGCCAGCAAAACAAGGGCGAGAACGACTCTGCGCATATTCATTTCAGAATAGCGCGGCGGCCAACTGGACCTTTGACAGCTCAATTCCGAACCAAGCGGTTCGGATCAGTCGTTTGTAACGCTCGAAACCGCCGAGCGTTCCCGCACCTGGACGAAAACCTTTTCCCAGGCCCTATGGGCAGGGTGGTTCATCCAGGCGTCCAGGGCCTGGAGCGACTCGAATTCGATCACGAAGATGTCGGTCATGCGGTGATACTTGTCCCGGCCGCCAGGAAGACGCTCATGCTGATAGCCCTGGACCCGGACCGGCTTTAACCAGACGTTGCGGATGCCCGGAACTTGGGAGGCCATCCGCTCGATGCCATCGACAACTTGTTTTCTCTGCGCGTCGGTTGTCCCTTCGACGTAATTGAGTGTCACCACATGGATGACCGTCTTAGGCTTCCCGTACCGGTTTGCCGAAATCCCCAATCCTGCTGCCAGCAGAAGTACCATCCCCGCTACCGCTGCCTGTTTCGCTGTATTTGCGAGCATCCTCATGCCTCCTGATCTTCCCCGCCGCCCTGGTCAACCGGAGCGCCTGAACGCATTCCCGACCACTGTTCACAGATCACAATGGAGTTGGCCGGATTCCTCGGATCGAAGCGCACACTAGCTGGACCGAGAAGCAGCCCACGATTGGCGGGCAGAAGGTCAGAGAGTGTGGAAACATCCTGCGAGGCTGAATACGCGACGCCGCGCAACTCGTACTGGTAGTGGACAAAATCGTCGTCGGCTTCATTCACCACCCCCTCAATTGCCCGGCGGAAGGAATTGACCCTCAGCCTCCTACGCCGTTCTCGCTCCTCGTGAGAGGGACGGCGGCGGAAGATGAGCCAAAGCGCCGCGGAAACCAAGGCGCCGGACGAGACCAGCACGATGGCCAGTTGTGGATTCCAGGCAGGGGACACTATCGAGCAACCTTTCCCCCGGCCTGATCAGATCATGATGGCGGGGGCAAATACCAAAATACAACGGGGCTCCAAAGAAGGGTCTATCCGGCCACCACGTGGTTCTCCAGCGCCGCCACGCCGGCCACCTCGACGCGCACCGTGTCGCCCACATTCATCGCCCCCACGCCAGGCGGCGTTCCGGTGGCGATCAAATCGCCCGGCTCCAGTGTCATGAACTGTGTCACGTATTCGAGGATCGCGTCCACGCTGAAGAGCATGCTAGTCACAGCGCCGTCCTGTTTCAACTCGCCGTTCACGTAAGTCCGGACGCGGATGGCGTCAAAGTCGACTTCCTCCTTGGGCACCCACCATGGGCCCACCGGGCAAAAGGTGTCGAAGCCCTTGCCGCGGGTCCACTGGCCGTCCTTTTTCTGGAGATCGCGAGCCGTCACATCGTTTACCGCGGTGAAGCCGGCGACGGCATCCCAAGCATCCTGCCGTGCCAGACTCCGGCAGCGGCGCCCAATCACCAGCCCGAGTTCGCCCTCGAACGACAACAGGCTGGACAAGCCCGGGAAAACGATTGGCATGCCGTGAGCATTCAGCGACGACGGCGGCTTCAGGAAGATGATCGGCTCGCCGGGTACGGCATTGCCCAGTTCCTTGGCGTGGTCGGCATAGTTGCGTCCGACGCAGACGATCTTCGACGGCGAGACGCATGGAAGCAAGCGAACTTCGTCGAGGGCCTGTTTCGAGCCATCAGGCATCAAGATGGTTCCGGCATCATCCAGGACGCCGCGGAACACGCCGGGGGAACCGTCGGGCTGGGTCACGCTGAGGGTGAGATCACGGGTGAATCTGACGTTTCTGGTCATTGGCGCTAATTGCTTTCAGACAAGGATTATCACTGATAGAGCACTTCGACGTCATGGCAGGGCTTGCTCTCGTTTCCGGCTTGGTCGAGTGAGGACACGGCATAGCGGTACCGGACACCGGGCTTGACCGACTTGTCGGTGAAAGACGCGGTCCCGACAGGCTCGCTGAGACGCGCCAGTTGGCCCTGGCCCTCGGCGCGCCAGACCTGGTAACCGCGTAGATCCGGCTCCCCATTGCGGTCCCATGCCAGTTCGACGGCGCCGATGCCCGCCTGAACGATGAGGCCAACCGGAACCGCGGGGGCGAAGATGTCAACCGGCTTGATCGAGACGGGTGGAGAAAATTCGCTGACGGCTTCGCGGCCTCCGGTGTCGATCACACGCTGCAAACGGTAGATGTGTTCCGTGCCGAAGACCGCGCCGGCGTCCAGGAACTGTGTTCCTTCCGTGGACGCGCCAATGGCCGCCTCCTCCTTCTCGTCGCCCGACTTCCGGTAGACCCTGACTGACCCGCCGCCGCCTGGCTGCCACCGCAGCAAAACCCCGCCGGGCGCGGCTTCGGCCGTCAACCCGGCCGGCGCCTGTGGAGGCTCGACGACGCGCAGCGAGACTGGCGGAGACCACTCTCCCGGACGGCCGCCAGGACCAATCGAACGCACGGCAAAGATGATGTCCTTTTCTTCCCAACCTGCCACGGGCAACTCAATTTCGACCGGACCGGCGGAAACGGCCGGAACGTCGATCTTCCTTGCGGCCGCGGCCCAACGGTGAATGTCAAAAACCGGTGCGTCAGGATTTTCTCCGGCGCGGAGTTCGATCGCGGACAGCGACTTCAGGATCAAATCGTCGGTCGATTTCAACGATGGAGTGAAGCGGATTTCGATGCGGCCGGAGCGTTGCTCGACCACCAGGTCCGTAATCGCGACCGGGATGTTCAGCGCCGGCGGCAACGGCGAGCCGACGTAACCGCAGCCGCCCAATACGGCGGCAAGCAAGAGCGCCGCGGCGGAATGAAGCCTCGGGATCACAGGATGTACCGGCTCAGGTCCTGGTCGCCGACGATCCCTTCCAGCCGGCGCCTGACGAATGCCTCATCGACGGTCACCTTTTTCTTTTTCAAGTCCGGCCCGTCAAAAGAAACCTCTTCAAGGACCCGCTCAAGGATGGTATGCAGCCGCCGCGCGCCGATGTTCTCGGTCGCTTCATTGACGACCACGGCCATGCGCGCCATTTCGGCGATGCCGTCGGCGGTGAAGTTCAACTGGACGCCTTCGGTTTCCATCAGCGCGGCGTATTGCTTGGTCAGCGCCGCTTTTGGCTCAGTGAGGATGCGGACGAAATCCTGTTCGGTGAGCGCCTTCAACTCGACGCGAATCGGAAACCGGCCCTGGAGTTCCGGGATCATGTCGGACGGTTTGCTGACGTGGAAAGCTCCAGAGGCGATGAAGAGAATATGGTCCGTGCGGATAAAACCGTACCGGGTGTTCACTGTCGTTCCCTCGACGATAGGCAGGATGTCGCGTTGCACGCCTTCACGAGAGACATCCGGCCCGTGGCCGCCTTCGCGGCCAGCGATTTTGTCCACCTCGTCAAGGAAGATGATGCCGTTGCGCTCTGCCCGGTCAACAGCCAGCCGGGTGACCTGCTCCATGTCAATGAGTTTCTGCTCTTCTTCCTGGACGAGGTACTCGAAGGCCTCGGCGACGCGCATCGAACGCTTGCGCGAGCGGTTGCCGAAGAGCGCGGGGAGGAACTCGCGCAGGTTGGCGTCCATCTCCTCGCTTCCGGTGTTGGAGAAAACCTCAAAATTGGGCGGGCGTTCACGGACGTCTATTTCGACGACCCGGTCGTCGAGGCGGCCGTTGCGGAGTTTTTCGCGCATCTTCTCGCGCGTCTTCTCGGCGGTCTCGCTCGGCTCGGCCGAAGGCGGCAACAAGACGTCGAGCAGGCGCTCCTCGGCGGCGGTTTCGGCGCGGTCGGCGACCTCGTCGAGTTTCTCCTCGCGGATCATGTCAATGGCGATTTCGACCAGGTCGCGAATCATCGATTCGACGTCGCGGCCGACATAGCCGACCTCGGTGAACTTGCTCGCCTCGACTTTGAGGAAGGGCGAGTTGGCCAGCCGCGCCAGGCGGCGGGCCAGTTCGGTCTTGCCCACGCCCGTCTGGCCGATCATAAGGATGTTTTTGGGCAGGACCTCCTCGGCCATCTCCGGGTCGAGTTTGCGGCGGCGGATGCGGTTGCGGAGAGCGACGGCGATGGCCCGCTTGGCGTCGGCCTGGCCGACAACATACTTGTCGAGCTCGGCCACGATCTGGCGTGGCGTCAACTCGTCCAGCAACGGCTCGTCACGGTTGGAATCGCCGGGCAGATAGATGACCATGGGTCAGACAAGCTCCAGATAAACGATGTTGTGGTTGGTGTAGATGCAGGTGTCGGCGGCGATTTTCATGGCCTTCTCGGCGATTTCGCGCGCGCCGAGTTTGGTGTTCTCAAGCAGGGCCGTGGCGGCCGCCTTGGCGAAGCCGCCGCCGGAACCGATGGAGGCGCAATCGCCATCGGGCTCGATGACATCGCCCTGGCCACTGATGATGTAGATATTCTTCGAGTCGGCTACCAGCAGCAAGGCGTCGAGATGGCGCAGGACCTTATCGTTGCGCCAGTCCTTGGCCAGTTCAACGACGGCCTTGGGCAACATCCCGTTGTGCGCTTCCAGTTTGCTTTCGAACCTGGCGAAGAGGGCGAAGGCGTCGGCTGTTGAACCGGCGAAACCGGCGACGATTTTGTCCTTGTAAAGCTTTCTCAGTTTATTTGTGGTGGCCTTCAGGACTTCACTGCCGAGCGTCACCTGGCCGTCGCCGGCCAGCACGAGTTTGCCGGCCCGCCGCACGCAGAGAATCGTCGTGCCGTGCATCCGGGCGTTTGCCTCATATGTCCGCATTTGATTCCAGTCTACGCCGCGCGCGGAGGCCGGATGTGGGTACGCCACATTTGAGCGAACAGAACAAAGGCGGCCGGCTTCCGGTGGCCGATGATCGCTCGCAGGGCCTCGACGCCGAACCAGATGAAGTAGATCCAGGTGACCCATTCGTGGGTGTGGGAGGCCAGCATCCGCCACCACTCCTCGCCAGGATGGACGGGCGATGCCAGGAACTGAATGAACCAGAGCGAAAACAGAGTCCCGGCCTCCCACCACATCATTTCCATGTTGACGAGAAAGATCATGGCGACAAGCGACTGGCCAATGGTCATCAGCAGTTCGAGTTCCTGCTGCGAATCGAACGGGATCCCGGACGGCGCGCCGCGGCTGATCGAGAACAGGATCGGCAGCATCGCAGCCAGAAGGGTCCACTGGTTGATGTTGGACGAGACCATGTTCATTAGCGCCATGGGCGCCCGGTCGACGGTGCGGGCCCAATAGAATGCCGAGACCTTTTCCGGAAATTCGCTGACAAACGGGGCCACCCACTGTACGAATACGAAACTGGGGACTCCAATCATCGCCGACACGGCCAGAAGGCTGCCAAGGAAGGGTTCGGCCGTGAAGTAGATCAGGGCGCCCCCGCCGGCGAACAGCCCGACGATCGCGAGATTGCGGATGGCGGGGCGCGCGGTCACGATCGCCTTCGGTACGCGGTCCAGATCCTCGATGCCCTCGGCGTCCTGAGGCGGCATTTTAGAAAGCACGACGAGGTATAGGGCGTAGATCAAAATCAGGGCAGCGGCATCGATCAGGTTTAGAGTGGACTTGTACCAGACGATGAACATGTACAGGAGCGGCGCCAGCAGCCCGACAACCTCGACGCAATGCTCGTCGTGGAGTTTGATCGATCCCATCGGTTTGCCATATCTGCGCCGGTGGAAGAGAGCAGCCGTGAAGTAGATCATGGGCCAGCCAAGGCCGGTGAGCAGCCGCAATGCGCCGGTCAGTCCGGCCAGCAGCAGCGGTACCTGCTGTTTCCAGGCCAGCACGGCTTCCACGGCAAACTCGGGCAAGGTCTGGAGCCACGCAAGAATGGCCAGCGCAAACCCCTGCGCGATATAGAACTGGGCCGATTCCGCAGCCCAAGCGATCAGGATTGCAGCGCCAAGGATGGCGGGAGTGGCCCACAACGCCGTTTCCGGGCCCACCTGCATGATCTCAAGACTCGCCAGCAGCGCAAAACAGCTGCCGGAGGCGACAGCGGCGGTACGCAGAGGGAGCGGATTGTGAGAATGGCGGCTAGCTGAAAGCGATTTCATCGGATGAGAGACTGACGCGAGAGTGTTTCTTGAAGGCGTCCAAACTTTCAGGATAGTCGATCCGCCGGTGGGCGCCCCGGCTCTCTTCGCGCGCCAGTGCAGACCGGGCGATCAGCGTCACAACAAGGTGCATGGCCCGCAATTCCGCGGCGGCGCGGGTGACGCGAGCCCGCTGTTTCATCGGAGCCCGCTTCAGCCTCGCAATCAGCCGGTTCAAGCCTTCGCCGGACCTGAGAAGTCCAGCCTCGGCCCAACTCCACCAGCGGAGATCGTCCTCGCCCATGTCCGGCACCAGGAATTCCGGGGGTGGAGCGGGTGCGGCGCCGGTCCCGGATGATTCAATCATCGCAACGGCGGCGCGCGCTCCATAGACCAGCCCTTCAAGCAGGCTATTGCTGGCCAAACGGTTCGCGCCATGCACGCCGGTGCAGGCCGCTTCGCCAGCCGCATAGAGGCCTTCGACATCGGTCCGGCCCCACAGGTCGGTCACCACACCGCCCATGGCGTAGTGCGCGGCGGGAAGCACGGGAGCAGCCATTTGATCCAGGTCGATCCCGTGGCGGAGGCAGGTCTCATAGATCCGTGGGAACCGGTCCTTAACAAAGGAGCCTCGTCCGGACAGATCGAGGTAAACATGGCGCGAGTTTTCGCGCTTCATCTCCTCGACGATCGACCTCGAAACCACATCGCGAGGCGCAAGTTCGGCCATGGGATGGTATCGATGCATGAAGCGCTCGCCGGAGGAGTTCAGCAGCAGTGCGCCCTCTCCGCGCAGGGCCTCCGACAGCAGAAACCGGGGCGCGCCTTCGACGTGCAGCGCGGTCGGATGAAACTGGATGAATTCGAGGTCGCCGACCGTAGCGCCGCAACGGTAGGCCATGGCGACGCCATCGCCGGTGGCTACATCGGGATTTGTGGTGTCGCGGTAGAGCCTGCCCATGCCGCCGGTGGCCAGCAATACCGCGCGGGCGCGGATGGGAATCAGCCGGCCGGAGGATTCATCCAGCGCATATGCGCCGGCTGCCCGGCCTTCCGCCATCATGAGATCGACGACGGCGCTGTAGCTGCGGAATTCGATATTGGGAATCGAGGCGCACTTGTGATAGAGCGCCCGGGCCAATTCGCGGCCTGTCGAGTCGCCTTGCGCGTGGAGCACGCGGCTGCGGCTGTGGGCGGCTTCCCGCGCGAAAGAGAGTTCCGATCCGTCCCGGTCGAACTCCGCCCCCCAATCGATGAGTTCCTTGATCCGCTCCGGACCTTCGGCCACCAACACCCGGACCGCATCGGCGTTGCAGAGCCCATCTCCGGCGGCGATGGTGTCGGCCTCATGCAGGCTCACCTCATCGTCGTCACTGAGCGCAACAGCAACCCCGCCCTGGGCGTATTCAGAGGAAGACTCCTTAAGCGAGTCTTTCGCCACCACAAGGACCTTGCCGTGGGTGGAGAGCCCAATGGCCGCCCTCATGCCAGCGACGCCCGCGCCGACCACGAGAAAGTCCGTCCGGATGCTGTCACTCAGGGCTTCGATACCTCACATGGTACAACGATCATATGCCATCATTCGCCGTCACAACCGCCACGGCGCGATACGAAGCGGTGGTCGAACGGGGCTGCCTGGCGCGCCTGGCCGGATACATACCGCCGCGTGCCGGCCGGGTCTTCGTGGTTTCGACCGCGGACGTGTGGGCGCTCCACGGCCCGATTTTGACCCAGTCGATGGGTGGCCGCGACTTTCACCTGATCCACTTTCCCGGCGGCGAATCGAACAAACGGATGTCCTCGGTGGAAGCCATGGCCGAGGAGATGGTGGCGCACGGCGGCGACCGGTCGAGCGTCGCCGTCGCATTCGGCGGCGGCATCGTGACCGACCTTGCCGGTTTCCTCGCCGCCATTTTCATGCGCGGAATTCCGGTGATTCAGATCCCGACGACGCTACTGGCCCAAGTCGACGCGGGGGTAGGCGGCAAAACGGGCGCCAACCTCGTCAGCGGCAAGAACCTGATCGGCGCTTTTCATCAACCGCTGGCCGTCTTGACGGACCCGGATCTGCTCGCCACGCTGCCCGATCGCGAATACCGCGCCGGCATCCAGGAAGTGGTCAAGTGCGGCGTCATCCGCAGCGCGCCGTTGTTCGAACTGATGCGCTCACGCCCTGACGCCGTTCTTGCCAGGAAGCCTGATGTGCTCGAAACGATGATCGCCGAAAGCGTCCGGATCAAATGCGAGGTCGTCTCGGCGGACGAGAAAGAAGGCGGGTTACGCAAGATCCTCAACTTCGGCCACACGGTGGGCCATGCGCTTGAGGCCGAAACCGGCTATACCCGGTTCCTTCATGGCGAGGCGGTCGGCATTGGCATGAAGGCAGCCGCTCATCTGTCCCGGCTCACGGGCCGCCTTGACGAATCCGGTTGCCGGGCCATTGTCGAGACAGCCGATCTCTACGGCCCTTTCCCCACCCTGGCTTCACTCGACCCGGCCCGCGTCGCGTCCCATCTCACAAAGGACAAGAAGGCGCTTCAGGGTTCTGTCCACTTCGTGCTGGCGACATCGATCGGATCGACAGAAGTGGTTTCTGGCATCGATGAATCGACGGTGCTGGAGGCAATCCGGCTTTCGCTGCAATGAACCAGCCGCAGCCCAATCCTGGCCCGGCGCGCGGGACGACACCGCCAGGGGCCGTCACTGAGGACCAGGCCGCCGGCTACGTCCGCTCGATGTTCGGGCAGGTCGCCAGCCGTTACGACCTGCTGAATCATCTGCTCTCATTTCACGTCGACCGCTATTGGCGATCGCGCACGGTCCGGCGCGTCGCACCGGTCCTGTTGCGGCCTGAGGCCCGGGTCCTCGACATTTGCTGCGGCACCGGCGATTTGATGCTTGCCCTTGAATCGCGGCGCGGCTCGACGGTTTATGGCAGCGACTTCTGCCACCCGATGCTGGTCGAAGCGGGCCGGAAATCGGCCTCGCGCAATGCCCGCACCCGTCTGTTTGAGGCCGATGCTCTTCGGTTGCCCTTAGCTGACGCCTCCTTCGACCTGATCACGGTCGCCTTCGGGTTCCGCAACTTCGCCAACTACCGCAAGGGTCTCGAAGAACTGCGCCGGATATTGCGCCCCGGCGGGCAACTCGCCATCCTCGAGTTCTCGCAACCGCCCAATCCAGGCTTCCGCGCCCTCTACAACTGGTATTCACGCCGCGTGTTGCCGCGCATCGGCGCTCTGATCTCGGGTTCGGCCGACGCCTATACCTACCTTCCTGAGTCTGTACGGAAGTTCCCTGGGCCGGACGAACTGGCCGTCCAGATGCGCGAATGCGGATTCGTCAACGTCGAATTCACGCACATGACATTCGGCATTGTGGCGCTCCACACTGGTACGGCTGGAGTCTGACACAAGGCGACTTCGCAAGACGCGGTGACAGCCCGCGGGGCCGACTATTTCCCAAACCTCTTAGGCGTGGTGATGCTTGTGCCCGTGGAAATGAGGCAGACTGAGCGAATCGTAGATCGGTTCGCCCACGCCCCATGTGAACAGGATGATGAACAGAGAACCTACGATTATGTCGAATTGCGGCCCTTGCCAGCCAGGAACAGGCGGCATCAGACCCAGGGCCAGCGCGATGACTATGGCGGCGACGTGCCAGTACCATCGCACCTGGCCAAACAGATACATGCACAATACCGCGAAGAGAAACGCGCCAAGGTAGGCGAGAAGGACGATCGACGTAGACATGGCGGCATCCTTTCCGCCCCCAATGTAACTCTACTGCCGGAAAATGCAAGCCCCTGCCGGACGATCGAGGCGGTCTGTCTCCGTCCCCGGCCCACTCTGATCGCCAGTCTAGTTTTGGTCCCCGGCCTCCACCCACTCGACGCTGAACCTGGCGTGACGGATGGTCTTGCGCGGCTCCCCGTTGGGAATGTGGTTCATGAAGACGCTGTAACTGGCATGAATGCTGCCGTCTGCCGCCTGGATGATGGACGGATAGTGGAACGAACCCGGCTGCTTCTCCCGCCTGTCCAACTCGATGTGCCTTTTCCACTTCCAGGTCTTGCCTTCGTCGTCCGAGATTGTCAGAGCCAGTGAATGCCGGCCCTGCTCGGTATCGTTGTTGATCATCATCCATCGGCCGTCCTTCAAGACCAGGACTTCGAGGCCGGTGCCCGAATTGGGGATATCAGTGTCACTGGCAACGCTCCAGGTTTCGCCGTTGTCCTTCGATTCGGTCACCAGCACCCGCTTGGGCGGCGGGCCGTTATCCCTCATATAGGCCACCAGAGTTCCATCCTTGCGCCTGGCGATAGACGGCTGGATATTGCCCGCGCCAATGATCGTCTTCGATGCCCTGAACGTCCGGCCGCCGTCGTCGGTGATCGCCATGAGCGAAAAACTATATCCGTCGGAGTAAAGCGGGAGCAGAATGCGGCCCGAGGGCAGCTCGGTGGGGTGCGCGCGTCCCATCCAGCCCATGCGGGAAAAGTACTTGTCGCCGGCGCGCTTCAGAAGTTCGCCGTACCGCGGATGCGCTTTCACCTCCGGCTGAACGGCGGCCCACGCCTCCACCTGCGCCTGCATGCCATCTGGCCTGAGAAAAAGAGCTTGGGCGGCATCCCACTTCGGGACACCGGGTTTCAGATAGTCCGATGAAATTCGAACCTGGGTCACGGCCGTTTCCCACTGGTTCGCAACGATGGTCTGCCAAAAGAACCAGAGCCTCTTTTTCGAGTCCAGCCAGATCACGGGGTTCGTGTCCGGAAATCCCGGAACATCAGCCAGAACAAAAGGTGGGTCCCACTGAGCCGCGCCCTTGCGTTTGCGCGCCGCCATAATGCGGACATCGTCTGCTGTGCGCTCGCCCGAACCGCGGTACCAGCAGACCATCAAATCTCCGTTGGGCAGTTCGACAATTGCCGATGCGTGGTTGTGCTCCTTGTCAAGCGGGAAGATATCCAGCTTTTGGACGTCGCCGCGCGCGCCGTACGCCGCCGCGGCGAGAATCAATCCCGAGGCCAGCGTGGCCCAAACGGATCTGTTCACTTGCACCTCCAGTTCTTGGGGAGCGCTTCCAACTTTCGCCCTATGGAGGCTCCCGGGCTTCCACTCTATCGCAGCCGCGGCGGGATGGAATTGTGGCTCCCGGATCGATTTTGTGTGGCAACATGGGGCGAGGAGGGATGATGCGACAACTCGCAGTGTTTTTGTTTTCGCTTGCTGCCCTGGCAACCTCCACCCAGGCCGCAACCAGTTGCGTGTTGAGCGCCACCCCCGCCCAGTTGCGGCAGGGCGGGCTGGCCGAACCGCTGGGGCACATTGTGCTTGTGTGTGGGGGCGCAACGCCGTTTACGCCGCTTCAGGGTAGCTTTATCGTGGCCGTCTCCACCGTCATGTCGAATTATCTGGCTGGAGAGACGTTGCCGGAGGTTCAATTCTCGGTTTCCGTTGGAGGCGAATGGGTCCCTATGGCCGCGGCCACCGCCCGGCCGGTCTCGTTTAACTCGGTGAGCATCGAGAACATCAATACGATGTTCGACTCCAACGGAGCGTTGAGCATGCGGATCTCCGGCCTGCGCGCCGAATCCAGCACGACGGTCATGGCCGCTCTCAGTTTCTCCGGAACGCCTCAACTGCCCGTTCAGTTTTCGACAGTGGCCGTGGGCGCGGAAACGCTCACCGTAGCCTCCTCGGCCACCACAACCACCCAATACGCCTCGGCGGCTCTGCCTGAAGTCTTCGATTTCAACACCTTGATGTCAATGCGGGTTCCATTTTTAACGACGCGCGTGACAGAGGCCAATCCGGCCGCCTTCGCCTCAAAGTCGACGGGAGCGCCGAACGGCGTCCGGATTCTAGTGAAGTTCGAAGGCGTGGTCAAACAGGCGATGATCTACATCCCGGATGCGATCGCCGGTTCCACCGCGAAAACGCCGACCTCGGCGGGCGATATGGGACTGGCAGTGTCTCCGGGTGAATTCGAATCCGGCCCAACCTCTTCGCTGTTGCTGACCCGCGTCCGCGGCGCGGACATCACGGGATCGGGTGGCGAACTTGTGTTTGCCCCACAGCCGGGCCTGAACACTTTGGGCTCGTTGGGCGCCGCCGAGTACGATCCCGATACGGAGATGCAATACGCCGTCTATGAAGTGCTGGATGCGGCAATCGGTTCCCGCGAAACGTTCCAGTTTCCGGCGTTCGTCGTGCTGCCTCCGGAATACCGCTCCGGCGGACCCTTAGTGCGCCCGTCCGTCCTCATGGCTCCCATCTCTTCGGTGCGAGGCGTCTCGTCCGACGCCCCGGTTCCGCGATTCGTGCCGCTGGCGCTCCAGAACGATTGTTCGCTGCTGAATGACTGCGCGGCGGCGTATTACCCGCGCATCACTGGCTATGCTGAATCACCTCTGACCTTTTTTGCACCGGCCGGATCTCACCATCAGATCGGCTACGTGCTGGTGCGCAACGCTGGAGGCGGCATCCTCGAATGGCGGGTCTCGGTACGCTACCGGAACGGAGCGGGTTGGGTGCGTTTCTTCCCGCCCGCGGGCATTGAACGCGCTTCGATCCGCTTTGATGTTCTCCCGGCGGACCTCGCTCCGGGCACCTATGAGGCCGATCTGGTCATCACGGGCCTAGCCAATGCCGGAGAGATGCTCTACCCGATCACGCTGCATGTCACCGCTGCGCCACCGCCGGTGCTTCCGCCGCCCGTCATCACCGGCGTCTTCAACGCCGCCAACCGCATCCCCAGCCCTCTGGCTCCTGGCAGTCTGGCCGTGGTGCTCGGAATGGAGTTTGGCGCCAATGCAAAGGTCACGGTGTCCGGTGTTCCAGCCAGGGTCCTGGACGCCTCGACCGACACGTTATGGATCGAAATCCCTGCCGCTCTGCCGGATGCGCCCCAGGCGTCCGTGATCGTGGATGTCGACGCGCGGCTGAGCGTTCCCTACCAGTTCGACCTCGTGCCGGTGTCGCCCGCTGTAGCCCGGGCGATCAACCCAAGCGGCACGGTGAATTCGGAAGCGGCCCCGGTTACTGCCGGTGGTGTGCTGGCGCTCGAGGTGACAGGCATCAGACTGGCTGAGATGCCAGTGTGGCTTCGTTTGCACGACCGCGAGATTACCGAATTCGCACCAACTCCGCCCGATGCGGTGAATCCGGCCGGAATCGACGTGATCCGGTTCACCGTACCCGCAGATCTGCCGACGATGAAGACCGCGCTGACCATATGCGGACAACCCGCCGGCAAGCCTGAACAGCGCCGATGTTCACACCCCTTCGACGTCCATCTCCAGGCATTGCCGGAATAAGAAAGGCCGGCGGCGGGCGCTCGTCCCGCTGCCGGCTCAGTCTGCTTGAAGCCCCGTTGCTGGTTCGACGGATGCGCTAGTTATCGTCCTCATCGCCGGGCGGGGGCGTCGGCGCCGGGCCCGGACCCGGCTGGCCCATCCCGGGCATACGCCGGTCCATCCGCCGTTGCGGCATCGGACGGTTTCCCGGCTCCTGACGCATGCCGGGCGCGCCGCCCATGCCCGGACTCTGGCGGCCAACCATGGCGCGCCGCTTTTTCTGTAGATCCTTCCACTGCTCGGCCGTCAGAATCGACCTGAGGCGGATGCTCATCTGAGACATGACGCGCGTCATGTCGCCACGCACCGTCGCTAGACGTTCGATCGCCTCGGAAGCGCGCTTCTGATCGAAGCTATCGTCGTTCAACGCCTCTTCTGTTTCGATCTCGGCCTTCTCCATGACCGCCCGCAAATCGATCAGCTTCGGGCGGAACTCCCGGATTGTGTCGCGGATCTTCACCCGCTGGTCTTCCGACAGGTTGATGTCGCCGGCAAGCGGCGATTCCCACCAGTTGAACGCGCCCCTCGGCGGTTGGGCCAAAAGCGGCGCCGCCAGAAGACCGCAAAACAGAAACAGCTTCCTCATCACTGTGCCTCCCCGCTGGTTTGCTCACTGAACAATGCTTGTATCGGCGCCGCACCGCGCGGCGTATCCTGACTCAACAATTCGTTAAGTTCGTTGAACAACTCCCTGTCACTGGCGGTGATCGCCGCCGTCTGCACCGGATCGGACGGCCGCGGCGGCTGAGTTGCAATGCCCATCACCAACAGAAGCGCCGTGGCTGCGGCCGGAACCAGTCCCCACAGGGGAGCAGGCCTCGACGGCCGTTCAATCCGCGCGAACACCGCCTGGCGCTGCTTCCTGAATTGATCTTCAGTAAGCGCTTCGCCGCGCAGGCTCGCTTGCCGCCGGGATTGCAACTGGTTCCATTGTGTCCGGCACTGCGCACACGAATCGAGGTGAGCGGTGTTCAGCCCTTCGGGCGGATCGAGGCCATAGAGATGCAAAACCATGTCTTCCCGATTCCAGTGCCGTTCGAACGGCCCATTCGACAACTGCGTCATGGCCGGCCTCCTTCGCCACTCTCCGCGCCCAACGAGTACAAATCCCGCAACTCAACTCTCAATTTCGCGACGGCGCGAGCCATGTGAGCTTTCACCGTGCCGACGTCCAAACCGAGCGCGGCCCCAATCTCCTCGAGCCGCAAATCCTCATAGTGCCTCAACATGAAAACCGCCCTCTGGCGATCGGAGAGCTTCGCAAGCGCCTGCTCGATCCTCCCGCCAATCTCACCCGCCAAAACCCGCTGCTCGGCGTCTGGCGACGCGCTGGGCGCCATGCGCAGGATTCGCTGTTCATCCTCAGCCTCCGGCCGCCGGCGCCAGAATTGCCAGCGGCGGCTGCGCAACTTGTCCAGACACGCATTGACCGCGATCCTCGTCACCCATTTCGTGGGATCGTCGATCGATTCAGTCTGCGACTGTAAGGCCTTGTACGCCTTAAAGAAGACGTCCTGAGCTGTTGAGTCCGCCTCGTCCGGATCGTTCAACATTCTCCTACAGAGAAGGAAGACCCGCCGCTGCTCGGACATCATCCATCCGGTGAAGTTCGAGACCGGCGTCGCTTTTCCTGCTACCGCGACGAGTTGGTCGGCCAATGCGCCCATCCTACTCCACTTGACGAAGACCGCCGTGCGGAGGATTACAGCCAGCCGGGGTGGAATTTGGTATCCTCCCCTACGGAATGATTTATATTACCTTGGTCGCAATCGGATTGGCCGCCGGCGTACTTTCCGGCATGTTTGGCATCGGCGGTGGACTCATCATCGTGCCGGCGCTTCTGCTCATCCTCAAAATGGAGCAGTTCGCTGCCCTGGGCACGTCTCTGGCCGCCCTCATCCCCCCGGTGGGGCTGCTGGGCGCGGCGGAATACTACCGCAACGGCCACATTAATCTCAAGTATGCCGGTCTGATCGCCATGGGCTTGTTCATTGGCGCCTATTTTGGGGCGCGTATTACGTTGGGCATGTCGCCTGAGGTGGTCAGGAAACTCTACGCGATCTTCTTGATTGCTGTTGCCGCGCGAATTTTGATCTGGGGAAAGTAGGTGTGCGCTTACGCCGTGCGAGCTTCGCTCCCGCCCTTGAGAAGTCTTGCGTTTTGACGCAACTCGTCACTGGACAGCGATCTGGTGCTGAAGATGGAGGCCTGCTTGGCCAGTCCTTTGATGTCGCTACCTTCTTCCACGACCATCTCGTGCTCAACCCAGTTTGACAGCGGGATGTTGCGGAAGTAGAGCCGCTCCTGCAAGACCAAAGCCTTTCGATTCAGGAACATGGACTTGTTTTCCCGCATGTAGTGGCGTTCTTCCACGCGGAATTCGCCCAGGAACTGTTCGAGCGACTTGCGCATCGCCGACTCCTCCGCCGTCTTCACCTTTTCTTCAACGATTTTCTCCTGGGAGCGGATGACCGCATTCGCCTCGGCGAGCGATTCGCGTTCCTTTGAGACCGCCACCTCCAGTTTCGCCTGCATGATGTAGAAGGCCAGCAGGGCTGAACCGGCGGCCACGAAGACCGGCAGAAGGATCCAGAGCATTGAAGCCATAGCTTGCACCTCCCCATTCATCGGACTTAAGAGGCTGAACCTTTAGTTCAGTTATTCAACTTAGTTCCCCGCCCTGTGTTCCATCTACCTTTGCCCCGCTCAGAAGATGAGCGAATAAACGGAGATGATAACCTGGCTCCCGGAAGGTCAATGCGCGACCAAACGAACTCAGCATGAGTCCTAACCGGAACGTCAGGCCAGAGATAAAACCTTCCTGCTTAGCAAGATAGGAGCAAGCGCCTGCGGCCCGGTCAGCGGCTTCCAGGGCACGTCCCGCAACCGTGACCGGCCGCCGGGCTTTGCCGGTGAGGGTCGCTCGTGCCCCATCAATAGATAGTGTCTTTTTGCCAGAGCTCCTGACCTGGCGGAACAGGTCCACTTCGGCCCAACTGTCCCAATAGCGCTTCTCGTCCAGGTAGTTCATGCCAGCGATGAAGCGCCGCCTCACCATGATGAGCCAGCCGCGGGCGGCCTGAACGGTGTCGCCGTCAGGGATCGAGGCGGGCGGGTCGTCGTTGGCCAGTGACGAGGCGCGCAGCGCAGCGCGGTCCGGCAGAGGGAAGGTCTGCGCCAAGACATCTCCTTTTTCATCAATGAGTTGACAAATGGCGGCAGAGGCGTCTTGCCGGTCGTCGAGGACAGCCGCCATGGTCTCCAGAGTCCTTGGTTGGGTCCGGATGCGCGGGTCCATCAGGACGACGTATTCGCCGTGGGCGACGCGGATGCCTACGTTCCAGGCGCGGGTCCGGCCGAAGTTGCGCGGCAGGCGCATCACCACCAGCCACGGGTACGCGGTGTCAAGCTCAGGCGAGCCATCCACGCTTCCCAGATCGACGGAGACGACTTCCAGAGAGCCTGACGCGGCGCCAGCCGCCGCGAGCGAATCGAGACAGCCGGAGAGCAATTCCTGACTATTTCGTGAAGCAATGACCACGCTGATGCGTGGACCAACAGGTTCGGGTGATGGCTCGGTAGGTTGCACCGCTTCAGATCATAGCGCAGTTGATTCTGCACCTCAGAAGTTCTCCCGCCGCCATACGCATTCGACTCACACAGGGCCCTGAACCCGGTCCACGGTGGCTAACGCAACTGGCCAAAACGGAGCCTGACCGGCACACAATGCAAGACATCCATCGAGACGGAACATGGCCCCAACCGCAGATCACGGGTGCGCTGAAACCACGGCGCCACTGAATCCGCTGAATCCTGAGATCGAAAGGACGGACCCCTCTCGTGAGATTGGGATGGCTCTGTCTGACTCGCATCCAAAGGAGAAGATCAATCTACTCCCCGGACACCAGTGGATCCAACGCTCGACCGACCAGATAGGCGGACCGGCGAGGCGTTAACGGCGTCTCAGCAGCGCCAAACCTGCGAGTCCCGCTCCCATCAGGACGAAGGAGGCCGGCTCGGGGATGGCCGACATCGGGCCGTCGACCGCCAAGTGGCTGTTGTAGCCGTTGTCGCCGCCGTTGAGCAGGATGAAGCCGAGCCTGTAGGTTCCCGATGCCGGCGCCGTCCAAGTGAAGGTCTGCCAACCCGTGGAACCGTTTTGACCGCCGACCGAGACGATGGACGCAAGCAGTGAAATATTGCCCGGCTGAGCCACGAAGAACGCGCTGTCTGTGAAAGGGAGGTAGTCATCTGCGTAGAACAAGTAGCTGAAATTCACCTGCTCTCCCGCCGACATCGTCACCGATTGCGCAATCGCGGCGCCGCCATAGTAGACATCACCGGAAGGGTTGAAGGGGTCGAAATTTGCGGCTGTCAATCCAAACAGCGCCGGGGCATCGGTATCACCGCCGGTCAGCAGCGCGAAATAGTTGCCATCCGCAGGACTGTAGACCGTCGAATTCTGGGTCAGGTAGCTGGTGACCACGGTAGCGCCCGAACTCGTCCAACCAGTCAGGTCGCCGGTTTCAAACCCGCTATTGATCACAGCTCCAAAACCGGGCGTAGCCGCCAGAATCACCAGCACGGCACTTATCTGAATCACCCGGCAGATGCTCGACATTTTCACTCCTTCTTGTTCAATAAGAGGGAGTATAACATCGCAAGGTCTTCAATGGAAGAGGTTTGTGTATTTTGGGTGGCGGCCACGGGTACGGCAGTCCGGGATGCGGCCCGCTTCAGGAAGGCAACGAACCGGGGCCGCCCCAGTTGTCCCTTTTTCAAGGACGGGTTCACTCCAGCCCGCCCGGTCTGTCAGAGGGCGGGGGTTCACTTTATAGCTTCGCGGTTTCGGAGCAGATCTGGGAAGAGATGGCAAACCCGGCAAGCAGGAGAAGAATCTAGTCCACGGGGATGCGGTATCTGGGCATGTAGGCGGTGACGTAGTAGATGAGCGGGAACGACAGGAGGGTAAGCAGGAGAGCGACGCGCTGGGCGGGGTTGAGGAGGGGCCAAGCGCGCCAGGCCCCGAGAAGGGCCAGCAAGCTCAGTATGTGGTCCCGGCGGCTGTCAGCAGGTCGCGGCGCCAGCCGGCCAGGACCCAGGGCTGCTGTTTGATGACTACTCCAACGGTCAGATCCGTGTCTGTTCGCCAATCGGCAACCTGCGGCGCGGCGCCCCGGCGCCGCCGTCGAGCCAGCAAACCGGCAGGTTTGGACACCAACCCTTTTCGCTTAGTTCACTGTCACTTCTTCGCGGTCCACTCGCCGACCCAGTCAAGGAAGGTCTTGTACCAGAGCAGCGAGTTCTGCGGCTTGAGGATCCAGTGTCCTTCGTCGGGGTAGATGAGGAGTTTCGACGGGATCTTTTGGGCCTGGAGAGCGGTGAAGAGTTGGAGGCCCTGGCCGTAGGGGACTCGGAAGTCGAGCTCGCCGTGAATGACCAGAGTCGGCGTCTTGAAACCGGCGGCGTAGGTTGAAGGCGACCACTTATCGTGCAGTTCTGGCGTTTGCCAGGGGAAGCCTTTGTTTTCCCATGTCGAGAACCAAAGTTCCTCGGTTTCGCCACCCATGGAACGGAGGTCGTAGACACCGGCGTGCGAGACCAGCGCCTTGAAGCGCTGCGAGTGGCCGAGGATCCAATTCACCATGTAGCCGCCATAACTGCCGCCTGCGGCGGCCATGCGTTCGGAGTCGGCCCACGGCTGGGCGGAGACGTGATCGACGACGGCCATGATGTCCTCATAGACCCTGCCGCCCCAATCGCCGTTGATGTCGTCGGTGAATTTCGTCCCGTAGCCGGTGGAGCCGCGTGGATTGGGCATGACGACGACAAATCCGGCGGTGGCGAAGACCTGCTGGTTCCAGCGGAAGCTGAAGCTCTCGCCCCATGCGCCCTGGGGTCCGCCGTGGATGAGGAAGAGGACCGGGTACTTTTTCTTGGGGTCAAAATCGGGCGGCTTGAGGAGAAACGAGTGGACCTGGGCGGATTCGGCACCGGCTACAGTGAACTCTTCAAGCGGGCGCAAGTCGTAGGCGTTGAGCAGATCGGCGTTCAACTTTGTGAGGGCAATAGGAGCGCCGCCGGAGGAAGACGCCTTGTAGATCTCGGTGGGGGAGGCTCCGGTGGATTCGCTGTAGATCAGGGTCTTGCCGTCGGAGGAAAACTGGAGGTCGCCGACGGTGGAGGCGCCCTGGACGATGGCACGCGTACCGCCGCCGGTGATCGGGATCATGTGCGCGGTGTGGCGGCCGCGGTCGCCAATGGTAAAAGCGATGCGTTTGGAGTCAGGGTGCCAGGTGAAGCTTTCGACATGGCGATCGAGGTTTTCGGTGAGGGTCTCAATCATGCCGGTTTCGCGGTTCATGACGACCAGGCGCCAGCGATCGCTTTCATAGCCGGCGCGGACCTGCATGCGCCAGGCGATGTACTTGCCGTCGGGCGAATACTGCGGGGCGGTGTCGGCGCCAGGGCTCATCGAGACTTTCTTGGCTTCACCACCCTCAAGAGGCACAGTGAAGATCTCCGTGTTGGTGGATAGCGCCTGATCCGGGTCGAGATTGGCGGCGTAACAGATCTCCTTGCCATCGGGCGAGACCGAGTATTCGCCGCCGCCGCCAAGGGCGAAGGGAGGGACATCGTAGTTGAGGCCGGGAGTCAGGTCGCGGGGCGTGGCGCCGTCGAGGGCGACGACGAAGAGGTGTTTGCGGCGGGGCGTCTGCCATTCGGTCCAATGGCGGTAGAGCAGGCCGGTGTAGATGCGCGCCTTGACCTTGCTCTTGCTCTCGTCGTCGATCTTTTTGGCATTGCAGGCGTCGTCGGCGCAATCCGGGAAGACTGCGGAGACGGCGACGATGAACTTGCCGTCGGGACTCCAGGTGAACTCCTCGATGCCGGTGGAAAGCTTTGTCAACTGCCTGGGCGACGTTCCATCGGGCTTCATCAGCCAGATCTGGGTAGAGCCTGATCTGGACGACAGGAAGGCGATCTGCTTGGAATCGGGCGAGAAGCGCGGATGGAAGTTGCGGCCCTCGGTGGCTATGGCCTTCGGATAGGCCGCCGTCGCCGGGGTTACGTAAAGATGGCGCTGCGTGGTGTTGCCCTCGACATCGACGGTGCCAACCGTGAAGGCGACCAACTGGCCATCGGGGGACAGACTCGGCTCGGAGATACGCTTCAGCCGCATCATCGCCTGGGCGGTAAACGGTTCCTTCGCCTCGGCGAAACCGGCGACAGCGAACATCGACAACACTGAGACGGCTAGGACGCGCATATCTCAGATTGTAACTTCTGATGGCTGGTAAAATGGGGTATTCCGGACCAACCACTATGATTAGACCCTATCGCGGTATCTTCCCGAAGGTGCCCCAAAGCGCGTATGTTGACCAGGCGGCGCAGGTGATTGGGGATGTGACACTCGGCGAGCGGGCCAGCGTGTGGCCCTGTACGGTGCTGCGCGGAGACGTGAACAGGATTGTCGTCGGCGAAGACTCGAACATTCAGGATGGCACCGTTTTACACGGCGAGTTGGACAAGTATCCAGTCATCGTCGGCAACCGCGTGACAGTGGGCCATATGGCCTGTCTGCATGGCTGCGTGGTCGAAGACGATTGCCTGATCGGCATCGGCGCGATCGTGCTGAACGGCGCGAGGATCGGAAAAGGATCGGTTGTCGCCGCTGGAGCGCTGGTGCCGGAAGGCATGGAAGTGCCGCCGAATTCGATGGTGATGGGCACGCCGGCGAAGATCCGGCGAGAGGTGACGCCCGAGGAAAAAGCGCGTTTCGCCGAAAATGCCCAGCGCTACCTCCGATACCGCCAGGATTTCAAGGACGAACCCGTTTGATCAAAGCCATCCGAGGGACCAGGGACATTCTGCCGCCGTCGTCGGCGGTATGGAACAGCGTGGAGGCGTCGGCGCGGGAAGTTTTCCGGACATTCAATTACCAGGAGATCCGGACGCCGCTTTTCGAGGAGACGGTGCTGTTTGCCCGTGGCGTGGGCGAGGAGACCGACATTGTCTCGAAAGAGATGTACACGTGGGAGGACCGCGACGGGACGTCGATCACGCTGCGGCCGGAGAACACGGCATCGGTGATTCGCAGCTACATCGAGCACCGGATGGACCAGTGGGTGGGCGTGAAAAAGCTTTACTACATGGGTCCGATGTTCCGGAGGGAGAGGCCGCAAAAAGGAAGATACCGGCAGTTCTTCCAGATAGGGGCGGAGTGCATCGGGTCGGAGTCGCCTTTGATCGACGCCGAGGTGATCGAGCTGGTGGTCGAGATCCTGGAGCGCTGCGGAGTTGAAGGCGCAAAGCTGCTGTTGAATTCCGTGGGTTGTCCGAAATGCCGCCCGGGATTCATCGAAACGCTGAAGTCGAGCTTGCAGACGGTGAAAGGCGGCATGTGCGGGGATTGCCAGCGGCGGGCTGATACAAACGCACTGAGGGTGCTCGACTGCAAGGTAGAGGCAGATCAGGCGATCATTGACGCTTTGCCGTCGATCCTCGATCATCTGTGCGGGGAATGCGCGGGGCATTTCGCAACGGTGAAGGACCTGCTCACGGCGCGGGGAATCGCATTTGAAGTGAAGCCGCGGCTGGTGCGCGGGCTGGATTACTACACCAAGACGACGTTCGAATTCGTTCATGGCGCGCTGGGAGCGCAGAGCGCCGTGTGTGGCGGCGGGCGTTATGACGGCCTGGCGGAGTCGCTGGGATCGCGCGTCGCCGCGCCGGGTATCGGGTTTTCCATCGGCGAGGATCGTCTGGTGATGACCATCGAGGAGGCGCGCGCGGGGCGGGCGGCAGCCGGACCCGACCTGTTCATCGCGCCGATGGGCAAAGCGGCTACAAAGCACGCCGCCGTGCTGGCGCGCGATTTGCGCCGGGAAGGGCTGGTGGTTGAGGTCAGCGCGGACAAGAAACTGAAGCGAGCGCTGGAAACGGCCAACAAGACGGCGGCGCGGTGGACGCTGATCCTGGGCGACGACGAGCTGGCCCGCGGCGATTATTCGCTGAAAGCGATGGCTTCGGGTGAGCAGAAGAGCGTCAGACGCGAGGAGATCGCGCCGGCGGTACGCGGCTGATCGCGCCGGTTCGGAGTACAATCAAAGATTCCCCAGGGGTCCCGGAGCGGGCGGGTTGTCCTGTACCGGCGCACCGAGGGGCCATGGGAGTAAAGGTTTCTAGAAGATGGGCCAAAACGTAGCACTGGATTTTCTGGGGGACTTGAGGCGGACGCACGACTGCGGGTCGTTGCGGGCGGCAGACGAGGGCAAGCGTGTCGTGTTGATGGGCTGGGTTCACCGCCGCCGGGACCTGGGCGGTGTGATCTTCATCCATTTGCGTGACCGGGCCGGCGTCACCCAGGCGGTGTTTCGCGCCGAGTGCGACGGGGACTTGCACGCCAAGGCCGAGCAGTTGCGGTCGGAGTACGTGATCGCGGTCGAAGGTGTTGTCGAGAAACGGTCGGCCGAGACGATCAATCCCAACATCCCGACTGGCGAGATCGAGGTGGTGACCGAGAAGATCTGGATTCTCAACACGAGCGAGACTCCGCCCTTCCCGATGGAAGAGCACGTGGACGTGAACGAAGACGTGCGGCTGAAGTACCGCTACGTCGACCTGCGGCGGCCGCATATGCAGCGCAACTTGATCCTGCGGTCGAAGATCTCGCTTGAGGTGCGGCAGGAGTTGTACAAGCAGGGGTTCCTGGAAATCGAGACGCCGTTCATGACAAACTCGACGCCTGAAGGGGCGCGCGACTTCCTGGTACCGTCGCGAATTCAGCCGGGCAACTTCTACGCGCTGCCGCAGTCGCCGCAATTGTTCAAGCAATTGCTGATGGTGAGCGGCTATGACAAGTACTTCCAGATCGTGCGGTGTTTCCGTGACGAGGATCTGAGGGCCGACAGGCAGCCTGAGTTCACGCAGATCGACCTGGAGATCTCGTTTCCGCAGGAGGAACGGATTTTTGAAGTGATCGAACCGCTGATCGAACGGGTGTGCGCGGTAGCCGGTTATGAAGTGAAAGGGCCATTCCCGCGCATGAGCTACGCGGAGGCGATGAGTTCATACGGCATCGATAAGCCGGACATGCGGATTCCGCGATTCTGGCCCGTCGAGGACCTGTTCCCGGCGGAGGCGGGGCTGACCCACAACGGGTTGCCGCTGGTGGCGATCACGATTCCCAACACCGGCGTGGTCAGCCGCAAGGAGCGCGACGAGTTGAAGAGCTTTGGGCATGAGCGCGGCCTGCGCGTTTATGACGACGTGAAGCGGCTGGAGCGCGATTTTGCCGAGCAGATGGCGAAAGTGAGGGAACGGACAGGGGCAGGAGAGAACGATCTGCTGATCCTGGCCGGCTGGCCAGGCAAGCCCGAGGGGCAGAGGCCCGAGGAAACAGTCTACAAAGCTTGCGGACAGCTCCGGTTGATGGCCGCGCAGAAGTTCAACGACCGCCACCAGTTGCTCGATCCGAAGGTCTTCAAGTTCCTTTGGGTCCTCGATTTCCCGATGTTTGAGTGGGACGAGGAGGACAATCGTTGGGTGGCCGCGCATCATCCCTTCACCTCACCCAACGACGCCGACCTGGAAAAACTGGAATCGAATCCGGCGCGATGCCGGGCGCGGAGCTACGACATCGTGCTGAATGGCGTGGAACTGGGTTCAGGCTCGATCCGTATCCACCGGCAGGATGTTCAGGCGCTTGTGTTCAAGGCCTTGGGTTTCAGCGATGAGGAGGCGAAGAAGCGATTCGGATATCTCCTGGAAGCACTGACTTATGGCGCTCCGCCACACGGCGGCATCGCACTGGGCCTGGACCGTCTGGTGATGATCCTTGCTGGAGAGAACTCCATCCGGGATGTCATTCCATTCCCGAAGACGGCCAAAGGTTCGGACCTGATGTGCAACGCGCCGTCGCAGCCGAGCGAACGGCAATTGCGGGAACTGCATATTCAGTTGCGCCGCGGCTGAGGCTGCACGATCACACGAGGCAGCCGGCCTGGACGGCTCGGGTTACCATGGAAGTGGACTCATTTAGGAGACTTCTGTCATGGAATTCCTTGCAGCCAGCCTGCTTGAACTTATCACCCAGACTTCGACCAACCTGCCGCCGGACGTGCGTGAGGCCCTACAACGGGCCCGCCAGCGCGAAAACGCAGGCACGCAGCCAGAGCAGGCCTTCAACATCATCGCCCTGAACGTGGATATGGCGCACGACGACGAGGCGCCAATCTGCCAGGACACGGGCATGCCCACGTTTATCGTCCACACGCCCGTCTGCGCCAATCAGGTCAGCATTGCCTCGACAATCCGCCACGCTGTGGCCGAGGCAACTCGGCGCGGCAAGTTGAGGCCGAATTCGGTGGATTCGATCACGGGATCGAATTCAGGCAACAACCTGGGTCCGGAGACGCCGGTGATCCATTTCGAGAATTGGGACCGGAATGAAATCGAAGTCAAACTCATTCTCAAGGGCGGCGGTTGCGAGAACAAGAATATCCAGTATTCTCTGCCCTGCGAACTGGAGCATCTGGGAAAAGCCGGCCGGGATCTTGAGGGCGTAAAGAAATGCATTCTGCACGCTGTTTGGCAGGCGCAGGGCCACGGGTGCGCTCCGGGGGCGCTTGGAGTGTGCATTGGGAGCGACCGGGGCCACGGCTATCACGTGGCAAAGATGCAGTTGTTCCGGTACTTGAACGACGAGAATCCCGACCCCACCCTGGCAAAGCTCGAAGAAGAGATCATGGAGGAGGCCAACAAGCTCGGCATCGGTCCGATGGGCTTTGGCGGGAACTCATCGCTGATCGGATGCAAGATTGCAGCGGCGAACCGGCTTCCAGCGAGCTTTTTCGTCTCTGTCGCTTACAATTGCTGGGCTTTCAGGAGGCTGGGCGTGCTGCTCGATCCCAAGACGGGGGCGATTCTGCAGTGGCTGTATCGCGATCCTGAGGAGAGCGTGCAGAAGATGGCGAAGATGGAGGGTTTCCCGCTGACTGGACGCGAAATTGTCCTGGAACCGCCGGTGACCGAGGAGCAGATGCGCGCTCTGAAAGTAGGTGATGTAGTCCTGATCCGCGGCGAAATCTACACAGGACGCGACGCGGTTCACCACCACTTGATGAAGCACGCTCCACCGGTGGATCTGAGCGGCGCAATCATCTATCACTGCGGGCCGGTGATGCTGAAGCATGGGGACGAGTGGCGCGTGAAAGCCGCCGGGCCGACGACATCGAGCCGCGAAGAGCCGTATCAGGCCGAAGTAATGAGGCGCTACGGCATCAAGGCGGTCATTGGAAAGGGCGGCATGGGCGCCAGGACGCTGGCCGGACTGCAAGAAGTCGGTGGAGTCTACCTCCACGCCATCGGCGGCGCTGCACAGGTTTACGCCAGGACTGTCCAGAAGGTCCTGGACGTTCACCTCTCCGAGTTCGGCATTCCCGAGGCGATGTGGCATCTCAAGGTGCATGACTTCGCCGCCATCGTGACGATGGATTCACATGGGAATTCGCTACACGCCGATGTGGAGAAGGCCACGGGCGACACGTTGAAGTCGCTTTCGATCTAGGCCGACCGGCGATCGTTTATTCCTCCGCGCGTGGCGATATAGTGATGGCCATGCGCGGCATCTTACTGTTGACCTTTCTTGCCGCGGCCGCGACCCCCGCCACGGCCCAGGCTGTCTCCGGTTGGTTCCCCTTCGCAGTCGATCAGGATAGGCTCGCTGGCGCAGCGGATTTTTCGCACCTGAACCATCCGTTGACCCAGGCCGACCGGATCAGCGTCAAGAACGGTCAATTCGTAAACGCCAAAGGCGAAAGAGTCAGGTTCTGGGGCGTGAATCTTGCGTTTGGCGCCAACTTCCCAGAGCAGAAGGATTCGGTTCGTTTGGCAAGACGTTTACGCCGGCTGGGGGTCAACCTCGTCCGGCTGCACCACATGGACACATCCCCTGACACCGACCCGACGGTGTGCCGCTCGATTCTCACCACTGGTCCGTATCCCACGCTGAACCCGATCGCGGTAGCACGACTGCGGGCGCTTCTGGATGCCTTTAAGCAAGAAGGGATCCATATCAACCTGAACCTGCACGTCGGTTACCTGTTCAGGCCGGATGTGGACAATGTGCCGGGTCCGGGTCCCTTGCCAACGCACTCCAAGCCGCTGCACATCTTCTATCCGCGGATGGTGGACCTGCAATGCGAGTTCACGAAGAAGCTCATCGAAAGTTTGCGGCTACAGAACGATCCCGTGCTGGCAATGGTGGAAATCGACAACGAAGCGTCGCTGCTGTTTTCTCACCAGGCGAGGCAACTCGACAAAGTTCTGGCGGGGGAATACAAAGAGGAGTTCGAAAAGCAGAAGAGCGAATTTCTGGGTGGGCGGGCGGAGACGGAGGGACGATTGATTGAGTTTCTCGTGGACCGCGACCGGGCATACCTAAACAGGATTCGGGATGTCATCCGGGTGGCTGCCGGAAAAAGTGTCCCAATCGCCGGAACACAGGTGGAATTCGGCGGACCACTGACGTTTGATTCACACGACGGGCTGGACTACCACGACGACCACTTTTACATCGATCACTACAACTTCCCGAACCGGCCGTGGGATGGACGTGATTGGCGCATCCGCGATTCGTCGGGAGCCGGTTCCGGCTACCTTGTCTATCTGCATAAAGCATTTGCGCGCCAGGCGGGCAAGCCATATACGGTGAGTGAGTTCAATCAGCCATATCCAAACCGTCAAGGCGCCGAACTCGTCCCAACGCTCGCTGCGTTCGCCGCTTTGCAGGACTGGGACGGTTTGATGCATTTCGCCTATGAACACGGGCGGGACTGGGATCGCATGGGTCCATCGGATTTCAACCTGAATGGCGATGTGACAAAGCTGGTTGCGTTCGCCCAGGCCGGCTGGATGTACCGTACCGGAGCAGTCGAACCGGCCCGGCATGAAGTAATAATCGGCATGCCGGAGTGGATGAGAATGAAGGCCACAACCGAGAGGCGGCAATTCGCTCTGGCGAGGTTTTTCGAAGAGAACGGGGTCGATCCGAACGTGGCGTTCCAGCACCGCGTTGCGATCAACGTGTCAGCCGGCGAGCCATCCCCGATCGCTCCTGTTCTACCCCCATTCCGGGCTGACACGGGCGAGCTGATGTATGACAACAAACGACAGTTGTTCATCATCAGCGCGGCGAAGGCAGCCGGCGTATTCGGATTCGCCAGACATGAATCCGTGCAGGCGGGACCTTTCGAATACACGCTTGGGCCAGCGGCGCGGGGATTCGCCGCCTTCCTGGCAACCTCGCTTGACGGCCGGCCTCTGGCATCATCGGAGCATTTCCTGATCACGAATTCAAGTGCTACGCGCGGGACGGCTGAGTTCGTGAATTATCCCGGCACGGCTGATTGGTGGACACTATCGCCCGATCCTGGCACGAACAAACCATCGGGCCCGTTCTCCGTGCCACAGGGTGCTCCAATGATGGAGAGGAACGACGCGGTAGTGACTCTGCGAAGCACTGCGAGAAGACTGGTGGTATACCCGCTGGACGGCAGTGGAGTCCGCGGCAAGGCAATCGCAGCGGAACGCATACCGAAGGGCTTTAAGATCCGCCTCTACGCGGAGACTCCCTGGTACGAAATCGCTCCGGAATAGCGCAGAGGCGGCGCAGTTTGGTAGACTGAAGGTCAGCCGATGGCCAGGTAGCTCAGTTGGTAGAGCGCGGCCCTGAAAAGGCCGGCGTCGGCGGTTCAAGTCCGTCCCTGGCCACCACTTGCACTCTGATGGGTTCTGACTGGCCTTCCCGGTTGACCCGCCCGCCTCACCAAGCAAAACCTTGGATTCCCGAAGATTGTACCGGTAGCATGATGAAGGCTGTCGCGCCGGCCGCAGCCGTGGGGGTTCCTGGCGCGTTAAGGGACGGCCTATCCAGGGCCACCGTTGGCGGCCAAATCAGGCTATTTCACCTCGAACACCTGTGAGCAGAGAAAGCGCATTGGGTCGAATCGTGATGCTGGCGCTGCGCTCAACTGAGGGGAGCCGCCTGCAGTAGGGCGGCCCAGGAGCGTGAGTGCGGTTTTCGAGAGAGCCGGTAAGGAATGGAATCAGTGGCTCAGAAATCACCGGTCTGGCAATGCCTAACGCGCCGGCTGTTGGCCCAGCGGTTGCCCCGTCGATGGCCGGATGGGCTTGTTCAGCGGCGCGCCCGGGAACGCCTCGACGGGCTGTTTCAGGTTGCCCGGCAGGACCGTGGTTCTCGTTGAGATATCGAACAGCGTCCAGATCAGGAAAACGGCCAAGAAAAATAGGCCCAGCACGAAGACAACAGCGTTGAACTTGTCGTGCCGCAGATGCATGAAAAACAGCGCCACGAGCGAGCCTTTGATCGACGCGATCCCGATGGCGACAACCGTATTCAGGTTGCCGAAGTCGATGCGCGAAACGGCCACGGTGATGACGGTCAGCACCAACAGTGCCAGAAGGATGATCGAGTAGGTCTTCGGACCCGTGATTTCGTGGGCGTTGCCGGCGGCGTGGTTTGACATGGCGTTTTCGGGTCTCTCCTTACGAAATCAGATACATCAGCGGGAACAGGTAGATCCAGATCAGATCCACCAGGTGCCAGTACAGGCCGACAATGTCGACAGGGCCATAGTATTGCGCCGAGAACTCGTTGCGCATGGCCCGGAACATCACCCAAAGGATCGCGACGACGCCGAGCAGGACGTGGATGCCGTGCAGTCCGGTCATCATGAAATAGAAGCTGAAGAACATGAACTGTCCCGGCACGGTGTCGCCTTGATGCGAGTAGTACTTGCCAGGCAGCAGCCCTTCATGGAACTTGTGCGAGTACTCAACATACTTGATGCCCATAAAGGCCATGGCCAGAATGACTGTGAGCAGCAGGAACGCGATGAGCTTCTTCTTCTGGCCGGTCTGGGCAGCCCAAACGCCCATCACCATGGTGAATGAAGACAACAGCAGAACGATGGTGTTCACCGCACCGAGGCGCCAGTCGAGGTGATGGTGCGCGGCGACGAAGGCTTCCGGGTGCTTGGCGTGCATGATGCCGTAACCGACAAACAGCCCGCCAAACAGCAGAACTTCGGTGACGAGAAACAGCCACATTCCGAGCTTGGACGCCTCGAACTGCTGCGTCATCGTAGTGAAGTGGTGCTGCAGTCCGGGTGTGTGCGATTCGTGTGGCGCGTGAACAGTGGTGGAAAAATCACTCATGGCGTTTCCTGATGGCGCGCCCTAGTGGGCGGCTTTCTCCTCTTCGGCGACGGGCACGGGGCGCTCGCGGTAGTCGTAGGGCCCGTAGATGCAGACGGGGGTGTGCTCGAAATTGTGGGTGATGGGCGGCGAACCTGCTTCCCATTCAAATGTGCGTCCGCCCCAGGGGTTGGCCACCGCGTCCTTCGGCTTGCGCAGGCTGGCGAGCAGCGTGGCCAGGGCCATGAATAGTCCCACGGCGAGTATCCAACTGCCGACGGTGGAGGCGATGTGCATGGTCTGGAACTGCTCCAGGTAGTTGTAATAGCGTCGCGGCATGCCGCGGCTGCCCATGACGAACTGCGGCAGGAACGTGGCGTTGAAGCCGATGAAGACGAGCACGCAACTGATGGCGGCGGAGGTTTCGTTGTACATCCGGCCGAACATCTTCGGCCACCAGTAGTGGATTCCGGCTAACAGGGCGAGCAGGTTCGAACCGGCCATGACGTAATGGAAGTGGGAGACGACGAAATAGGTGTCGTGCAGGTGAACGTCGGTAGAGAGGCTGGCCAGGAACAGGCCGGTGAGTCCGCCGATGGTGAAGATAAGCAGGAAGTTGATGGCGTAGAGCATCGGCGTCTTCAGTTCGATGGATCCGCGCCACATCGTCGCGATCCAGTTGAACACCTTGATGGCTGACGGGATGGCGATGAAGAACGTCAGGAAGCTGAAGATGGCGCCTGCGAAAAGGCTCATGCCAGCGACAAACATGTGATGGGCCCAGACGAAGAAGCCGAGCAGCGCGATGGTGACCGACGAGAAGGCAATCGCCTTGTACCCGAAAATAGACTTCTTCGAGAACGTCGGGATCACCTCGGACATGACGGCCATGGCGGGCAGGATCATGATGTATACCGCCGGGTGGGAATAGAACCAGAAGAAGTGCTGGAACAGCACCGGGTCGCCGCCGAGTTGCGGATCGAAGATTCCGACGTTGAAGACGCGTTCCATCACTAGCAACAGCAGGGTGATGCCCAGCACCGGCGTGGCGAGGATCTGAATAATCGCCGTCGCGTACATGCCCCAGCAGAACAGCGGCAACTGGAACCAGCCCATGCCAGGCGCGCGCAGCTTGTGGATGGTGGCGATGAAGTTGACGCCGGTGAAGATCGACGAAAAGCCGAGGACGAACGCCGCCAGCACCATCATGGAGACGCCGCCGCCTGTGGTGGTCGAATAGGGAGTGTAGAAGGTCCAGCCGGTGTCAACGCCGCCAAGAACCAGAGTGGAAACGGCCATGGCCGCGCCGATCCAGTAAACGTAAAGCGAGGCCAGGTTTAAGCGCGGGAAAGCTACGTCCTTGGCGCCGATCAAAAGCGGCAGGATGAAGTTCCCGAGAACCGCTGGAATGGCGGGGATGATGACCAGGAAGGTCATGATGGCGCCGTGGAGCGTGAAGGCCCGGTTATACATCTCGGCCGTCATGATTGTCTGCTTCGGGGTGAGCAGTTCCAGGCGGATGGTGAGCGCCAGAAGGCCGCCAATGATCATGAAGGCGACCACCGACCACATGTACATCAGGCCGATGCGCTTATGGTCGACCGTCGTGAGCCAGTTCCAGAGGCCCTTGTTCTCGGACAGGTAGTCCGGGTGGCTGTGCACGGCCGTATTTGCTGTTGCGTCTGCCATATTCGAATCTCCTGTGTCTTACTGCAGCGACTTGATGTACTCGATCACGCCCAGGATTTCGCGTTCGCGAAGCAGGCCCTGGAACGTTGGCATGATCGGCTCGTAGCCCTGAACCACGCTGGCCTGAGGGTTCAGGATCGACTCGCGGATGTAGTTGGCGTCGATGGTGTGCGTCTTGCCGGCCGAATCCTTCACCTCCTGCCCGAAGATCGCCTTGAAACTCGGGCCTTGGCCGCGCGTGCCGTCGATCGAGTGGCAGGTGGCGCAACCCTTGTTCTCATAGACCAGCTTGCCGAGATCTTTCAGAGGCATCTTGCGGACCTGTTCATCGCCTTCCCGGAGGAATGTTTCATACTGCTCCGGCGTGTCGGCGAAGATGCGGGCGAGCATGTCGGAGTGGCCCTTGCCGCAGTATTCGGTGCAATAAACCTGGTGAATGCCGGGTTCGGTGGCCGTGAACCAGAGTTCGGTGTAACGGCCGGGAATGGCGTCGCGCTTGATGCGGAAGGCCGGGACGAAGAAGGAGTGAATGACGTCCTCGGAGTGCAGGACCAGTTTCACTGGCTTGTTCAGAGGAACATGCAGGTCGTTGAGGCTACGCGAACCATCGGGATACTCGAACTCCCAGACCCACTTCTTGCCGGTCACGACAATCTCCAGGGCATCATTCGGCACCACCCAGGCGCGGACATAGCTGCGGAACCCGAAGAAGAAGATGCCCATCACGACGATGAGGGGGATCACGCTCCAGACAATCTCCAGCTTTGTGTTGTGGGTGATGTGGGGCGTAATGTCATCCTTCGAACGCCGCTTCCAGCGCCGGACGGCATACCAGATCAGCCCGCCGTTAAAGAAGAAGAAGAAGACAGTCAGCCAGGCGATGAACATGAACAGCGCATCGACGTCGCCAGTATTCGAGCTGGCCGATTTTGGCAGAAGAAAGTCACGGAACCAATTCATTTCGCGTTCACCATGAGATGGGTGGAAGGCAGGCGTTCACGCCTCCAGAGGACAAAAAGGGCAAAGCCGAGCACGAGCAGCGAGAGCGCGCCGCCAATGCGCATCACGTTGCGGGCAAACAGGGTGTAGCTCTTTGCCGCCGGATCGTAGTGGAAGCAGTAGAGCAGGAATTTCTCCGCCGATAGACCGAACTTCTCCTTCGCCGCCTCGACCAGAGCCAGGCGAATGTCGAAGGGCTTGAAGTTGATGCCGTAAAGGTAGCGGCTCACCTTGCCCTCTGGCGTGATGACGTAGATCACGGCCGGATGAGCATACTGGCCGGTTCTTTCATCCAGTTTGTAATTGAAACCAACCTGTTTGGCGAGCCGGGCCACCGACCCGTTGTAGTCGGTCAGGAAGTGCCAGCCCGGCGCAGGGCGCTCGTAGGATTCCAGGTAACTGGCCTTCTTGGATCGGGCGATGGCGTAGTTTTCGGTCGGGTCGATCGAAATCGTGACGATCTCGTATTCCTTGCCCGGCGTCCAATCGATCTTGCGCAACGCCGCCACCTGGCCGTTCAGCACCAGATTGCAGAGCATCGGGCAGGTGTAATAGACCAGGTTCAGAATCACCGGGCGCCCGGAAGCGAAGTATTTCCGCAGCGGATACTGGTAGCCGTCCTCGGCCGTGAACTGGAGGTCGAGGTCGAGCTGCGCGCCCAGATGCTCTTCCACCTCGACGCCCGCCAGTTCCGGCGGCGTCTGCTCGCCGGTCACCTGCGAGAAAGCAGGAGTGACCAGCGCAATTAGCGCCAGGGTCGCATTACTACTTAGCTGGAGCAGCTTGAACATTCGTCACCTGTTGGGCCGCGGGGGCCTGGACCGGGGCGCTTGCGCCGCCGGCCGGTTCCACTTTCGCCGCGTAAGTCGCCGTGTTGTAGAAGACCTTGCCCTGCGCGTACTCGCTGGCCATAATCTCCATCGCACGGTCGATGGGAATTCGCACAACGCCTTTCTGCTTGTCGATGAAGGCGTACTTGTATAGATGCGCGTCCTCACGTTCGCGAATCGCAATCAATTCTTTACTAGTTACTCCGGTATAGACTTCCTGCTCGACCGATTCGAAGTAGACCTGATACAGCCAGTAAGTCCCGACGACGAAGACCAGCAGGACAACCACCGTCAGGCCGGACCAGAAGGCGACCAGCCCTGCCTTGGCGTCCCGCGCGTCGTAGCCCTGTTCCGGGTTTGGCGTTTGAATCTGATTTGTCTCGTCAGCCATTTTGAAGATTCCTTTCCCGGTGATCAGGCGTTATGGAAGCCCAGGCATTGGTCGAGCCGCGGATCGCCCAACGGAACCAGCGGCCGCTCCTTCAACCCCGACCAGAACACCAGGGCGAAGGTGGACGACACAGCCACCAGTGCAGCCAGATCCATCCAGTGGAACACCGCGCCAGATTTGTGCAGCACGGGCATGATCTGCCAGTACAGGTCGCAGTAGTGCATCACCAGCATCCAGCCGGCGAAGAAACCAAGTACCTTCAGGTTCCGCTTGTTTGCTCTCGGCATCAGCGTGAAGAACGGCACGATGAAGTGGCCGGCAATCAACAGCGGCATGAATGCCGACCACGACCCCACCATCCGCCGGTGGTACCAGATGCCCTCTTCCGGCAGATTGCCGTACCAGATCAGCATGTACTGCGAAAACGAAACGTAGGCCCAGAAAACCGTCAGGGCGAACAGCCATTTGCCGAGATCATGGTAATGCTCTTCATTGATCGCTTCGGCCAGGTATCCTGCGTTGCGCAGGCCCAGGCAGACGGCGATCAGCACCGCCATGAATCCAACGGCGCCGCCGGCCAGAAAGTAGACGCCGAACATGGTCGACCACCAATGCGGATCGAGCGACATGATCCAGTCGAACGATGCCAGCGAAGCCGACAGGAACAGGATCAACACGCCAGGTGCGCTCCACTTCTCCGACGACTTTGTGTACTCAAGGGATCCGGAATCATCCTGCCGGCGCGACAGCGAATACAACCTCACCGCCCAAATGCTCCACAACGCCAGGACGATGAATCCGCGGACGATAAAGCCGGTCGAGTTCAAAAAGCTGGCCTTCTGCGAAAGGATCGGATCGGATGCGGCCGATGCGTGGCTCCATTCATAGACGGTGTGAATACCAAGCGCGACCGGAATGAAGAGGATCAGACCGGCGGGTATCGTCCGCATCAGCGTCTCCATCAGGCGGCGAACCGTCACGCTCCACGCCGATCCGGTCAGGTGCTGCACCTGAACATAGAACAGCGCGCCGAGAAGGATCGACATGCAGAAGGCGAAGGCGACGAGGTAGGAGAAGTGAAATTGCTCGCGGTTCAATGCAAAGCCCGCGCCAGTGGCGAGCCAGCCGGCTAGGGCGGCGAAGGCGATCGAATTGCGCACTCGTTGCCAGAGTTCGGCTTTGAGGAAGACGCTCTCCTGCGGCAGCGCGGAGTCGTGATGAGTGTGAGACATGCCTATTTCACCTTCTCCTGCATCTCGGCGGGCACATCCGCCATGGTCGCCAGCGATGCCCGCTGCAAAGCTCGCACGTAGGCAACAATCGCCCACCGGTCCTGCTCGGTCACCTGGAAACGGTAACCCGGCATGCTGCGGCGGCCCATCGATACGACGTGATAGAGTTCGCCGTCCACCATGCCGACAATGCGCGGATCATGCAGATTGCCGGGAATCCAGACGGTTTTGGCCGGGATCGGCCCGTGACCGGAACCTGTGCGGTCGTGGCACGGAGCGCAGTAAATGTTGTAGCGCTGCTGCCCGCGCAGCAGAACATCCTTGGTCAGCGGCAGCGGATTGCGGGCGACATAGGTTCCGTTGTCCTCAACTCCGGTCGCCTTGGGCGTCTCGGCCCGGTAGAGTTCCTGGGCGACAGTCCCCTCGACCAGGCGGCGCGACGCCCGCCCGTCGGCGAAAAACTGGCTTTCAGCCTGGGCCTTGTACTTGTCCTGCTTCTTCATGTCGGACCAGACCCAGACGGGCGGTTCGCGCGTGGTGAAGTTCGAGCAGGCGGCCTGCAATAGACTCATCGTGGCCACCGCCATCAGCAGCGCAGTCCGGCGATTCACATTTAGCAGATTCAGTTCGATGGAGCTTCTATTCACGTCTCTCTATGCCTCCACCAGCTCGGTGCAACGGCTGCCGAGCGATTCCATCAGCACCTGGATCTCTTGTGCGTTGAACTTCGGGTCGCCGGCCTCGATGGCCAGTAGGAAACGGTCATTCGTCGCGCCGGCCCAGCGCGAAAAGTTGAACGCCGGGTGGTAATAGGTAGGCAGCTTATTCAATGCGAACATGCCGATCACCGCGCCGAACGCGCCCAGCAGCACGCTCAACTCGAACATGATCGGAATCGACGGCTCGACGGCGAACAGCGGTTTGCCAGCGATGATCAGCGGATAATCCACCGCGCCGGTCCACCATTGAAGCAACACGGCCAGCGTCAAGCCAACCAGCGCGCAGCCGATCACGATCTTGCCCAGCGGCGAGCGCGGCTCGCCCATGGCGTCGTCGATACCGTGAATCGGAAACGGCGTGTAAGCTTCCAGTTTCGTGTAGCCGGCCGTCCGCGCCGTCCGGATCGCGCGTAGCAGCGCCTCAGGCGAATCGAAGTCGCCGATGACGCCATAGTGCGGACCCGTTTCAGCGGGCTTGAGGAAAGCCGGCAGAGGCAGCTTGTCAAGAAGATCGGCCATCTCTAGTGGCCTCCTTTCTGAGAGACGAACTGGTTGTGCAGCACGCCCTTCACCTCGCTGATGGCGATGGCCGGCAGGAACCGCAGGAAGAGCAGGAACAGGGTCAGGAACAGGCCCATCGTACCGACGAAGGTTCCGATGTCCACCCAGGTGGGCTGGAAGTAACCCCACGACGACGGCAGGAAGTCCCGGTGCAGCGACGTCGCGATGATCACGAAACGCTCGAACCACATGCCGATGTTGATGAAGATCGCCAGGATGAACATCGCCGGAATCGATGTCCGCACCTTCTTGAACCAGAAGAACTGCGGCGAGATCACGTTGCAGGCGATCATCGACCAGTACGCCCAAGCATAGGGGCCGAACGCGCGGTTCAGGAATGCGAACTTCTCATATTGGTTGGCGCTGTACCAGGCGATGAAAAACTCGGTTCCATATGCGAATCCGACGATCATGCCAGTGGCCAAAATCACCTTGCACATGTTTTCCAGGTGCTTGATCGTGATCAGGTGTTGCAGGTTGTAGACCCACCGTGCCAGCACCATCAGCGTGATCACCATGGCGAATCCGGAAAAGATCGCGCCGGCGACAAAGTACGGCGGGAAGATGGTCGTGTGCCAGCCGGGGATCACCGACGTGGCGAAGTCGAACGAAACAATGGAGTGGACCGACAACACCAGCGGCGTCGACAGCCCGGCCAGAATCAGGTAAGCGAGTTCGTAATGTTTCCACTGCCGCGCCGAACCGCGCCAACCCATGCTAAGGATGCCGAAAATCTGCTGGCGAAGGCCTTTGGCCCGGTCGCGCAGCGTCGCCAGGTCGGGCACCAGTCCGACGTACCAGAACAGCGCCGACACGGTCGCATACGTCGAAACGGCGAAAACGTCCCACATCAGCGGTGAACGGAAGTTTTGCCACATGTGGAGCAGTTCGTTTGGCATGGGAAACAGCCAGTACGCGGCGCGCCACGGGCGGCCTGTATGAAACAGCGGGTAGATGCCGGCGCAGGCCACGGCAAACAGCGTCATCGCCTCCGCCGCGCGGTTGATCGAGGTCCGCCACTTCTGGCGGAACAGGAACAGAATCGCCGAGATCAGCGTTCCGGCGTGGCCGATACCGATCCACCACACGAAGTTCGTAATGTCCCAGCCCCAGCCCACCGGCGAGTTGTTGCCCCACACGCCGATGCCATTCATTACCAGGTATCCCAGACAGAAGAACAGCAATCCTGCCAGCGGGATCGCGACGGCCATGGCGTAATACCACTGGCGCGGCGGCGCGGATTCGGTGATGACGCTGATGTTGTCGGTGACGCTGCCATAGGTCGCGCCGCCCTGGACCAGGGGCGGGTTCAGTTCGGCGCGGGGATCGAGGGCGAGATCAGCCATGAGTCAGCTCCGGGTTGGGATTGCGCAGCTTGCCGAGATAGCTCGTGCGCGGTTTGATGTTCAGTTCTTCGAGCAGGATGTAATCGCGGTTTTGCTTCTTCATTTGCGCGACCCGGCTCGTCGGGTCGTTTATGTTGCCGAACACGATCGCCTCGGCCGGGCAAGCCTGCTGGCAGGCCGACTTCACGTCGCCGTCCTTGAGTTCGGCGCGGTTGTTGGCCTTGGCCTCGATCTTCTTTTCCTGGATGCGCTGCACGCAGTAGTTGCACTTCTCCATGACGCCGCGCATGCGCACGGTCACGTCCGGATTGAAGACCATCTTCTGCGCCTCTTCCAGATCCTTGTTCCAGTTGAGGAAGTTGAAACGCCGGACCTTGTACGGGCAGTTGTTGGCGCAGTATCGCGTGCCGACGCAGCGGTTGTAAGCCATGTCGTTCAGCCCTTCGGGCGAGTGCGTTGTCGCCGCCACCGGGCAGACGCTCTCGCACGGCGCCGTTTCGCACTGGGCGCACGCCATCGGCTGGTTCACGACTTGCGGATCATCCATCTCGCCGGTGAAGTAGCGGTCCAGCCGGATCCAGTGCATCTCGCGGCCCTTTTCCACCTGCTCCTTGCCAACCACCGGGATGTTGTTTTCGGCTTGGCAGGCCACCAGGCAGGCGTTGCAGCCAATGCAGGCGTTCAGATCGATCGCCATGCCCCACTGCTGGCCCTTCCACTCGAACTGCTCGAACATATTCACCACTTCGGGCACGTGCACGGCGTGTTCGAAATGGTCTGGATGATGTTGGTACTCCTCCATCGTCGCTTCGAGAACAATGGGCCTGGTCTTGCCAGTAATCGGCTCTTCCAGTGTGTGATGTTCCTGCGTCGTCACCAGCTTGTAGGTGTTGCCGTTCGCTGCCACCGACGCCTGTGCGATGTGGAATCCTGCGGTCGTGCGAATGCCCTCCACCCGGTGGCCGACGCCGCGTCCCACCCGCCCGCAAGCCGAGCGGCCATAGCCCAGCGTCAGCGAAATCGAATCGTCGGCATGTCCGGGCAGCACCATCACGGCTACGTCGCTGCCGTACCCGCTGGCGCTCACGTTCACCACGCTGCCGTTCTTCAACCCCAACTTCGTGGCCGTCGCCTGCGACATCAGCGCCGCGTTGTCCCAAACCAGTTTGGTCATCGGGTCCGGCGCTTCCTGCATCCAGGCGTTGTTGGAGAACCGCCCGTCATAGGTCGAGTGGCCGGGATAGAACGCCACCTCGATGCCAGCCGGCGCCGCTTTTAATGACGGCGCAATCGCCGCATAGACCTTGGCGATGTCCGCCGCGGCCTTGGCCGGTTCGAGCTTTGTACCTTCGACGAATCCGTTGTAGAGCGACAGTTTCCAGTTCTTCTCCGCCGCCGCGCCCCACTTTGCCGCCCAATAACCTTTCACGATATCGTGGGGTTTGGTATTCTCCAACCCCGCCACCATCGCCGCCACTTCCAGTGCTGGCTTGCCGCGATACAGTGGCGCAACCATCGGCTGCTGGATCGACGCCGTCCCATCCGCCGCCATCGCATCGCCCCAGGCTTCGAAAACGTGCGCCTCGGGCAATTGCCACTCCGCCGCCGCCCAGGTTTCGTTTTCTTCGGCTGCGAGGACCACCGTCGAACCCGCCTTCTTCATGGCGTCCTTGAACTTCAGGTCCGCCGGCAGCGTGTAAGCCGGATTTCCTCCCAGCACCACCAGCGTCTTCACCTGGCCGGCGTTCAAGTCGGCGGTCAACTGTTTCACCGCCGCCACCGAATCGTTCGCCTCAACCACCGGCGCCGTATAGGTCACCGTCGCGCCCACGTTGCCCAGCGTCTGGTTGATCAATGCAACCAACGCATGCACTTCTTTGGGCTGCCTCGGCCCGGCCACGACAATCGACCGGCCCTTGCTCGCCGCCAGTTCCTTGGCCACCGCGGTCATGAACTTCGCCTGCGGCCCAGAGCCTGCCTGTCCAACCACCTTCAACTCGCCGCCCGAGACGTTCAATTCCTTCGCAATCGCCAGCGCCAGCGCCCCAACATCAGACGCCCTCAGCCGCAGCCGGTGGTCGGCCATCGCGCCGGTCAGCGTGTAGTTGGCTTCGGCCGCGTACAGCCGGTTCATCTTCGACTCCGGCCCGGTCACCCGGCGCTTCGCGGAGAATTGCTTCACCGGCAGAATCGTGGGCGAGTCCAGCCCAAGGAAATCGGCATCCAGGGCCAGCACAACATCAGCCTTGCTGTAGTCGTAATGCGCTTCCAGAGCCTGGCCGAATGCGATCTGCGCGCCCAGCCGCGCGTTGTCGAAGCTGACCGAATCAAACTCGATCCACTGCGCCTTCGGGAACTTCTTCGAGATCTCCTCGCGGACGTTCTTCAGCGACGGCGACGACGACCGCTCGGCCAAAATCCTCAAGCCCGCGCCGTCGCCCTGTTTCTCAGCGGAGAACTGCTCCTTGGCCCACGCCGCAAACTCATCCCACGACGACCGCGCCCCGGCCCGCTTCACGCCCTTGGCCCGGTCCGGGTCGTATAGCCCCAGCACCAAGGCCTGCATCTGGGCTGAAGTCGCGCCCAGCGAAGCCGGATGCTTCTCATTGCCCTCGACCTTGGTCGGACGCCCTTCGTGCGTCTCGATCATCAGGCCCGTGGCCACGCCGCCCACCGTCGCCACGGTCGCGTAGTGTAGCGGTTTGCCATGAACAAATCCTTCGATGCCCTTGGCATGCGGCAGAATCCGCTCAACCGGACGCCGGCACGCCGCCAATCCAGCCAGCCCGAAGCTCGCCGCCATCAGCTTCAGCAGGCTCCGGCGCGAACCGCCTGATACCTCGATTCCTTCCGGGAACTCACGCTCCACCCATTGCTTGAACTCCGGCGTGCCTGTCAGTTGATCCAGGCTCCGCCAGTATTTCCTGCCGGTGGTTGTCGTTGGATTGATTTGAACGAGTTGGCTCATCGACTTCGATTCCTTCGCCCGGCTCTAGCGGTGGCACCCCGAGCAGTTGGTCGGCGGCTTGATGCCCTTCGCCTGAATAATCTTCAGCCCCAGTTCCACAGGGTCGCCCTCAGGCGCCCAGTCGAGCTTGGTCACGAACTCCGCTGGCCGGATGTGCGCCGCCGGGTTCCTGTGGCATTCCAGGCACCACGCCATCGACAGCGGCTGCACCTGCTTGACCTCGATCATCTGATCCACCCGCCCGTGGCACGACACGCAGCTCACGCCAGAGGTCACGTGCGCCTGATGGTTGAAATAGACGTAATCTGGCAACCGGTGAACCTTCACCCACGGGATCGGCTGGCCGGTAGAATAGCTCTCCCGCACCAGTTGCAGCTTCGGACTCTTCTCCTTCACCCGGTGGTGGCAGTTCATGCATGTCTCAGTTGGCGGCACGGCGGCGAAACTGGATTTCTCTACCGTCGTGTGACAGTAGTAGCAGTCCATCCCCAGGTTGCCCGCATGGACCTTGTGGCTGTAAGGGACCGGCTGATGAGGCGTGTAGCCCGTGTCAACCTGCTTCGGATGCAGCAGATAGGCAGCAACTGCGCCGGCTCCGGCCAGCACTAGAACCACCCCAGCCACTGCCAGACGCAGCGTCGTGTCAAACTTCTTTGAGAAGATGGCGCTCATTGGCGAATGTACTTTCTCTTCTGTGAAACCTTGCCGCCCCTCTGTGGGCCAATCCGGTTCATGATAGGTTGTGCATGCCCGGACACATCTCCAGTAGCGGAGACGATTAGAACTTTTCTACCATAACCGTAATAATTACGCAATAGAGGAAATTATTCTTGTCAGACCGTAATGATGCAGCCCGGCCCGGACAGGTCGCAACATCCTTGCCTGCCGAGCCCCTCACCGGGCTCGGCCGCCGCTTCAGCGACCTCCGCGTACGGCCTAAGCTCATGGTTCTGCACAACTTGTTCTTCCTCATCCTGACGCTCGCCGTCTACTTTTCCCTCATTCCTCTGGTCGAAGAACGTCTCGCCGCCGCCCGCACCCGCGAAATCTCACTCATATGGACCTCCTTCTCTGCTCTCACCCCCGAATCCGGCGAAAGCGAACTTCGTACGTATGACCTGCGGACTGGGACAGGAGCGGAATTCGGACTCCCCGACGCGGCCCAGTCGTGGATGAAGCGGTACCCCGGCCGAATCTGGCAGCGCGACTCGAACTCGGACACCATTTATAAGTTGGTTGAAGGCTCCGGCGCCCGCTTCTACCGCCTCACGCTGCCCCTGGATTTCTACGACGGCATCCTGTTTCGCATCAAACTCGCCGTGTTTGCCGTCCTCGGCGCCTGCTACGTCCTCGCCGTCCTCCTGCTGGAACTCGTGATCATGCCGAAGCACGTCTACCAGCCCATCCATCTTTTCCTCGAAGCCGATGCCGCCACCCGCCGTGGCGACCGCGACGCCGAAATCGTCCCCGATCCGCTCATCCCCGGCGACGAAATCGGCCAAATCATGCGCTCGCGCAACGATACCGTCGAAGCGCTCCGCATGCAGGAGGATGTCCTCGAAGAGGCCCTCCGCCGCCTTGAATCCATCGCGCATGACCTCCGCAAGAAGAACGAACAACTCGAAGCCGCCAAGCGGAACCTCGAGGCCCAGGACCGCCTGGCCTCCCTCGGCCTGCTCTCCGCCGGCGTCGCCCATGAGATGAACACCCCGCTCGCCGTGCTGCACGGGTCCATCGAGAAGCTCATCGAAACATCGAAAGACACAGCCGCAACTGCCAGGCTTGAAAGGATGATTCGCGTTACGGAGCGCCTCAGAACGATCAGCGCCGGCCTCCTTGATTTCGCCCGCGTTCGCAGCCACGAAACCGAACCCGTCCACGTCCGCCCGCTGATCGAAGAAGCCTGGCACCTCGTCGCCATCGACGAAAAGGCGGGCGAGGTGAACTTCCTGAACCAAACTGACCCCCTCGCCGAGGTGGTCGGCAACTCTGACCGCCTCGTCCAGGTCTTTGTCAACCTTCTAAGGAATGCTCTCAACGCGGTGCCGCCCGGCGGGCGTGTCCGCGTCACGACCGCCCGCAGCCGCCTGGGCGGTCGGCAGGCCTGGGCGATCCGGGTCGACGACAACGGCCCCGGCATCCCGCCAGAGGTTCTGCCCGAGATCTTCGAAGCCTTCGTCACTACCCGTCTGGATGACCGCGGCACCGGCCTCGGTCTCACCGTCGCCGAGGGTATCGTCCACCAACATGGCGGAACCATCACCGCCTCTAACTGCGCCGGAGGCGGCGCGCGCCTTGAAGTCACCCTTCCGGCGGCAGACCAGGAGATTGCATGAACGTGAAACCCGACTCGCCCATCGACCCCAGCGCCCCCTCGATCGACGTCGCCATTCTCGACGACGACGCCGATTTCCGCCAGTACCTTGAAGATCTCCTCGCCGATGAGGGCCGCTATAACGTCCTGTCCTTCTCCCACCCCGATCAACTCTTTGCCGCCGCCGAACAGCGCCCGCCGGGTATCGTCCTGCTCGACATGAAGATGGGCAAGGTCCGCGGCGACAAGGTCCTCGAGCAGTTGCTCGCCCGCTGGCCCTCGCTTTGCGTCATCGTCGTCACCGGCTACCCCTCGCTCGAAGACATGCGCGCGACCTTCAAGATGAAGGTCTTCGATTACATCGCCAAGCCGTTCTCCATTGCCCAACTCCGCCAGACGCTGACCAACGCCATCGAAACCTATTCGCTCGGCAAGTCGCCGCAGGACCAGCTCCGCGAGCGCCTCGGCCACCGTATCCGCATGATGCGTGCCGAACGCGACTGGTCATTGAAAGACCTTGCCGAAGCGGCGAAACTCTCGGTTTCCCAGCTATCCTCAATCGAACGCGGCGCAAACCTCCCCTCCATGGAAAGTTTGCTTGCCATCGCCCGCGCCTTCGACGCAAAACCAAGCGAACTGCTTGCGGCGATTGATTTCTGATCAACCGCGATCACAGTGAGCGGGTGCGTGCCGATTCCGCAAAACCTGGTGAGTGGGGTTTGTCCCGTCAAGGAAGCTCGACGCTCATGAGACTTCCCCATCATCTCGCATGGAAACGAAAAGGCATCCTTTTGCGGTACGATGCAACGAATGTCTGGGCCCTTCCTGACCGACCCTTGTCCGAATGTCGCCGAAGTCGACTTGATTGCGGCCATCGACGACCCATGCGTCCGCAACCTGAGAATCACCGACTGCTACGCGCGGCTTTCCACGGCGCTGCGCGCCCGCATCGGCGAGGGCGCAAATTGGTGCTCTTTCGCGACTTGGGCTTCGCGTCAGGCCGGCTCCACGATACGTGGAGAGGACTTCGGAGACCGGCTCGCCGACTTGCTCAAGGGAGAATGGCAAGCCCGCCGGCCGCTTATCGAATTGTGGCGATTCCTGCTGCGCCGCGGCTTATTCAATCCGAATTCGCGACTCGGCCGCGCCGTTCGCGCAATCCATAGCCCGATGGATGCCTTCGGGCGTGCGAGCGAGGCTGTCGCCGCCGGTAATCTGAAGGTCTTCGCGGAGATCGGCCGGGAGTTTGCGCGCTACCTGGAGCAGCCGGAGTTGGATGCCTTTCTCTCTTCACTCTCTTCCGGCCCGCCGCCTCATGGCCAGGATTGGCTGCGTCGCGCCTTCAGGCACTATCACGAGGCGCGAATGGAAACATGGCCCGGCCGCCGCGCACAACTTATGCTGCTGGCCAACCTGGAAATCGGCTTTCATGAACAGACGCGCCTCCAACCAGAGATTCAGCAAGCAATGGAGGCCGCGCCGGACACTGCCGATGACCTGAAGTCGCGGCTGAGTGTCGTCAGACTACTGTTCTTCGTGTTTACGCCACTCGTGAATCGTTACCGCCGCTTTGCGCGTCTCCTGACGCGGCGCGCGATCTCTGAGACGATGATGGTGCTGCGGATGCCCGGCGTGACGCTTCATCTCGGCAGAAACCTGGACGCAGCCGTTCCCGCCGTCTTCTCCCACATTGACGAACCCGCCTTGCTGGAGCTTTCCTCCAATTTCGAACCTGCCGGCTGCACAGACTGTGGCGCGGACGATTGGGCTGACCTCGGCCAGCGGATGCACTATATCTTCCACCTCTTCCGCGCGTACCACGAAAACCCAGCGCTCTTCGACACCCCATTCACCAGAGAGCAGACCGCGACCCTGCGCGCAGGACGCATCCCCGCCGGCCGGCTATGAAGCTTCACAGGGCTCTGAGGTAGCCGGCTGGAGCGCACTGCCGCCGCTCATCGGGCGTCTCACGCCAGGCAGCGTGTCAACAACCAGCAGCCGTAGCCGAGGCCGCCGGCTTCGGCTTGCCCTTCCCGTTGCCTGAGAAGCTCAAGTACCGCTTGACGTTCTCGGCCAGCAGTTGCAGGAAAGGCTTGTCGAGATTCGAGCGGATGGCCACGTAGCATTCATCGCAGGTGTTGTTCTGGGTGAACTCCTTCACCATACGCGCCTGCTGATCGAGCGGGTACTTCTTGAACTGCATTGAGCACGGCTGAAGGTCGCCCTGCGCCGTGACCACCAGGAAGCGAAGCCCGGCCTTGCAGCCCGGACGTCCGTTGTCCTCGAAGTACTCGCGGGTGTGCTGCAACGTCGTCGGCGCCGAGACGATCCAGTTGGTCTCGTCGCGGCGGGTCTCGACGCGGTCCAGTTGCGTTCTGAGTTGGACCAGTTGATCCGCCGCGCCGGGGAACAGATCGCGATTGCCCGTCCGGCGCGCCGAATAGGCCGAGTAGCAGAGGTTCACGCCCCATTTGCGCGCCTGGTCGGCGTTGTCATTGATATGGGGCAGATTGGCCGAGGTGATGCAGGTGTTCAGGACGATGTCGTCGTAACCGTAGGCAGCGCACTTCGGGATCACGTCGTTCAGGTGGTCATAGAGGCCCGGCACCATCCGGAAATCGTCGTGCCGCGCGTCGGGGAAGTCGAGCGAAACCGAGAACTGGTCCACGCCCGCCTCGCGCAGGCGCAGGTAGCGTTCCGGCGTCATCAGAGACCAGCAGGAGACCAGGATGATGTAAGGCAGAGTGTTGGGCTGCTTGATGTTGCGGACCACCTCTTCCAGGTCGTCGCGCATCAGCGGTTCGCCACCTGACACCTGGACCACGCACGGCTTCAGCGTGTCCATGTAGCGCCGGTATTCCTCCGGGCGCAGGTTGCGGGAGTCGTCCTTCGGGCCGCCGTGATCGCAGTGGCGGCAATAGCAGGTGCAGGAATCGGTCACTTCGAACGAAACCACGATCGGCCGCCCGGCCATCCAGTTCAACGAACCCTGACGGATGACTTCGAGCGACTGCCTCAACGGGACCTTTTGCATGGCTTAAACGCCATCATACCAAGAGGTCCGGAATTGCAGCAATCTTGTACAGATTGAACGGCGCCATTGCCCCCCCGAATGGCAACAGATCCACGCCGAGCGGAGAACCGCCACACGGTGCAGCCCAACCGAGAACAGAGAGTGCGGGTTCCCGAATCGACCGTGCGAGGGGAAATTGACGCCCGCCATTCGCGGCGCTATCCTCGTCACGTCATGTCAGCCCGGTCTGATTACCTCAAAGTCCTCCGCTGGGGCGCCGCGCTAGTCCTTTCGCTCGTCCTGCTGGCCGCCGGCGCTTCCTGGGCCATGATCGAATGGGGTCTCGTTTCGGCCAAGCGGAGCGCCGAGGCCCAGTTCCCCGGCCGCGACGCCTCGCAAGCCCTCATCGACCTCGTTGATTGCGAAAAGTGCGCCATGGAGCAGCGCAACCGAGCCGTCTGGACCCTCGGCCAGATCCGCGAGGACCGCGCCCTTCCGGTCCTGCACAAACACTTCTATGATGGCCCGTGCAACCACTCGAAATACATCTGCCAGCACAAACTCCGGAAGGCGCTGAAACGCATCGAAGACCGCCCGCCCGTTCACGCCAAGCGAGAAGGGGCTCTCCTTTTCTATTGACAGGACGCGTTTCAGTACTATCCTGTCATGTATTAGGAGGGACCATGGCCAAGATCACGAATTTGGGCAATGAAGTCGATCTGAGGTGGATCCACAATGTGTCATACGCGGTCGGACCGGGCTGCTCCAACAGTAGCGATGACGTCATGATGATCCAGCATCTGCTCAATAAGGTGATGCCGTCGTTGGACATCGTTGCGCCCAACGGGCAGCCGATCACCGCTTATCTGAAGCGGGACGGGATCTTCGGACCCAAGACCCACGCGGCCATCGCGGGTTATCAGAACAACCTCAGGTCGCGAGGCAAGGTGGCTTCGGCTGATGGCCGGATCCATCCCTCGAACAAAAGCGGATGGAACGCACACGGCAACCAGTACACGATCGTGCACCTGAACCGGGACCACCGCAACATCTACGGCAGGCTGGCCGATGACGCCGAATTCCCGCCGCCGGTGATTGCGGCGCTTAAGCGGAATCCGGTCGAGGGGTAAGGCGCGCGGGGGTTGCACGATCCGGATTTTGCCGCCTTCGATCCTCGGCCAGATCCGCGAACAACGCGCCTTGCCGTCCTCCATGAACACTTCTACAACGGCCCGTGAAACCACTCGAAGTCCCTCTGCCAGTACGACTTCCGCATGGCCCTCAGACGCATCGAAGACCAGCCGCCGGTCCGCGCGAAGAGGTAACAAGTCAACGCCGTGACCGGAACAGTCAACCTCGGTAACACCTGACAATCGGTCAATATTGCTATGGCATTTTACCATTGACAACGGTGATTATTGAGCGCATAGTCGGGGCGTGAAACGACGAGCCATCCTAGCTTTTGTAGTTGGTGCAGCGGTGTATGCGCAAAACTAGCCTGACCAACAACCAGGAACCAGCCAACTTCTTGCCGCATGTCTCTATGTAAACGGCCAACCGTCCCCCGGCGCCGACGTCTATTGGCAATCCAATGTCAATGCCAGTTCCGGCTACCACGACCACACCTCAGGACGGCCCAGCGGAAGTTTCAATACCCCCGTTGCCGGCACGTATCCATTCGCAAACGAATTCGCCATGTCAACCACGTCCTTTGACGGCTGTGCTTACATCTACTGGTACGCGCCGAATGCGGCCGGAGCACATGCCATTACGGCGTATACATCGATGGGTGGAAGTGCCAGCATCTTCATCAACGTGTGGACGTTACCGTTCACCGGTTGGCTGTATGAACTGCCGAGCAGTTCAAATTACCAACTCGTGGGCTCCACGAACAACCATATGCTGAATCACTACGGGACTGCCAATACCGTGCTGGCCATCCCTGTCATCATGCAGCAGTTCAAGGCGGAGACGGGGCTTACGCCGACTGTCAACGATATGAGTTTGGGTTGGGGTGGGACGTTCGATCTTGGGCCAGCTTATGCGACGGCCAACTGCCCTGCATACCTAGCGCAGTTTTGGACAAACAGTTGTGCGCATGCTGAGCATCGAATAGGGCGCAACGTGGATGTTCCGACATCGCCTCTTGGCAGCCAAAGGCCGAAATTTGTGGCAATCGCGACCTTCTACGGCGCGGCTGATGGTGGTCCCATTCTCGATGAAGGAAATCACTTGCATCTGCGTTTCGCATATTGAGAGGAACAACCGACATGATACACATTTGTATCCTCGCGGCTCTCCCAGTGGCTGTTACGCTTGCCACCCAGACTATTGACCCGCAAGCCAAACCGCAACCAGGCGTGAAGTTCGAGATGAGGCCAGGGCCCTTGGTGTCTGGCCCTGTGCCGGTCGAGAAGGACCCCGGCGACGATGTCATTGTCCGGCCGGACGGAGCCATTGTGGCAACTTCACGTTCCCGCTCCTTCGTTTTCCCACTAACGAATCGCATGGAACCCACACTGAGCGTATCCTACAGCTTCGTGAACAACCGCATTCTGTACGAGTACAGCCTGTCGAACGGCGCGATCGCGGCCGATCCAATCTCGTCTTTCATGCTCGGCATCGCTGTGGATGCCGAGGTGACTGCGCCGGAACCGTGGAAGTCGATGAAGGTAACGCGTCCCTTCGAGCCGCCGATGCTCGGCTTCTACCGGGCTGTCATCGACAGCGACAGCGCTCGGGGCCTTCTAAGAGCGGGCGAATCAGTCAGATCGATCCGCGTTTCATGCGATGGGGTCCCCGGGCTTGTCGAAAGCACGATATACCCCGAACCCCTCCAGCCGCAGTATCGAGCCAATGAGTATCAGGAGTTCATGGGTGCGACGTCTCCGTGGGTCCAGCGCCGCCTCACGGAACTGGACACTGCCGACCGCCACCGTCTGCGCGGCTTGGCCATCGGCCCCGTCACCCCGCTCGGCGCCGACTCGATAGAGGCGATTCGCAAAGAGATACAGACCGCTTCGCAGCGTCCGCAATTTGCAGCACTTCAGGTCCAGGTCAGGAGCCAGTCCTTCCCAATCGACAAAGCCGGACTCGCTCGCTGGTTGGCCGACGCGCGAAAGCAGGCGGCTCCGGGCATTGTGGCCGAATTCTTCGACGCCATGGTTTGGCGATTGAATCGTCTTCCCTAGCCGATTATTTCCGTCGCGTTGACGAACCCGGTCGGCAACGCTCGTCGATCGCGAGCGCCATGTGGTCATCCATGACCACTCGCGAGACGCAGGCTCGTCTACCAAGGGGTTCCCAGGCGCCATTCAAGCTTGACGCCCCATCGCATATACTGTTCCCATCATGATGCGATCCGCGCTTCTGCTCTGTCTGCTCACCAGCACGCTTCTCTTTGGTCAGAATAAGGCCGACGAAAAGGAATGGATCCAACTGTTCAACGGCAAGGACCTCACCGGCTGGATCCCCAAGATCACCGGCTATGCGACGGGCGAGAACTTCGGCAACACTTTCCGCGTCGAAAACGGCGCAATGGTGGTCCGCTACGACCAATACAAGGAGTGGGGCAGCCGCTTCGGCCACATCTTTTACAAGGACCCGTTCAGCTACTACATCATCGCCGTCGAATACCGTTTCGTGGGCGACCAGGTTGCCGGTGGCCCCGGCTGGGCGACGCGCAACTCCGGCATCATGGTCCATTGCCAGAGCCCGCAGTCGATGGGCAAGGACCAGGACTTCCCCATCTCCATCGAATCCCAACTCCTCGGCGGCCTCGGCAAGGGACCGCGCACGACGCTTAACCTCTGCACGCCCGGCACCAACGTCGTCTACAACGGCAAGTTCACCACGCAGCATTGCATCAACTCGACATCGAAGACTTATGACGGCGACCAGTGGGTGCGCGCCGAGGTCGAGGTGCATGGCAGCGGCGTGGTCCGCCACATGATCAACGGCGAGACGGTCCTCAGCTACGAGATGCCGCAAATCGGCGGCGGCTCGGTGTCGAAACACGACCCGGCCGTGAAAGTGGACGGCAAGATGCTCGAAAGCGGCTGGATTTCGCTGCAAAGCGAATCGCATCCAGTCGAGTTCCGCAAGGTCGAGCTGCTGAATCTTGTCGGCTGCACCGACCCCAAAGCCTTCAATTACAAGAGCTACTATCTGAAATCAGAACCGTCAACCTGCATGTACAAATAGAGGAATCCGCGATGCAATTCACACGGCGTGAACTGATCCTGGCGGCCACACCCGCCTGCTTGCCGATCCAGGCGGCGAAGCTGAAGTCGATCGGCGCGCAGCTTTATACGCTGCGCTCCGTGCTGCCGAAACAGCCGCTCGACACTCTGAAGGCTCTGGAAGCGCTCGGCTACACGGAAGTGGAAGCCGTCTCGGGCGATCTGCCCAAGATTTGGGATGCTCTGAGTCAAACGAAGCTGAAGCCCGTCAGCGTCCATTTGGACGCCGGGGCGTTCCTGTCAGCGCCCGAGAAGATCCCGGCGATGATCGACGACTCGAAGGCGCGCGGATTCAAATTCGTCGTCTGCCCCTATGTCCCGCCGAACATGCGAAGCGCCGAAAACATGAAGAAGCTCGGCCAGACTCTGAACAAGGCGGGCGAACTGGCCAAGGCGGCGGGCATGACGCTGTGCTACCACAACCATGCCTTCGAGTTCGCACCGCTGGAGGGTACGACCATCTTTGACCGCATGATGGCAGAGACGGACCCGAAGCTGGTGCAGGTGGAACTGGACATCATGTGGGTGAAGGTGGCCGGGCTGGATCCGGCTTCGTTCATCCAGAAATACGCGAAGCGCATATCGCTGGTTCATCTGAAGAACGTCTCGGCCGGACTGCCGCCGCGATTTGACGAGCGCGTGCCGCGCGAGGCGTTCCAGGAAGTGGGCAAGGGCGCGATTGAGATCGGCCCCGTGGTGAAGGCGGCCGCGAAGGCCGGTGTGGAACACTTCTTTGTCGAGCAGGACCAGACGCCAGGCGATCCGCTGGCGAGCCTGAAGGGCAGTATCGAGTATCTCAAGGCTCTGAATTATTAACAGGAGGTGTCAAGGTCCCGGCGGCCCAATCACCGCTCTTCGGAAACTGACTCCATCGGCAAACACATCCACAACGGCTGCGCACACATCCACCGGATTCTCCACCAATCCTGGCACAGTGAAGAAGTTGACCTGCGAAATCTTCGACCGCCCGCCGCGATGGTCGTGTCCGTTCATCCAAAACCGGACGCCGGTCCTGCGCAATATCACGGCCTGAGTCTGCCGCCAGTCCCACAGGAGGTGATCCGGGCGGGCTGAACCAACCATCAGCGGGAAATGACAGAAAAGCCCCACCAGCCGCCCCCGCCTGTCCGCGTCGGCGAGCATGTCCGCCAGCCACTCCCGCTGCGTTTCCCCCAGCCCGCCATTCCAGGATTGAGCGTTCGGCGCGCCCTGCTTTTTCAGTTCCGCCAGCACTGCATCGCCCACCCCGCCGTCGCCCGCCCTCACCGCCAGCCCGTCCAGCACGATGAAATCCCATTCGTCCCGGCTGAACTTGTAGTGCGCCAACGGCATCTTGAGCCGTTTTAACCACCCATCGCGCGGCGTGTCGTGGTTGCCGATGACGTGATAGAGCGGCTGGGGCAAAGCATAGAGTTCCGGCAGGATCCGCTCCAGATTGTCCAGCCCGCCATCCACCAAATCGCCCAGATGAACCGTGAAAGCGCATTCCTGCCCTGCAAACAGCTTTGCGCACTCCCGGACTTTTCCGATCGATGCCCGGTAGTCCCTCGCACCCGCTGCCGGCTGGTCGGCGTATTGAATGTCGGCGATCGCCGCAAACGAAAACAGCCGTCCCACCCTCGGCGCGGCGGCCGCCGATGCCAGGAACTCACGACGGCTGAGAGGCATCCTCTATCCCCTGACGCTGGCCGCCGGGATCTTCGTGGTCAGTTGCTTGAACTCCTCGAAGCTCTCGCTGCCGATGGTAAAACAATCCATGACGTCGGCGTGAGCCATGGCGAATTGCAGGCATTCGTCGGTGCGGTTGCGCAACCGGCCGGCTCCGAAGATTTTCATTCCGATCACGCCCTTGCCGGCGGCCTTCATCTGTTTCAGCACGCCTAAGACCGTCTTCGGGTCGGCATCCATGGCTACACCGGCCGGATTGAATCTGGCCTGATCGACCTCCACCCAAGGGTGAGCCGCCGCGGTCTTCAACGCGCCCAGCGTATGGCATGAAACGCCTTTGGTCCGGACAACGCCCTTCTCCTGGAGTTCGCTGATGTACTCCATGGCGCCCTTCTTCCGCTCCGGCCAGTTGTCGTCCATCATGCAGTGCAGCAAAAGGATGTCGATGTAGTCGGTCCCCATCTCGCGGCGGAAGCGGTCGATGTCGGCCTTCATCTCGGCCACTGTCGAAGCGTGCGTTTTCGACTCGATCACCACAGTCTCCCGCTTCACCGACTTCAAACCTTCCTTGACGTGCGGGTGCGTACCGTACTGGTCGGCCGTCTCCCAATAGAAGACGCCATTGTCGTGCGCCGCCCGGAACAAATCGCCCAGCCCCTTGAGGCCAAGCCGTTTCGTCTGATTGGACGACCCGCCGCCGCCGTTTGTTCCCGACCCCATGGCCAGCCGCGACACCTTGATTTTGCGTGGCCCGAGCTCGATCACGTCGGTGGCGTATTTCTTCTGGTCCGCGGCGTACGCGGCATACGGAAATGCGCTGAAACTGAAGGCCGCACCCGTCCTGACAAAGTCGCGTCTGTTCATTTGGCTCATCCTTTCCCAGATTCCCGGCGTTCCTTCGAACTTATCACAAGCCGCTCAACTCGCCATGACCTTTGGGTAGACTTTACGGATCGCCGTGACAATATCGCGCGCTTCGGCCGGCCCGTAGCTCGGGTCAATGGCTACCCCGCCAAACCGGTTCAGCACGTTGATCGTCCTTGGACAGGCTTCAGGTCCATACTTCACCGCTTTGCCTTCGGGCGAATTCCAGGTCGGCCAGTTCGGGTGGGCCGCCCGTTTGGCGATGATATGCTCCTGCAACGGCAGAATCACCGACCCCGATGGCCCCGATCCTGGCACGTTCTCCTTTTTCATCAGTTCCAGGAACAGGTCCCGTCTCCTTTTGTCGGGAAAGCCGATTTGAACGGTTGAACCCAGGTCACCCGCAGGATCGGGCCGCTTTCTCAACTCGATGCCCGGCAGGTCCGCTACGCCGTCATAGACCTGCTTCGCCGCCGCCCTGACTTTGGCCGCGATCTTGTCCAGTTTCCTGATCTGCGCCAGAAGGACCGCGCCGGTAAACTCGTTCATCCGGAAATTCACGCCGATGAAGGCCGGTCTCTTCGTGTCGCCGAGCCGCTCGGCGTGCGGCGCGCGCACGGTGCCAACATCGTGGAACCGGACCGCGCGGTCGAACATCGCCGGATTGTTGGTGTACACTGCTCCGCCCTCGCCCGCCGAGATGGTTTTGTTCACCTGCAATGATGCGATCGCCAGGTCGCCCATCGAGCCGAGCGGACGTCCCTTGTAGGACGCACCCACCGCCTGCGACACGTCCTCCAGCAGCAGCAACTTGTGTTTTTTCGCGATCGCCATCAGCGCATCCATGTCGGCCGGACATCCCTGAAGATGCACCGCCATCAGCACCTTGGTCCTGGGCGTGATGTGGCGTTCGACAAGCGCCGGATCGAGATTGAAACTCTCGTCGATCTCCGCGCACACTGGCAGCGCCCCGGCCATCACCACTGCGTTGAAGCACGAGTGCCACGTCCACGCAGGCACGATCACTTCGTCGCCTGGACCCACTTCCATCGCCGCCATGGCCACCTGCAATGCCGCTGTCCCAGAAGTCACGGCCAGCGCATACTTCACCTTCATCCACGCGGCGAACTCCCTCTCGAAAGTCGATACCTTGTCCGGGGTCTTGGCTGGGTTCAGCCCCCAGAACCGGAATGGCGCTTTGTCGGCAAACACCTCGGCCAGAAAGTTCCACTCCGATTCGTCGTAGAACAACGGTCCAAAATGCCGCGCCCTCAGCGGCGTTGAGCGCACTGGCGCCGCATCCTGCAAGGATCTTCCAAACGCCAGCGACGGCGCCGCCGCCAGCACATTCCGTCTTGTCCACCACGCCATGAGTTCAACCTCCTGTCTGCACGTGTTATAGCATGTCATGTGCCCCGTATCACCCGCCGAACATTGCTCGCCGCTCCGGCGGCCGCCATCGCCACCCACGCCCAGGCCCCGGACTCCGGTCTCGTCCTCTGGTATGACAAGCCCTCGGCCACCTGGACCGACGCCCTGCCCATCGGCAATGGCCGCCTTGGTGCGATGATCTATGGCGGCATTGACGGCGAACGAATCCTGCTCAACGAGGACACGCTCTGGTCGGGCCATCCCAAGGATTGGAACAACCCCGACGCGAAGAACCACCTCGCCGAAGTCCGCCGCCTCGTCATCGAGCAGGAAGACTACCAGGCCGCCGACGCCCTTTGCCGCAAAATGCAGGGTCCCTACAACCAGAGCTACCTCTGTCCCGGCAGCCTGATGCTCTACCTATGGTCACCGTCGCCCGCCACCGGGTACCGCCGCTCACTCAACCTCAATACGGCTGTCGCCGGCGTCACCTACACCCGCGGCCGTACCAGAATTACCCGTCAGGCCATCGCCTCCTACCCGGCGCAGGTCATCGCCATCCGCATCGAATCCGAAGGACCCGACCTGCTCGGCTTCACCGCCTCGATTATCTCCGATCTCAAGGGCGAATCCCTCTCGCCCGCCTCTGATCGCATCGCCTATCGCGGCAAAGCGCCTGCGCACGTCGACCCCAACTACAAGCGTTCGGACAACCCCGTCATCGACGACGATCGCGAAGGCCACGGAATGAGATATGAGATCCTTGTCGCCGCCTCGGCCGAAGGCGGGTCGGTCTCGTCTGAGAAAGGCGAACTTAAAGTGGCCGGCGCGCGCGCCGCAACAATTCTCATTGCGATCCGCACGGGCTTTCGCGGCAGTGGCGATCTCCCAGACACCCCCGCTGGCTCCATCTCCGCTCGCTGTGCCGCCGATATCGAAGCCGCCCTGCAAACTCCTTGGCCCCGGCTGCTCGCCGCTCACACCACGGCCCACCGCTCGCTGTTCGCCCGCGTCTCGCTGGACCTCGGCCCGCAGAACTCCGCCTTACCCACTTCGGCCCGCCTCGCCCAATTCGCCAAGTCGCCTGACCCATCGCTACTGGCGCTGTACTTCCACTACGGCCGCTATCTCCTCATCTCCTCTTCGCGGCCCGGAACCCAGCCCGCTAATCTCCAGGGCATTTGGAATCTTGATGTGCGCCCGCCCTGGAGTTCCAACTGGACCGTCAACATCAACACCCAGATGAACTACTGGCCCGCCGAAACCTGCAACCTCGCCGAATGCCACGAACCGCTCTTCGACCTGATCGGCGGCCTGTCTCGCAACGGCGCTGAAACGGCGAAAGTCAACTACGGCCTGCCCGGCTGGTGCTCCCACCATAACGTCGATATCTGGCGGCAAACGGCGCCCGTCGGCGAAGGCTCGGGCGCGCCTACCTGGGCCAACTGGCAAATGTCGGGCGCCTGGTTCTGCCAGCACATCTGGGAGCACTATCGCTTTTCGGGCGATGAAGCCTTCCTCGCCCGTTTCTATCCCGTTCTCAAAGGCGCTGCCGAATTCCTGCTCGCCTGGCTCACCCCGGACAAGGACGGGAAACTGACCACCTGCCCGTCGTTCTCGACCGAAAACGTCTTCACTGCCCCCAATGGCAAACCCGCCCAGACCTCGGCCGGATGCGCCATGGACATCGCCCTGGTTCACGAACTCTTCGGCAACGTCATCGCGGCTACGAAGACACTGAAGCGGGACGCTGATTTCGCCGCCCAGCTCGAGGCCGCCCTGGCGAAGCTTGTATCCTACAAGACCGGCTCGCACGGGCAACTCCTCGAATGGTCGCAGGAATTCCCCGAACCCGAACCCGGCCACCGTCACATGTCCCACATGTACGGCCTTTATCCCGGCTGGGAGATCACCCCTCGCCGGACGCCTGCCCTCGCCCAGGCCTGCCGCGTATCGCTTGAACGCCGCTTGGCTGCTGGCGGGGCCTACACCGGCTGGAGCCGCGCCTGGGCCATCGGCTTCTGGGCCCGCCTGCTCGACGGCGACAAGGCCCATGAATCGCTCTCCATGCTGATGCAGCACTCCACCGGTCCGAATCTGTTCGACACCCACCCGGCCGGAAAATCGTGGATCTTCCAGATCGACGGCAACTTCGGCGCCACGGCCGCCATCGCGGAAATGCTCCTTCAGAGCCACGACGGCTCCATCGACCTGCTGCCCGCCCTGCCCAAAGCCTGGCCCGCGGGTTCAGTCAGAGGGTTGATGGCCCGCGGCGGCGTCGAAGTCGGCATCGTCTGGAAAGCAGGAAAACTCGTCGCGGCCACCTTCCGCGCGCGCCGCGATGGCGCTCATACCCTGCGGCTACCCTCCGGCGAGACCCGCCAACTCGAACTCAAGGCGGGCCGGACAGCTAAACTGGAATTCTCATGAGACTCCGCCGGACAATTGAAATCGAACCCGGTCTCCGCCTGGGTCTCGCCGTAAACGACAGCGCTCTGGTTGCCATCGATTTCCACCCTACAGGCCAGGAAAATGATGCCAGCCCGCTGCTGGACGAAACCGAACGCCAGCTCCGAGCCTACTTCGCAGGCCGCCTTCGTGTATTCAGTCTTCCATGCAGGCTCAAAGGTACGGCGTTCCAGAAAAACGTGTGGTGCACGGTATTGAGAATCCCTTACGGCCGCACACGCACCTACATGGACATCGCGGTTGAATTGAAATCCCCCGGCGCCGTCCGCGCAGTCGGCGCGGCCAATGGCGCCAATCCGCTGCCCATTGTCATTCCTTGCCACCGCGTCGTGGCCACCGGCGGAGGCATGGGCGGCTACGGCGGGGGCGTCGATCTCAAACGCCGGCTGCTCGCACTGGAAGGCGCGATTTTACTCTGACCGCTGGCTAGACAGGCTTGCCTTCAATCTCTCTGAACTTTTTTGCGCACTCCTCGGAACAGAAAAAGTACGTCACGCCCGCCGAGATCACCTTGACAGCGCCGCGCTCAGGCACGAATGTCCCGCAAACAGGATCCTTCTGGAGGACCCCTCCGGCCGGAACCTGGCTGCGGCGGGTAGCGTGCTGACGGCTTGGTTGGCCTGCCACGCTTCCGGAAAACATCTTCGCCAGCACGCCGATTACCATCCGGATCAGCGTGATTCCGAACAGCGCCAGTATCAGGTATCCAAGTAGCCGAAACATAGCTCTGCTTCCTTCTTACACTAAAAAGGCGCCGCCCGCTTGCGGACGGCGCCTCTCCAGGATCAATCGAACACGTGGCTACTTCTTTTTCTTTGCCGGCGCTTTCTTGGCGTCCGGATTCACATACGTGGTCTGGACCGAGGTGCTTACCGTGCTCAGCAACCCCTGAGCCGCCGCGGCGTTGGCCCCGTTCGGGTCAAGTTCCAGATACTTCTCAAGCGCGGCCACCATGCCGTCCGGCGGAATCACTTTGTCGCCCTGGATCTGCATCTTGCCGCTCAGCGTGTTGCCATAGTAGTACCAGCAGTTCGCATACTTCGGGTCGGATTCGGTGCACTTCTTGAACGCGCTGATGGCGGCCTCGTTCTGGCCGGTGTTCACCATGATCGCGCCAAGGTTGAAGTAGTACTGCCCGGCGCCTGTGGGGTTCAGTGCAGCAGCCTTGTCGAGTTCGGCAGCCGCGCCGTCCAAGTTCTTCATCTTCGCCAACAGCAGCCCGTAGTTGTTGTGAAGGCCGGCGTCGTCCGGTTTGAGCTCGATCGCCTTGTTGTAAGCCTCTGTGGCCTTCTGGTAAGACGCGGTCTGTTCAGCTCCGCTTTGCGTGGCTCCCATGCCTTCGTGCGCCGAAGCCAGGTTTGCCCAAACCGCATTCTGCTTCGGATCCAGTTCAGCGGCTTGGTTGAGAGAGGTGATCGCCGTCGCGAAGTCCTTGGCCTGGAGCGCCGTCATGCCCGCATTGAAAGCGTCGTTCAGAGCCTTGTTCTTCTTCATCGACTCCGACCGCTCTTTCATTTGCCTTTCCATCTGCGCCCTCTGCTCCGGCGTCATGTCACGGGCCATCTCCTGCGTCAACTGGCCGGTCTCCATCGCCTTCTGCATCGCCGCGTTCTTGGCCGCCAGCTTTTGCAGATTGCACACGTCGATCTCAACGGGCTCGCCCATTTGGGCGCGGACGTTGTTGACCGTATCCATCGTCTTGCCGTCGACTTCGCAGGAAATGTTGTAACGGCCGCCAGACTGCATGCCACTGTAGATCCACTCGCCCTTCTTGTTGGTCTTGGTCTTCCAATTCCCCTTGATGTCGGTCCGTTCGATCTTGATGACAACGTCCTTCTGCGGCTTGCCATCAGCCCCGATCACGCGCCCGATAAACGTGCCCATCTGGGCCAGGCTCAGACCGGCGAACACCGTGACTGCGGCCGCCAGAACCACGACTCGGCGAATTGTTTTAAGCATGTCTAAACAGACCTCCAAATCTCAATTAACCACTATCCGTCCTCACTGTACTACAGACGCGCACAGCCTTGCCATACGTTACTGTACGCTTCTTCCTGCCTTAGAATACCCGCATGGCCCTTCTCTCCCGACGCCATTTTCTGGCCGCTCCTGCCGCCCTTGCCGCTGCTCCGGCTGAGCGTCCCAATCTCCTGCTCATCCTCACCGATCAACAAACCTATTCCGCTCTCTCAGCCCTCGGAAATCCCTACCTGAAAACCCCCGCCATGGACTCATTGGTTCACGGCGGCGTCTCTTTCACGCAAGCAACCTGCCCTTACCCCGTCTGTTCGCCCTCCCGCGCCGGCATCTTCTCGGGCCTTTACCCGCACGAAGCGGGCGTCATGGAGAACGGCCTCGCCATGAAACCGGGCATCGCCACCATGGGTGAACACTTCCGCGACGCCGGCTACCGCACCGTCTATGGCGGCAAATGGCACCTCTACGGCAAGGAAAAAGGCGTCATTCGCGGCTTTGAAACCATCACCGGCGAAACCGCCCTCGGCTCCCGCATGGACGCCCCGCTCGCGGATAAATGCGGCGACTGGCTCCGCAACGCCCCGCGTGAACCTTTTCTCATGGTCGCCTCATTCATGAATCCGCACGACATCTGTTCATGGATCCGCGACCACAAAGGCTCCCGCACCTACCCGGACGTCTCCCTCTTCCCGCCCGCGCCCGCCAACATGGCCGCCGACCCGCTCGAACCCGCTTACATGATCCACCACCGCACATCGGGCTTCGACCTCATGTCCCAGGGGGTTGGCATCGCCTCGGAGTGGACCGCCGACGACTTCCGCCTCTATCTCCACGACTACTACCGCCTGGTCGAGGACGCCGACCGCAACATCGGGCATCTCTTGCGGGCACTGAACGAATCCGGCCTCGCCTCCAATACTCTCATAGCCTTTGCCGCCGACCACGGCGAAGGCATGGGCGCCCATCGCTGGGTCCAGAAAGCAGCTTTCTATGAGGAATCCGTCCGCGTTCCTCTTGTCTTCGCCGCGCCGTTCCTGCCCCGGCGCTCGGCGAAGGACCACGCTTCGCTCGCCTCCCTCATCGACATCTTCCCCACCTTCTGCGAATTCGCGGGCGTTGCTCCGCCCCCGGGCCTTCGCGGCGCGTCCCTCAAACCTGCGATCGAAACCGGCAAACCCCTAGAGCGCGCCTTCGCCGTCTCCGAGCAGGGCAAGTTCGGCGCGCCCGGCCGCGAGGGCCGTATGCTCCGCACACTCACGCACAAGTACGTCGTTTACAACGGCGGCGAGCGCCCCGAGCAACTCTTCGACCTGAAAACCGACCCCGGCGAAACCCGCAACCTCGCCCTCGCCGAGCCAGACTCGCCCCTGCTCACCCAGTGCCGCGCCCAGCTCGCCGCCTGGACCCGCCGGCACAATGACAGCTTCCGGTCAGTTCACTGGGCCTGACCCGTCCTCCACTCAGCCAGCGCCGACCCCAGCGGCGCCGGAGCCTCGAACTCGATTCGCAGGCCCGTGGTTTCAACGACGTCGAACGTGATCCGGCCGGCAGTGGCCTCCCCTTGCCGCCCGCGTACCTCTTTCCACTCCGCTCCATCCCAGTACAGTACCCTCACCGGCCCTGGCGCCAGCGGCGAAGCGCCCGTGTTTTCCAGCCATACAAACTCGCACCAATTCACCCGCTTGGCGGCCTCAAACCGCATTTCCGCCCAATGCGCCCTCGCCCGCCGCCCTGCCGCCGGAAACCGCATCGCCGTCTTCCAATCCCCATCCGTCACCACCCCTGGCTGCTCGAAGTGCGACATCGACGACGACGTCACCCACCCCGGATTCTCGTCCCAGACCACATCCGAGCCGCCCTCCCCCGCCACCGGGAACATCGAGATTCTCAGCCGCGCCGCCCCCATCGGGATTAGCGTGATCTCATCTTCCTGCATCGAACTCCGCACCGGACTCGCCTGGATCTCCCCAATCATCCCGTTCGGATACTGCTTCCATTCCGCCACCTTCCGCCCCTTGGCCACGATCGACAGCGGCGCCGCCTCATGCGTGAACGGCTGATCGCTCAACGCACCTTCTTTCCTGACGACCCGCATCTTCGCCGCATCGGCCACCAGCGCATAGTTCCAGTCGGTCTCCGGAAACACCTCCCACCCCGGCCACTTCTCGCTCTCCCCGTACTTCCGCCAACGCTCCCCAATCTTCAGCGAAAACGTCAATGGACCATATCCCACCGACGCCGCGTTCTTCATCTCCGTCCACCGCTTCACCTTCAGAGTCATCGGCAATGCAATCTCCACCACGTCCCCGTTCGCCCACATCCTCTCCACGGTCGCCCAGCCCGCGCCCGCCTCGACACCTGCCACCGTTTTCCCATTCACTTTCACCGCCGGTCTTTCGCACCACCCCGGAATCCGCAGCGCCAATGGGAATTTCACCGCCTTAGCCGTTTCAACCTTCATGTGAACCGTCTCGCCGAACGGATAATCCGTCGTCTCCGTGACGGTCACGTCCACGCCCGCGCCCACCTTCACCTTCACTTTTGACGCGCCATAGAACACCGCCGCCAGCCCGTCGCCCCTGGTCGCCATCCACATCCGTTCGGCGTAGTAGGGCCAGCCCATCGCCGCGTTGTGCTGGCAGCAGCGGTACTGCCACGGGTTATAGCTGAACATATCGCCGCTATTCTCGATCGACGGCGACTTGTTGCCCCGGTCCAACTGAATCTGGTTCGGCGCAGTCAGGTAATGCAGACCCTTCAAGTCCGGCGTCATCGCCGCAGGCAGCGAATTGAACGCGATCTCCTCGGCCCGGTCAATCCATTTCGACTCGCCCGTGATCCCGGCCAGCATCTCGTGGCTGAACATCATCTCGACGAAGCTGCAGGTCTCGGTCCCCTGCCTCGGACCCGTATGCCCCGGCCTCGCATTCTCATCCGCCCCAAACATCCCGCCCGTCTGCCGCCCGTAGATCCCGCGCACCGTCTCATACACCCGTTCCGTCGCATCCAGATACCGCCTGTCGCCCGTCTGCTGGTAATATTGCCCCGGCTCGCGGAAGCACTCCGAGATATTCACCCCGTGCCATGTCGGAATCGACCCCACCCAGTCCGCCGTCCGCTCGTGATTCACCCGCGCCGCATCCAGCAGCCACCTGTCGCCCGTCCGGTTGTACAGCCAGTACATCGAATCCAGTTGATCTCCCGCCCGGTACTTCTGCCAGCTCCACGAAAGGATCTGGTGTAGCGGCAGCTTCGAGAACCACCGAAAATAGTTGGTCATGAACGGCAGCACCCGCTTGTCGCCTGTCGCCTCGTGGTGCGTCCGCAGGACGTACATCATGACCATGTTCGGCCAGATATCCAGCGCCTCGATCGGGCCCAGCGTATTCTCGCCCACCAGGTTCGCCTTCGCCCCGAAATACCCGTCCGGCCTCTGAGACCGCAGCACCGCCTCCACCCATTTCGACGACTCATCTATGATTCGCTTGTCACCAAGCACATACCCCAGGTCGATATAACCCTTTAACCAGTACGGCGCTTCTTCCCATCCATACTTCCCCGCCCCATCGGGCGACGTCCACGCGTTGCCATCGTACTTGCAGAACTCGCTCAATTCCGTCAGCCGCCCCGAAAACCCGTCGGCCATCCGGACCAACTGCCCGCGCACCCACCCCTCCGGCCGCACCGAGCCCACCGGCAATTTCGTCAAAGGACTCGCCATTAACGGCACGCGATTCGATATGTAATGCCGGTTTGCCGTCCCCGCCGGCAACCCACTCGACGCCTGCCCCCCTGCCTGCCCCAGAGCCATGCCCGCCATGGCCGTCATCACGATCATCGCTGCCGTGTACTGCTGCATGCAGAGCATCCTATCAACTCGGCCACCTGTCCAATCAATCATTGGTTGAACGCCTGCCCTGCTCACATCCGCCTAACCTTGCGGTTCAACCCGATCCGATAGCCCCATCCTGCCGGTTTCGTGAGCGAGTGCGAGGTTTAATGGAGTGGAGGGCGGTTTTCCGCATCTTTTGCAGGATCGTCCTTCCCTTCCTGGATGACGGCCCCCACCCGTTGTATCCTGTCTATTTACGGCGGCCCCTGATCTTCCCCTGACCACGCGTCTCGCCACCGGGCCTTGCCGTCCCCGCTTCTGAACAAACTCTTGGAGGTAGAACTATGAGCCAGCCCCTGGTCGGCATCGTGATGGGCAGCAAGTCGGATTGGGAGGTAATGTCCCGGACCTGCGCCACCCTCGACCAATTCGGCATCACTTACGAAAAGCGCGTTCTCTCGGCCCACCGTACCCCCGAGCAGGCCGCCGATTTCTTCAAGTCCGCCCGTTCGCGCGGCATCGAGGTCATCATCGCCGCCGCCGGCGGGGCCGCCCATCTGGCTGGCGTCGCCGCCGCCTTTACGACGATTCCCGTCCTCGCCGTCCCCATGCAGACCAAGTCGCTCGGCGGCCTGGATTCGCTGCTCTCAATGGTTCAGATGCCCGGCGGCATCCCCGTTGCCACCTTCGCCATCGGCGCCGCCGGCGCCACCAACGCCGCCCTGTTTGCCGTCTCGATCCTGGCCAACAAATATCCCGAATACCAGGCAAAACTGGACCAATACCGCGCCGAACAGACCGCCAAGGTGCTGGCCGAGAAGCTGGATTAGTCAAACCGGCGGCGCATCACGCTGCCCCAAAACACGACCAAACGGACTTCATTACCAATGTCCCACTCCGCTCCCGCCACCGGACTCGCCGGCCACCCCCCCGGTCTCGCCACCCTCTTCTTCGTCGAAATGTGGGAGCGCTTCAGCTATTACGGCATGAGGGCGATCCTCGTCCTCTACGCCGTCGCCCTGCCTGCCGCCGGCGGCCTCGGCATGGACGTCAAGGAAGCCGCATCGTTGTACGGCACCTACACCATGGCCGTTTACATCCTCTCGGTCCCCGGTGGCCTCATCGCCGACCGCTGGCTCGGCGCGCGCATGGCCGTCCTGCTTGGCGGCGTCACTATTACTTGCGGCCAGTTCGCCCTCACCGTTTCTTCCATGCCCTTCTTCTACAGCGGCCTGTCGCTGATCGCCATCGGCACCGGACTTCTCAAGCCGAACATTTCCACCATGGTCGGTTCGCTCTATTCCGCCACCGATCCGCGCCGCGACTCCGGCTTCTCGCTCTTCTATATGGGCATCAACGTCGGCGCGGTCATGGCCCCGCTCGCCTGCGGATTCCTCGCCGAAAGCGCTGTCTTCAAGGGTTGGCTCGCTGCCCGAGGATTCGATCCCAACATGTCCTGGCATTGGGGCTTCGGCGCGGCGGGCGTCGGCATGATCGCCGGCCTCTGCGTCTACTTGTTCCGCCGCTCCACCCTCGCACAAGTCGGTCTCCAGCCCAAGGCCCGCGCCTCGGCCGCCACAGAGCCCCATGGCGCTCTCACCCGCGACGAGTGGAAACGCATCCTCGCCATTCTCATCCTGTTCACCTTCACCATCATGTTCTGGGCCGCCTATGAGCAGAAGGGCGCGAGCCTGAACCTCTTCGCCAAACAACTTGTCCGCACCCAACTCGGCAACTTTGAGTTCCCGGCCAGTTGGCTCCAGTCGCTGACGCCGTTCTACGTCATCATCCTGGCCCCAATCTTCGCCCGCCTGTGGATTCGCATGGGCTCTGGCCAGCCCTCCAGCCCGGCGAAGTTCGCCCTGGGTCTTGCCGCTATCGGCGTCGCCTTCTGCATCCTGGTGCCCGCCTCCGCACTCACCGCCGCCGGCAAGATCAGCCCGCTTTGGCTTGTCGCCGTCTACTTCTTCGATGTTGTAGGCGAGATGTGCCTCAGCCCCGTCGGACTCTCGACAGTGACCAAGGTCGCCCCTGTCCGTTTGGTCGGACTGATGATGGGCGCGTGGTTCTTCGCCACGAGTCTGGGCAATAAACTCGCAGGCTACCTCTCCGGCTTCTTCGTCGCCAACGAACCTGGAACCCTGATGTGGCTCTACGGCGGCATCGCCGCCATGCTGCTGGTCTCCGCCGCCGTCCTCGGCTTGGCCACCCCTTCGATCCGGCGACTCATGGGCAGCGCTGGCTAACTGGCTTGCCTGCACGGAGCGCGCGGAACCGCCCGGGGTGGGTTGCCATACCGCACCGCCGCCCGCGCCGCATGCAGGAGCTGATTCGGAAGACGTGCTATTCCGATGTGGCGGGGTCAATCACCTTCCGGACTTGAGAGATCCGGTTAGCGGGGAAACCGCCCTGCTGGGCGTGTTCACGAACCATTCCCTCGTCTGGCGCGATGTATACGCAGTAGACCTTGTCGTCGGTGACAAAACTATGGACCCACTGAATCCTGGGTCCCATCCCTTGAACTACGCCACACGACTTCTGTGATATCGCCCGCAGTTGCTCCGGCGACAGCTTGCACGCGCCCCATATGTCCCTCTCGATGGCGAACTTCGGCATCCTCTTGCCTCTCCTTGCCCGGTCTGAGTTCTCTCTGTTCTACAGCGGCAGGTTTGCTATCCCACTTCGCCAGATATGCCGGCAAACCGCGACAGCCGGCGCAGTCGCCTCCTCGTCTAGTCTCACGTTGTTTCTCCCACGACGCTCGGGCGTTGGAATGAAGCCTTCACCAGAAACCCGGCCGCACGCTCAATTCGCTCCCAGTCCTCCTCGCTATCCAAGCGGAGTCCGTTGTAGACGCTGGCCGTCTTGGACCGGAGAATCAAATACGTCAATCCCGCGCTCAGCAGTGTTCCAATCGCCCGCACGTCAGGTCCGTCCGGGGTTTCCAGCGAATCGATGATCGCAGTCCCTTCCTGCTCCCGGTGTTGGGCAATCGCTTCGGTGAGTTCGTTGCGTTCGAGCAGTTCCCAACGCAGGATCTCCTGAGTCAATGGACGGCTCCGCAGAGCCCGGCCGAAGGCCACCTGTAAACAAGCCGCGCTGGCGACACGATCTGGCGGCCTTTCCGCGTCCGCTGCAGCCCTCAACTCGTCGGCCTTGGGCCAGAAATCGCTTTCAGCAGCGAAGGCTTTCAGTAATTCGGGAAGACTTCCGAAATAGCGATAGATCAGAACCTTGTCCACCTGCGCTTGCCGGGCGATGGCATTGATCCCGACGTTCTGAAAGCCGGAGGCGGCAAGCAGTTTCCCTACCGCATCCAGGATCCGGCGCCGGGTCTGCTGGCTGTCACGAGTCTTCGAGTCGGTCTTCATTCTTTCCCCTCTCAGCTGCGGAGCAGTTCAGCCACTGTACGCCGCGGCGTACGCGCGGCTGCGCTGGCGTGGCCCAGGCGAAACAGCATCTGGACAGTGTCCCCCGCCTGCGCCCCTATCAGTCTTTCCATCCTGCGCCGGATACCGCTCATCTCCTCATATTCTTCCAGAGCCTGTGAAAGAGGTTGGATCTTTATGCCCTGCCGAGCCGCCTCCAAGTCGACCCGTGCGTAGGCCCGGCCGGCGAGCACCTGGCTTAAAGGTGTATTCGTGGATGTCACCAGGGCTGCGAATGCGGGCGCGGAGTGTGTCTGTTTCCCCGTTATCGCTACGGCCCCGCGCGCGAAGGCGGACTGGGGATCTGAAGCGCGGGCGCGGCTCAACACGAAGGTCTCGGCGAACCACTTCGCAAGCCCGGTTGTGCCTCCGTGCGCCACCCCGAAGCCATCACGGTGCTGGGCCAGTTCCTGGTCTGAGAAACGGAACCAGGCGGCGCACTCCCGGTTCCTCGCCGGGCTGGCAACCTCCACCGCCATGGCCTCCGTCAGGAGGTCTGCGAGCGCCCGCCTTTCGGACCCCGCCGTCACCTGCCGCCAGACGACTCCACCGCCTGCGGCGGCGCGTAAAGCCGCCCATTGCGCATCCGACAATGGCTTCCGAGGATCGAACGGCCGCTTGTTCGTCTGGCGCGCAAGCATTGCGCGAAACAGCGTGCTTTCGCGCGCGGCGCGACGAGTGCCGAAGCTCACCCGGGCCACGGGCAATTTCCCGATCTCATCGAGTGGCGGCAGCCCGCGCGGAAAGTACTCGCACTTTGCCTCGATCCCCATCTCGCGCGCCGAAATCTCCAGCAATTCGAGAAAGGTGCCTTGGCTGATGTAGGTCTGCCGGGCCATGGGATCAACTTCCGGCAGCAGGCGCGAGGGATCGGCGAAAAGCTCCAGCCCGCCACTGCTGGTCAAACGCACGCGCCATGGTTGTGTGTTGTGCGAACTCGGCGCCAGCCGGGCGAAGCTGAGGAGCCGGCAGCGCGGATCATTTTCGGAGGCGTGCAGCGGCCACCCGAGTCCAGCAAAGGACATGACAGTGCAGAAGTTTCTGCGATTCATTGCGGCCTCCATGCGACTCAGAAGATGAACCCAATCTTGACTGACGCTTCCGGCACAACCCGTGGCTGTTGATAGGTCCTCCCGGCAACATCGATTTCCCGCTTCCCTCCCGCAGCAAAATGTACTCCGGCCCATGGATTGAGATAGAACCGTGGAGAGAACCGCCACAGGTACCCGCCACCCGCGGTCAGCATCAGATTGCTGTACTTCGCGTACGTGTCACCGCCCTCCTGACGGATGCGGTTCCTCCAGATTTCCGCGCCGCCGCCGATCCATAAGCCCTCTTGCTGAACGCGCTTTGGCCCGACGAAACGGTCGGCCAAAATGGCATAGGCGTCCGTGCGCTTGTCTGCAAAGCCCTCCTTCAGCATGAAGCCAGGAACGTTGGCCCGCGCTGCTACGGCGCGAACCCGCCACGCCTTATGGCCTGCAATGAGCGACCCGTAGTATCCACCAGTCGCATAAGGGAGTATGTCCGCCTCGGCGGCGAAGGTCCAGGCAGTGGGCATCCCGGTTGTGCCGGGCTCAGCCGCGCGCGCGCCAGTCATGCAGAGCCCCATGCTGGCGACGACCAGCACGACAAGGGAGTAGGAACGAATAAACGATTTCATGATTGTTCACCTTTCAAATTCATTTGCACGTCACCGTACAGTGACATCATATGTCACCACTAAGTGACATGTCAAGAAGAGACTCGGTCAATTTTCGCGGCGCTCTTCAAATGCTCCGCCAGGCCCGCCCGCGCCGGATTCATCTCCCCATACCTCAGCGCCGTCCAGAGATTGCGCTCCTGCGTCTGATACGGGGAGAACCGGTGCTGTCAAAAGTGCCCCGACAGCAGCTTCGGCTGCACATTCCGCCCGTGCACCCGCCTCAGCCCCACGGCCAGCCCTGTAGCCTCGCGCGGCGCCGTAATCGGATGGATATGGTTTGGCATCCAGCAGTAAGCCGGAAGCGGAACGCTGCGGAGCCTGTGTCGGCAGCCGGACACACCAGGTTTCTGTTCTCATTTTTTCGCCCGCAGTCGGCTCTGTTCACCCCACGGAACGCTGGCTGCCTGCCGCCTTACACTGGTTTTATGGTTCGTTGTCTCGCTTTGTTGTTTGTCCCGATCGCTTTGTCCGCCCAGATCCCGCCCATCGTGCCCCGGTCACAGTGGGAAACACCGGCGATGAAGGAAGCCCTGTCGGTGGCCGAATCCATCTCTGGCGCTCCCGCCGGCTGGCTGACCACCGCCGAGAAATCATCCTTCCGCGAGACAGGTCCCTACTCCGAAACGCTCGACTTCTACCGCCGTCTGGCCGCGCATTCGCCCTTCGCCCGCCTCATCGAATTCGGCCGCAGCGCCGAGGGCCGGCCCCTGGTTTGTTTGGCCGTATCCAAGGAAAAGGCATTCACGCCGGAAGCCGCGCGGCGGACTGGAAAACCCGTGGTGCTGCTTCAGAACGGAATCCATCCGGGCGAAAACGGCGGCAAAGACGCATCTATGATGTTGTTGCGCGACATCCTCGTCACCAAATCCCGCGCAGAACTGCTCGATCACGCCATCATCCTGTCCATCGCCGTATTCAATCCCGACGGCCATGAGCGCACCTCGCCTTACAACCGGATCAACGAAAACGGGCCGGACCGGATGGGCTTCCGCGTCACCGCCCAACGGCTAAACCTGAACCGCGACTACGTCAAGGCCGACACTCCCGAAATGCGCGCCTGGCTGGGGCTCTATGCGGCTTGGCTGCCCGACCTGCTGATCGATAACCACGTCACCGACGGCAGCGATGTCCAGTATGACGCCACCATCGCCACCCACGCCGGCCCGGACATCGACGCCGGGGTTGGCAGGTGGGTCGAAAAGAGCTATCTGCCGCACCTGTTCGGGTCGCTAGACAAACTTGGCCACATCACCGGCTGGTACATCGACGGACGGCTGCCGTCAGGGGCGTTGACCGCCATGGCCGCCTCGCCGCGCTATTCGACCGGCTATGCAGCCGCCCGCAACCGTGCCGCCCTGCTGGTCGAAACCCATAGCCTGAAGCCGTTCCGTACCCGGGTCTGGTCTCATTACGACATCATGGCCGTTTCACTTGAGGCGATGGCGGCTTCGGGACCGGAGTTACGGCGGGCGTCAGTGGAGGCGGACCGCGCCATGGAATCACTCAAACCCGGAACGCCGGTCTTCCTCCAAGGTCAGCCGGACGGTCCTGGCGAGCCTTACACCTACCGGGCGCTGAAGTCGGAGACCTATTCGAGCAGCGCGTCGGGCGGTCCAGTGACCCGGTATCTCGGCGAACCAAGGAACGACCAAACGAACCTCATCCGTACCATGAAGTCCAGATATACCCCTTCTGCGCCGATGGGGTATGTCATCCCTCCGGCCTGGGATAGTATCGTCAACTTATTGAAAGTACACGGTATCCGGCATGAGGTGATGAAAACTAGCCAGCGGGGGGAGTTCGTTTGGTCGCGATTTCAGGGGGTTCAGTTCGCCCGCCAGCCGTTCGAAGGCCGTTTCCTGGTGACCAGTTTTGAAACCCTCGATCTCCATCGGGAAGGTGAGATTCCCGCCGACAGCTTCTGGGTTCCGGCCGCGCAGCCGGCCGGCAAACTCGTCATGCACATCCTCGAACCCGAGGCGCCAGACTCGGCTTTGCGCTGGGGCTTCTTCCATTCGATCTTCGAGCAAAAGGAATATTTCTCGGATTACGTCTTCGCCCCATACGCCGAGGCGATGCTGGCAGCCGACCCTGCGCTCAAGGCGGAGTTCGAGCAGGCTCTCGCAACCGGCGCCGCTCTCAAGTCGAATCCCCGCGCCCGCCTCACCTGGCTGTTCCGCCGCTCGCCGTACCAGGAACCGGACAAAGACCTGTACCCAATCTTGAGGCTGGACAGCAAGCCTCGCTGACGCATCGCCGCCGTCACAGTTCGCATATCATCACATGAGAGACTTGGCTCGTCCGATTCATCGAGTCCGTCCGACAGGAGTTGCTCTTATGACTAGACGTGAAGCCATTAAAGCCGCCGCCGGCGCCGCCACCCTGATGCCCTCGGCGCTCGCCGCCGCCCCCTACCAGCCGTCAGCGGCCAACCTCAAAGCACGCGAGTGGTTCCAGCAAGCGCGCTTTGGTTTGTTCATTCACTGGGGCGTCTACTCGGTCCTTGGCAAGGGCGAATGGGTCATGAACAACGACAAGATGACCATCGAGCAGTACTCGAAGCTGCCGCCGCAGTTCAACCCAGTCAAATACGACCCCGCCGCCTGGGTCTCCCTCGCCAAAGCCGCCGGCCAGCGCTACATCACCATCACCTCCAAGCACCACGACGGCTTCGCCATGTGGGCGACCAAACAGAAGCAGTGGAATATCGTCGAAAACACCCCTTACGGCAAGGACGTCCTCAAGCCGCTCGCCGAGGAGTGCCGCAAGCAGGACATCCGGCTGTTCTTCTACCACTCGCATCTCGATTGGACCCACCCCGATTACTACCCGCGCGGCCGCACCGGCCTCGCCTCGGGCCGCCCCGAGTCCGGCAATTTCAACCGCTATCTCGACTTCATGGACGCCCAGTTGAGGGAACTGCTCACCGGCTACGGCGACATCGCCGGCATCTGGTTCGATGGCATCTGGGACAAAAAGGGCGCCGACTGGCGTCTCCGCCAGACCTACGACATGATCCACTCGCTCCAGCCTCACGCTTTGATCGGCAACAACCATCACCTGCCGCCGTTCGAGGGCGAAGACTTCCAGATGTTCGAAAAGGATCTGCCGGGCGGGAATACGGCCGGGTTCAACGAGGAATCAAAGATCGGCCAACTCCCGCTCGAAACCTGCGAGACCATCAATGTCGCCTGGGGCTACAACTCCACCGACAAGCGCTTCAAGTCGACCAAACAGTTGATTCACTACATGGTCAAGGCAGCCGGCCTCGACGCGAACTTCCTGCTCAACGTTGGCCCCAAGCCGGACGGAACGATTCAGGACGAATTCGTCACCCGGCTCCGTGAGATGGGCGACTGGCTGAAGGTGAACGGCGCCAGCATCTACGGAACCCATGGCGGCCCCATCACTCCGCGGCCGTGGGGCGTCACGACGCAGGCCAAAGGGAAAGTGTACGTTCATATATTGGATTGGCCTGATACCGCCCTGGCTATTCCACGCATGCCTGTTCCGGTGAAGAAGGCTTCGCTTTTAGCCAACGGCAAGCCCGTCACCGTCAAAGAAATCGACCAAGGACACCTTCTATCAATCCCGCCTGACGGCCGGGACGCGAACGACACGGTCGTCGTGCTTGAGGGATAAGTAATTTCTTAACAATAAAATACGGACTTTGCGAGTTCGTTTGGCCAAAAGTTGCGGGAGCCGGATCAGCTTGCCGAAGCGCCTTTCGCTCTCGGCTGGTTCAGGATTTGGTCCACCCGTTGGACCAGGTCATCCACGGCAAACGGCTTGCTCAACAAGGAGACGGCAGGGTCGGCGGCTAGAAGGGCCGCCGCTTCGGCATCCTCGGCCGCGCCGGTCATGAAGATCACCGGCGTCTCGGGATACCGTTGACGGACTTCCAGAGCCAACTTGCCGCCGCTCAAGCCCGGCAGCGTCAAGTCGGTCACTAAGAGATCGACGGGTGTACCTCTCGACTCGAGAGCGGCCATGGCTTGTTCGGCAGATGCGGCCTCGATCACCTCGCGGCGCCAACGCCTGAGCGCTTTGGCGAGCAGGGATCTCAAACCTGGCTCGTCTTCAACCAGAAGGACGCTGCCGCGTGGCGCTTCAGCCGCCTGGCCGGTCTTGCTCTCCAAGGCTTCCGACGGAGCCACCAAAACCAGCCGCGCCCCGGCGTGACATTCTTCCACCCACGCCTGGCAACCGGAGTCCAGCAGCCGGCGCAGGTGTTTCGTTGGACCGAACTCCGGATCCAGGCCCATTTTCGGTCCAGCGAACGGATCTAACAAAGCTTCCGCCTCAGCCTCTGTCTTGTTGTGGACTTCAAAGCGGAATTCGGTTTCGCCCTCATCAGGCCGTGTCTCCGCCTGAACCGCAAATCCGCCGCCCCAAGCTAACCTTACCGACTCGGTCAGGGCCGAGAGATCAGCCTCTCTGAGAAGCACGCCAACCGGTTCGCCTCTTACCTCCACCCCATGGACCTCCGCCCAATCGGCCAGAGCGAAGCTGTCCGGCGCATGGCTTTCCGCCGCCATCGGGTTCATTTGAGAAGTCAGCCGGCCCAACCTCTCGGCGGCATTCTGAATTTCCTGGATATCGCCGCGGCGGGCATCGTCGTCCGGGAGACTGTCCAGAATCTCGCCGGAATACCCGCTCACGATCATGAGCAGGTTGTTGGAGACGTGCGCCAGACGCGCTGAGAGACTCCAGGCGGCATCCATCCGCGCCCTGAGCCTTGCTTTGCGCGTTGCGCGCAAGTCGGAAGTCCGGTCCACCGTCATGACCCGGATTTCCGCTTCATCGGCCGACGCCGAATCCCTGCAATACCGCAAGCCGGCATCCGGACCGATCATCCGGTAATCAATCGAGGCCCGCCAGTTTTCGTCTCCCCGGCTGTAAAAGCGGATCCACATGTCCCGGTCGCCGGGATGGACTCGCGTTTCCGCCCAACTCTCCAGGCTCTGCCAGGCTTCCGGCGGAAGCCCGAATTCGCATTCGGCATGTGCGGAAAGGCAGGCCAGCCGCCCCGATTCCCGGTCGATGAGCCAGAACACAGTTCCGCAAGCTTGAGGCAGCAGAAGGGTCGCAGCCTCCGATTCCGGGAGCTCCTCCACCGTCATCAGAACCTCGGCCGTGTCCTGGTCCTGCCAGCCGAACGTGTGCCGGAGGGCAACTCGCAGGCGCTTGGGACCCAGCCGGATGTCGATTGCCGCGCGCCTCTGCCCGCCGGCGATCACTTCCGCCAGAGCCTGTTCGAGCTTCGGATCCGGCAGCAGGTCGGCCACACGCAGACTGGAAAGAGATTCGGCGCTCACGCCAAACCGCTGCTTGAATTCGCGGTTCACCGTGACCAGCGACTGGTCTTCGCCGACCACTGCAACCGCCACCGGCAAAGCCGCGAGCAGATCCTGATAGTACCGCCGCTCACTCTCCACCAGCGCGAGCAGGCGCGCTACTTCCGATGTTTTCCAATAGCTCGAATCGGATCTCTGCATCGACTCAGTTACTGCAAGCCGGGCAATGACAGCCCTACACAAGTCTGTTCCTGCTGGCTTCGCCGCGGCAATGCCCGTCGTCCTAGTACGCGACCCAGTACTACGGTGTTATATGTTGGAAGATCCTGCTTCACTTGGAAAGGACTCATTCACATGGACATCTTCTCTCTTCATGGCAAGGCAGCCGCAGTGGTCGGCGGCGGTGGCGTGCTCGCTGGTGAAATGGCCATGGGCCTGGCGCGCGCCGGCGCCGATGTCGCCATCCTCGACTTCAACCTGGAAGCCGCCAATGCCCGCGCCGCTGAGATCGAAGCCCTGGGCCGCCGCGCTTTCGGCTTCAAGGTGGACGCGACGAAGAAGGCGGACTTGCAGGCCGCGCTGGATGCGATCATCGCCAAGTTCGGCCGCATCGACATCCTCATCAACGCCGCCGGGATCAACTCGGGCACGCCGTTCCTTGAAATCACAGAAGAGGAGTGGCACCGCATCCTGGACGTTGATCTGAAGAGCGTCTTCCTGGCCTGCCAGGTCTTCGGAGCCTACATGACGCAACCAGGCAGGGGTGGTTCCATTATCAACATCTCGTCGGCATCGTCGGATCCGCCGCTGTCGAAGGTTTTCACATACTCGGTGGCCAAGGGCGGCGTGAATCAGGTGACAAAGTTCCTGGCGCGCGAGTGGGCGACGCAGGGCGTCCGCGTAAACGCGATCCTGCCGGGCTTTTTCCCGGCCGAGCAGAACAAGAAACTGCTCACCGAGGAGCGGGTCGCCCAGATCATGGGCCATACGCCGATGAAGCGGTACGGGCAGGCATCGGAACTGGTTGGCGCGGCGGTTTTCCTGGCTTCCGACGCAGCTTCCAGTTTTGTCACAGGAGCGATTCTGCGCGTCGATGGCGGCTACGGAGCCATGACGATATAGGCCCAGAAGAACCGCGCAAAAATTGCGCACCGCATTTCTTGCGCGGATTATCTCGTTTGAACTAAAAAACTTACGAGAAACCGCTTTGGCTCTTGCGTAAACAGACCAAAAGGTATAAAAATCCAATTGTGCCCTGTGCGGGCTCATATAAGAGTGGCGTCCGCGGACGCCGGAGGTGGTCTTCTTATGCCGTCATACGGATGGGTGTTCGACCCCAAGAGATGTATTGAGTGCAGAGCGTGTGAATCCGCCTGCAAACAGTGGAATAAGGTTCCAACTGGCGTGGGCATCCGCTACCGCCAGGTCAGGACTTACGAGATTTCGGCCTGGCCGGCGCCACAGACGATGGCGATTTCAGGCGCTTGCAACCATTGCGAGAATGCCTGGTGCATGAAGGCCTGCCCGGTGAAGGCCATTTACCGCAACGCCGCCGATGGCACAGTGCAGATTGACCGGAACAAGTGTGTCGGATGCACACAGTGCGCGATGTTCTGCCCCTACCAGGCGCCTCAGTTTGACTACGCCGAGCGGAAATCTGAAAAGTGCACCATGTGCACGGACCGCATCGCGGAAGGTCTTCAGCCTGCCTGCGCGACGCTTTGCCCAACGGGTGCGTTGCAATGGGGCAAATGGGACGACATCAAAGACAAGGGTGTGGCGCAGGTTGCGAATTTCGCCAATCCGAAGAACACGGTGCCGCACATGCGGTTCATCACCACCGGATTTGGAGCCAAGTAAGGGAGGTCAAGCCATGTCACTATCCAGACGCAATCTATTCCGTCTCGGCACCGCCGCCGGCGCCGGTTTGGCTGCCGCCCCATCGCTGCAGGCCTTTGAAAACTACTTCCAGCCGGCGCGCTCGGCGATCGCCGACATGAAGACCGTCATCTCGGCCTGCGGCATCTGCGGACCATTCTGCGGCATCCAGGCGAAGGTCAAGGATGGCGTTCTCCAATTTGTCGAAGGGCTGCCGGGCGACGCCCACGGTGGCGGGCATCTTTGCGGCAAGGGCGCTGCCGGTGCGGCGATGCTCTACGATCCCGACCGGTTGAAGTACCCGATGAAGCGCACCAACCCGCGCAAGGGCTTCGACGAGGATCCAGGGTTCGTTCGAATCACCTGGCAGGAGGCGCTTGATACCATCGCACAGAAGATCACGCATTACAAGACCAACTACGGGGCCGAATCGTTGTTGTTCGTCACGCTGCCGACACCCGATGTCTGGCAGCGGTTCATGAAGTCGATCGGGGTAGTGAACCGCGTCGATCACCGTGACGAGTGCTTCCAGACCGACATGGTGATTCAGAAGTACACAACCGGCGGCAAGAGCTGGGCAGTCGATTTCGCCAATTCTAAATACATCCTGCTGTTTGGTTTCGACATCGTCGCCAAGGCGAAACTGGTCTATGCCAACGGAATCCTCAATGCCCGGGACAATGGGGCGAAGGTTGTGCATTTCTCGCCGAACTACACAGTCACCTCGCGCGCTTCCACCGAGTATCACAACATACGGCCCGGCTCGGATCTGGCGGTGGCGCTGGCGATGATCAACGTAATCGTGAGCGAGAATCTCTACAACAGGGATTTCGTCGAAAACTACACAAACTTCGCGCAATACGAATCCCAGATCCGCGCCCATTTCAGTGAATACACTCCTGCGTGGGCCGCGGCGCTCAGCGATGTGCCGGCCGACACGATCATCCGCATCGCCCGGGAGTTCGCCGGGTCGGGCGCGTCCGTCGCTCCGGCGCACAAAAAGACACTGTGCGCCAACTACAACAACGGAACGCAGTTGACTCATGCCATCTCGATCCTGAACATCCTTGCGGGCACCATCGACCGTCCCGGCGGCCGTTACTTCGCACGCACCGCCAGCGTCCCGGGCATTGATGCGGTGTATCCTCCGCCGGCGTACCCCGCCGCCACCGGCCGCCGCGTGGACGGGCGTGACAAACTGCCGCATGCGCACGGAGTCGACGCCGGGATTTTCTCAACGCTGGCCGACGGCATGCTCAACAAGTTCCCCGGAATGATCAAGATGGCCGTCTGGAAGGACTACACCGCGCTGGCATTCCCAAACCCGCGGACGATCGAACAGGCGATGCAGCAGGTCGAGTTCAGCGTCGTTATCGACTTCCTGCCGACCGACACCGCCTCGCTTGCCGACATCGTCCTGCCCGACACGGTGAACTTCGAAACCTCGGACATCATGGTGCGCGACTACAACGCCAAGTATCCGCAGAGCGTCGCTCGCTCGGTTGTCGTTCCGCCGGCGTTCGAAATCAAGAGCCTGGGTTACATTTCTCTAGAACTGGGCAAACGACTCGCGCCTGATTACTTCAAGACCTCGGACGGGTCATGGATCAACATGAGCACGCTCTTGGACGAGAAGACCAAGCGGGCCGGACTCGGCGAGAATTTCGCCGATTTCGCGTCGAAGGGCGTCGTCGAAAAGAAGGCGGATTTCGTTCCGCGCACCACTTTCGGCGCCGTTGGCGGCAACGGGAAGTGCCAGATCTACGTCCCGGCCTTTGAGACCGGCCACGGCGAACCGCTTCCCAAGTGGCACCCGAAGCGGGAAGAACCCAACGCGGAGTTCCCCTACTACTACATGACCTTCATCCCCGCCGTCCATAAGCGGAACACGACGGCCAACAACGCCATCCTAAACGAGATGATCGGCGAGAATGAGGCGATCATCAACCCGAAGTTGGCGGCTAAGCTCAACATCAAGAACGGCCAAATGGTGCTCATCCGGTCACGAGTGGGCCAGATTGAGTTGAAAGCGAAGTTCTCTGAGTTGATTAGAGACGACGCAGTCATGGTGTACCACGGCTTCGGCCACCGCTCGCGGCTTCTCACGAAGGCCTTCGGCAAGGGCGTACGCGACGGCGATGTCATACCGGAAGGCAAGATCGACGACTTCGTGGCCACCAAGAACTTCGGAGCGTCGTCCTGCATCATGGACGCCGTGGTGAACATCACGCCGCTCTAACCGTTTTGTCCTTTCAGGCCGCTTGCGCCGGTCCACGGCTCAGGCGGCCTTGTTCTGTCCGCCGGGTTCGCTACCATGACATCAATGGCCAACGCCTCACTCTCCATACTCCGCCTGACCCTCGCCGGACAGGCCCTGCTTCAATCCGATCCGCGCGGCATCGATGTTCCGGACGGCGCAGAAGGCGCCCTGGCCGACGAGATCCGGCTGGCGCAAGCCGCGCCTGAGGCCGCCGAACTGGAATACAACCGGCTGTTTCTCAATCCTTTGGGCGCAGTCTGCCACTTCTGGCAATCGGTGTACGCTGACGAGCCGCGGTTGTTTGGTCCGGCGCATCACTCGGCGCTCGAGTGGTTTCGCCGCTACGGCGCCGAGCCGCAAAATGCCCAGGAGCCGGCCGACCATCTTGGCCTGCTGCTGCTGTTCTACGCCCGCCTGATCGAAGAAGACGAACCCTCGGAAACAACCGGCGCCTTTGCGCGTGAGCACATCGCCTGGGCGTTGCAGTTCGCCGGGAAGCTGCAACAGGAAGCGCGGCATCCGCTCTATCTCGCGCTGGCCCGCGAGATTCAGATGATCTGCGGCGAATTCACCGGCCGCTAGGCCATATAGTCGCCGGCGATGTAATGCTGCAACTGTTCAATAGTTTCTTTTTGAAGTGAGATCAGCGTTTTGATCATATCGCCGCTGGAGACGACGCCGATCACACGCCCGTCCTTGGTCACTGGAAGGTGGCGGATGCGCCGTTCGCTGACAAGACGCATGGCCTGTTCAAGAGTGAGATCCGGCGAGGCGGAGACGACATCGGCAGTCATGATCTCGGCCACGGGCGTTTCGCGCGAAGCACGTCCCTGAAGAACGACTTTGCGGGTGTAATCCCGTTCGCTAAGAATGCCGGCGAGCTGGTCGCCGTCCATGACGAGAAGGGCGCCGACGCCCTTTTCCGACATCATCTTGATGGCATCGAATACGGAAGCGGAGGGCGCGATCGAATAGACGTCGTACCCTTTCATCTCCAGCAACGCTGCAAGAGTAATCTGACTCATGATCCCCACTGACCTCCAGTCGGCTTGCAGCCAGCGGCGATCCCAACTCGCAGCCGGCCCTTCAGGGCATTATAAGCGACTCTGGCCGTGGCGCAACTCGAGGCTCCGGCTATCGCCCGCGCAGGAGTTCGTCTGCGAGCAATACGGCCGGCCTGATTCCGGCCACATCATGCACGCGCACGATGTGAGCCCCGGCAAAGACAGCGGCCACGGCCACGGCCGCGGCGAGCGAGGGCGCCGTTTCGCACTGAGGCACGGTGGCGAACGGCTTGCCTGACGGCGAGACCTGGATCGGGAAACCGAGGGCGGCCAGACGATCCAACCTCGACAGCAACTCGGTGTTTTGCTCCTTGCGCTTGCCCAGACCAAAACCGGGATCGATGACGATGCTTTCCTTCGGCACGCCAGCCGTGATCGCCCTGCCGGCCGACGCGCTCAATTCGGCGACGGCTGCGCCCGAGGGGTCCTTGATCGGAGCCTGTTTGCCCCACTGTTCAGGCGTCCCGCGCATATGCTGAACGACAAGGCCAGCATCGTGCTGCAGCGCGATCTTGGCCAGCGAAGGCTCGATCGTCAGCCCGGTGGGGTCCTTGAGGATCTCGACGCCCATTTCCAGCGCCTGGGCTGCCACGGCGGCATTGCTGGTTTCGACGCAGACAGGTTTTCCAAGCTTGCCCCTCAACCGTTTCAACACCGGGATCAATCGCCGCTTCTCCTCAGCTTCTGAAATCCTGGCTACGCCCGGCCGCCAGGACTGCGCGCCAACCTCGACGATATCGGCGCCCTGTTCGGCCATCTCGATGGCATGAACATAGGCAAGCTCCGGCTCCTGATAGCGTCCTTTTTCGGCCGGCGAATCCGGCGTGACGTTCAGGATTCCAACGATCAAGGTCCGCTCCCCCAAATGGAGGACCTGCTTCTTGAATTTCCAATCAACGAGTCTGCGTGGCATCGGCACTTCCCATCTTCGCAGGTACGCAAAGACTATTCGTAGCGCAGGCAGACGATCGGATCCAGACGGGCAGCGCGGTCTGCGGGCCAGTAGCCGAAGAACAACCCCACGGCGCCCGACAAACCAGCGCCCATCGCCATCCAGAAGATCGACACCGCCGCCGGTATCGACGGGATGGTTGCCCGAACCACCCAGGCCACCACGGCACCCAAGGCGATGCCGATGAGGCCGCCGGCGATAGTCAGAGTGACCGCTTCAAGAAGGAACTGCACGCGGATGTCACTTGCCCTTGCGCCAATCGCCTTGCGGACGCCGATCTCGCGTGTGCGTTCGGTCACCGAGATCAGCATAATGTTCATCACGCCGATTCCGCCGACCAGGAGCCCGATCGAACTGATCACCGATGTCAGAATCACGATCGCACCGGTAAGCTGGTTCCAGAGGTTGCTGAGGAAGTCCGACGAGATCAGCTCGAAATCGTTTTCCTTGTTGGGGGGCACCTTCCTGATGCGCCGCAACGCTTCTTCCACCTGCGCCTGTCCGGTTGCGGTGTCCACGTCTTTCCGGATGGTGAACCCGATCACCAGTTCCTTGGCGTCAGGATTGTGCTTGCGAAAATTCGACAGCGGCACCATGGCGAACTGGTCCACGCCAGGCCCGCCCAACAGACCCGGTTCGGGCTGAAAGACTCCAATCACCTCGTAAGAAGTCCCGTTGATGAAGACCGTCTTTCCAATGGGATCCGATGGCCCAAACAGCGACTCGGCGACCTCGGAACCGAGCACAGTCACCGCTGCCGCCCGCGCCTCCTCGGCTTCTGTATAGAACCTGCCCCGCTCCACGACGAACATCGGGATCACATCGATGTAAACAGGTTCGGCGCCCCTTAAAATCAGGTTTTCGACTCGCTTGCCCTGATAACGGATTTCGGAAGCCTGCCCGAAGAACGTCGCACGGGTCCCCATGACTGTCAACTGGTCCACCGCGGGCGCCGATTCGCGGATCTTCCGGCCATCATCGTATTGCAGGTACTTACGAAGCCGGATCTTTTCAGGCATCCGCATCGGATCGGTGCCCGCGGGAAAGCGCGTGACATAGAACGACCGGGATCCCATCTGCTCGACCTTGTTGGCGACAAACCTGTTCAAGCCATCGATGATCGACGCCACTGCGATCACGCTGGTGACTCCTATGACGATGCCGAGCAGCGTCAGCCCACTTCGCACCTTATGCGAGCGCAACGTGTCGAGCGAGACTTTCAGGTTTTCGCCGAACTCAGCCCAGGTCATCGCTAGTCCGCCCTCAACGCTTCAACAGGATCCAGTTTCGCCGCCCGGCTGGCCGGATAGATCCCGAAGAAAAGTCCGATCGCCGAACTCAGCGCCAATCCTAGGATCGCCACCCGGGTCTGTACCGAGGCGGGGAAGGAAGTATACCGGTTCAGCAGTTCAGCGCAAACGAAGCCCAGGGCAATACCGAGCGCCCCGCCCACCAGACACTGAAGCACGCTCTCGATGAGGAACTGCTTCATAATGTCGCCTTCGCTGGCGCCCACCGCTCTCCTGATCCCGATCTCCTTCGTGCGCTCGGTGACGCTCACCAGCATGACGTTCATAATCACGATGCCACCCACCAGCGCGGAAATCGAACTGACCAGAATGAACACAGCGAAAAACGCGCCGCTGATCTGCCCCCAAAGCTGGATGTAGCTATCCTTGGTCCCGATGAAGAAATCGTCGTCCTGGTTAGGCCGCAGATGCCGGCGCGCCCGCATGATCTGGCGCGCGCGGTCCTGGGCGCGCTCGAAGCCCACCTTGTCGTTGGGCACCTTAACATTGATCGTGAGGCTGTACCGCGCGCCGCGCATCTTCAGAAACGTGTTTAGCGGGATGATGGCGAAGTTGTCGGTGTCCTGGCCCAGCACTGCTCCACCGCGCTCGACAACGCCGACAATTGTGAATTCCCGGTCGGCGAGCTTGATGATCTTTCCCAGCGGATCGGCTTCGCCGAAGAACTTGTCCCTGAGCGTTGCACCGATGACGCACACACGCGCGGCGTGATCGTCCTCTGGGGCCGCGATCGGACGGCCTAGTTCGATCGTGCGCGTATCGATTTCGGCCATTGAAGGCGTCTGGCCCTGGATGCTGACATCCAATTGCTCCACGTCGCCCAGACGCGCCCTGGCCGACATTGAACCGGAAGCGCCAGTGAGAACGCATTCGGCGCACTGGTCCTTGAGAGCAAGATAGTCCTCCATGTAAATGCGCTTGTTCTTCAGGGCCTTGAGGATAACATCGTAGTCAGTAACAGCGAACGGCATCCGGCCCAACTGGAAGACATCGGCGCCCAGGTTGGCCACCTTCGTTTCAACGTAGACATTGGCTCCCTGAACGATGGTGACCACGGCGATCAGTGTCGCCACGCCCATCGTCAGCCCGAGCATCGTTAAAGCGGCACGCAAGCGGTGGCTACTCAAGGCATCCTTGCTCAACCGGAGGGTGTCGCTAAAAGCAAGCACGGCTGCGTTACTCGACGATCACCCGCTTCCAGCGCTTGCCCGCCCGGACGAAGTAGCCGCCCGTGTCGAGCCGCTGTCCAGGCCCCTGGATCTCCACCTTTACCTTGTCCAACTCGCGGAAGACCTCGACGGCGCCTGACTTCACCAGCCTGTCCGCCTCAGTTCCGGACGAGGCAAGCCCGCTCAGCGCCAGGACCTTGCCCAGCCGAGGGTCACCGGCTGTGGCCGTATCCAGATTTTCCGGAATCTGACCCTGGCTGACATCACGCAGCCAGGCGTCCCTTGCCGCTTTGCCCGCTTGCGCGCCGTGGTAATCAGATGCGATCCGCTCGCACAGATCCAGCTTGATATCGCGGGGGTTGCGGCCCGAATTCTTTAACGCGCGGATTTCGGAGATGGTCAAGTCGGTCAGCAACTCGTAATAGCGCCACATCATGTCGTCGCTGATGGACATGAGCTTCTTTACCATCACGTCCGGCGGTTCATGGATGCCAACGTAATTGCCCTTGGACTTCGACATCTTCTCGACGCCGTCGAGACCTTCGAGAATCGGAACGGTGGCGACGATTTGTGGCTTCTGGCCGTAGTCGCGCTGCAAGTCGCGCCCCACCAGGAGGTTGAATTTCTGGTCTGTGCCGCCCAGTTCGATGTCGCATTCCAGTGCGACGGAATCGTAGCCCTGGCCGAGCGGATACAACATTTCGTGCACGGAAATCGGCGTCCCCTCACGAAGACGTTTCGAGAAGTCGTCGCGTTCGAGAATTCGTGCGACCGTGAAGCGCGACGCGAGCTTGACCATGGAAACCCAGTTCAGGGGCTCGAGCCATTCGCTGTTGAAGCGGACCTCGGTTTTACCTGGGTCGAGGATCTTGAAGACCTGTTCCTTGTAGGTTTCGGCGTTGGCGTCGATCTCTTCGCGGGTCATGGGCGGGCGCGTGATGTTGCGCCCGGTTGGGTCGCCGATCAGTCCCGTCATGTCGCCGATGAGGAAGATGACGGTGTGGCCCATGTCCTGAAAATGCTTCATTTTCCTGATCAAAACGGTATGGCCCAGATGGAGGTCCGGGGCCGTGGGATCAAAGCCCGTCTTGACGCGCATCGGACGTCCTGTTTGGCAGGACTCCTCCAAGCGCTCTTTTAGATCCTCCTCGCGAATGATCTCCGCAAAACCCTTTTTCAGGTACTCAAGCTGATACTCAACACTCGGAAACGTCACCCTTCCATTGTATGGGCCGCACTCGGGTCCTCGCGACGTGACCGGCGCGTCCAGCGGCCAATGGAGGCGAAAAATCATACCAAGCCCTCCGCCGGCCGCCGCCCGCGTTACCCTGGAATCAGCCGTGCGCACAAGCCGCTATCGACACGCCGCACCGAGGTAACCGACCCGCCTTGTCCCGCACCCTTACCGTCAAGAAGTTCTTCGCCCGCAATGGCCCCCTGGCGCAGTCCCATCCCAACTACGAGTACCGTCCCGGCCAGCTTGAGATGGCCCTCGCGATCGAGGAGGCCCTCGCCCAGCACCGCCACCAGATCGTTGAGGCCGGAACGGGCACGGGCAAGACAATCGCCTACCTGGTGCCCGCCATCCTCTCCGGCAAGCGCGTCATCGTCTCCACGGGAACCAAGAACTTGCAGGAGCAGCTTTTTTTCAAGGACATCCCGTTTCTCCAGCAGTTCTTCCCCAATCTCAAGGCCTGCTACCTCAAGGGACGCTCCAATTACGCGTGCCGCCAGAAGATCTACGACGCTCAAAAGGAGCCCATACTCACCGGACTTGAGGAGGTCTCCGACTTCCAGATCATCAAGGAGTGGGAGGAGACGACGGACTCCGGCGATCGCGCTTCGATCACCGGTCTTGCCGAATCCTCCACGGTCTGGGCCAAGCTTGACGCGCGCGGCGACCTCTGCACCGGCCAGAAATGCGCTCAATTCGAACGATGTTTCGTCACTCTCGCCCGCCAGCAAGCCTATGAGAGCGACATCGTCATCGTCAACCACCATCTCTTTTTTGCTGACCTCGCCGTCAAAGAGCACGATGCCGCAGCCGGCATCCTGCCCGACTACGCCGCCGTCATCTTCGATGAAGCGCACGAGCTTGAGGATGTCGCCGGCCAATATTTCGGCATCTCTATCTCGTCGCTCCAAGTAGAGGATCTGCGCCGCGACATCCTCTCGCTCGCCCGCCGCAAGGATTTCCTTACCGCCCAACTTGACCATATTCTGGTCATGCTGCTGGACCACTCCGACCGTTTTTTCGCCCTGTTTCCCAACCAGGAGGGCCGCGCCAGTTTTACTCACCAAAACTCGTTTCTGGAGCACTACGCCGAGCAGTACAAACACTTCGGCGGCGCCCTGGAACTATTGGCCACGCAGCTCAAACTCGTGAAGGACTCGCCGGACGAACTGATGCCACTGCATCGCCGCGCCGAGGAGATGATCGCCCGGCTGCGGTTCTGGATGGAGTCTGGCGACGAAACCTTTGTTTACTGGATCGAGCGCCGCGGGCGCGGCTGTTACCTCCAGGCAACGCCCATTGACGTATCGAATCTCCTTCGCGACCGTCTCTTCTGCGAGGGTCCGCCGGCGGTGCTCACCTCGGCCACGCTGGCCGTCGGCGGCGGATTCTCCTTCATCAAGGAACGCCTTGGCATCTCGATGCCGCGCGAGTTGATTGTCCCGTCACACTTTGACTACCAGAACCAGGCTCTGCTGTACGTTCCCGAGCATCTGCCCGATGTACGCTCACCCGGGTTCCTCGCCGCCGCGGTCCGCGAGATCACCGAATTGCTGTCTCATTCGCGCGGCCGGGCGTTTGTCCTGTTCACCTCTTACGCCCAGATGCGTGCCGCGTTCGAACGAATCGAACGCGAACTCGACTACCCCGTTCTGCTCCAGGGCACCAAGCCGCAACGCGCGCTGATCCACGAGTTCCGCAACACGCCGCATTGCGTGCTGTTCGCCACCTCTTCGTTCTGGCAGGGCGTCGATGTGCAGGGCGATCAATTGAGCTGCGTTATCATTGATAAGTTGCCGTTTGCCGTGCCGAGCGACCCGATCGTCGATGCGCGCATCCGCAGCGTCCGCGCCGCTGGTGGAAATCCGTTTTTTGACTACCAGGTGCCTCAGGCGGCGATTGCACTGAAACAGGGTTTCGGGCGGCTGATCCGTAGCAAGCAGGACCGGGGCGTGGTCGTCTTGCTGGATAATCGCATGACCAAACAGCGCTACGGCCGGGTCTTTTTTGAGAGTCTCCCAGACTACCGTTTTACTGACGACATCCGGGAGGTTGAGAGTTTCTTCGACAATGTTTGAACTCCGCGTTGAACACAGCTTTCCCGCCGGCCACCACCTGCGCGACTATGCCGGCAAGTGCGCAACCCCGCACGGCCACAATTACCGCGTCCAACTCGCCGTCACCGGCCCGGCCCTCAATCCCATCGGACTTCTGCTCGACTTCTCCGACCTCAAGAAAGCGCTTCGCGCCGTGGCCGAAACCCTCGACCACAAATATCTGAACGACCTCCCGTTCTTCGCAGACCGCAACACATCGGCCGAAAACATCGCCGTGTACTTCTTCGAGGAGTTGTCAAAACTTCTCGCCCCGGCGCTTGAGGCCGCCTCCGCCCGCATCTCAGAAATCGTCGTCCAGGAGACCGACACCGCCTGGGCCGTCTACCGGCCCTGACAATTGCTGATCTGACCTGCAGACCTCTCGTCCCCAAAACAACACCTGATCCCTCCTGCTAAGCTCGATGGTTCGGAGGGTGCCATCGTGAGAGTTGAGACGCTTGCAGAACAACTTTTCTTCACCACGGTTCGGGTAGACACCGTTGGAGTAGACGGGATTTCCTACTCGGGTACCGCGTTTCTCTTTGCACATCGTGTTGGTGATCAGGTATTTCGCTTTGTTGTCACAAACAAACACGTCGTCATGGGTATGCGAGAGGGGCTGCTCACATTCCTTCATCGAGATGGAACAAAGCCAAGAATCGGTCAAGGCTTTCGCCTCAATATCGAGGGCTGGCAGGATGCTTGGTTTGGGCACCCAGCGGAAGGAGTAGATATCGCTGTCTCTCCATTCGGCCCCATGGAGGCCTACATCAAGCAGCAACACAATGTCGATCTCTTCTACCGCTTCATCGCCACTGAGATGATCCCCAGCCAGGACCAGGTTGACAATATCGATGCCCTTGAGTCGGTCACTTTTATCGGCTACCCGAACGGCGTCTGGGATAGTGTCAATTTGCTACCCGTCGCGCGACGGGGCACCACCGCCACCCTATTGGAGGTGGATTTTGAAAACCGACCGTGCTTCTTGATCGATGCATCTGTCTTTGGGGGGTCCAGCGGAAGCCCCATTTTCATCTTCAATCAAGGGATCTACAGCGACCGGGCAGGAAATACCACGGTTGGATCGCGGCTCCTGTTCCTTGGAGTACTGGCGGAGGTCTTCTACCGAACAGAACGGAATCAACTGGTCGTGGCCCCTGTGCCCACTCAATTATCTGTACAGTCTGAGCAGCGAGAGATGATTGACCTCGGTATCGCGTATAAGGCCAGGTGCGTCGTCGAGACAGTTGAGGCGTTGTTGAGAAGCAAAGGACTCATTGCAGACTAATCGACCAGGTGGACGCTTCGCGAACTTGAATGATACGTGGGGTTGGCGGGTCCTTTCAAGGGCGGCTCATACCCACTGGAATCCCTGGCGCAAAATCTCTCCTCTACCTCAACGCCAGAAACTCGTCCCAACTCATCTTCGCCATCGCCAGGATACTCCGCACCGTCCCCGCCGGAATCTCCCTCCCTGCGTGGCGTGGTACCGGGATCACCGCCGCCGCATCCGGCTTCGAGTACATGACATGGCTGCCCGTCGTCCGCACAGGCTTGTACCCCAGTTTCCGCAGTACCCGGTCCAAGTCCCGGAACTTGGCGGCTCTCATGCCCAGTCCGCGACTGTCTTCTTGAGTTCTGCCAGCGCTGCCCGGCTCAAGGGGATCTTCTTGCCTTCCGCTTCCATTGCGGCGATCCAGCCGGCCAGCATCTCGGCGGTGCTGTCGAGGGCCTCTTCTTCCGATCGACCATAGCTGCTAATGTCGAACAACTGCGGAATCCGGGTCACATAGGCCTTGCTCTCTGCCTCGTACCAGATTTCCACCTCGACCGCCCCCTGCTGGTTCAGCGGATGGACCTCCAACACCGACGCCGGGTTTTCTCTGCGCTTCACCGCCATGGCTTCAGTATAGGGTCAGCATTCGTCACACTCCAAGTTCGCCGGCTGACTGGCCGCCTCCGCCCGCATCTCCGAAATCGTGGCCCAGGAAACCGACACCGCATGGGCCGTCTACCGCCCTAACGGCCCATGCATCCGCGGCGAGCGAACTGGTTCAGCCGGAGTCCAGCCTCGTCAGTCCGGCCTCTCTGGCCCAGCGCAGCGCCTGGCCATACTCAGCACTGGTGACACGGCGGGCTAGTTCTCGGATTCCCGGCGCCTGATACTCAGGCCGGTATTGGGCCATGATGTTCACGTAGGTTGATTTGCTCAGCTTCGTCGCGACAAACCGGACGAACCGGTCCGTGCCGGCGATATTGTTGGGCAGCACCAGGTGCCGGATGATCAGCCCGCGCTGGGCGATCCCCCTCTCGTCCACATCCAACTCGCCCACCTGGCGGTGCATCTCCTCGATCGCGGCCATCGCGCATTCGGGGTAGTCCCGGGCGCCGTGCGAGTACTTCCCGGCCACGGTCCCGTCGGCATACTTGAAGTCCGGCAGGTAGATATCGACGATGCCGTCAAGCAATCGAATGATCTCGACCGGCTCGTAGCCGCCGCAGTTGTAGACCAGCGGCAACCGCAGGCCCCGGCGGGCGGCATACAGCAATCCGTTGACGATGTTGGGAAGGATGTGAGTCGGGGTGACGAGATTGATGTTATGGCAGCCCGCCGACTGCTGGTCGAGCATCAACCGGCCTATGCCGTCATCGCTGATGTAACTCCCGTCGCCGCGATGGTTGATCTGCCAGTTCTGGCAGAAGACGCACAGGAGATTGCAGTTGCTGAAAAAGATGGTCCCAGAACCGCCGCGTCCGACCAGCGGCCGTTCTTCGCCGAAGTGCGCATGGGAGGAGGCCACTTTCGCCCGCATCGTGGACGAGCAGACGCCCTTTTCGCCTTTTGTCCGGTCCACGCCGCAGCGCCTGGGGCAGAGGCGGCAGTTGCGGTAAATGGAGTACAGCTCAGCAGCCCGCCGGGCGAGTTCGCCGGTCCGTTCGAGGCGCAGATAGGATGGCTCGAACTTCGTTTGGGGCCGTGAAGGCGCGGCATCGATGGAGGGCGCCGTGCCCACGGCAACTTCGAGGAAACGCCTGCGCGTGGAGTCGTCCATCGTGTCTCCCTCCACACTTCCAGATCCTACTCCGCACCGCCCCCGGAAGCCAGGACCGCAAGGCGGATTGGCTGCAGTCTGTGGGACGAGCGTCAGACGGCTGAAGCAGGCCGCGGCGTTCGCAAGGCGTTCACATGCGCCGTCGGCGAGCCATTCGCCCCGAATTCGCTGATCTTTTGTTTGTGCTATACCAGTGCCTCGACGTGCTGCCGCAGGAATGGAGGCCCGCTGTGAAACGCCTATTTCTCGCCACTGCGATCCCCTTTCTCGCATTTCTTCCGGCCTTGGCCCAGATTCAGCAGCGCGCCGCACCGTGCTTCACGATCACAGTGGAATCCAAGATGTGGAGCGCCGACGGGAAGAACTCCGAGGAACATCGCTTCACGGGAGAATACCGTCCGGGGAGAGTTGATAACGGCGGCGTGTACAGGGCGTACGGCAACAAGGATAGCTGCAGCGTCGCCACGATGAGCCCCGGCGAGGTGCGGCTGTTCTATCTTTCCAACCAGCGTGGCGAGGCCAACGGGCGATGCGGCAAGGAGTCCGCTTCGGTAAGTCTCGGGAAGTTCGACCCGGCACGGAACAGAGACGTCTATGTCACGTTCGAACGCAAAGAGAAGGGCGCGACTCTGGAATTCACGGCCTCATCGCCGCTGCCTTCCTCCGATACCTGCGACTGTTGCGTGAGCATGTGTGCCGCCCAGGTTTTTCACCCCTCGCCGAACGTCTTCGAGTTCAGCGAGGAAGAGCTCACGAATCTGAGTTCACTGACGAAGACCGTCTCGCTGACCATGAAACCGGAAGAGAACGAATGCTTCGGAAAGGCTACGGCCACACTCAATGCCAGACTGGACCCACCAGATGAAGAGATGACATTCGTCCCCGCGGAGCCGTACGATTCCTGGATTCCCGCCCCCACGCCTGACCGCGTCCCGGGCATCCGCGTGACGCCTCCTGGCACGCCCCTCCGCGTCACCGTGAAGATCCAGCCCAAGGCGGGGAGCCGCGAAGCCCGCGAAGGGAAAATCCAATTCAGCCTCCAGGATGTTACCCGGCACAAGGGAAACACCGGCAATTACCCCAGCGGTGGCGCCGAAAAAGAGGACCTCCGTTTCGCGGCCGAGCAGGCGCCCGGCATCATCGTCGATAGTCCCACGTCGGCCCACACAGAGGAAAAAGTTTCCGAGGCCACCGTTGTTGTCGAAGCGCTCGACACGGCCGCATACGGCAAGTTGATTGCAAGCGCACCGGAACTGAGCCTGAAGGCGATCTATAAACCTACGAACACCTACGCTCTGATGATTCCGCGGGATGACGACAATGACAGAATCGCAGACTCCTGGCAACGCCAAATGGGGATTGCGGCACAGCCGAACCACAACGCGGATGAGGACAAAGTCACTGGACAGGACCGTGTGGGCGACGGACTCACAGTTGCGGACGAGTACCGCGGCCTGGTTGTCCTCGATGGCGGAGTCAAAGCGCACAAGCGCTTCGACCCGCGCGTCAAGGAGATGTTCGTCGTGGACGGCGGCGGAATCTTCGACCCGGCGCTCTGGCGCAGCGTCAGCGGTATCACGGCCTACAAGGTCGACGAATCGATGATCGCCGGCGGCGCGAACCCCGAAGAGTCGAGAGTCGTTAATTTCAACGCTTCGGCGGGTAAGAAGAAGTACGCCGTCCGGGTCTTGACCATGCCCGGCGACAGCGATCCGGATGACCCCGGAAAGACCAATCCGAGCACGGGCTACACAGCTTGCGGCGAGTGCCGCATGCCTAAGGACGCCGACTATTGCAAGGTCTTCCCCACCCGCATCCGGAAACAGGTGGAGGACTTGTTCCGGTGGCTGTCGGCCGCCGTGGCGCAACCGGGTTCTCCGGAAGGGCAGGAGTTGGCGAGCCTTGGCCTGCCGCCGAGCCTGCCGCAGCAGGCACTTGAGAAACTGCGCAATCCTGCGTCGAGAGAGGCGCTTGTTCGTCAGATGACCGCCCAGAACGCCATCCACGAGGTTGGTCATGCTGTCTCATTGAAGGACCACCAGAAGGGCTCTCCGAAAGGCGCCGAAGACCCTGTCCGCGAGTGCCCCATGTACTACCCCGCCGATGTCACATACCGGCGTTTCGTTGTCCTCCAGACGCTGTTCCGCCCGGATTCAAGCCTGCCCATGCGCTACACGAAGTTCTGCCGCGGCCTCGCCTCGCTGCAAAAAGACGGCTACAACTGCTTTGCCCGCATCAATGTTGCCGACTGGTGATGCCAGCCACGGCCCATAACGAAATCGGTGGCGGGTCAGAGAGACTGAGATGTCCTTGCGGCTGCAAGTGTGGGGAAAACCGGCTCATGAAAGGCCAGGGCAGGAGTGTACGGAAGGGAGCACTAAGCCTTTCGTTCCTAAATGGATGGCGGGAATTGAAGGATGAGGAGGCGGCGGCGCGGGCGAGCCTGTATAATGGAAAATGCTGCCCTTCGAGCAGAAGGTGAGAGTTTGTGTGCTCACACGCGAGGGCGGTGGCGCGTCCTGATCCAATCGTCATGTTCGATACGTTAAGCGACAAGCTGCAGCGTGTCTTCAAGACACTGCGCGGCGAAGGCAAATTGACGGCCGAAAATATGGAGGCCGCCTTGAAGGAGATCCGTGTGGCTCTCCTCGAGGCCGACGTCCATTTCAAGGTCGTCAAAACGTTCATCGAAAACGTCAAGCAGAAGGCGATGGGCCAGGAGGTGCTGACGGCGTTCTCGCCCGCGCAGCAGGTGACCAAGATCGTCAAAGACGAGATGATCGCCATGCTCGGCACGCACACCTCGCGGCTGCGGACGGCCAATATGCCGCCCACCGTGGTCATGATTGTTGGTCTGCAAGGCTCGGGCAAGACGACTTCGACCGGCAAACTGGCCAAGTATCTTTCCAAGAACGGGCACAAGCCGATTGTGGTGTCAGTGGACGTGTACCGTCCGGCGGCGCGCAAGCAGTTGTCGGTGGTGGCCAGGGAGATCGGGATTCCGGTTTACGAAGGCAAGCCTGAGGAGACTAAGCCGGCCGAACTGGCGCGGGGCGCGAAACGCGAAGCCGACCAGACGGGCCGGGATATGATCCTGGTGGATACGGCCGGGCGGCTGCACATCGACGACGAGCTGATGGTCGAGTTGCAGCAGTTGAAGGAACAACTCGCGCCGACCGAGATCCTGTTCGTGGCCGACGCCATGACGGGCCAGGACGCGGTGAAGTCGGCCGATGAGTTCCACAAACGGCTGGGGATCACAGGTGTGATCCTGACCAAGATGGACGGTGATGCCCGCGGCGGCGCGGCGTTGTCGATCCGGCAGATCACGGGCCAGCCGCTGAAGTTTGTGGGCACGGGCGAGAAGTTCGATGCGCTGGAGGCGTTTCATCCGGACAGGGTAGCGTCACGCATCCTGGGCATGGGCGATGTTCTGGGCTTCATCGAGAAGATGGAGGAGAACATCGACCGCAAAAAGGCCGAGGAGATGCAGCGCAAGCTGATCACCGACGACTTCACGCTGGAGGATTTCCGGGACCAGTTGAAGCAGTTGCGCAAGCTGGGACCACTGGAATCGCTCCTTGGGATGATGCCCCAGGTGGGCATGCTCAAAGAGCTGAAGAACGTGAAGGTGGACGAGAAGGAGATCACGCGCGTGGTGGCGATCGTGGATTCCATGACGCCTAAAGAGCGGGCCAACCACATGCTGATCAACGGGTCGCGGCGGCGGCGGATCGCCAAGGGTAGCGGGACGTCTGTGCAGGAGGTGAACAATCTTCTGAAGCAGTATGGGCAGACCCGCAAGATGATGAAATCGGTCTCCGGCGGATTGCTGGGAGGCAAAAAGGGTAAGTTCAAGATGCCGTTCGGATTACCGTTCGGCGGGTAAGAGTTTTCGAAAGTACGTAGGAGAAAGCAAAGTCAATGTTGATGATTCGTTTGGCGCGGTTTGGAGCGAAGAAGAAGCCGACCTACCGCGTGGTCGTGATTGAGAAGGAGCGCGCCCGGGACAGCAAGGCGATCGAGGTTGTGGGCCACTACAACCCGGTGGCGTCGCCGGCCGTGGTTGAACTGCAGCATGAGCGGATCGAGCACTGGGTGAAAAGCGGAGCGCAATTGTCGGACACCGTAAAGCGCCTGGTGAAGAGTAATCCGAAGCCGGTTGAGCAGCCAGCGGCTTAGCCAGTCTCTGTGGCGGGTTTAGACGTTCCGCAGTCTGAGTGACTGCCGCGCGAGGGCGCTTGACCGGATCCTGCGAAGGCCGCTTCCACCGTTCGCCGGCGACGAGCCGGGGCCTCGTGGTTTTTGGGCCCAGGGTTGGCGGATTCATTTCTGGGAAGTGGTGTTAGGATCGAGGCAGGACAGGAGGTCCAAGGGATGGCCAGTATCAAGGAACTTGTTGAAGAAATTGCGAAAGCCCTAGTTGACATCCCGGAAGAGGTCAAAGTCCGCGAGGTGGAAGGTGAGCAGACCACGGTGCTTGAACTCAGGGTTGCTCCAAGCGACTTGGGCAAAGTGATCGGCAAACAGGGCCGGACGGCCCGGTCCATCCGCACTCTCCTGGGCGCGGCGGGGATGAAACTGAACCGCCGTTTCTCGCTCGAAATACTGGAGTAGTGAGCAGAAAACGAGACCTGGACGATTGGGTTGTGATTGGCCGTCTGGGGCAAGCCCGGGGTCTGCGCGGGGAATTGCTGGGCCGGGCGAATTACGCAGCCGGCCAGTACAGGTGGGTGAAGCGAGTGGCGCTCCGGCTGGCAAGTGGGGAACTGGCGGGCGATGGGGCGTTGTACGACGTCGAGTCGATCCGGGACTACAAGGATGGGCTGATCTATAAGTTCCGTCAGATCGTGAACAGGACCGAGGCTGAGGCCGTGGAACATGCCGAGGTGCTGGTGTTGGAGAGTGAGCGGCCGGCTCTCCGGGATGGCGAATACTATTTGTCGGATTTGCTCGGCTGCCGGGTGGAGGTTTGCGCCACGGGCCGGACGGTTGGCAAGGTCACGGCGTGGCAGGAATTTGGCGGACCCGTGGTGCTGGAAGTGACCAGGGATGGCGGCGAAGTAGTTTGGATTCCGCTTGTGAAGGCGATCTGTATTGAGATCGACACCACGGCCAAGAGGATCGGAATCGATCCGCCTGAAGGACTGCTGGAATTGAACAAGGAAGGATCGCGAGGATGAAGTTTCACCTGCTGACCATCTTTCCGGAGTTCTTCCAGGGACCGATGGATCACGGCATCGTTGCGCGCGCGGTGCAGAAGGGTTTGCTGGAGATCAAGGTACACAATCTGAGGGATTGGACCTACGATTTCCACAAGACCGTGGACGACCGGCCGTTCGGTGGAGGGGAAGGGATGGTGATGAAGCCCCAGCCTCTGTTCGAAGCGGTGGAGGCGATCTTCCCTGAACGGGACAAGTTGCGGCAACGCGTGGCTCTGATGTCAGCGCAGGGTCGATTGTTCGGGCAGCCCAAGGCCCGGGAACTCGCCGGCTTGGACGAGGTTTTGCTGATCTGCGGACGCTATGAAGGCGTCGACGAACGGGTCAGCCAGTATTTGGCCGACGAGGAGATCTCGATCGGCGACTACGTTTTAAGCGGCGGCGAGCTGGCCGCTGCGGTGGTGGTGGATGCGGTGGCAAGACTATTGCCTGGAGTGCTGGGCAACGAGGATTCGGCGCTGAACGAGTCGTTCTCTGGAGAGGAGGACGGTGGCGCCGCCATCCTGGATTGCCCGCACTACACCCGGCCGGCCGACTTCCGCGGCTGGTCGGTGCCGGAAGTGTTGCTTGGCGGAAATCACGCGGAAATTCGAAGGTGGCGGCGCGAGGCGGCGGTGGAAAAGACAAGGCGAAACAGGCCGGACCTGCTGGCGAGAAGCGAACCTGGCAGGTAAGAGATGACGGCGGGGCCGCCGACAGTTCATAATAAGAAGGGAAACGAAAAGCACCATGATGAGCCCATACTTGGCGAAAGTCCTCAACAAGAACAAGCGCAGCGACCTGCCTGAGTTCGAGATCGGCGATACGATCAAAGTCCACGTAAAGATCAAGGAAGGCGACAAGGAAAGATTGCAGGCCTTCGAAGGCACGGTGCTGGCGCGCAAGAACACAGGGATGGGCGAGACCATCACGGTGCGCAAAATCAGCTTTGGCACCGGCGTGGAGAGAATCTTTCCGATGAATGCGCCGGTGGTGGACCATATCGATGTCGTGCGCACCGGCAAGGTGCGGAGATCGAAGCTGTACTACCTGCGCGATCTGCGTGGCAAGGCAGCCCGCTTGAAAGAGCGGACGACCGATAAGACCAAGTAAATCCAGGCAAAGGACGGAATCCCAACGTCCGGCACAGCCGCAATTCGCTGTACTCTCCGCCGGGAAGAAGAGCTCAGGCGCAAGGGCTATGTGCGTGTGGCCGGAGCCGATGAAGCGGGTCGGGGCGCGCTGTTCGGACGAGTTTATGCTGCCGCGGTGATTCTGGACGCAGGCCAGCCGGTTGAGGGACTGGCGGACAGCAAGACCCTGACGGCCGCCCGGCGCGAGCAATTGGCGGATGCGATCCACAAAAGGGCTATGGCTTGGGCGGTGGCCTGGGCCGAGGCCGAGGAAATCGACAGGATCAATATCTACCAAGCGTCGCGGCTGGCTGTGGCGCGGGCGATAAAAAAGCTGGTGCCAAGCCCGGACTATCTTCTGATCGATGCATTGAAGGTTGATGTGGACTTGCCCCAAGAGAGCATCATCAAAGGCGATGCGAAGGTAGCATCCATCGCGGCGGCATCGATCCTGGCCAAAGTGGCTCGGGACGAATGGATGCAAGCGGCCGAACTGGAGTATCCGGGCTACGGATTGGCGCGGCACAAGGGATACGCCACGCCAGAGCACCAGGAAGCTTTGAGAAGACTCGGTCCAACACTGTTGCACAGACGCAGCTTTGAGCCCGTGCGCGAGTCGATGCAGGGGAAGCTGGGATGACGCCCGTGGGTGGCGCTTCAGATCCGGCCGATCCGTTGCGCGAAGGGCGCGGCGAGGCGGCTGCCCAGATACCGGTGAATGGCGCTGGCGCCGCCCCTGAACCGAGTGTGCCGGGCAAGCAGCAAAAGGATCAACAGCAAGGCCCGGCACAGGTGACCTGGTTGGAAAAGACGGCCGCGGTCGTTTACTGCATCTTCTGCATCGAGATTGGCTTGTTCCTGCTGATCTACCCTTGGATGGCAAGCTGGGAAAGAAACTACCTCGTCCAGATGAAGCCGTCTCTGACGGGACTGCTCAACAGCGTTCAGTTTCGAGGCGCCGTGAGTGGCTTGGGAATCCTGAACCTCATCGTGGCGTTGAGCGAAATCCTGGCCTTACGACGCTACTCTTCGAGGTAGCTTCGGGCGTAAGGCGAGCCCGCCCGATCGCGCCTTTTCCACTCGAACGAACCCGCCCGGCGGGATCTCCCTTGCCAGCACCAGACGGGCCAGAGGCTGCATCAGACGGCGGTGGAGCGTGCGTTTCAGTTCACGGGCGCCGGAGGCTGGATCGGTCCCTTCCCGGATCAGAAATTCTCGCGCCTCGGAAGAGACCTCGATTGCGAACGCCATTGGACCCAGGCGCGCGGCGACATTGCTCTCGATGGCGTCAATCTGTCGATCGAAGATCGTGGCGATGTGCGCCGGCGTCAGCGGATGGTAGACCAGCAGATGGTCGATCCGGTTGACAAACTCCGGGGGAAATCGCCGCTTGACGGCTCGGAGCCCGGCGAGTTCCACACGGCCGTGGCAGGCATCGGGATCGTGGGGGAGAGACCTGCCGAAGCCAAATCCGCCGGATTGCGCTTTGCCGATCTCCCTGGCGCCGGCGTTGCTGGTCATGAAGATGAGACTGCGCTCGAAGTTGACTGATGTTCCGTCGCCGAGCCGCATCGCGGCCTTGTCGAGGACTCCGAGCAGGATCCGAATCAATGAGGGGGCGGCTTTCTCAATCTCGTCGAAGAGGATAATGCTCAATGGGCAGTGCTCGCTGGCCGAGGAAGCCAGCCGCTGCTGCGTGATCATCGGTTGGGTTTCGCGATGGCCAAGATAGCCGGGCGGCGCACCGATGAGTTTGGCGACTTCATGCTCCATCTGGAACTCGCCACAATCGATGCGGACCAGCCGCGACGGCGAGCCGTGTAGGACATCGGCGAGGGCTTCCACCGTATGCGTCTTCCCCGTCCCGGTTGGTCCGAGAAGCAGGAACACACCAGAGGGTCTGCCTGGAGGTGAAAGGCCTGCCTGGAAGATTTCGACAAATGGAGAGATGGCATCGACAGCATCGTCCTGTCCGATGACTCGGCGGCGCAATTCCGCGGCTAATTCGAGTGTCCCACTAAGACCAGTTTCGCGCGGGTCCGGCCGGATGGAAGTGACTTTCATTGCGGCTCCAGGGGCAATTCCCCCGTGGGCGATTATAAGCACGGGATGAGGCGAATCCGGCGGCCTGAAGATGCCGTGACACGTGTGTTTTCGAAAATTAATGTACCGTCTAAGCTGTTAAGAATGAATGAATTGCCGATGCTATTCGACCGCTGGCATGTCCGTCTCCGAAAGGATTTTGAACAGCCGTGAACCGCCCCCGGCCAGGACCCGTTTCGAGCAGTTTGGCAACGGCTGGAACGATCCGTCGAGGCTCGGTTCCGACCAGTGTGGCGGTCCCGGCTTGGATAGCCTCCTGACGTTCCGTGGTGTCGCGCATGACAAGCACCGGCTTGCCGAGCGATGGCGCCTCTTCCTGGATGCCTCCAGAATCGGTAAGCAGGATTGATGCGCGGCTCATGAGGTCGACGAACGGTACATAGTCGAGCGGTTCGATCAGCGAAATTCCCGCAACCCCGGCCAAACGGCGGTTTACTACTGCACGCACATTCGGATTCGGGTGCACGGGGTAAATGATGTGGACGTCCGGGCGGGATGCAATTTCGATTAGTGCGTCGCAGATCTGCTCGAAGCCTTGGCCAAAGCTTTCACGGCGGTGGGCCGTAACCAGAATCATGCTCTTGCCGCCCGGAATATCGCCGGAATACCCTTGGAGCCTGCCTTGGGCGAGTTGTTGCCTGACCCAAAGCAGTGCATCAATCCCGGTATTGCCGGTGATGTGGATCCTCCTGGTTTCAATTCCCTCCGCCTGAAGACGTTGTGCCGACTGGGAGGTGGGCGCGAAGTGGAGGCTGGCGAGATGCGCGGTCAGGACGCGGTTGAGTTCCTCGGGAAACGGTTCATCGAGATTCCCAGTGCGCAATCCGGCTTCAACGTGACCACATGGGATGCGCCGGTAGAACGAGGCCAGGGAGGCGGCGAATGTGGTTGTCGTGTCACCCTGCACAACGACAAAGTCCGGGCTTACGGATTCGAGGACCGGATCAAGCCGGTCGAGGATTCTGGAAGTCAGCCCGGCCAGGCTTTGGTTGGCTGTCATGACCCCCAGATCGATGTCGGGCCTGATTGAGAATACTGCCAAGGCGGCGTCCAGCAGATCGCGGTGTTGGGCTGTGACACAGACCTTGACGTTGAAGAGGTCCGGTTGCGAACGCATTGCGCGGATCACAGGACTCAGCTTGATGGCTTCCGGTCGGGTACCGAAGACGATAAGGATATTCAGTGGATCCGGCATCAGAACGGCGGCGTCTGGCGGGGGGCGTCACGCCCAGCCGTGGCTATTTGTGGCGATAGGTGATGCGGCCCTTCGTAAGGTCGTAGGGCGACATTTCGATGGTGACACGATCGCCGGCGAGGACTCGGATCCGGTTGCGGCGCAGTTTACCAGCGAGGTGGGCGAGAATGGTTCTTTCACCATCCAGTTGAACGCTAAACAAGCCGCTGGGAAATTTCTCGACAACCACGCCAGTGACTTCGATGCAATCTTCCTTACTCATCGTCCTCCTGTCATTTCGTCCGCATGCCAGCGTTCGCGCAGGCGATCCACCGACATCCTGAGTATATCCAAAAGAAAGTGCGGTGTGAGCCGATAAGGAGGGACAGGTGTGCATGAATGCCGAAGGACCTAATCACGTTGCGGGACTCATTGAGTCTCTATGAGAAGCAGGAGGATCTTCTCAAGGCGGCGCTGCGCTGCTATGGCTCCGCCTTGAGCGATGTCGAGCAACACATATTTCACCTCTACCCGAAGAAGCTCGGAATCGAACCGCCCAATTTCGAAAGAGAACGGCGGAAGGTGGCTGAAGGAATCGAGACCGATGAGCTTGAGCAGACCAAGCAGCGATTATCTAAAGAGTTAAGAGACGCTTCGGCCAGGCTGCAGGAGCAACTCGCTGGCACCGTTGAACTAAGCGAAGTCGTGTCGCTTTTGGAACAGACCGCGAAGTCTCTGAGGAGCGAAAGTGAAACGAGGGAGAAGGGTTTCACTGGGGTAGCCGAGTCACTCAAGTCGGCGACTCAGTGCCAGACGGTTGAGGAGTTGAAGGCCCGGCTTCAGACAGAGGTGGGACGAATCTCAAAACTCGTCAGCGAGATGAAGCGTGAAAACGAGGCGCTGCTGATCGGCCTGGATAAAGAGATGGGCGACTACCGCCGCAAGCTGGATGAAGCGGAAAGGATGGCTCGCAGCGATGCGCTGACGGGATTGGAAAATCGGCGGGGGCTAGAGGCTCGCGTACGGCAATGCGCCAGCACCGGGATTCCCTACACCATCATGATCATCGACTTGAACCGTTTCAAGCTGGTGAACGACAAGTTCGGGCACGTTGTGGGCGACCGGCTCCTGGCGGCCTTTGGCGGCCGGTTGAAGTCGGTGCTAACGATGAACGATCACCCGGCAAGGTGGGGAGGAGATGAATTTGTGGTGTTGATGGAGGCGGGTTTGCGGGACGCGATCTCGCGCGCAAGACTGATCGAGCAGCATCTGAAAGGGGTGTACAGGATAGAAGGTGTGTCGGGGCCGCTTTGCCTGGAGATCTCAGTCTCGATCGGACTGGCTGAAGCCAGGATGGGCGAGACAGTGGAACAGGTGTTTGCACGCGCCGATTCTCTGCTGTACCGGGAGAAGCACAAAGCCTGATGACGCCTCCGGTCCTGTTACCATCGGGGTGGAGACGAACCGCGTTGTGCGTTCTTACCAGGACAAAGTAGTTTTGATTACCGGCGCTGGCCGTGGAATCGGCAAGAGACTGGCGCTGGGTTTTGCGAGAGCGAGGGCGAAGGTCGGGCTGCTGGCCCGGACAAAGGCGGAACTGGATCTGGCGGATCTTGAGATTGAGCACGCGGGTGGCGTGTCTCTCCGGCTGAGGGCGGACGTGCGCGATAGCGGCCAATTGCAGGCAGCCGTGGAACGCTTGCGTTCGCAGTACGGCGAGATCGATGTGCTTATCTGTGCCGCAGGAGTCCAGGGTCCAATTGGGCCCGTGGCCACAGTCAATCCGAAGCAATGGACCGAAGTGCTGGACGTGAACCTTGGCGGGACGATGCGTGCATGCCGCGCGGTGCTGCCGTCAATGATCGAGAACCGCCACGGCAAGATCATCATCCTGGTGGGCGGTGGCGCTGAAGAACCTAGGCCGAATTTTTCTGCCTACGCGGCGTCCAAGGCGGCATTGGTGCGTTTCGCCGAAACCCTGGCTCAAGAGGTCAGCGAGGCCAACATCCAGGTGAACTGCATGGATCCAGGGGCGACCTACACCAACATGACGGATGAGATTGTCCGGGCCGGCGATGCGGCTGGTTGGCGGGAGGTCCAGATGGCGACCGAGGTCCGGCGCAATGGGGGCACGCCACCGGAGAGGCAACTGCATTTAGCCATGTTCCTGGCGTCGGAGAAGTCCAATCACATCAGCGGAAGGCTGATCAGTGTTGAGGATAACTGGCGCAAACTGGAACAAAAGAACCTGGCGCAGAACTTGTTCACCCTCCGGAGGTGGACCAAGGCTGGCGCGATCACCGGCTAAGCGGCGCCGGGTGTGCTAAGAAGGTTGGCGGAGCCTTCGATGACGATCACGAGAAGAAGCGCGGCGGCCGCTTTGGCCTGTGGGCCTTTTATCCACATTCGGGCGGGAGCCGGCCAAGGGCCCAACCTCCTCTTGTTCTTCCCGGACCAGTGGCGGCCAGACTGGACCGGTTTGACAAAGGGGCTTGACGTCCAGACTCCCAACCTGGAACGGCTCGCTGAACGCGGCATCCGGTTTACGCAGGCGGTGGTGCCGTCTCCGCTCTGCGCGCCATCGCGGGCTTGCCTGGCATCGGGGCGCGAATACGAAAACTGCCGCGTACCCAGCAACCAGGCCGACTACCCAGCGGATGCGCCAACGATGTACGGGAGGCTGCGCGACGCAGGCTATCACGTCATGGGCTGCGGCAAGCTGGATCTCCACAAGAAGGCCAAAGATTGGGGACTCGATGGGAAGCGGCGGATGAAGGAGTGGGGCTTCTCGGAGATGATCGACAACGCCGGCAAGGGGGACGCCGTCAACAGTGGCGCCGTCACCCCGAAAGACCCGTACATGGCCATGCTTCACCGGCGCAATCTGGCCCAGGCTCACGTCGAGGATTTCGACAGAAGGCGGAGGAGCTATGCAGTGACTTCTCCGACGCCTCTGCCCGACGACGCCTATTGCGACAACTATGTGGGATCGAATGCGCTCGAATTGCTCGGGCGCGCGCCGCGCAACGCGCCCTGGTTCATGGCGATCAATTTCACAGGTCCGCATGCGCCGATGGACATCACTGCGTCGATGGAGCCGGGCGTTCGAGGGCGGCGGTTCGCGCCAGCGCGCGGCAACAAAGAGTTCGACGCGGCGACACACGAGCGCATCCGGCAGAACTACACGGCGATGGTCGAGAACCTCGACCGGTGGTTGGGGCGGATGGTGGAAGAAATCAGATCACGCGGCGAGTTGGAGCGGACGCTGATCGTGGTGTCGAGTGACCACGGCGAGATGCTGGGGGACCACGGATTGTGGGGGAAGTCAGTCCCTTGGCAGGAGTCGATCGGGGTGCCACTCGTGATGGCGGGCCCGGGCGTCAACTCCGGCCGGGTCGTCAATGACCCCACGACGATTCTCGATCTGACGGCGACCTTCCTGGATTATGCCCGGGCCAAGCCGCTGCCGGAGATGGAGAGCTTGTCGTTGCGGGCGCAATTGGAGGGACGGGGCAGGGCCCGGCGCAGATTCGTGCGTTCTGGGTTGGGGCCGTGGCGTGCGGTGATCGAAGACAGGTACAAGCTGGTTTCCGGCTACGGGGAGAAGAAACGAATGCTATTTGACCTGCGTGACGACCCTTACGAGGAGCGTGACATCGCCGGGTCGAAGTCGCGGCTTGCTGACCGTCTCGAAACCCTCATTCGTAGCGCAGCGCCTCGGTCGGATTGAGCCTGGCCGCGCGATTGGCAGGCAGAGTCCCGAAGATCAGACCCACTAAAACCGAAACTCCGAGAGAGGAGGCGATGGCAAGCCCCGAAACCGGGATCTTCACTTCAGGGAAGAAAATGCCCGCCGTCACCGGCACGGCCACGCCGAGCAGCGTCCCGAGCACTCCGCCGCTAACGCTGATCAGGACAGCCTCGATCATGAACTGCATTTGGACATAGCGGCGCGTCGCGCCAATGGCCATGCGGACTCCGATCTCCCGGGTTCGCTCGGTCACCGTCACCAGCATGATGTTCATGATGCCAATGCCGGAAATCACCAGCGCAATGGCCGCGACCAGCAGCAGGACGATAGTGAGGATGAGCGAAATGGACTTCGCCGTATCGAGGATGGCGGAGAGATTTTCGACACGGTAGCGCGCGCCGGGGCGGTGCCGGCCTTCGATGATGCGCCGCACCTGTTCAGTGAGCGGAACCACATCGGCCGCACTGCGCGCCTTCACATAGAGCGGATCGATCCGCTCGATCGGTGCGAAGTAGCGCATGACCGAAATCGGCAGAACGAGGGTCTCGCGCGTGAGTTCTGAAAGACCGAAACTGTCGTTGCGCTCCTTGAAGACTCCTATGACGGTGAACTGGATTCGGTGAATCTTCACCGGACGGCCGACGGCGGCCTCGGGGCTGCCATAGAGGCGGGTGGCGAGATCGGAGGTCATCAGCGCGACCTTGGATCGCAGCTCCGTGTCTGATGTGTCGATGAAGCGGCCGGCGACGATCAGCAGATCGCGGATGAGCGCGTAATCGCCATCAACCCCCAGCAGCGTGACATCCTGTTCGCGGCCGCCCATGAAGGCCCGGTCGTAGCCTGGCTGAACTCCTGTCGCGGCGACGATAGACGATCCAAGCTGAGCGCGGATGGCCTCGACATCGGCCGTCTTGATGTAGTCGGCATCCACGGTCCGGCCGGTCACCTGCGCGCCTTCGTAATAGGCGTACACCATATTCGAACCGATCGAAGAGATCTGGTCGAGAATGTACTCACGCGAGGTCAGCGAGATGGTGACGACAAGGATGACACTGGCGTTGCCGATGACGAGGCCAAGGGCCGTGAGCAGGGTTCGCAGGCGATTGGAGCGCAGCGCGTCCAAACTAAACCGGAATGCGTCGCGTAACTCCATCCATATTCAGTGTAGCGGCTGGTGAAACCCGGACTTCCCGGTGCGTGGCATGCGGGGTGCCTGGGAAGAGGGAGGTCCTCAGCCGGGCACGGCGCCTTTCGGGGCGCGCACGAGAGGGTCTTTTCGGCCGCGCCTCACCGTTTCAGTAGCCGGATGGAGCCATTGGATGTGGACAGGTCAAGGACCGGTCCCCCGTTGCCGAGGCGCCCTTCCAGCCTGGTCTTCGACATCGTTTTTGTGGTGATCTCGAACTCCGATGTGATGGAACCGTTCGAGGTCCTCGCCTGAACTTCCGCGTTGACCGCCGCGGGCAGACGGACATTAATGCTTCCGTTCGAGGTGTCGGCCACGACCGGGTTGCTGTTGTACTTTGCCATCGTGAGGTTAATGGATGAGTTCGACGTATCGAGCCTCAGCGAGCGCCCTGAGTCAAGTTCCTCGATGTTCACGTCGATCGGCCCATTCGAGGTGTCGGCAGAAAAGTTGCCGCGGATGCCCTCGGCGCGAATCCGGCCATTCGACGTCTTCAAAACGGCTGCGCCGCTGAACTCGGTTACTTCGATTGGGCCGTTGGAGGTCGTCGCCTCCACGTCGCCGCTCATGCCCCACAGGCGCATCGACCCATTTGATGTCTTGAGGCGGGCCGGCCCGATCAGACTTTCGGCCCGGATGGCGCCGTTCGAGGTCTCAACGCGCTCGATGGTGATCTTCTTCGGCACTCGGAGGACGAACTTCGCGCCGCAATTGCAGTTGCGCTCCACCGGGCGGATGGCGCGCAGCCGTAGGTACGTTGGTTCGGAAACCGCATCGATCTTCAGATTCTCCATGTTCTCGCGGCGCGCGGCATACTTGGTCCCGGTGACTTCCACCGAGTCCTTGTCCCAGCCGACGATCTCGACCGAACCATTGAAGCTCTCCAGGAAGAGCCGCCCACCCGGATCGAGTTTGTAGGTGTAGGCGAAGTCTTCCTTGTAACGATTGGAATCGCCCCAATCCGACGGATCAATCTCGCAACCGGCCAGGCTGATGCAGCCTAGCAGGGCCGCGAAAACGGCTGACTTGTGCTTCATTGCCGAAACTCTCCCTTGTCCACGATTTTGGCGCGTGCCTTGAACACTCGGCCGGCGGGTGATCGCCGGAATGGCGCGGCCGGTCACACTGTTCTGAACGCAATCGGCGGGTACATTGTTCAAACTAATGTTGCGGGGGATCTGGCATAAGCCCCCATGCTAGATTGAGAGTACGATGCAGATGAAGTTGATGGCGCTCAACCGGGGCGAGATTGCGATCCGGATCTTCCGTGCCGCCAATGAGTTAGGGCTGAAGACGGTGGCCATTTTCTCGGCTGAGGACCGGTTGAGCCTGCACCGCTTCAAGGCCGACGAAGCCTACCTTGTCGGCGAGGGCAAAGGCCCCGTTCAGGCCTATCTGGACATCGGCGGAATCCTCGCTCTGGCCCAAGAAAAGGGCGTCGATCTGATCCACCCCGGCTACGGATTCCTGAGCGAGAATCCGGCGCTGGCCAGGGCGTGTGCGAAGGCGGGCATCGGCTTCGTGGGGCCGGATGCATCGATTCTTGACGCGCTCGGCGACAAGACGTCGGCGCGGAAACTCGCCGGATCCGCCGGCGTGCCTGTCCTGCCCGGCACCAGGGACCCGGTCTCGAACCTCGCCGAAGCCCGCAAAGCCGCCGAGCGCGTCGGCTATCCTCTGATCCTCAAAGCCGCATTCGGCGGAGGCGGACGCGGCATGAGAGTCGTCCGCAAAGCTGATGAACTCGAAGCCCGTTTCCAGGAAGCCACCGCGGAGGCCGCAGCCGCCTTCGGAAACGGTGCCGTCTTTATCGAACGCTACATCCGCCGTGCCCGCCACATCGAGGTCCAGATCCTCGGCGACAAACACGGCAACCTCGTCCACCTCTACGAACGCGACTGCTCGGTCCAGCGCCGCCACCAGAAAGTGGTCGAAGTCGCCCCGGCGATTGGACTCGATCCGGACATCCGCCAGGGCCTGTGCGACGCCGCCGTCCGCATCGGCAAAACCGCCGGCTATGCCAGCGCCGGCACGGTCGAATTTCTCGTCGATGTGGACGCCGGTGAGTGGTTCTTCATCGAGGTCAATCCCCGCATCCAGGTGGAACACACCGTCACCGAAGAGGTCACCGGCATCGATATCGTCCGCGCCCAGATCCAGGTCGCGATGGGCGAACAACTCCATGGCGAAACCATGGGCATCCCGCCGCAATCGCAGATCCGCGTCGAAGGCGCGGCCCTTCAATGCCGGGTCACGACCGAAGACCCTGCGCATAACTTCCAACCCGATTACGGCCGCATCCAGACCTACCGCAGCCCGGCGGGCTTTGGGATTCGTTTGGACGGTGCGTCGGCCTATGGCGGCGCCGTCATTACCCCCTATTATGACTCGCTGCTGGTCAAGGTCACCGCCCGCGGCCGCAACCTCACCGAAGCCTGCCAGCGCATGGACCGGTGTTTGCGCGAGTTCCGCATCCGCGGCGTCAAGACCAACATCCCATTCCTGGAAAACGTAGTCGAACACCCCGACTTCCAGGCCGGTCGCGTCACCACCACCTTTATTGAACACACTCCCTCGCTGTTCAAGTTCAAGGCCAGGCTGAACCGCGCTACCCGGCTGCTGAACTATCTCGGCGAAGTCCTCGTCAACGGCAATCCCGAAATGGCCGGCCGCACCGCCCCGGCGACCCTCGTCCTCCCGCCCGTGCCCCAGCACGCATCGCAGACCCCGCCGGCCGGCACCAAACAATTGCTCGACGAGTTGGGCGCAGAGGGTTTTGCCAAACACACCCGCGACTCGAAACGCCTCCTCCTCACCGACACCACCTTCCGCGACGCCCACCAGTCCCTCATGGCCACCCGCATGAGGACCTACGACATGCTGCGCATCGCCGATTACGTCGCCCACCATCTCTCGGGGCTCTATAGCGTCGAAATGTGGGGCGGGGCAACGTTCGACGTCTCCATGCGCTTCCTGCTCGAAGACCCCTGGGTGCGCCTCCAGAAACTCCGTGCCGCCGTCCCCAATATTTGTTTCCAGATGCTGCTGCGCGCCTCGAACGCCGTCGGCTACACGGCGTATCCGGATAACGTGGTACGGCGGTTTGTCGAGGTGGCCGCCAAGGAAGGTATCGACATCTTCCGCATCTTCGATTCCCTCAACTGGCTGCCCAACATGAAGGTCGCCATGGACGCCGTTCGCCGCACCAATGGCGTCTGCGAGGCCGCCATCTGCTACACCGGCGATATCCTCGACCCCCGCCGCGACAAATACCCCCTCTCCTACTACGTCAACATGGCCAAGGAGTTGGAGCGCATGGGCGCACACGTCCTCGCCATCAAGGACATGGCCGGACTCCTCAAACCCTACGCCGCCCACAAACTCGTCAAGGCCCTGCGCGACGAAATCTCGCTCCCCGTCCACTTCCACACCCACGACACCAGCGGCATCGCCGCCTCGTCCATCCTAAAGGCCTGCGACGCCGGCGTCGATGTCGTCGACGGGGCGATTTCGTCGATGTCCGGCAGCACCTCTCAGCCAAACCTGAACTCCATCGTCGCCGCCCTGGCCCACGATCCCCGCCGCGCCACCGGACTCGACTTCGAAGCCCTCAACCGCTGCTCCGACTACTGGGAAGGCGTCCGCCTCAACTACGCTCCTTTCGACTCCGCACCACGCTCTGGCACCGCCGACGTCTACATCCACGAAATGCCCGGCGGCCAGTACACCAACCTCCGCGAACAGGCCGAAAAGCTCGGCCTCGGGCCCCGCTGGCCCGAAATCGCCCGCATGTACGCCGACGTCAACCACGCCTTCGGCGACATCGTCAAAGTCACGCCCTCATCCAAGGTCGTTGGTGACATGGCGCTCTTCCTCATCCAGCACGGCATGACGGTCCACGAGTTCGAAAACCTCCCCGTTGACCACAGCCTCAACATCCCCAACTCCGTCGTCGAAATGTTCCAGGGCGACCTCGGCTCGCCCGCCGGCGGCTGGCCGCGCAAGATCGCCCGCGTCATCCTCAAAGGCGGCAAACCCCGCCGTGGCCGCCCCGGCGCGCGCCTGAAAGCCGTCGACTTTGACGAAGCCCGCGCCGCCGCCGAGAAACGCACCGGCCACAAGCCCTCTGAAACCGACCTCATGAGTTACCTGATGTACCCCGAGGTCTACGTCAAGTTCGACAAAGCCCGCGCCAACTATGGCGACCTCACCATCCTCCCCTCGCCGCCCTTCTTCTACGGCATGAAGGAAGGCGACGAAATCACGGTGGATCTCGAGCCGGGCAAGCGGATTGTCGTGAAATTCCTGGCCGTTAGCGAACCACACCAGGACGGCACGCGCACGGTCTTCTTCGAGTTGAACGGCCAGCCCCGCGAAGTCACCATCCGCGATCGCAAGCTGAAAGCCGAAGTGAAGGCCCACCCCAAAGCCGACCCCGACAAACCCGGCCACGTCGGAGCCCCCATCCCCGGAGCCATCACCTCAATTGCCGTCGAACTCAACCAGGAAATCCAGAAGGGCGACAAACTCATGGTCATGGAAGCCATGAAAATGCAGACCACAATCTACGCCCCCATCACCGGCAAACTCACCGAAAAACTAGTCTCCGTCGGCCAGTCCGTCGAACCCAAAGACCTCCTGGTGGTGATCACCGCGTAGCCAAGTAGGGCGGAAGCCCTCGTCCGTGGCCGGCCCCCCGGCGTCACTCGACCGTAGCGCAGGCCCGTGGCCTGCCGCGTCCCGACTCATCGGGACGCCCGCCGCCCCCTACCCCGTAGCGCAGGCACTCTTGCCTGCCGCGTCCCGACTCATCGGGACGCCCGGTGCCACATGCCTCGTAGCGCAGGCACTCTTGCCTGCCGCATCGAGACTCGTCTCGATGCCCGGTGCCCTCGCCGGCAACCTCGCCGGCGCCCCTTCCGAGCGGGGACTGTCCCCAATGTCCCCCACAACGGCGCCCTCGAATCCACCGGCCTGCCAACGTGGACATTGGCGGACTGTCCCCCCAACCGCCCATCCCCTTGCCGACCCGTCCCTCCACGAATCATGCCAGGGGAGAGGTTTGGAGAGGGAACTGCGAGGCTCCGCCTCCCATGCAGATTTGCCCCGAAAATCGCCTTAGACAGTCATTCCGTCGAGACCACGGAGTTGTTGGTAGTGGTCGAAAGCTCAGAGCGTGGGTCAACGCCATATCAGCGTTTTACCACGGCCAGTGGATGCCACTTCACGCAAATCTCACTAGAAACGCAGTCCCACTGGATTAATGATTTGATAGTCTGTGCTCCCACATGCCGGGCACTTGGGCGATGTCCAGGAACGCTCCTGACAATCCCTGCAGTAGCAGGTTCCGCATTTACTGCATTTCTTTAGCTGTTCGATCTTCGCGTGGCAGTTTGGACAATGCTTATCAGCCATACTGAAATCCTTTGAGAAGTAAGAATAACGGACTAGACACGGGTATCATGTTGACACTCGCGCCGTCAAGAGTCCTAATTTGGGTGAACATCCACTTCGGGGCCCAGTCTAGCCCGCCCCGTCCCACCCGCGATTTCCCCAAAACCCCTCAAAACCCCAACAAAAACCGCCCTCCCCAATCCCGCCCTGACTCCCCAATCCCCGCGCCCACTCCCCCCGCGCCCCCCAAATCCCCCGCCAATCACCATCCGCCATTCTCAAAAATCCCCGCCGGGACGGATCCCCCCGTCCGGCCGTCACGCAGGCGGGCCCCCCTCAAGCCACGTGCAGTTGAGCTGGCCCACGCCTCTTCGGCCGGACAACAATCTCGACATCATGGCCCAATGCCACAAGAAACCGCATCAGCCTCTCCACCGAGTAGCCCCGAAACTGTCCGCGCAGCAACGCCGAAACCTTAGGCTGATCGATCCCCAGAACCCCCGCCGCCTCCGCCTGGCTCATCCCCCGAGCCCGAATCGCCTTACCGATTCTCAGAACCAAACCCGCCTTGACAAGATGCTCCTCCGAATCCGGAAGCCCCAAATCAGCGAGTACATTGCCGGAACTCAGTTCCCGCTCAAGATTCGTGTCTTTCATCCCTGACCTCCTCGCGAAGCCGAAGACATGACCGACGCGGTGGTCCTCGCACCACTTCATGAGTTGCTCGCGGCAGAAGCCGGAGTCGGCCCGCAGAATGATCTGCGTCCGTGGCCGGCCCCCCGGCGTCACTCGACCGTAGCGCAGGCCCGTGGCCTGCCGCGTCCCGACTCATCGGGACGCCCGCCGCCCGTCCACCACCCTGAAGCAGCATTACGTAATGGCGACGAAGGGCAACTGAGGCGCACCAAGGCGGCGCTTGAGCCAATCTGAGGCTCACGACTTCATTACGGTTTCCTGGCGAAGCGCCTGCAGAAGAGCGTAAAACCAGGGCACGAACGGATGAACCGTCACAATACGGCTCGGAATCGTCCCGGGCGCCGGGAGCCGCAGCGTGGAAGGTGGGCTCGCGGCCTTGCAATTCGTGCATGATTACGCGCGGAAACCTGGAACGTTTAGCCGTTGCGCAGGACCCCGCCGCGGAAGGCTGAACCGGGAATGGGTGCGAGAACCGGACGGGGAGCGCGGCCCATTGCACACCCTGGATCGCGTAGAACGGGCCGACTCCCGGACTGTTAATCGAACGCGCTTGTGGTCTTCCAGACCTTCCAGACGTTGCCCACGAGGTCGGGTCCCGGAGTCAATGTCGGCTTGCCCGGACGCCAGCCCGATGGCGTAGCCTGCGTGCCCTTCGATTCGCGAACGAGTTGGAACGCCTGCACCTGGCGGATCGACTCCGCCACGTTTCTTCCCACTGGCGGTGTCAGGACTTCGTAGCCTTGAATCACTCCATCCGGGTCGATGATGAAACGCCCGCGCGTCTCCACGCCGGCCTCCTCGTCATAGACTCCATACACCTTGCCAACCTTTCCGCCGGCGTCTGACAGCATGGGGAAGGGTACGCCGCCCTCCACCATCTTGGACAGTTCCTGGTCGTTCCACATCTTGTGGACGAAAATACTGTCGACGCTCGCGGACAGGACCTGAACACCCAACTTCTCAAACTCAGGATGGGTCTCGGCGACCGCCGAGAGTTCTGTGCTTCAAACGAATGTAAAATCACCCGGATAAAAACAGAGCAAAACCCACTTGCCCAGATACTCGGAGAGCGTCACGTTGACGAACTTCCCCTGGTGATAGGCGGGCGCAGTGAAGTCGGGCGCCTTTCTTCCGATCAGGATCATTTGGGAGTCCTCCTTATCTTCTTTAGTACCTGGATTCACTTCTTGCGGCGCCGATCCGACCGGGCCTCCGGTCGGCCTGGCGCATCCGGCTTTAAGTTCTTCAGGCATCGTCACCTCGCTTCGAGGACGTGGGAGCGGGGCCTGCAAGACGGCCGTGCGCTTGCCTCGTCCACCTTCAAGCCAAAGATCCGCACGTTTCTGCGTGTCTTCGGCGAGGCAGAAACGGTATGAACCCGGCTGAGTCAACAGTATCAGAATTCCAAGTCTGATGATACCGCTTTATCAAGCTCAGACCAAAAGCGAAAACCCCGGAAACGGAATCGTCTCCGGGGTCTGACGAAGCAGCGCGCCTTACGCCGCCAAACAGGATCTCGCTAGGCAACCTCCGAGGCGCTTGCCCTGTTCATGATCTCCACCATCTGGTCTTTCAGCCGGAGCTTCAGCTTCTTCAACCGGTGCTCTTCAAACTCGTCTTCGGGAGTCACATGTGCTTTGGCTTCAATCTCATTGATCAGACGCTCGTAATCGGCGTGCTGCTGGGCTAGAACCCTAAACTCCTCGTTTGTAGCCATCAGATGAGTCTTGAGTTCTTCCTGTCTCAATTTATCCATATTTAGTGAATCTCCTTTCGATGGACGGCCACACCGAGCCTCTGGGGTTGGGTCACTGGCCCGGTGGGGAATGTGGTTCGCATCGGCTAGCATTTGAGGAGCCCGGCGGCCCCTCGTCACCCAAACCCTACCACTTTTGCAGTTTCATGACAATACCCGCTTCATCGGGCTGTTTGTAGTATCCCGGCCGTACGCCCGCTGGCTGGAACCCGATAGAGGCGTACAAGCGTATGGCAGCGGCGTTGGATTCCCTTACTTCCAGATACACTTCCTCGAACCTGTCTTGAAGTGCCGCTGCAAGCAATCGGCGCGCCACGCCTCGACGCCGCCAGGGCGGATCAACGGCCGTATTCAGAATCTCGGCCTCGCCCCCAGCCGTAGCCCGCAGGCACAGAAAGCCAACGACATAAGCAGGGCCAGCGCTTGGCTCCTCGCCTGTGGGGGCAACAGCGACCCAGGTTTCGAACTGGAGGTAGTCGGATGCCTTCCAATTCGACGCCTCCGGGCTGGCAGCTTGAATTTCGACGATGCGGGCGGCGTCGGACTCACGCATGAGCCGGACGGTGATCATCCTGCCTCCTTAATGCGATTCGCAACACGGCCCAGGAACCAAGCGGGAGAATCGCCACGGCAACACACACAGGAGCAAACCCATAACCATCGACAACGCGGCCGACAGCTGCCGAGAAAAGTCCTTGGAGCAGGCCATAGATCGAGGTCAAGCCGGAAACGGCGAAGGCGGCCCGGCCGGGTCCGAACAGGTCCAACGGCAAGGCGTAGATGTTGACGCTGGCGGCGACGCAGGCGAAAAAGCTTAGACAAATGACCGAAGTGGCCGCAGCCGGTGACTGCATGAACGGAACGGCGGCGTTTGCCAGCAGCAGCAGGCAACCCCAACCGATCACCCGCATCCGGACGCCGGTGACATCGGAGGCGCCCTTGGCGAGCCGGTAGACCAGCCACCCCCCGGCGAGGCCGCCGGCTGTGGCGAATACGGGCGGGATCCAGGCCAACTGGTAATTGGCCGCCTGCTGAGTCAAACCGTGTTCCCGAACTAGATAGACGGTGGTCCAATTGACCCAGAGGCTGTAAACCGACATCAGCAGGAAATTCGACGCGAGCAGCGCCCAGTACCGCGCATCCTTAATAACATCACCGGCTCCGGCCGATTTTGGCGACGACTCTTCACCTGTCCTGGGCGCCCGGCGTTCGACCCGGAACCAGAGCGGGATCCATAGGAGTCCGAGCGCGCCAGCGATCACAAAAGCCGCCCTCCAGCCGTAGAGCCTTGCGATGAACTGCGCCATGACAGGGGCCGCCATCGCGCCAACGGTCAAACCCATTTGATAAGTAGCACTTCCGAGTGCGCGCTCCCTCGGCATCAGGTAGACCGCCGAGGCTTTGCCCGTCGCCGGAATCCCGCCAGCCTCGCCAACGCCCAGTGCCGCCCGGCACAGCAAAAGTCCTTTGAGCGAAGAAACAAAACCGGTTGCCATCGCCGCCAGAGACCAGAACGCCACGGCGGCCGCGGAGCCGATCTTGAGACCAACCTTGTCAATGAACAGACCAGCCAGCGGCGCCATGATGGCATAGGTGAGGGAGAAGACCAGAATCACGTCCCCGTAACCCGACGCCGTCATTCCGAACTCACTCATCAATTGGGGCGCCAAGGCGGCCAGGATCTGGCGGTCGAGAAAATTGAGGGCGTTCGAGGCGGCAAAGACGCCCACCGCCACCCAGCGCATTGGCACTTGCGGTTGTTTCACTTCGCTACTGGAACTCCAGGGTCACGGCTTCGCCCGAAGTGGCGCTCGCCGTGTCCCGCTTGATTTGATATTCAATCTTTACGGACTTAGGCTGTTTCAATGCGCCGCAGGCGAGCGTCGCTCCCGTGGCGCCGAGGATGCCCAGCCGCGCAGGATCGCTCACCAGCAAGCGCAACGTCTTGCTACCGCCCTGGTCCAGAACCAGGCGCATAGTTCGACGAACGCACTCGACCCGGATCAGCCGTCCCTCAGCCTTCTCCAGCGGCGGCCCGTCCCACCAATCGATAGGTTTGTCCTTGGATTTCAGGCCGCCCACGGCTTCGTTGGCCTTGCGCTCAGCCGCCTTAATCCGATCTTCGGCCTCCCGCTTGAGTTTCTCGACTTCGTCACGCTCCTCCTGCTCGCGCTTCTTGCGGGCGGCCTCGGCGGCGTCCAGGCGAGCAGTTTCGGCGGCACGCTGGCGTTCCAGCAGACGTGAACGTTCTTCCTCGGAGCCGGCCACGCGCATGGCGGCCCGCCAGGATTTGGCGGCCTCGTCGAATTGCTGTGCATCGCTTTGCGCGGCGGCAAGTTTCTCCCATAGTTCGACGCGGCGTGGCGCCAGTTCCACAGCTTTCTTAAGGAGAAACGCCCGCCGCACCGGACCCGGCTCCTGGCTGGCGGCTAGGATGAACGGATCGGCCCAGTCGGGCTTTTTGAGCGAGGCACGCTCGACCGCCATCCTGGCCTCGTCCTTGCCCGGCTCGATGCGGGCCAGTTCGTACAAGCCCCTGGCGCCGGCGGTCTCGTCGGCCGCAATCGCCCGGAGTCGTCCCAGGGCCTCTTGGTTCCGCTTCATTCCAGCCAGCGCCAGGCCCAAGCCTTCTTCGCCCGCGGTTGAGGCGCGTTCGGCCTGCGCCTTTTCGTAGGCTGCAACCGCCTGGGCGTACTGGCCGCGGGCCAGCGCCAGGTCGCCTGGGATCAACCTCACCCGCGAGGGGAGCGCTTCGAGACCGCGGAAACGGTCCGGGTTGATCCCGAATCCGGTCCATGCGGCTGTTTCAAATTGAGTCCGGGCCGCATAGGCCCTGGCGCGTTTCTCTATCTCTTCTCGGGTTTGCTGGAAAGCGTTTCTCAGCGACGGGTCGAAATCGCCTCCGTTGGCGAGGTTGGACATCAGAACCCGGATGCGCCCCCGTGTCTCTTCATTCACGGTCAATTCATGCAGCAGCGCCCACTGCCATGTGCGTGCGGACGTTGGAGGCGGTTCGCCGAATGTGAGCCGGGAGCCATCGATGCGCAGGGTGGAGTAAGCGTCGGCCAAGGCTGCCTCGAAGTCCAATGTCATTTGACCGGGCAGGTTGTCTTCCAGCAGCAGGAGGGCAAGCTGGCGGAACCAGGCGGCGGGTGGGCGGCCTTTGTCGGGCCAGAAGGCAATCCAGCCGTCGCGGCCCATGCCAAGGAAAGCGGCGGAGGGCGCACCGCGGTCCACGACAACCGTGACGGGCCAGACTGTTTTCATGTCCGTTTTACCGACGGCCTGCCCGAGCGCGCCGCGGAACTGTTCGAGTTCGGCGAGTACTTCGCGCGACTGCTTGTCGCCGCGCTCGCTGATGACCGTGAACGGACCCGACTTGAATTCGGTCCAGGCTCCTGATGCCGGCATCACAAAGAGGAACAGGAACAGCCAGGCAACTCGCATGGGTCTATCCTCCAAGCGGGCCCTCGACGGCCGACAGGGCGGCGATTGCGGTTTCCTGCTCGCGGACGGCGTATTCGACGGCCGACTCCATCGACACCCAATATGTAATGCCTGCGACCAGGTAGCCGCACCCGATCGCCGCGTAAAACGCCAGTTCGGTCCCGAAGGCGTATCTGGCGAGATAGGCAAGCGTGACCGGCACGGCGATGACCGGATAGATCACCAGCAAGAGAAACTGGACCTTGCCGCCACTGGCGTTGCGCCAGGAACTCGATGGGTCAGCCGGCCGCGGATAGCGGACCGACATCAGATTCCCCACGGCAAGCAGCATCAAGCTCACCAGTAGCGTGACGGCAAAGGCCTCAACAACTTTGGCAGGCGTCACCCTGATGCGGAACAGCGAACATGCCAAGGCGACCAGCGTCACTTCCAGCAGGAGAAAGAAGACGGCTGCCAGGTTCTTGGCGATCAGAACCATCGAGAACTTCACCGGCACGACGAAGTAAGACTGAACGGCCTGGCGGTCGAATCCAAAGCAGTTCCAGAACAGAACGTCTCCGAGCAGGAGCGTTGCGTAGAGGCTGACCCAAACAAGGAAATTGTCCGTCATCATGCCGCCCTCGCGGCCGCCGCGGAATGCGAGAGGGAACCAGATGATGATGCCGAAGGAGAAGCCCATCAGGAAGATCAGGCGAAACCGGGAAGATCGGGACAGAAACCGGAGTTCCTTCTCGACGAGCATGCCAAGCGGATCACGCATGAACCAGGACGGAGCGCGGTAGAACTTCTCCATCCAGCCGCCGGAGTCTCCGGATGCATCAGGTTCAGGTTCGGGCCGCTTCTGCGTCTCCTGATGGTCCCAACTGAGGCCGGCGATGAACTGGCGGTAGCCGAAAAAGAGACCGGCTCCGAGCCAGAGCATCATGACGGGAGCAGCCCAGAAGGCGCCTTCGCCGGCGGCGGTTCGGGCGGCCATGGTCCAAGGCAGCGGTAGCGTTGGGATCTTGTCGAGAAAGCCAACGATCTGTTGTCTCTGCCAGTCTTCCGGCGGAAACATCATGATGAGCAACTGCGGAAGGGCGCTGATCAAAACAAGGCCAAAGACGACCAACTCCCGCACTCCGCGTTTAGCCATCAGACGCGCCAGCAGGTCGCGAATCCCAGCCGAGAGGAACATATTGAAGGCCATGTACGGGATGAAGATAAGCGGTCCCCACCACGGCATATCTGTCCGGTTCCACAGCCCCACTGCGACACCGCAGAGCACGATGGCCACTTCCATTCCCGTGGACAACCGGAGCACGACTTCGATCAAGAAGAGCTTTGGAGGTTCGACGGGATAGACCAGGAGGCGTTTGAGATCCAGCGCCATTCCGGCGCTGGCAAGCATCAGCGGAATGAATTGCCAGTAAAGAAGTCCGGCCAGCAGGGCGAGTTCGACGGCCTGCATGACTCTCGCTTTTTCGGCGATCTCCGGCAGCACTGTAGCGGCAATCCAGGCTAACAGGGTGGCAAAGCCGTACCAGACCGCATAAACGAGCCACATCGCCCAGCGCGACTTTGGCCCCTGGTTGAGCCAGGATCGCCACTGCGCCCCGACAATTGCGCCGACCTGGTTACCGTTGAAACCCATACGCGCCTGCTAGAGCCAGTCCAGCGCTTCCGTGTTCCGCTCCACCCCCCCAACAACCCTGACGAAAATGTCTTCGAGCGTCTCCTCGCCGGAGCGTAGTTCGGCCATCGGCGCATCGACGACGAGACGGCCTTCATTGATAATGGCAACCCGTTCGCAGAGGCGCTCCACGACCTCCAGGACATGGGATGTCAGGAAGATGGTCGCGCCGCGCCGCACCTGTTCGTTGAGGATGTCTTTCATGAGACGGGCGCCAACGGCATCGACGCCTTCGAATGGCTCGTCGAGCAAAAAGAGGTCGGGAGTATGGATCAGCGCGGCAGCCATGGCCACCCGCTTCCGCATGCCTTTGGAGTACTGCCCGATGATCTTCTTCCTGGATCCGTCGAGTTCGAACAGGGCAATGAGTTCGGCGGCCCGCGCGCGGGCCACGTCCCTGTCCAACTGGTACATGCGGCCGGCGAATTCCACGAATTCGAGCCCGGTGAGATGATCAAACAGAAGTGAGTCGTCGGGCACGAGGCCGATCCTCGCCCGGATGCCGAGCGCCTGCTCCGGCATTTTCATCCCCAGGATTTTGATCTCTCCGGCGGTCGGCGTGGCCAGCCCCATCAGCATGCGGATCGTTGTAGTCTTGCCGGCTCCGTTTGGCCCCAGGAAGCCGAAAAATGAGCCCCTGCCGACGCTCAACGTCAAGCCGTCCACCGCCGCCTTGCCTGCATACACTTTCCGGAGGTCGCGGATTTCGATTGCCGGTGCGGTTTCGACGTTCACTGTACCCTCTATGTTAGCCGTCGGCAGAATTGTCCGCTGGAACCCTCAACTTCAACCTGCATTCAGCCGATGAATCAGACGTGAGTCAGATCACACTCGCACGGGTGTCCTACCGCGACAAGGCGTTGCGCGAGCTTGACGCTTTGCCGCCGTTCTCTCCTGTTTTGAACCACTTAATGGCTTCATTGGCGAACGACGACGTCTCCTTTGCTGAACTGGCTTCGGTGATCGAACGCGACACGGTGTTGTCTGGCAACGTGCTGAGGCTGGTGAATTCGGCGCTCTACGGACGGCGGGGCACGGTTTCCAGCGTGCGGGCGGCGATCTCGATTCTCGGCCTCGTGAAACTGCGCAAGTATGTCCTGGGCATGTCGGTATCACGGCTCTGGGCCAAGGTGGCAGTCCCTCCGAGTTGGAACATGGGTAGGTTCAACGACCACTCGGTGGCAGTCGCGATCCTGGCCGATGCCGTCGTGCAGAAAGGGCGATTCGACTATCCTGAAGGCGCCTTCGCTGCCGGATTACTGCATGACCTGGGCCGGCTGATGATCGCCACGGCGTGTCCGGCGGAGTACTTGCAGATCGTTCATGTCGCGATGTCGACCAACCGCCGGCTGGAGGAGATTGAAAGCGAAATCCTTGAGGTGAATCACGCCGAACTCTCGGCGCTCGCGTTACAGCGTTGGGGTCTGCCGCCGGCGGTTCAGAAAGCAGTGTTATACCACCACCGCAGCCAAACCGACCCAACTGGTTCGAATGGCGCCATGCCTCTCAGCCGTGCGATCGAACTGTCCGACTACATGGCCGTGGATGCCGGGCACCGGATTGAGGACTTTGATCCAGGAACGGCGATGGCGCCGGAGGCGGCACTGGCCGCCATCAGCCTGGAAGCGCATGCGGGAGCGATCCGGCAAGAGTTTGAGAACGAATTTCAGGCGATGCGCGCAGCCTTCTGATCAGAGGCCGGGAATCAGCAAAGTGAGCGAGTCCGGGATAATGCGCACCAGCGCCGCGCCTTGGCCGGCATATTCGCCGTCGACTTGCAGGTCCGGTCCGCCGTCCGGTTCCGCCTCCACAGTCATTTGATCCACAAGCTCCAAACGGACGCCGCGCATTCCGTTCAACCGGTTCAAAACTACGCCGCCGAAGTATTTCAGATATCGGAACGAGCTTCTACCTTCGAAGGCGGCCAGCGCCAGCTTCGGCATTCGGATATCGGCGTGCCGGGCGATCTCCAGATCACCGCCATAATTCTTCACCCGGCTGAGCAGGGCGAAACTTAGACGCGATGGCTGGCCATTCACGTTGGCCGTGAACTCTGGCAGGCGCTGGCCCAGGGTGGCGAATCCGGCATACCAATAGCTCAGTTTGCCAAAACGAGACTTGAAACCCGGACTGACCCGCCGCACGATGGAGGCGTCCAGCCCCACGCCGGCCATCGCCAGGAAATAGCGCTCTGGTGCATCGCCTGCCTTCAGCGAGCCAATCGAGATCCGCACAGCCTCGGAACGCAGCAACCCCGGCAGCGCCGTCCGGTTCTTCTTGCCCAGGCCAATCTCCATCGCGGTAACGTTTGCCGTCCCCGCCGGAATGATGCCGAGCGCGGCGTGTGTCCCGGCCAGGCCCTGCAACGCCTCGTTGACCGTCCCATCTCCCCCCGCGACGAGCACCAGGTCGGCACCCGCCGCCACCGCCCCGGCCGCCTGCTTACCGGCCGTGCCCGGGCCTTCAGTGGCCACCATGGACATCCGGCCGGCCATTCTCTGGAGCGCATCCAACGCCTCATCGACCATCTCCGGGCGCTGGCGGATACGTCCGGCGGCCGGGTTGTAGAGAAGAATTGCTTTGTCGAAACGTGCGCTCAGGACTGCCCCCTCGGTACGATTATAGAAGCCCGTATCCTGATGAGCGAATCCATCCAGACTGAAATGGAACGCTTGCGCGCCGAACTCCGGCGCCATGAACACCTCTATTACGTACTGGACCAGCCGGAGATCTCTGACGCCGAGTACGACGCCTTGATGCGGCGGCTTCAGGCGCTGGAGGCCGGACACCCCGAAATACCAGTCCCTTCCGATTCACCCACGCTCCGCGTCGGCGGCGCGCCGCGCGAAGGCTTCGTCAAGGTTGATCACTCCTCGCCCATGCTCAGCCTGGACAATGCGCTGAATGCAGGCGAACTGGCCGCTTTCCACGCCCGCGCAGCCGACCTGCTGGCTGGTGAGCCGTTCGTCTACACAGCAGAACTGAAGCTCGATGGTCTCTCCATGGCCGTCCACTACCGCCATGGCTTGCTGCATCTGGCCATCACACGCGGAGACGGGCGCACAGGCGAGGACGTCACTGCCAACGCCAGAACCATCCGCAGTCTGCCCCTTCGCGTGAATGCGCCATGGCCCGAATTCGAAGTGCGCGGCGAGGTCGTCATGTCGAAGATGGCGTTCGAAAGGCTCAACGCCGACCGCGCCGGTGAAGGCCAGCCGCTTTACGCCAATCCCCGGAACTCCGCCGCGGGTTCCTTGAGGGTTCTCGAACCCGCAATCACCGCCTCTCGACAGCTCGACTTCTACGCTTACTTCTTGCTCGTCAACGGCCAGCCGTCGCTGCCGTCCCATTGGGAGTCGCTCGAAGCTCTCGCCGCGATGAGCTTCAAGGTCAACCCCAACCGGACCAGGGCCAGCTCGCTCGGCGAACTTCAGGCATTCTGCGACCGGTGGGAGCGCGAACGCGATTCCCTGCCCTATGAGATCGACGGCGTGGTTGCTAAGATCGACTCCATTGCACAGCAGCAGGCGCTTGGTTACACAGCCAAAGCCCCGCGCTGGGCCATCGCTTACAAATTTCCGCCACGACAGGCCGCCACCGTTGTCGAAGCGATCGATGTTCAGGTGGGCCGGACAGGCGTTCTGACGCCGGTCGCACGGTTGCGCCCGGTCGTTGTCTCAGGCGTGACGGTGTCGAATGCGACCCTGCACAACGAAGAAGAGATTGCGCGGCTGGGCCTGATGATCGGCGACACGGTCGTCATCGAACGCTCGGGCGACGTCATCCCGAAGGTCGTTTCAGTCCAAGCGCGCGGCGCGGACCGCCAGCCATTCGAGATTCCCTCCACGTGCCCGGTCTGCCAGGCGCCGGTGATGCGGGCCGAGGGCGAAGTCGCCAGCCGCTGCCTGAACACGAACTGCCCGGCGAGGCTGAAGGAATCGATCCGGTTTTTCGCCTCGCGTGCGGTGATGGACATCGACGGCATGGGCGAAGTCCTGGTGGACCAGTTGGTCGAACGAGGGCTGGTTCGCAATGTGGCCGACATCTACAAATTGACGGCCGATCAGCTTGCCGGGCTTGAACGCATGGGCGAAAAGTCCGCCGCGCGGATCATGGCGGGCATTGAGGCTTCTCGCGCGCGGCCCTTGCCCCGGCTCATCTCAGGACTGGGCATCGCCTTTGTCGGTGAACGGACGGCGCAGTTGCTGGCCGAGCATCTCGGCTCGATGGATGCGCTGGCCGCTGCCACTGCTGAGCAACTGCAACAGGTGCCGGAGGTCGGGCCAAAAGTATCGGAATCGATCGTTCGTTTCTTCGCCGAACCGCACAACCGTGCGCTGATCGATCGTTTGCGCGCAGAACGGCTGGTCATGACGCACGAGTCCCGCCGCCCAACTGCCGGGCCGCTTGCGGGAATGACCTTCGTGCTCACTGGCACTTTACCCACGCTGTCGCGCGACCGCGCGACGGAACTGATCGAAGCCGCCGGGGGAAAGACAACGGGATCGGTATCGAAGAAGACATCCGTTGTTGTCGCCGGCGAAGAAGCTGGGTCCAAACTGGAAAAGGCTCATGCACTCGGCATCGAGGTCTGGGACGAGGAGACGCTGCTCAAACGCATTGGAAGTTGACCGCATCCATTCATGAAGTCCATTTCGCAAATCCTGCTCGCCTGGGGGCTGCCTGGCACACTACTCATCGGCTTGATCGACGGGGCCGGACTGCCGAATCCCTCGGGCCCCGACATCGCCCTGATTCTCTACGCCTCGCAGCGCCCCGAAAACGCTTTCCTGGCCGCGGCGCTGGCCGTCATTGGATCGCTGGCCGGCTCGGCAATTCTGTTTCTGCTCGCCCGCAAGGGCGGCGAGATGTTCTTGGAGAAACATACGAAATCGGCGCGCGGCCAGCGTTGGCGCCGCTGGTTTCAGCATTACGGTCTCATCACGGTCTTCATCCCGGCACTCATCCCGATCCCCATGCCGCTGAAAATCGCAGTGGTCTGCGCCGGCGCGCTTGGCATCCCTCTGCGGTCGTTTCTGATAGTCCTGGCCGCCGCGCGCATCCCGCGATATCTGGCGATTGCCTACCTGGGCAAGAAACTTGGCGAAGAGTCTTTCGCCTATCTGAAACAACACTCTTGGGACTTTGCTCTGATCGCTTTGGGGCTGCTCGTCTTTGCCTTTTTGCTGGTGAAGGCTTCCGACTATATGCGCGCGCGACGCGACGCGGCGAACTGACACGCTTCGATCAGTAATACACTGGTGCGCATGACCACCCGCCGCGGTTTCCTTGCCTCGCTCGCCGCCGCTCCTCAAGTGCTTGCGCCCAACCCACGAGACGTGCGCATCAACGACGTCGTCACGTCCAGGGAGGACTACACCTACCGCGCACCGCTGAAGTTTGGCGGCGCCATTGTCGACCGCGTTACACTGCTGAACGTCAACGTCACCATCAGCGATCGCGCGGGGCGCACGGCCAAGGGCTTCGGCTCGATGCCGCTGGGCAATATCTGGGCCTTCCCGTCTAAGACGATGAACTATCAGCAGACGCTGGCGGCCATGCAGACCCTGGCGGCGAAACTGCGCGCCATCACGGCCTCATGCACCGAGTACGGCCATCCCGTTGAACTTAACCACATCCTGGAACCCGCCTGGCTGCGCGCCGGCGACAGCACCACGCGCGAACTCAAGCTCAGCGAACCCATCCCCAAGCTCTGCACCTTGGTCACCGCATCGCCCTTCGACGCCGCCCTGCACGACGCCTACGGCAAGCTCAATAAGCGCTCGGTCTACCACTGTTACGGCCGCGAATTCCTCCGCGAGGACCTCTCCCGCTATCTCGGCGGCGAGTTCAAGGGCCTCTACCTCGACCAGTTTGTGAGCCGCGAACCCAAGCCGCGTATGCCGCTCTACCACCTGGTCGGGGCCGTGGATCCCATCGTCGAAGGCGACATCCTGAAACGTCTCAACGACGGGCTGCCTGAGACGCTTGCCGAGTGGATCGAGTACAACGGCCTGACCCATTTGAAAATCAAGCTCAATGGCGACAACCTGGCCTGGGACCGCGACCGCATCCTCACCGTCGACCGCGTCGCGGCTGAAACCATGGCGAAACGCAAGACGGAATCATGGTTCTACTCGCTCGACTTCAACGAGAAGTGCCAGAACGTCGAGTACTTGCTCGACATGCTGCGCCAGGTAAAGGCGAAATCGCCCGCCGGTTTCGAGCGCATTCAATACATCGAACAGCCGACCAAACGTGACCTGAAAGCCGACAAGCACAACGTCATGCACGAGGCGGCCAAGCTCCGGCCCGTGGTGATCGACGAATCGCTGGTCGATCTCGAAAGCCTCGCGCTGGCCCGCGAGATGGGCTATTCCGGCGCGGCGCTGAAAGCGTGCAAGGGCCAGGCCCAAGCGCTGCTGATGGCCGCCGCAGCGCAGAAATGGAAGATGTTCCTTTGCGTGCAGGACCTGACCTGTCCCGGCGCCTCGCTCATCCATTCAGCCGGACTCGCGGCGCACGTACCCGGCGTCGCAGCGATTGAGGCCAATTCACGCCAGTATGTGCCTGCTGCCAACAAGACGTGGGAGCCGAAGTTCCCAGGCATCTTCAACGTCAAGGACGGCTACATGAACACGTCCGTGCTGAACCGGCCGGGTCTGAGCGCAGTCTGAGGCTGAAGTCAGAACCTCGGCGGCAGCAGTTGCTACGCCGTCTATTTCAGCTTCGGCGTTCCAGAGTCGCGAAAGTCCTCCCACTTGAACAGAAGGAAGTTCTTCGGACCGCTGTTCATGGCAACGACAAGTCCGGCGGGAAAGCGGTCTCCGAGCGGGCGGGACGTCGCCTCCAGTCCGTCGGTGGAGTCCGCTCCTCCGTGGATGCATTTGACCATTTCCGAATGATCGTGTGGCCCGGCGGGGCCGCCTTCGCGGCGATAGACATGGTAGCGGGAATTTCCCTTGATCTGATCAGTGCAGAGGATGTAGCCCTTGCCGCCTGGCATTGAGTAAATGGCAATGCCCTCATGGTCGCCGGCGAAGCCGGTACGCCCGAAGTGGGCGAGTTCGCGGGCGGCGTCAGGGTGGTCCGGGTCGGCGTGCCACTTGTGGATGCCGCTGCCTTCGTCGGCGTAATAGACGTAGCCGAGTTCGTCGTCGACGGCGACGGCTTCGATCTCCTTGCCGCCGAGGAAGTTCCCGACGCGGCGGACGTCGGTGGCCTTCACTTTGCCCATGCCGTCGTCTTCGAGGCGATACTGGCGGAGATAGCCCTGCTGAGGGCCGTTCTTGGGAGCGACGATGGCGAAGATCGCACCGTCGGAAGGACGGCGGTAGAGAGCGATGCCCATTGGTTCGGCGGCTTCGCCTGTAGCGTCCTGGAGAATGTTCGCGCCCTCGGGCGACGAGATGTCGGTTAAAGGCGACTCGTCGGCGGGGATGAGGAAGATACGAAGACGGGACTTGAGCCGCTCGGTGGCGACGGCGATGTCGGCCGTGCGGCCCTGGAGTGTGAGGCCATATTCCACATCGACGTTGTTGGGGCGATCCGTGCCGTCGATGGTCTGGCGGATCGTGCCGTCGAGGTTGAAGACAACGACGGCGCCGGTTGGGGCTGCCGCTTTGTTCGTGCCGATGATGAGCGACTTCGCAGGGTCATTGGGATGAACCCAGATGGCGGGATCATCTGGATCGTTGGCCACCTGTTGGGTGGCGAGTGTGGCCTGGATATCCACGCAGGCCTCTGGTGTGGTGCTGTCGCAGCCGGAGAGAATTAGCAAAGCGACAAAGGGAGCGGTTTCCCGCCGCCGGAATGGGAGGCAAAACATCGTGAGCCACAAACGAAGGGCTTAGAACATGAATCGCAGGGCCAGCTGAAGCTGGCGCGAAGTGCCTGTCCCGATGGTCCGGTTCAGGCCGCTGTTGACCAGGCCGAAGCTGGCGGGCGAGGTAAGCGTGGTTCCCGGGTTGCCGGCCTGGACGCGGTTCGAGATGTTGAAGGACTCCACCCGGAACACGAGCGTCTTGTCCTCCTGGATCGCGATCCGCTTCTGCAGCGTGAAGTCGACTTGGGCCAGACCGGGGCCGACGGCGATGGCGCGGCCGGCATTGCCCCACGTGTTCTTGGCCGGGATGGCGAAGGCGGCGGGGTTGAGCCACTGGGCGAAGGTGGGTCCGCCGGCTGGGTAGATGGAGACACCAGGGACGAGGTTCGGGCGCTGGTTGGCCGTGTTGCCATCAGGCACGTCGCCGCTGGAGCGCGCGATCGTGATATTCAGCATGCGGCCGGTGCGTGCCGTGTGGATGCCGCTGACCTCCCAGCCACCGAGGACCTTGGAGGCGAGACCCGTGGTCAGGTAGCGCTGCCCAGGTCCGAACGGGAGGGCATAGACCCAGTTGCTCGTGATCGTATGGCGGACGTCCTGCGGGCTATTGCCGCGGTCGCACGCGCGGCAGAGCGCGCTCTGGGGTTGGCCCCCTTCTCCGCCACCAATCGAGTTGTCGTTGATCGAGTGCGACCACATATACTCCGTGCCCCAGGTCAGGCCGCGGCTGACCCGGCGGTGGAGCGAGAGCTGAAGTGCATTGAAGTTCGAGTTGCCGTCGTTGTTCTTCTCGTCCATCCGGCCAAAATTCGGCAGCGGGCGGACCTTTGTGACCACGTCGAGGTTGTTGATGTATTTGCGCGTGGTCACCTTGCTGGCGGAACTGCCGACATAGCCGATCTGACCGACGAAGGCGCCGGGCAACTGCTGCTGGATGGAGAAGCCCCACTGGGCCGAATACAGGTCGCGGCGGTCACGCTGGAGCGAACGTGGGGTGATGCCGGCGTCCTTGGCGAGACCCAAGAACGGAGCGATGGGGTAGGCCAACCCTGGCGCCTCGACAGCGGTGAGCGAGAACCGCTCAGCCATGTTGTCCAGTGCGGCGTTCTGGTCGTCGATCTGGCCGGGTCCGTGGTAGATTCCGGCGCCGGTGCGGAAGATGGTCTTGCCGCCGAGAGCCTTGGGCGCCCAGGCGATGCCGATGCGCGGGTCGAAGTTGTTCTTGTCGGGGAAGTACCAGGGTGTCCCGTGAGCGCAGAAGCCGCGGCAGGCGTTGAGATCGAAGACGCGGTAACGGTCGTTGACTTCTCGGTTCACGCCATAGAACTCGTAGCGGAGCCCGAGGTTCAGGGTCAACTCCTGGTTCACCCGGAAATCATCTTGAATGTAGGCGTAGTAGTACCATTTACGGGTCCCAAGGACCGGTGCGCCGCCGGTGACAGCGATGCGGTCCACCTTATTGGCGAGCAGGTCGTTCCGGCTGGCGTACGTCACGCTGATGTCGTTTTGCGCCGGATCGGCGACGTTCACGTGGGCGCGCCGGATTTCGCCGCCCACTTTAAGCGTGTGGCGGCCGGCGGTGATCACCAGATTGTCGATCAGCGAATAGGAAGTGCCGTTCTCAACCAACAGGTTGGAGGTGTTCAGCGAGGTGAACCCGGCGATGGCGATGGACTCGGCGAAGGGCGCGAAGCTGAACCGCCTCAACGCCGACCGGTTGAACCCTGACTTCACTTCGTTCACGACCCGCGGCGAGAACACCCGCTGATACTGGGCGATCAGGTTCGAAGGACGGAAGAAGCTCTCCTGGCGGTCGCCGGCAATGATGGTCCGCGGCGCGATGATCGTGCCGTCGTCTATGTTGTAGCGCACGAAGATGGTGTTGTTGTCGCTGAACCGGTGGTCAACGCGCAGGGTGCCGGCGTCCTCGCGCCACTGCTGGCTGGTATCACCATAGGCGCGGTCGATGTCAGCGTTCGAGGTGCGTTCGGTCCCGGCCGGATAGGAGTTGACGATCTTCTGGACATTCGGATCCGTGGCGCGGGCACGGAAAGCGGCGCTGGGAACGTCGTTGCGGAACGTCTGGCTGACACGCTGGCGGAGCCCTTCGTAGTTGCCAAAGAAGAACGTTCGATTCTTCACGATCGGGCCGCCGAGATTGCCGCCGAACTGATTGAGGCGGAAAGGC
>JARKOC010000363.1 GCA_029975915.1 Bryobacteraceae bacterium
GATGACCTTCTGCACCGCCTTTTCATCGAAATCGAGGGCCGTGGCCACGTCATCGAAGATACCCAGGTAATCCACGATCAGACCGTGGGTCTTGCCGGGGTAGACACGGTTGGTGCGGCAGATGGCCTGCAACAGGTTGTGATCCTTCATCGGCTTGTCGAGGTACATTACCTGCAGAATGGGGGCATCGAAGCCGGTCAGCAGCTTGGAGGTGACGATCAGGAACTTGAGCGGGTCGTTCGAATCGCGGAAACGGTCGAGGAGCTTTTCCTCCTCATCCTTGGCCAATTTCCATTCCGCGTACTCGTCAGACTTTCCGCCCTGGGTGTGCATGACGATGGCGCTGGCCTCCGGGCCGACCAACTCGTCCATGGCCTTCTTGTAGAGCACACAGCACTCCCGGTCGAAGGTCACCACCTGGGCCTTGAAGCCGTTCGGCTCTACCTTCTCCTGGAAGTGCTTGACGATGTGCTGGCAGATGGCGTTCACCCGCGCCGGGGCCTTGATCAGCACCGCCATCTTGGCGGCCCGCTTGGCCAGGTCGTCACGATCCAGCTCGCTCAGCTCATCGGTCATCTGAGAGTAGGCTTCGTCGATGGCGTCCTTGTTGATATGCAGCTTCACGTCTACCGCCTCGAAATGCAGCGGCAGCGTGGCCTTGTCCCGGATCGAGTCCTGGAACGAGTAGCGGCTCATGTAGCCCTGCTCATCCTCGTCCGCGCCGAAGGCCCAGAAGGTGTTGCGGTCCCGCTTGTTAATCGGCGTGCCGGTCAGACCAAAGAGAAAGGCGTTGGGCAGCGCATCGCGCATCTTGCGCCCGAGATCGCCTTCCTGGGTGCGGTGCGCCTCGTCCACCATCACGATGATGTTCGAGCGCTCGTTCAGGCGGCCGTCCGCCTCGCCGAACTTGTGAATGGTGGTGATGATGATCTTGCGGGTATCGGCCGCCAGCAGGCTTTGCAGCTCCTGCCGGGTGGCGGCTCCAATCATGTTCGGGATATCGGCGGCATTGAAGGTGGCGGTGATCTGGGTGTCCAGGTCGATGCGGTCCACCACGATCATCACCGTGGGGTTGCCGAGCTTGCGGTGCATCCGCAGCTTCTGCGCCGCGAACACCATCAGCAGCGACTTGCCCGAGCCCTGGAAATG
>JARKOC010000365.1 GCA_029975915.1 Bryobacteraceae bacterium
GGCAGGGCGGGTGTTCAGCCAGTCCTGGACATCGGAAGGGGCATAGCGGACCAGTTGGCCGACCTTGCGGTAGCGGGGGCCCTTTCCTTCTCCGCGCCAGTAGCGGAGCGTGGCCACGGAGACGCGAATCCACCGCGCCACATCCCGCTCGTCCAGCAAGGTTTGGATCGTCGGCTCGCCTGTTTCTCGGCTCTCCGCGCTTGTTCGATTCGGTTCCACGCGCCCATGATCGGGTGAGAGGCCTGTAGGGGCTCAATGTAGGGGATGTAGGTGGAAATGTAGGGGCCGATCAAGGCCGGGTGCGCTGGTCGCGCTGAAGCAGTTTCTCGATTCTGAGGGCGCGCTCCCCGCCGTCCGGAATCTCATCCTTGCCGAGCTTCCACTTGTTCAGATCGGACCGGTTCACGTTGGCCCATTCCGCAATATCCGTCACCGTGGCGTGATGATCCTTGCAGAACTTCCGGATCAGCGCTTGACGGCCAGACTTCGGCGTGGGAGCCAGAGGCTTCTCGAACGCCTCGGCTGTTTGGCGATACAGGTCGGCGTAGGCCTCGAAGTCGACCACGAGGTGACCGTCGTGGATGCGCGCCCATTCGCTGAGCCGGAGAAATGCGCGGCCGGATTCCCGCCACATGGCGTCCAGAGGCAGTTGATCCGGACACACGATGATTGGCGCGGGCGAACCCGCCAGCTTCGGTGACGCCCGCAGAACGTCAAGCGAATCCGGCCAGGCGATTCCCTGTACCAGAAAGAACTCCGCCGTGTGGCCGCTCACTTGTCGGCGACCGAGTTGCCAGACGCGGCCCGGCGAAATGGGGTGCATCCCGCCGGTCAGCCCAAGCTGCCCGATCAGCAGCGCGCCGAGCTTTTCGAAATCCAACTCCCACTGCTGGAGTCTTTCCCTCGCGATGCGCACCAGGCCGTGTTGTGGGCAGTGGATGCGTGGGTCTGGGCCGATGTCCAGGATTAGGTCGCATGGCTCCCCGTCCGCGCAGATTTCGCACGTCGCATACTCCGCATCGGCAGCTTTCCGCAGGATGCCGAGACGCAGAATTGCATCGCGCTCCTCCGCTGGCCATCGGCGCGTTTCGTCGTAGCCGAAAACATGCCCGGCGAGATCAGCTCGACTGAGAAGTTGCGTCAGCGGACTGTCCACGGATCACTCCCGACCGTTTCAGGCACGTGCGGATCTTGTTGTGCTCGGTCGTGTCCTTCAGATTGCACGTATTGCTGGCGCTGATATTGAAGGTGACGCTGGCAGGACGCCGGCTGCCGTTGGCCACCTGGGCCTTGATCGTCACATGCTCGACTGTCAGCTGGTTCAGCGGCAGGTGCGCCTCGTTCAGGCCTCTCTTGATGAAATCGTGCAGCTGCGGCTTCGGAATCCGCGGCTGCGCCCCGAACGTGATCCGCCCACCATTGGCGCCCGCGGCCGCCAGCCGCATGGCGCAGAGTTCCATTGACCTGACTCCATCCAGGCTATTGGTAGCGAAACGGAAGTTCGGATCCTTCAGCTTCTCCAGATCGAACGCCAACTGCTCCTCAAGCGGCAGCGTGACGTCGTGCCGAAGGATGCTGCTGACGAAGTCCTGTGCCAGGCTGCGGCGGAACTCCTTGTCGCCTTCGGCGTACATCTCGAAGGCGCCGCTCGCCGGCTCGTAGCGGTATACAACGTCGAACGCCCGCTGCTGAGTAGAGCGCTTCAACTGGTTCGAGTCCTCGAAGTGCACCACGGATTCCGGATGGTCCGAAATGTAGATCATGACGTAGAGGGCGTCGCCACGCCAGTGAGCTTCGACCTCGCTGTACTCTCCCCGGTCGTCGAGTTCCCGGTAACGCGCCACGACCGCATCTTTAAGCTGCGTGAGCGAGCCGGGTTCGGTCGATGGCTCGGCCGCCGGGATGTCCTGCCTGGGCTGCCAATGCCGCTTCAGTCCGTCTGCCCAGGCAAACTGGCTGGCGACACGAAAGACGTCGGGGTGTTCGAGGAGCACGCGGAACACCTTGTCTGCGGTGCTCCCTTTGCCCATCGCTGAGGCAACCCGCTCCCGGTCCGTGCCCGCAGATTCCAGAAGCGTTTGCAGTCCGCGCCTCGAGCAAAGGCCGAATACGTTTTCGAAATCGACCCAGACGGCATGCCGATCCTTGGCCGGCAGGGCCATCCAGGCGGTGTGCAGGGGCTCGACCGATTCGCCGAGGCCGTCCCAATTAAAACCATCGAGCAGGCGACGCTGCTCGAAGTAGATGCGCAACAACGGCGACGACACAAGGCGAAGAAAGTGGCGCGGTGTAAATTCCATCCGCATGGTTTGCCCCTGAATCGATGGTTGTTTTCCGACGAAGCGGAGACCCAATTCTAACACCGACATCCGTATCTTTACAATCCCAGTAAAGGGTGATAACCTTCATCTGATTGAGCCGAAAGGCAGAAAGGACCCTTCCATGTCCGTGAGTGCGCAGGAAATGGGGCGGAGGTTGCGCGCGGCGCGCGAATCGTGCGGTATGACGCAGGAGGATGTGGCGCGTCGCCTCGGAGTCTCCCGACCGACGGTCGCGCAGATGGAGCTGGGCAACCGCGCCGCCACCAGTATCGAGTTGGATAAACTCGCCTACCTGTTCGGCCGCGACATCCGGGAGTTCGTGGCCGACACCTTTGAAGAGGAGGACGCACTGGCCGTCCTCTTTCGCGCTGAGCCGGAAATCGCCAATCACGAGGACGTTGCCGACCGCCTGCGCGCCTGCATCGCGCTCGGCCGTGAAGTGACGAACCTCGAAGGTCTCCTGGGCATCGACCGGGACCTGACTGGCACGGTGAGCTACCAGGTGGCGGTGCCGCGGTCCCGATGGGATGCAATCCAGCAAGGCGAGCGCGCGGCCGAGCAGGAGCGCCGCCGCCTGGGCCTCGGGTGGGCTCCGGCCCCCCCGTTGCCTGAGCTCTTGGAGACTCAAGGCGTCCGGACGGGAGTTGTCGATCTTCCAGAGGAGATCTCAGGAATCACGATCAGCAACCAGAGCGCCGGCCTCTTCATCGTGGCCAACCGACAGCATGCGCCGGCGCGGCGCCGATTCTCTTTCGCCCACGAGTACGCGCACGTGCTCTTCGATCGGCGCATGAAGGGCATCGTGACCCGTTCCTCCGAACGCGACGACCTGATTGAAGTCCGGGCAAACGCCTTCGCCGCAGCGTTCCTCATGCCCCCCGAGGGGATCCGGCAATTCGTGGCCGCCCTCGGTAAAGGCCAGCCCAGCAGAGCGATTGCCCAAGTATTCGATGAGGCGGGAGCGGTCCAGGCAGAGGGCCGTGCGGCGCCCGGTAGCCAGGACATTCAGCTCTATGACGTCGTACACCTGGCACATTACTTCGGCGTCAGCCGCCTGGCGGCGCTCTTCCGGCTTCGCAATCTCAAGCTGCTGACCCAGGTGGAGTTGGACGACCTGAGGTCGGCAGATGAAGCTGGCCACGGCCTCGAGTTAGCTCGGCTGCTGAACCTGCCGGATGCCGAACACAGCGACGACGCTGATGGGTTCCGACACCGCGTGCTCGGTTTGGCCATGGAGGCGCTCCGTCGAGATCTGATCACACGCGCGAAGTTCGCTGGTGTCGCAACATTACTAGGGATGCAAGAGGAAGGGATCACTCAACTGCTAGATCGATCAGGCTTGGATGGTGGCGCCAATTCCCCGGCAGAGGTGAATGCCAAGTGACCAACACTGCCGCGGAGCCCGTGGGGAGCTTCAAGACGCCACGCGTCGGCATGCTGGCCAAGATCCGCAACCGGCGTGGCGTCGTTGCGTCTGTTGAACCATTCGACGGCGCGGGTGAGGGACGCCTGCATCTCGTGCGGATCGAATACACCGACACCGATGGGATTGCCGAAGATACCGTCCTTTGGGAACGCGAGGAATCCACCGATCTGTTAGAGCCGCACTCCCTTCCGCGGGTGGACGTTGAACCTCGAATGGATCCTGGGGAGTTTGACGCCCTGGTAAGAGCTACACGGTGGGGTGCGTTGAGACCGTTCCTCGATCCCGACGGCTCCGGCAAACGGTCCGAATTCAGCGCTTCATCTCCATTCTTCGGCGCCGTTCAGGTTGACGACTTCCAACTGGTGCCGCTGCTTCAGGCTCTTCGGATGCCGCGCGTGTCCATCCTTCTGGCGGACGACGTCGGTCTCGGAAAGACGGTCGAGGCGGGCCTGGTGCTCACTGAGTTGCTGCTCCGCCGGCGGATTCGCCGCGTTCTGGTCTTGACTCCCGCGTCACTACGGCAGCAGTGGCAGGATGAGATGAAGTCGAAGTTCGCTCTGAGCTTCGATCTCATCGACCGGCAGGAAACGCACCAACTCCAAAAGCGCCTCGGCCTGGATGCAAATCCCTGGCGCGTCTTCCCCAGGATCATTGCTTCCTATCACTATTTGCGGCAACCGGACATCTTGCAGCAGTTTCTGGCAACCTGTCGCGCCGATGGCACCGGTCCGGTCCGCGCCCAGCTTCCGTGGGATCTGCTGGTTGTCGACGAAGCACACAATCTAATGCCGTCGAGTTTTGGCCGGGACAGCCAGTTGGTCGGCATGCTGCGGACGATTAGCCCGTTCTTCGAGCACAAGCTGTTCCTCACGGCCACTCCGCACAACGGCCACACGAGATCATTCTCAGGACTGCTCGAACTGCTCGATCCCGTTCGATTCACGCAGACGAGCGAATTCAAGCCCGAGGAACGCAGGCGGGTGGAAGAAGTTGTGGTCCGGCGATTGAAGAGCGAAATCAATGAGGTTGACCAACAGGCCGGACGGACTCCGCGATTCGCGTTTCGGACACCGTCTCCGGTCCCGCTTTACTTCGGGCGCGAAGAGAGAATCCTCTCAGCGGCCGTCCTGGAATTCCGCAAAGCTGTAAAGTCCCTGATCGTTTCGTCATCGAAGGCCGAGCAACTGGCGGGATCCTTCGCCATTGAAATCCTCACCAAACGCCTTCTCTCCGGGCCGTATACATTTGCTGAGTCCTGGCACCGCTTCAAGGCCGGCGCTATCGGCGAAACGATGGCGGACCCGTCACTCGTGTCCGCCGCCAAGAAGGCCGCCGAGGAAGACCTCGAGGATGACCAGGAGATGGAGAGCCGGACGCAGCACGCCGTCCAGACGGTGGGTGCCTGGATGCGCCCGATGCTGGAAACGCTCAAAGTCGAGATACGCCATGTCGATCAGGCGCTCGACGCTCTCGGCCTCAACCAGCCCGGCGCGGCGCCTCAGTTTGACGAAAGGTTCGACCGTTTTCACCGCTTGATCGAGGAGCGTCTTCGAACCGGCAAGCAATGGCGTGCTGATGAACGTCTCGTCCTCTTCACCGAGTACAAAACCACGCTCGATTACCTGGAACGCCGCCTTCAAGATATCTATCCAGATCACGAGGACCGCATCAGGGTCATGTACGGGAGCCAAACCAGGCGTGGCCGCCAGAGCCGGGAACAGCTCATCAAGGCCTTCAACGATCCCGACGACCCGGTACGGGTCCTGATCGCCACCGACGTCGCATCCGAGGGTCTGAATCTCCAGGAGACTGCGCGTTACGTCATGCACTGGGACATCCCGTGGAATCCGTCGCGTCTCGAACAGCGCAACGGACGCATCGACCGCCACGGACAGGCGCGGGATGTCACCGTGTTTCATTTCACCAGCGACGACGACGCCGACATGCACTTCATCGCTCACGTTGTCGCGAAGGTTCACGAGATCCGTGAGGACCTTGGTTCCGTGGGAGAGGTTTTCGACGCAGCGTTTGAGCGGCGCTTTGTCGATCTCGATGAGGCTGAGCCCTTGCTCTCCCTTCTCGACAAGGACGTCGACTCCAGCAAAGGCAGGGCGGCCGTTCCCCGTCCGGCCACGTTGGACACCGGCGCACAGTACGCGGCACAACTGACAGAACTCGCCCACCATGTGGACCTTTCTCCAGACACGCTTCGGGACACCCTGGACGTTGCTCTGGGAATCGGTGTCAGCAGGCCTCGCTTGGAAGGTCCTGACGGCAAGGGGCGGATGAAGCTACGCCACCCTTTGCCACCGCACTGGGAATCACTCATCGACGACACTTTGCGCCTCGCCACAGAGGACGGCCGCCTCGGACCGCTGCCGCAGATTGTCTTTGATCCGCAGCACTTCATCGAGGTGATTCAGGATCGTCCCGTCTTCCGGCCTTCCAAGGACACCGTGCTCCTGCACCTCGGGCATCCGCTCTTCCGGCACGCACTCGGCAGGTTTGCCCGTCTGCGGTTTCCCGGCGGTGACGAGGCGCACCCGATCAGCCGCTGGACCTGCCGCGTGGGTGGAGTTGCCCCAGGCGTGGACGCCATGGTCCTCTTGACGGTCGAGGAAATGGCCGTAAACGATCTCCGCGAGCCATTTCATCACTGGGTTCGAACGTACCGCTTCACAGTAAGAAACGGCGAACTCAGCGGCCCGCTTCCCTACTTGCCTCCGTCCGACGACAGGCCGGCAACCGTCGCGGCCGGGGATCAGGCCGTTCAGAAGGCCAGGGACATTTGGAATGAAATCGACGGCGATCTTCGGGCCTTCACGAAAAAGCAGGCGGAATCTCTGACGGCAGGCCTTCAGCAACTTCTAGGGCAAGCCGGTAAGGACGCACTCAAAGACGAAAAGGAACGCTTCGCACACCGCCTGAAAGAGGTTCAGCGGGCGATGAGCGAGACTTCGATCGCCAAGCTGGAGAAGGAACGCGACCAACTCGTCCAGGAAATGAAACAGCGCTCCCTGCTGGCCGAGACGGAGCGGGAACAAGAAGCCCGGCTGCGGAACCTCGAAGAAGAGCTGGAGTTGCGAACACGGCACTACCAGGAGTTGCTCGACGGCCTGCAGGTTGAGCAGACCCGTGTACTGGAGCAAGTCCTGCCTCGCCGATACCAGCTCCGAAATCAGGCGCAGGTCTTCCCCGTCGCGGTCGAAATCCGCCTTCCGGAGGGCATCTGATCATGCAGCGCACAGAAGCCCTCGAGCAGTACGGCTGGTGGAGCGATCTGAAGCACGGCGGCCTGTTGATCGCGCCTGCCCGCCTGGCAGACTACTTCCCGGAAACGCAGCCGCCACTTCCGGACTACCTCACCGAAAAACTTAGGACAGCGGTGCAGCGAATGCAGGACGGGCAGTCGAACGCGCTCACCGGCCTGCTCGACACCGTCCTCGAAGACCTGCTCAAACTCGACCCGCAGTACTGGCACAAAGGACCTTCCGTCCCGAGCACGTGGTCTCACCGGGCCGTAAGCGGCGAGGTCGTTAAACCTCGTCGCGTCTGGGAACCTCCTGAGGGTGTGCCATTGCCCGTCTTCACCTCCGACACCCGCCGTCTGGGCGTGCACTCCGGCCGCCGCGATGTGGCTCGCGTGGTGGATTGGCTCCGGCGCAGTTCCCGAAAGATCGCCTTGCTCACCAACGGGCATCAGTGGCGACTGATCTATGCGGGGCTCGACACCGAGGCCTGGTGCGAATGGGATATCGATTTCTGGTTCGAAGAGGGCGCGCCAAGCGGGCAGGTGCTCGCTCTTCTTTGCCTGCTGCGGCCGGAGGCGCTGACTCCCAAAGCGGCCACAAAGGCGGGCGAGTCCGGGGCGCCCCTGATTCAGGCCATCGACGCCACGCGCCGCGGCCAGGCAGAACTCACCGCCGCACTGGGCGAGAGAGTCCGTGAAGCGGTGGAGTTCCTGATCCAGGCGTCGGCAGAGGTGCTGAAGCTGTTGGGTGGGGATGGCCAGAAGGATGTCCAGCCGCGCGACGTTTATATCGCTGCGACTCGCATGGTGATGCGCTGCGTTGTTATCCTTTTCGCCGAGGCACGCGACCTCCTACCTCGGGACAACAGGATCTACTACGACTCCTACAGCCTTCAGGGACTGCGCGAGCAACTGGACCGCCTGGCCGGCGGCCGCTCCAAGGACCGCCTGCGTCATCTGTACGCCGCGTGGCCGCGCCTGATTTCCCTGTTCCGGCTGGTCTATTTCGGCTCTGCCCATGAGGCCATGCCGGTCACGCGCTACGCCGGGGGCCTCTTTCAGCCGGGCGACCCGGCGTCCGAGGATCCGGTGTCACGCGCCATCGCGGCCTTCGAGAATCCCCGCAATGCGCCGTCGGACTACTGGATTCATCGCATCCTGGAACTCCTCACGCGGAGCCGTGTGAAGGTGCGCCAGGGCCTCCGCACGATGGAAGTGGAAACCCCCATCGACTTCTCCGACCTCTCCAGCGAGTACATCGGCATCCTCTACGAGAGCCTGCTCGACTATCAGCTCCGCCAGGCGCCGCACAACGAGCCGATCGTCTTCCTGAGCCTCGGGGATCAACCTGCGCTTCCGTTCATGCGCCTGCAAGCCATCAGCAGCGACACGCTCGCCAAGATGTTCGAGAAGTTCAAGCAGAAAGCGCAGAAGTCGCTCAGCGAGGACGAGGAGGACGCCGAGGAGACCGAAGCCGACGAGTCCGAGGTGGAAGAGGCCGCCGAAAGCGAAGGACAAGCCGAAGAGGGTGAAGCCCAAGCGGGTGAGCCCAGCGAGGCTGACCGCGAGGTCCTGGACACGGAACTGGAGGACAAAGTCCTGAACTGGGCGCGCCAGGCCGTGGTCGATGCCAAGATCGTCAAGAAGCCGCGCGGAAAGCTCGACCAGCGCAAGCAAAAAGAGTACGACGATTCTCTCAACCAGGCGGCGCAACAACTGTACACGCGCGTGGTGCGGCCGGGCGACTGGTACTTGGTTCGCGAGGGCGCCACCCGCAAAGGCTCAGGCACTTTCTATACCCGGCCTCAGCTCGCCTCTCCCATTACGCGCCGCGCCCTGCAGCCATTGCTTTACGACGGCGATGCGCCCCGAACACCGGAACAGATCCTGGCGCTTCGCATCTGCGATCCAGCGATGGGTTCTGGTTCCTTTCTGATCTCGGCGCTACGCTACACCTCGAAGGCGCTGCTCGAAAGCCTATATCGTCATGGACGCCTCGTGCCTCGAGGCGATGGAACCGTGGCCCGGCTCGCCGATGGCCTGCCAGTAGACCATCCGTCGCAGGAGACGCTGCCGCTCCCTTTGCAGCACCCGCAGTTCGATGACTACCTGGAAGCGCGTCTTCGCCGGCACGTCGTGGAGCGGTGTCTGTACGGCGTCGATAACGACCTCCTTGCCGTTGAACTTGGCCGCATGTCGCTGTGGGTGGAGACGATGGACCCGCGCCTGCCGTTCGGGTTCCTGAATCACAAGCTCAAGCACGGCAACTCGCTCGTCGGGTGCTGGTTCGATCGATTCCAGGACTATCCCGTGATGGCTTGGGAGCGCGAGGGCGGCGACAAGAACCACGAGCGCTTCGTCCACCATTTCCGCCTCACCGCCGGGCGCGGCAAGACCGCCGGTTCCAAGAAAGGCGACAAGTGGACCGTCGCCATCAAGCAGAAGAAAGACAACCTCGTCCTCGCCGAACTCAAGAAGCTGATCCTGGGCAAGAAACAACCCGCGTTTGCGTTTGTCGAGGAGCAGCTCTCTCCGGCCAAGGTTCACGATCAGGTCCTTGCCGTCTTCGAGCGTCTTCACAACTTGCCGGTACATGAGGTCGAAGAACGGAAGCGGGTGTATGAACAAGAGATCGCGGCATCTCCTGCCTTCCGGGAACTCAAGGACGCCTTCGACACCTGGTGCGCGATCTGGTTCTGGCCGGCGGACCTGCTGGACATAGCGCCCTACCCGGCCAACCTGCTGAACCCGCCGGAGGAGACCCGCCAGATGGTCCGCCTCCTTTTCCGGCGCCACCATTTCTTCCATTGGGAGTTGGAATTCCCCGACGTCTTCACCGGGCCGGATTCCGGTTTCGATGCCATGATCGGCAATCCGCCGTGGGAGATTCAGAAGCCCAACTCCAAGGAGTTCTTCTCCAACGTCGACCCCATGTACCGGGGATACGGCAAGCAGGAGGCGCTGGACCGGCAGAAAGAGTACTTCACCCTCGATGCCGAGGTGGAAAAGGCGTGGCTCGAATACTGCGCGCGGCTGAAAGCGCTCTCCAACTGGACGAAGTTCGCCGGCTATCCGTTCGGCAACCGGGTCACCTACGACAAGTACGGCAACCCGGAACACGACTTCCCCTTCGACAGCGACTTCCAGGAGTCCTCGCGGTGGCACCGGGACTGGGAGAAACTCCGCGACGGGCGAAGCGGCTATGCGGACCCGCAGCATCCTTTTGTGTACCAGGGCTCGGCCGACATCAACACCTACAAGATGTTCCTGGAGGTCGCGCACCATGCGCTGAAGCCCGGCGGACGGATGGGATTCCTCGTTCCTTCGGGGATCTACTCCGACAAGGGCGCCGGCGCATTGCGGCGGCTGTTCCTGAAGGACAGCCGTTGGACGCACCTCTACGCCTTCCAGAACGAGCGTTTTGTATTTGACGCCGTGGACCACCGCTTCAAGATTGCGGCGGTCCACGTGGAGAAGCGGGGAGCGAGCGGTCCGCTGATGACGCGTTTCCGTCTCGGCCCAGGGGACTCCCCGGAGGTGAACGAACTTGAAGAGGACATCCTGAAGGACACCGCCTACCTGCCCGTCACGCGCGAGCAGATTCGCCGCTTCAGCCCCAACTCGGGCGCTATCCTCGAGGCCCGCACTCCGCGGGACCTCGAGATTCTGGAGAAGCTCTACACGAACGGTGTCCTGCTCGGCGATAAGAGCGAGAACGGCTGGAACATCCGTTACGCGCGCGAGTTCGACATGACGAACGACTCGAAGCTCTTCCCGCGCCGGCAGGTATGGGAGGACCAGGGCTACCGCCCTGACGAGTATGGACACTGGTTGAAAGGCGGTTGGCAGCCGTACTCGGGTCCGCAGAACATCCTGCATCGGCCCAAGGGCCTGATCTTATCCGCCGACGGCCACGCGGCGATTCCCGTGGATGACGTTGAGGATGTCGCGTTGCCGCTGTACCAGGGAGCGATGATCTATCACTTCGACTTCTGTGCGGCGGCCTACCGACAGGTCGAAGGAAAGCGCGGCTTCAAGTGGGTGCCGCTGGGATGGGAACACAAGGAGCCCGAACCGCAGTACTTAATGGCGCGGGCTGACTACCTTTCAGTAGAAGGCATTCTGAGTTCCTCGAAGATCGTCGTTCGAGCAATCTCAGGCGCAACGAACGAAAGAACGATAGTTGCAGCGGTTGCGCCGTCTAGGCCGTGTGGCAATTCTCTGGCAGTAGTTGCACCGGGCTCGGGGTTGCACGTCGCACTCGCGGCTTGGCTCGCTAGTTTTAGTGTAGATTTCGCTGTTCGCAAGCGACTTGCCGGATCGAACCTCAACATGTTCCTACTGAACGAACTCCCCGTCGTGAATCCGGCAATTGGGGAAGTGCTATCACTGGTGACGCCGAGGGCGGCATCCTTGCTCTGGCCTCATGTTTCGTTCGCGTCTGATTGGAGGTCATTCGACCGGCAGAAGAGTTGGCGTAAGTGCTGGGCGTCTACGCCACACGAGCGGCTCCGTCTTCGCGCCGTGACGGAGGCAGTTGTGGCTAAGCTGTACGGGCTCAACGATAGCGATGTAGCCGACCTATTGCGCGACTGCGACCACGCCGCTGAAAGCTTGGCCAACAAACCATTCACTAGGACGCTTGATCCAAAGGGATTCTGGCGGTTTCAGAAAGAAGAGGCTCCGGAGCTGCGCATCGCTGTCCTTACTCAGGTTGCATTCCGCGAACTCGAGCGGGTAGGCCTGCGGGATTTCCTCCAGATGAATGACGGTGAGGGTTGGATGCTGCCGGAAACCCTCCGCCTCGCAGACTACGGCCTGGGACATGACAACCGAGCCAAAGAGCCGCAACCGGTCGCCTCGCGCCTCGGCCCGCGGTTCTACGATTGGCAACTTGAACAGAGCGTGGAGGAGTCCTGGGAGGAGTGTGAACGACACGCCGAGATCCTCGACCGCATTTTGCCGGCCAAGCAGGATGCCTCGGAATCGGCAAGCGACGACGGGGAGGCCGGCGCTCCGACGGATCTGTTCGGCAACCCGCTTCCCACCGATCTATTTGGGAACCTACTTCTGCCGCAAAAGAAAGGAAGGCGCTGATGCTTACGAAGCTGCGCATCCGGAATTTCAAAAATTGGGCGGACACTTCCGACATCCGGCTGGCGCCGATCACGGTGTTCTTCGGCAGTAACAGCACTGGCAAGAGCAGCCTGATCCAGTTTCTGTTGATGCTTCGGCAGACCGCGGAATCACCGGACCGCCGGCGCGTCTTGCATCCCGGGGACCAGAACACCCCGGTGGAGTTGGGCACATTCCGCGATCTGGTCTTTGCCCACGACCTCACGAAGGAAATCAGCTTCTCGTTTGAGTGGAAGCTCCCGGCGACACTCTCGATCTTTGACCCTATCGGCAAGAGGGAGTTCTCCGGAGAGGGCTTGTCATTCCAGGCATCCATCGCCTTCGACCAAAAGGACCAGGCGCCTCGGGTCACGTGCCTACAGTACGATCTGATCAATTCGCAGGAACCACTCCGCGTCTCGATGAAGCCGGCGGGGGCACAGACTGCTTCCAAACAGCAATTCGACATCGAAGCTTCCCCATACGAACTGAAGCGAAATCAGGGAAGGGTCTGGAAGTTACCCGCACCGGTCCGATTCTACGGCTTTCCTGAAGAGGTGAGTGCCTACTACCAGAATGCTAGCTTCACTAGCGACCTTGCTCTTTCGTTAGAACAGGAACTGCGGCGTATTCAGTACCTTGGCCCCCTGCGAACGGTGCCGAAGAGATCCTATGTCTGGTCCGGCGAGGTGCCCGACCACGTCGGATGGGCTGGCGACCGCGCAGTGGAGGCTCTGCTTGCGGCAACCGACCGGCAAATCAATCCCGGCTACAAGAAGAAAGGACAGCCATTTCAGGCAGTCATCGCTCGCTGGCTAAAGCAGATGGGGCTGCTCGACACCTTCAAGGTGCGACCCATTGCGCAGCACCGAAAGGAGTATGAGGTTGTTGTGCGGACCCGGGCCAATGGGTCTGATGTGACATTACCTGACGTTGGGTTCGGCGTGTCCCAAGTGCTTCCCGTGATCGTTGAGTGCTTCTATGCTCAGCCGAACACTACGATCCTGCTCGAACAACCTGAAATTCACCTTCATCCTTCAGTGCAGATGACGCTCGCCGATCTTTTCATCGAAGCTGTCCAATCGCGCGAAGGCGGCAAGGACCGTGCAATCCAGTTGATCGTCGAAAGCCACTCCGAGCATTTCCTGCGTCGGCTTCAGAGGCGGGTGGCTGAGCAGGCTATCGAGCCTGACCAAGTGGCGCTCTATTTCTGCGGCCGCGGGGCGGACGGGGCACTACTCGAGCCGCTCAAAGTCAACTTGTTCGGCGACATCGAGAACTGGCCGGAAGACTTCTTCGGTGATGAGATGGGCGAAGTATCCGCCCGGATGGAGGCGGCAGCGAGAAGGCAGGAGCAGGCCAAGTGAGGAAGAGGAGGATGCCCGCCGTTGTGGATACCAACGTGCCTATCATCGCTAACCGGAGGGGCGGCGAGCACCTGGTCTGTGCGGCGGCATGCGCCAAAGTGCTCAACGAAATCACGAAGGCCGGCGTACTCGTCTTGGATGAGAACGGCCTCATCTTCGGCGAGTACAAACGCTATCTGGCGTTTTCGGGCCAACCCGGAGCGGGAGACGTTTTCTTCAAGTGGCTTTCTGACAATCGCTATAGGCCTGACCGCGTCGCGCGTGTGCCTCTCGCGGAAGATCCGTCGCGGCCGGGCGAATTCGTAACATTCCCAAACGACCCGGTACTTGCCGCCTTTGATCCTTCCGACCGGAAATTTGTCGCGGCGGCTTTGGCGCATGCCGATAGACCGCCAGTCCTGAACGCCACGGACAGCGACTGGTGGGACTACCGGGACGCCTTGCGCCTTCACGGCGTCACGGTCCGGTTTGTTTGTGGAGAAGAGCGGTTCCAAGGGGAGTAGATCCAATGCTGAACCCCATCACTTATACCGAGCAGATCATTGCGGACTTCCTGAAGTACCAACTGACGGCCTATGCATTCGCCGATGCCAACCTGCACCGGCAGATGCGGCAGTTGCTGAACCTCGATCACACCAGGAACACGCCGTTGCTCCGGGGACCGTACATCAGTCTGTCCCGGTCGTTCCGCAAGGGCGCTCCGGTCCAGCAACTGGTCCAGCAGGGGCTGCTGCATCCGCACATCGCGAACCTCGCTCCTTACCCGAACCTGTACGGGCACCAGCAGACCGCCATCGGCCACATCGCCGGCGGCAAGACAACGTTGATCTCCACCGGCACGGGCTCCGGCAAGACGGAATGTTTTCTTTATCCGATCATCAGCCATTGTCTCCGGCTGCGCGACCAGGGCGCGAACAGTGGGATCGCAGCCGTCCTGATCTACCCGATGAACGCGCTCGCGGAGGACCAACTCGGACGATTGCGCGAGTTGCTGGCGGGCACGGGGATCACCTTTGGGCTGTACGTCGGGAAATCGCCGGAGCGCGACGCGGACGTTACCGGCTACCGGTTGCCGCCGGGCTCTTCGGTCGCCGACTACCGCGCCAAGCTGGAAGAGTTCCGCCGGAGGGGCCAGTCCATCGCGGTGCATCCTCCCGAGGAACGCGTCTCGCGCGAGGAGATGCGCGCGGTTGGGAAGCAGCCGCGGATTCTCCTCACCAACGTGAAGCAATTGGAACTCCTGCTGACGCGCCATCAGGACGCGGAGCTGTTCGCCGGCGCGACGCTGGACTACCTCGTGGTGGACGAAGCCCACACTTTCAGCGGAGCGAACGGCGCCGAAACCGGGTGTCTGATCCGCCGGCTGAGGACCTACTGCGGCAAGTCGCCTGAGCAGACGGTGTGCGTGGCGACCTCGGCTACCTTGGCGGATCCCAGCGGCGGTACTGCGGCCGGCAAGCACTTTGCCCGGCGATTCTTTGGCGTGCCGGAGAGCCAGGTCGAAGTGGTACTGGAAGAGTATGAGCCGGATCTTTGGGCAGCGACGCGAACCGCGACGCCGTCTCTACCGGGTGATCCGAGGGTCCATCTACAGACGGTTCTCGATGCGGTGAGCGGCGTGGACTCCAATCCCCCGGCTTCCCTCAAGATTCTCCAAAGCACGTTTCAGACACTCACCGGGAAGAGCCTCGACATCTCCCGCTGGCGGGAGAGCCTGTATGATCGGCTGGCCGGGAACGAAGTTGTCTACCAGATCGCGGAGGCACTCACGCGTCCCAGGCCGCTGCGCGACCTGCTGGAGGACCTCCAGCAACGCATTGGCCGCCCGGTGCCGGAAGAAGAGGTGCTGTTGTGGCTGGCGCTGGGCGCGGCTTCGAGCAAGGACGGCCGCGCATTGCTGCGCCCGGTGGTGCATGGTTTTGTACGCGGCGTTCAGGGTGGTGTGGTCACCTTCCCGCTTTCGCTCACCGGACCCCAGTTGTGGCTGTCTACGGAGGACATTCCTCCCGTTGGCCAGGACCGCCTTTTTGCGCTGCCGATTCTGTCATGCAACACCTGCGGCCAGCACTATTTCGTGCACCATGTGGCCGGTTTCGATTTCAGCAACCAACTGCCGGGCGGCGGGGAAGCGATTGACGGGAACACGGTGTGGCGCGCCCAGGAGGCGAAGAACGGCGGAAGCCGGGTGGTGCTGCTGGATCGTTTGGCGGTGCTCGAGGCGGAAGAAGACGATGACGACGGCAATGGCAACAACCCGCCTCCGCCACCGCAGGTTCCGCGCAACTCCGCGCTCGTCCATTACTGCCGCTGGTGTGGCGGCCTTCACCTTCAGCCAGCAATCCGCTGCCTTTGCTGCGGCAAGGCCGATCCGCTGGTTCCGCTCTATGCAGTCCAACAGAACCAGCAGCGGCCTGGCTTCCTGACATCGTGCGTCGGTTGCCGGGCCATCGGCCGCTCACGGCTTGGGAGCTACCGGGAGCCCGCCCGCCCGGTGAAGGCCCAGCCGGTTTCTGATGTCCACGTGTTAGCGCAAAGTATGATCCACCGCGCGGAGCACCGGCGGTTGTTGGTGTTTGCGGACAACCGGCAGGAGGCGGCATTCCAGGCAGGCTGGATGCAGGACCACTCGCGCCGCTATCGCATGCGCGCACTGATGTATGAGCGGATTCGCCAGTCCGCCGTGCAGGTGGGGACGCTGGTGGCGCACTTGGACGACGTTCTGGACCGGGATGACGATCTCTCGCAGGCGTTGCTCCCGGAGGTCTGGCGCGTCGCGAGGAAGCAGTCCGACGTTCACACGCATACGGCGGAACGGCGGCGGTTCCTGCGCATTCAGGTTTTGCGGGAGATCGCCACCGGGACTAAGCAGCGGATCGGCCTGGAACCGTGGGGCCGGGTGATCGTCGTCTACCGCGGGCTCGATGCCGCTCATCCGTTCTTCGTGAACTGGGCGCCGCTGCTCGCAGCGAGCCCGGACGAACTGGTGAGCGGGGTTGCTTCATTGCTAGATGGCATTCGGCGGCAGAGGGTCCTGCTCGATCGGGAAGGGCGGATCTTCTCCCGGTTCTGGGAAGAGGGCGACCGCGAGATCCAGCGTGGCTATCTGCCGATGATGCCGGGCAATCCGAAAGGGATGAAGCTGGAGCGGACGCAAAACGACGATAACCGGTTCGTCGCTCAACTGCTCAGCGCCCGCGGCCAGACCACGGCGATGAAGACGGCGCTCGCCTGGGGTGTGCTGCGCGGCGATCTACGCCGATTCCTCCAGGAAATGTGGACGATGCTGGCGGACGACCTCGGCATCTTCGCGCCCGTCACCTTGACCGGCTCCCGCGGACGCGCATTGCCCGGATGCGTGGATGCCCGCCAGGTGGACGCCGACCTAGTGGAGCTTGCGCCCAGCCAGGGGCTTTACCGCTGCACCACTTGCCGACGAGCGCAGAACCGTCCCACGCCCCGAATGGCCTGTCCCGTATTCCGTTGCCCTGGCACGCTCCTCTTTGAAAACGAAGATCCGGACAACTACGACCTGATGGTTTTGGATCAGGGCTTCGAAATGCTGCGCCCCAAGGAGCACTCGGCGCAGGTGCCGCCTGAAGACCGTGAATTCCTGGAGCGGATCTTCAAGGGGCCATCGGAGAAGATCAATACCCTGGTTTGCACTCCGACCCTGGAGCTCGGCGTGGATATCGGCGTACTGGACGCGACCTTGATGCGCAATGTCCCGCCGCTTCCCTCCAACTACTGGCAGCGGTCTGGCCGCGCCGGACGCCGCGAGAGGATGGCAGTGAACGTGACCTACGCCAGGCCGGTCAGCCATGATCGCGCCTATTTTGCTGCACCAAGCAAACTGCTGGAAGGGGTAATCACACCGCCGCGCTTCAATCTTCGCAATGATGTGATGATCCGCAAGCACGTCCACGCAACGGTGCTTACGGTGCTGCATGCGCTCGGCCGTCCCGGCGGCGGGCTCTCCCAGTTGGACCAGGACGAGATTCGGACCGCGCTTCAGCGCTGCTTCCCCACACAGGTCAAGGACTACCTGTTCGAACCCAACGGCGCAATTAAGACGGCGTCCATCGACGTGACGCCGCTGACGACGGTGATCTCCAAGCATGCGTTGCGGATCGAGCAGCACGTTCAGCGCGTCTTTTCCCAGGGCTGGCCGCAGGAGGATCTTGCCTCGGTTAGTGGGGCGTTACTGGGCGACTACATCAATGCAATGCCCGCACAGCTCGAAGAGGTAGTGGGCCGGCTGAAGAAGCGACTGCGGTGGGCGATGGAGCAACTCAATCGCTTGAATGACCTGCGGTCACAGCGAGGGGCGCTCGAACCGGAAGAAGATGCGATTCACGCGCGCTGTGACAAGCTCGTGAAGAAGCTGAAGGGTACGCTTCAGCGCCGCAGACGAGAGGCGGAAGGCTTCGACGACACCAATACCTATGCCGTTCTCGCAGCCGAAGGATTCCTGCCGGGGTATGGACTCGATACGGGCTGGATTGTGGCTCTCCATGAGGCGCCGCGTTATGCCACGGACCTCCAGGACTGGGAGCTGCGGCGAAATCCCGCGTTGGCGCTTCGGGAGTACATTCCGGGCAACTTGATTTACGCCAACGGTCATCGCTTCGTGCCTCGCGTGTTTCACCTCGAGTTACAGGAGGAGCCGGTCAGCTTCCTGGTGGATGTTCAGAACGAAGCCGTGGCCAATGTGGATGGGGCGGGAGCTGGAGCCGTGGCGATGGGCGCACAGGTCATTCCTGCGGTACCTATTTGCGATGTGGACCTTCCCCATGATTCGCAGATCTCCGATGAAGAAGACTACCGGTTTCAGCTCGGGGTTGCTACTTACGGTCAAGAGCTTCCCCAGCATGCGGGCGGCCGCGCCTTCTTCTGGGGGACCCGTACCCTCACTCACCGCCGTGGCGTGCGGCTTCGCCTGGTGAACGTGGGGCCGTCGCAACTGGCGCGCAACGCCGGAGTGCTCGGATATCCCGTTTGCAGGGTGTGCGGACAAAGCCGGTCTCCTCTGGCGTCCCAAGCCGACCTGGCCCGCTTCGCTGCGGATCACCTGAACCGTTGCAGGAAGCAGGTCGAGAACGTCGGCTTCTTCGCGGACATCATCGCGGATGCGATCACGCTACAGGACTGCGCCGACCGCGAGGAGGCATACAGCGTGCTGGAATCGCTGCGCCTCGGCGCCGCCGAAGTACTTGACATGGAGCCTGAAGATTTGCAGTTGCTCGTGATCGGGAAGCCCGGAGTCAATACCGTTGACGCGATGTTGTACGACCCGATGCCGGGTGGATCGGGCCTCCTCGACCAGATGGTCGAGCGATGGGGAGATGTCGTGCGCGCGGCGATTTCGATTGCGGAGGATTGCCCCTCTCTGTGCGCGGCGGCATGCGTCGACTGCCTGATGACGTTCCGCAATTCTTTCTATCACGCCCATCTCAACCGCAACACGGCGGCGGATCGGATGCGGCAATGGAGCGGAATGCTGACCTTCAGCAACGACATTCCGCAGCGGCTGCCCAGTCAACCCGCCAGCGAGATGACGGTGAATGACGCCGAGGAACGGCTCAGGATCATGCTTGAGCGCGCCGGACTTCAGGGCTACCAGCCGCAACAGCAGATCGACCTCGGTTTGCCTCTGGGTTCAACAACGCCGGACTTCTTCTATCCCCCGGCTACCGAGCACTACGAGGGTATCTGCGTGTACCTCGACGGCATGAGCCGGGAGTTACACGGGAATCCGGAACGTCAGAAGCGGGACCGGAGAATCCGAGAGGAGCTGCGCAACCGCGGCTACGAGGTCGTCGAGATCACCCATGCTCAGCTCTTCGACCGTGATGCGATGGCGCAGCACTTCTTCAGGATCGGGAGGCTGCTGTTGGGAAAAGATTCCGCCCGCCGCGTGAAGGAGGATCTGGCATGGTTTGGAGATTAGCCCGGGTTGCCAGAGTGGGTGCCAAGCTATGAGCGGTGACACAGAACGCGACACGAAAGCTGCCCGCTCGCTGCTGGATCAGTTGCTGACTGATTCGCGCCTGTACACGCAGACTGCCGCTTACAAGGAACTGCTCGACTTCGTCGCCCGGATGCGCAACTTCGCACCGTTCAACGCCATGCTTCTTCAAGTGCAGAAGCCCGGTTTGCGTTTCGCAGCTTCGGCGTTCGATTGGGAAGTTCGGTTCGGAAGGAAACCGAAGGAAGGCGCGCGTCCACTGCTGATCTTGTGGCCGTTCGGACCGGTTGCACTCGTGTACGACGTCGTGGACACGGAAGGCGCCGAACTGCCCAGAGATGTCTTCTCTTTCTATGCACAAGGGCCGGTCGATGCGGGGAGAATCGCCTCTTTCGCTGAACCGCTTCGGCGGAAGAACATCGATTGGTGTCTAGTCGACGCCGGCGACCAGCGGGCGGGCTCTATCCGGGTGATCAAGCGGCCAGCGGACGACAAAGAGGCCACGGAGTATCGGATGCACGTCAATCGCAACCACCTGCCGCCCGTGCAGTTCACAACCGTGGCTCATGAGTTGGCCCACCTGTTTCTCGGGCATCTTGGCCCAGACAAGAAACTCAACGTGCCAGATCGCCCCCGACCTGACCACCAGCAAGCGGAACTCGAGGCCGAATCGGTGGCGTATCTGGTCTGCGCACGGAATGGCGTCCAGTCTGCGTCGGAGACGTATCTGAAGGACTATGTCCGGGACAACACCACGATCGATCAGATCGACGTGTACCAGGTGATGCGCGCCGCCGGTCAAGTTGAGGCTCTGCTGGGCCTGGCCGAGCACACCAGGTTCGAACCGCGGGATCGGCGGGAGGTTGGTGGCAAGCCGGTACAGCAGCAACAGTTGTTTATCGAAGGTGATGCAAATGCTTGACAATAACGCCATCTGCTATCAAGGCATCCAGCGAGTGTTTCGCAACGCCGTGGTTGGCTTTATTCGGGAGCGCCTGCCACGAGCGTTTCCGAACGACCACCTGCAGCAGATGAAGCGGCTGTTCGGTGAGAGCTGGACGAAGGCCGCAGCCAACGCGACTCAGTCTCGGGAGATCGGCGGGACCGCCACGACAATCCGGGACGATTATGATCTGCTCGGTGTCAATAATTTCTTCGAGATCTTCGATCGCTTCTTCGATAAGATCTTCTCGGCCAACGCTGGGCATCCCTCGACTCAACCCCGTCCTGTCAAGAGTAAGCTCCTCGGTAACCTCAAGCAGATCAAGGATTGTCGTGATCCTTTGTCCCACCCTGTCGAGGAGGAGGTTCCCTACGATGAGGCCTTCGGCCTCTTGCTTGATGCCAAGCAGGTTCTCGATGCGCTCGGTCTGTCGGCTGAGGCCGCCGAACTCGCCAAGCTGAGGGATAGTCTGGCTGGGGGGCCAACTGCGGGAGCATCTGTCCTGCGGCAACTGCCGCCGCAGGATTCGATCTACATGGAGTTCGTCGGCCGGACGGGGCTGCTGGAGCAGGTCAAGTCGCACTTCGACCAGTTGGACAACCGTCGTTGCCTCCTGGCTGGCGACGGCGGTAAAGGCAAGTCGGCTGTAGCCTACCGGTATGCACAGCAGTTGGCCGACGCTCCTGGGCGCTTCCAACTCATCGTCTGGCTCAGCGCGAAGCGCCGCAGGTTCCAGGAAGGTAAGGTCGTGAGCATCGATTCCCCCGACTTCTCAACAGTCGACGATGCCGTCAATCGTTTGCTGTCTGAATACGGAGCGGTCACAGACGACTTCTCGAAACCCTTCGAGGAGAGAAAGCGCCTCCTCCTCGACTACCTGAATTCCTATCCAGCCTTCATCGTCGGCGACGATATTGACACCCTTCTTGAAGACAGCGATGTGGTCAGCCTGTTCACGTACGAAATCCCCCACACGCAGTCGGCAGTGCTGCTGACCTCTCGGCGTGACATACCTGGGGTTCGCAGCTACGTGGTGAAGGGCTTTGAGAAAGACGAGGCAGAAAGCTTCATTCGCTCGCGGGTCCATCTCTATGGGCTAGACGACCAGCAATTCACACCTCAGGTAATCTCGGAGCTGGTCAAGGTGACCGACGGTTCGCCGCTCTACATGGATGATCTCCTGCGTTTGACAAGAATCGTTGATGTCAAGAAAGCACTGAGCACATGGGCTGAACGTCGTGGCGACGAGGCCCGGAAGTACGCCCTGCAGAGGGAGATGGAAAGACTCTCACAGGACGGGAAGAAGATCCTTGTCGCCGCCGCCGTAACCGACGGGCCGATTTCATACGCAGAGCTCGAAAGCATCCTGGAAATGTCGGAGGATCGTCTGCTTTCGGCGCTCTCTGAGCTGCAGACGCTATTCCTGTTTCCCAAGCCCAAAGTGATCGAAGCTGAACAGCGCTTCGATATCAACTTGAACACGAAGAAGTTGGTCCGGCTCGTCGAGGGCCAGAGTGACTTTTATGCCCGGATTGAGCGCGCCAGCAAGATGCTCAGGGGACAAATGCCCGAAGTCGCTCCCGGCATGGTGGGCGCACTCATCCGGCAGGCCCAACTTCGCCTGAACGCGAACCGGTACCAAGAGTCGGAGCAGATCTTGTTAGAAGCCCTCGAAAAGTATCCGCAGGCCCCTGATCTACACAGTTTCCTCGGATATGTCTATAAGCGAATGGGCCGCCTCGCTGACGCGCGGGCACAATTCGAAGCGGCGGCAAAGCTAAAGAGCAGCCGCAGAGACATGTACCTGCAATGGGTCGGAATGGAGATCGGAGAGAAAGAATGGTCCAGGGCAATCTCCGTCGCCGATCGAGCCATAAAGGTATTCCCAGATTTCTATGAAATGATGGAGCGCAAAATCTTTGCCAAGAAGCAGGCTGGCTTTGATTTCCATCGGGGCATGCATCGGGAAAAGGCGGAAAAAATGTGGCGTGAGGCCGCTGAAGACGCAAAGGCGTATATCAAGTCGCCCGAGGCACTGAGCGGCGGCGAACGAGAGATCAGCGCTGCTATTTACTGTGCGGCCGTCATCTGCCTCGACATGCTTGGTGAGACTCGCGAACGAAATCGGTGGCTTGAGGACTGGGAGGCGGAACACCCCGGCGACCCTCAAGTTGAGCGGCAGCGACAGATACTAATTCAAAAGCACGGCTCGTTCCTGATTCCGGCCCCGAGAGGCCGGGGAGCCAGGGCGTAAGGCCTTGAGATTCTATGGAGTCCACCCTCGCATGGCTTGACTTCAACGCCGCCGAGCGTGAACGGACACAGCGTGTCCTCGCGATGTTCGAGGAGCGCGAAACCCGTGACGAACTGGGACTGGGCGCGATCCGAGATTCGTTTTCGGATCACCTGTTTCCTGGCACCAGTACGATCCAAACCAGACTCCGCTATCTGTTCTTCGTCCCGTGGATCTACCTCCGGCTGGAGAAGCAACGGGTGCCTTCCCGCGAGATTGCAGCCAAAGCCCGAAAGCTGGAGGTTTCGCTGACGGAACCCCTCCTCGCCGAGACGGACAACGCCGGTGTTTTTGGCCGGTTGGCGAAGGGCGAACTGAAGCGGCTCCCCAGTTCGGTCTACTGGGCCGGCCTCAGGCTTTACGGCATCTGCCTATATCCAGGCGGCCGCGAGGATTACCACCGGGACTTGGACGCCATCTACCGCCGGCGTGACCGAGCCAGGCAGGAGACCGATGGGAACCGGGAACCATATCAGTTCACTTGGCATCCCAAACTGCCGGCGGCTCCCGCCGATTTTCTGGAGCATCCCACGTTTCGATTGACTCGCGAGGAGGCGCAGTTCTTTCGCGACTGCTTGATGGGGCCGGCTTGCCGGAATAGTCTACTGACGCACCTGGCCTGGCATTGCGACCCGACCGACGTGGAGTTCCCGTGGGCGCACCCTCGGCTCGCCTCCTTCTCTGACCTGCATCGCCAACTGCTGGAACACGGACGCCTTTTTGCGCAGACGATGCAAGGAGCCGCAATCCTGTACAACCTGTTACTGGCAGAGGCAGGGTCGCGCGATGAACTGGCTGCTGGATACGCTGACGAGTTCCGAGACTGGTCCAACAATCTGGCGACCGAGAGGCGACGGATTCGTGAATGGGACATGAACCGCTTGTGGGAGATTGCCCGGCACCCGAATCACAGCATCACACCATGGGCACGGGAGTTCGTCGAGAACTGGGTCCGGCTGTGGCTAGATCACGGTGCGGTCCTCTGGGAACGCGAAGATGCCAGGCGTCTCGTCCGTAATCGGGAGATGCGGCTCAAGGGCCCGCGGTCGCGGTTCCTGAATCGGCGCGCGCTGGAGCAGTGGGGCGGCGAAGCCGGCCTGCGCCCGATGTCCTTCCGCTGGTACAACGCCAAGACATTTCTCTACGACCTTGCGGAGGGGTTGAAGGCATGATGCTTGAGCCCAACAACCGCTTCCTGCTGACGCAGGCGTTTCGCGCTCAGGCCGGGTACCATTTCCACTCCGCGATCGCGACGACTTACTCGCTCGATCTCACCACTCTCCTGGGTGCCACCGTGCACCTCTCCATGTTCGGCGACGACAACACCGGCGAAGAGTTCCGAAATGGCATCGCACTGCTGGAAGCGCTCCGACGAACTTCTGGTCGCCTTACCGTGTATTGCCAGACCGGGCAGATCGTCGTTCCCAGAATGGCCCACGTTCTCTACGGCCTCCTGGAACCGATGGTGGTGCCCGTGACGGCGCCGCTCGGTGGCGTCTTTCACCCCAAGCTCATCATCTTGCGCTTTGAACCAACCATCTCTGCCCAGCCCGTGGTGTTTCGAACGTTGGTCATGTCCCGCAATCTCACCTACGACCGGTCCTGGGATGTTGCGCTGGCGGTTGAAGGCTCTCCGACGGGACGAAGCCGACGCGACAACGAGGGCCTCCGCGACCTGGTGGCGGCACTCCCAGGAATGGCAGCGGTCTCAGTGCCCCCGGCTAGACAGCAACAGGCGGAGTCGATTGCCGAGGAAGTGCATACCGTTGAGTGGATGTTGCCGGATGGATTCGAGACACTCTGGTTCGAAACGCTCGGACTGCGGCCGAGGCGTTGGCGATTCCCGCAAAGTCAAAGGCTTGCGGTAATCTCTCCCTTCGTCTCAGAGGAGGGACTGCGGGCGCTTTCGGATTCGACCAATGATGCCGTGGCGCTCATTTCCCGGCCGGAAGAACTGGACAAGCTGGCGGGTTCCACGCGCCAGCGTTTTCAACAGAATCTTATCCTGCGTGAAGCGCTTGAAAGCGAGGATGGCGAGGATACTCCCGCAGGGACGAGCGTGCTGCGCGGCCTGCACGCAAAAGTCTACATCGCCAATAGCGGGTGGGATACAAGCATCTTCCTGGGATCGGCGAACGCGACCAAAGCCGCCATCGTCGATTGCATCAATGTCGAACTGCTGGCGCGTCTGACAGGCAAGAAGAGCAAGGTGAAGGGAATCGACGAGCTGCTCTCGGCGCAGGGACTGGGGAACGCACTCGAGCCCTACTCTCCCGGTGAGCCGCCGACTGAAGAGGCTGAAGTCGTTGCGGCCCGTGAACGACTGGAGGAAGCACGTGGACTCCTGAGTAAAGCAGCACTGCGGCTTTCCTGTCGGGGACAGAAAGATGCCTGGCAGCTGACCCTCATTCCGCCCGGCCCAGTTTCCCTGCGAGGTATTTCCAGTGCAAGAGCTTGGCCTATCAGCCTCCGTCCCGATCACTCCGTCGATGCGATGCCGCTTGAACACGGTTGCCCGGTGGCCCTCCCGACGTGTTCGTTGGCTGCCGTCACGGGATTCGTTGCCTTTGAACTGGCGTCGGAGCCTGCGGCTGAGCGATGCTGCTTTGTTCTGAACCTGACGGTCGATGGGCTGCCGGAGGAGCGCAGAGCGGCGGTCGTGCGCACGATCGTAGCGAACCGTGAGGGCTTCTTGAAGTACCTGCTCTTCCTGCTGGCGGACTTTGAAGAGGACGGCCTACCAAACGAACTCCTCCTTGCGGTTTCCGGCGATGAGGCGTCAAGAGGTTACCGGCTCCAGGATGCGTTACCGCTGCTGGAGGAGATGACCCGGGCGTTGAGCCGGGATCCTGCAAGACTCCGTTCAATCAAGTCTCTCATCGACGATCTGAATCGATCGGGCGATGGTGACAATCTCGTCCCGCCGGAGTTCATGGATCTCTGGCGAGTGTACGAGGCTGTGCTGCAGGAGGTGGAGGGATGAGTGATCGCTTGGCCGTGGCACCGATCCTCAGCAGACTCCGGGATTTCCAGCGCAGAACCGTTGAATACGTCTTCCAGCGCATGTACCTGGACCAGGAGCGCGCGACGCGGTTCCTGGTGGCCGATGAGGTGGGCCTAGGCAAGACGATGGTGGCTCGAGGCATCATCGCCAAGACTATTCGGCACTTGGAGGAGCAAGGGGTCGAACGGATCGACATCATCTACGTTTGTTCGAATGCGGCCATTGCCAATCAGAACCTTAACAGGCTGAACGTTTATGGGAATCGCCATTTCTCGATGGCTACCCGCTTGACTTTGCTGCCCGCTCACCTGAAGGGGCTCAAGGCGAACCGCATCAATTTCGTCAGTTTCACGCCAGGCACGACGTTCGATCTGAAAAATCGCAGCGGCGTTATGGAGGAGCGCCGCGTGCTTTACCACATGCTGCGCGAGGAGTTCGACCTGAGCCGTACGGGGCTTCTGAACCTCCTTCAAGGCACGGCAGGGAAGGACCGCTGGCGTGTGTATGCCGAGCAGCAAATCGAACTCGATCGGCACCTGGAGCGCCTCTTTCAACAGAAGTTGCGCCAGGATCGAGGGCTGCTGGCCAAGCTCCGAGAGACGGCTGAAGAATTTCATCGGCATCGCGATTTCAGTTGGGATGAGTCCAATCGCCGTTACCAAGTGATCTCGGGACTGCGCCGGACTTTGGCGCGCGTCTGTGTCGATGCGCTGGAGCCGGACTTGGTTATTCTCGATGAATTCCAGCGCTTCAAACAGCTTCTCCACGGTGACGACGACGCGGCGCAGTTGGCACAGGCTCTCTTTGATCACCCCGAAGTCCGAGTCCTGCTTCTGTCGGCGACGCCCTACAAGATGCTGACCCTGCACCATGAGACCGACGAGGACCACTACGAAGACTTTCACCGGACGCTCGAGTTCCTGCTTGGAAGCAAACAAGCCGTCGCGGAGGTGGCGAGCAACTTGGATCGATTCCGGCGCGCTCTTCACGGGCTTGGCCAGGGGTCTGAGGAGGAGGCGGAGCAAAGCAGGTCCGCGATCGAGAATGGACTACGGCGTGTAATCGTGCGGACCGAGCGTGTGCCCGCGACGCAGCAGCGCGACGCGATGCTCTCAGAGCCGACCATCGCGGCGCAGCTCCAGCCGGCCGACCTCAAACAGGCGGTTGTAGTTGACCAAATCGCGAAGGCGCTGAAATCTTGGGATGCGATTGAGTACTGGAAATCAAGCCCGTATCTCCTGAACGTGATGAAGGAGTACGAGATGAAACGGCTCCTCCGGGCACAAATGAAGCGCCCTTCACAGGAGCTAGTGGCTGCGCTGGCGCGCGCTCAGAACCAACTGCTGCGCCGCGGTCACTTTGAACGGTATCGCGAGTTGGACCCGGCGAACGGCCGATTGAGGAGCCTGATGGACGCTACCGTCAACCAAGGGCAGTGGCGGCTCCTTTGGCTTCCCCCATCACTTCCGTATTGGCAACCCACTGGTGCATATGCGGACCAGCCGAGCATGACCAAGGCCCTCGTATTCTCGGCCTGGCAAGTGGTTCCGGACGCGATCGCCACGTTTTGCTCCTACGAAGCGGAGCGGCGAATGTTAGGCCAGGAGCGAAGCCGCCCACGATACAGTTCACTCGTAAAGAGCCGCAGAGGACTACTGCGGTTTGCAGCGTCCACCGAAGACCGCCTCGCCGGGATGCCCCTCTTCTGCCTTCTGTACCCCTCCGTCGCGCTTGCCGCGGACGTCGATCCGCTGACAATCGGCCTTGAGAGTGATGATGGCGGCGTGCCGTCTGTTGATTGGGTGAAGACGCGAGTCAAGGAGACGATTGCGGCCATGCTGCGCCAGACTGGGCGCTGGCCGACATCGGAGGAAGGACGTGAGGATCAGAGGTGGTACTGGGCCGCGCTGGCGATTCTCGATGCCAGGCACGCTCCGTGGATGAGGGCTTGGTGTTCGTCTGGCGATCCTTCCGGATGGCGACAGGTGGGAGTTGAGGTGGACGAGGAATCCGCTACGGGCTTCGCTCGTCACGCCGACTATTTCGCCGAGTTCATGGTTGGTTCATCGGACCTCGGTCGGGCGCCCGAGGACTTGCTGGACGTGGTGGTCGAGGTGGCACTGGCGAGTCCGGCAGTCTGCGCGCTTCGCGCGTTGAGAAGGGTGGTCCGCTGGATTGACCTTGATGATAGATCGCTCATGAACGCCGCGGCGCGGATCGGCGAAGGCTTTCGGACACTGTTCAACCTACCCGAAGCTATGGCATTGCTGAGAGCGGAGGATGAAGGCCTGCCTTATTGGCGGCGGGCCCTGCAGTACTGCTTCGAGGGTAATCTTCCTGCAGTCCTGGACGAGTACTTCCACTGGCTGCGCGAATCACTGGGCTTGGTTGACCAGAACGCCGCTGATTCGGTGACTCAGCTTGGAGAGACCGTGTCGGAAGCCCTCTCCGTCAGGACCTCGCGGCTGGAGGTCGATCAAGTCCGGGTTGCGCCTCGGAGCGGGGCCATTTCACTCGACCCGTTCAGTCTGCGGTGCAGGTTCGCAATGCGTTTCGGCAATGTCCGCGGCGACCAGGATGACAAACTCGCCAGAACGGAGACGGTCCAGAAGGCGTTCAACTCTCCTTTCCGGCCGTTCATTCTAGCTTCCACTTCGATTGGCCAAGAAGGGCTTGACTTCCATCCGTACTGTCACGTGGTCTACCACTGGAACTTGCCTTCCAACCCGGTCGACCTAGAGCAGCGAGAAGGAAGGGTTCACCGCTACAAAGGTCATGCCATTCGCAAGAACCTGGCCCTGCGATTCGGCTTGCGTGGGCTTCGCAGAGTATACGGGCGCGGCGACGACCCTTGGGCCAAGCTCTTTGAGCTTGCAGCGGAGGAAAGACCAGCCGGCAAGGACGACCTCGAGCCGTACTGGGTGTACCCGGTGGAAGGCGGCTCAAGCGTGGAACGGCGAGTTCCCATGCTGCCCTTCAGTAAAGAGCAGCAGCGCCTTGCGGATCTGCGGGCGAGCCTTGCGGTTTACCGTCTTGTGTTCGGGCAGCCTAGGCAGGAGGATCTGCTTTCGCACCTGAAGGGCCGGCCCCCGGAGGACGTTGCCCGTTGGCGAATCTCCTTGGCGCCGCCACTCTTGTTGTCAGAGATTGCTCCGGGTACCACATCTCCGGTCGAGCCCGTGTCTGGTGACGCTCTATACTGCCGGCGATGCGGTCAATCCGTGCCCCATCGATGCGCCGAGCTGGACGCCACCGAACTTCACTGGCAAACGGGCGATGAAGTGATGTTTTTTTACTGGTCGAGACGGAATGGCGGACCGCAATACTGCCGAGGCGAGGTTGAAGCGGTGAATGACGGAGTGGCAGAGGTCAGCTTCCCTGAATTCAAAGGACTTCTGCGCCGCCGAGGTGGGGACCTTTTCTGGGATTCCAACTCGCGCGAGCGTTGTCGGCTCGTAAGCCACTGGGACCCGTCCGGCGGGACAGCCGTCGCTCTCGTTTGCCCGAAGTGCGGACGGCACAGTTCCCATTCCTGCCAGGTGAATCCAATTTCACCCTTTCACGAATTTCAGCGGGGCGACTGGATCCTTGTTACATACCCGCCGTCTGATGGAATCGATGCCGGCACATTTACGGGTTCCGTTGTGCGCAGCACCGGCTGCGTGCTGAGGGTTCATCTGGAGTACGAGGACGCATCATGGGAGACGGTTCATCTGGCCCAGAATCCAGATGGTGTCTGGCAGGACCTCGAATACGGTGTCCCTTGCCAGGTTACGCGCGACCGATGACCGCCGGTTGCTTGGGCACTCGGTTCTTTCGGGTGCGAGACTGTCAGCGCAAGTAGTGGAGACCGCTGGATCGAAAGGACTCACTTTGTGCGAGGTTCGGGTGTCAGGGATTCGAATACAGGAGGATGTAGCCGAGGGTCGTACCGGCGGGAGTCTTCACCTTCAGCACGCCAGACCAGCCGGAGGGGTTGTTGGCCACGCCGAGTTCGGCGAGGCGGTAACCGTTGCCCGCGCCGCCGGCGAGGATGAGTTCGCCGTTGGGGGTCAGTTCGAGCAGCGTGCTGTCGGCGAGGTTGGAGCCGGGACCGTGAATTTTGAGGGGCGAGGTGGTAGAGTCTGGCGCGGCGATGACGGTCGAGCCGGCGGCGAGGCCCGAGGCGAGATGCGGCGTTTGGGAGGCCCAGGTGCGAGCGTAGGCGGCTTGCGGATCGACACCCTCCTGGAGGCAGGCGCCCCAGAGGTGGATGTCGCCTGTGGTCCAATCGTCGCCGTTTCCGGAGAACTGGCGCACCACGATCCAGAGACCGGTTTGGCCGCTCGGCAGCGTGCCGCTGATCTTGAAGCGCTGCCAGGAAGTCGTCAGCGTCACCTGCGTGGGTCCGGCCAGGTAGGCGGCGTACGGGTTGTCGACGATGGCGAGCGAGATCTTGCGCGTGCCAGACGCCACGCGGGCCCAGATGTAGAAGGTGTAACTGCCACCGTCGGCGAGGCCGGCGATCTGCTGTTGGATCACGGGCGTTGTTGTGACGGCGGTGATCACGTCGGCGGTCTGGTTGCCGTCCGGCGCGATGATGGCATTCGATGTGACCGAGCAGGAGCCGCCGTTCTTGTCCCAAGTGGCCGCAGCGAAGTTTTCCGAGTGCTTCGCCATGTTCTCCAGCGGGCCGCCGATGGTCTGGTGCGGGCCGCAGTCCACGGGGCCGGTGAAGTGGTCACCGGCTCGATCGGCGGGGACGTAGCCGAGGGCGTTGGTGATCTCGCCGGCGACGGGTGGCGCGGCATTCACTACGACGCTGACGCGGTCGTTAATCGGATCGTCGGCTGCATCGAGCGTTACGCGCGTGCCTTCAACCAGGTTGATGGCGCGGCGGGTGCCGACGTCGGCGCCGTTGTGCTGGACCTTGTGGGGTAATTCGCCGCTCACGATGTCGCTGGCGATGTGGGTGTGGCCCGGAAGGTCGGCCGCTGCGAGGTTCGCGCCGGTCGTCACGCGGCCCTTCGCATCCACCGTGACTTTCGGATACGTGCCCGGCGAGACGCCGGAGGACGGCAGCGACAGCACACCCGACTCGACGGCGAGGCCTCCGGCGGCATCAATCTGCACGATGCCCTTGCTTGCGTATCCGGCGTCGGGATAGGAAAACGTACCGAAGGTCTGCCCGGGCGCGAAGTCCACGATGGCGTCCAGTGCAAGATGGTTCTGGGCGTTCAAAGCCATCCCGAGGTCACCCGAGTCGTCGGCGTTCCGCCATTTCACCGCGCCGGCGTTGGGCAGACGGATGAGGCCAGTGCCTGATTTCGCGCCGGTTCCGAACTGAGCGCCGTCCTGGAACGTCTTGTTGCCGGTGACAACCTGGTCACCGGCGGCGCGGACGTAGTTGCGCGCGGCCGTGGTGCCCAGTTCGTTCTCGATGGCGAGGACCGCAGACTGGAGCGCCGTCAGGAAGCCGGAGACCATGTTGGCCCGGACGGTGGAGCCGTTCTGGTGCACGGCGGCAACGGTTCCGTAGGCGCCTCGGATGCAGCCTGTGAACTGGGTCGCGGTCTTGGCCGTGTAAACGATCAGCTCGTCATCGATGGAGAGGATGCCGTAGGCGTCGGCGAAGCCCGCCGACGTAGATTCCACGCTGATGGTCGAGTCGCCTGCGCCAATGGCATTGGTCGCCGTGGTTTCGAGCGGCTTCGACGGGAAGGCATCGACGGGGGTGAACAGGCTCGACGGATCGTCCATCGCGGAGGGGAATTTGCTACCCATTGAGACCTCGGCTGTTGCAGCGGAACCGGTTGAGGGCGCCGTCGGCAGGCGGCGCAAAGGGGACCGCGATTACCACAGGCTCGGCGCGCACCGCTCTCGGCTTGTGGTAGATCGCGCTTTGCGGCACTCTCCCGGTGAGAGCGGTCAACGGCACCGGCCTGCTGTTCAGGCAGAACTGATCGAAGGCCCAGAAGCACAGCGATCCGATGTCGGTCTGTTTCCACATCGAATAGGCCTGCAGATACGGCGGGTCGGCGGTGCCGAAGATACCCGTCAGGTACATGCACTCTTCGCCCGGACGGCCCAATCCGAATGGGAATCTCATGGTCTGCTTCATGAGGACGGTGCTTTTCTGCCGGACGTCGTAATCGAATCCCTCCGCGCGGAAGTACTTCACGCCGTAGCCGGAGGTCTTCCACTGCTCCGGCAGATTGACGTGCATGTTCAGGCGGCGGAAGGCGGCGTTCGGTGCAGGCTTACCCTGGTTAGCGTCCAGCGGCCACAGGCATTCGAAGACGGCACTCGGGTGATAGCGGCGCACGTAGTCGATGACCTCGGAGCAGTACTCCCAGATGCGGTCGCGCAGGAAGTCGGCGGCCTGCTGATCGTCTGCCGGGTTGTCGGTGTTGGCAAGGAAGCGATGCATCGGACGGCCGAAGCGGGCCAGGAAGTCGGCCTTGGTCCCGTCGTCATAGAAGGGCATTCCGGAGTCGTTCGGGAAGTACCACCACTGTGTTTCACCGAACTGCAGGACGATCGGCAGTCCGGCGACCGCGAGTTGGTCGGCGCACTCCTTGTACATCTGCTTCAGGTAGGCGCGGACGCGCGAGCCGAAGTGCATCTGCGTGGAGGGCACGGGCAGATCCACCGGCGCGCCGTCCCAGTAGCGCGCGGCCATCGCTGCCGGAGGTCGGTAGCACTCCATCGAGAAAGCGAAACTCGCCGAGATGCCCGCCTGGTGGAGTTGCGACGCCAGGTCGCGAATCCAGTTGCGCGCGCCCTGAGTCATCACCGGCGAGATGGTGTCGATCATCTCCCAGTCGCCCTCGGCGCCCGGCGTGGAGAGGCTCGGCGTGCCCTGATCGACGGACAGGTTTGCGCTCGTCGAGATAGAGAACGTGTAGCCCGGCGCGCGCGAGCGGATGTTGATGCCGGCCGCCGAGCTCGTGCACCAGACACCGGGGAAGGTCACGTTGAGCATCGCGCGAAGGTGGCCGGCAACGTCGGCGTCGCTGAGCCCCGCGCCCGGTGAGAAGTAGAGCGTTGTGCCCGACAGGTTGATCCACAGCGGCTCGTCCAGTTGCCAGGAGGCGAGGCTCACGGAGCAGTTCGGATACGTCGCTTCGACGCGCCGCCGCTTGTTGTTCCAGAAGACGCCCATGTAGACGTCGGCGTGGCCGCGGAACCCGAGTTTATCGAGGTGCCAAACGTGCCAGGCGGGCGGTTTCTTGTAGCCATGGTCCGTGTCGAAGTCGATCGCGAGCGAAATGTTCTCGTACACCTCCGGAGCATCCGGCACATCCTGCGGGACGAGGGGCCAAAGGTAGTCGTAGTAGAAGAAGTAGCCGGTGCTCGCCGGATTCTTGTCGAACAGCGCCGTGATCTCTACGACGTGCGGGCCAGCGGCGATGTCCGCGCCGATCTTCTTCATCGCGGCGAGGCCGTTGTAGTCGTTCAGGTAGAGATCAAAGACCTGCGGTGCGCCGCCGTCGATGACGACCTGGATCTTGCCCGCGCTCTTGCCGAGCCACGTACCGATGTAGAGGTCGTGGACCGCGTCCCGTTGATAGCGAACGGTAACGCGCCGGACATCGCCTGGTGACGACGGCGCGCAGCGTTTCGCATGGCCACCGCTCCACCAGCCTACGGCGTAAGGCGCCTCCTCCCAATACCCGACATAGGTTGCACCCTTGCCCTCCTCCAGTCGGTCGTTTTCATTCGGGCCTCCGACCTTCAGCTTCGTAGGCCCGGAGAGCGTGATGTTCGAGATCGCGGCCTGCCACTCCACATCGGAACGGGTTCCAGTAATCGTCGAGATCCACTGGACGGGCGTACCGGCGCTCCATGCCTGCGGCAGCGAGGAGTCTTCGCCACGGCGGACCAGCACGCGGTAATACCACGTGCTCGGGTCGGCAGGATCGGGCTTGACCAGGCCGAAGTTGGCGAGGCAGGTGATGCGTTCCTCGGTGGTCGCGTTGCCGACGTAGTACTTCGTACCGCCGGACATCGACTCGGCGTTGGTGAGGCGCCATTCCTCCTCCGTGCCAGCCGGTGATGCAGGAACTGCGTCCAGGAGAAGTCCGCCGTTGGCCAGGCCGAACTCCACGTCCTCGAAGCGCGGCGCGAACGTCATGTGCACCTTCACGACGTCCGTTGCCGGAACGGCCATGAGCGACTGCCGGTCGCCGTTCTTGTATCCCGCCAGTTCGCTGAAGGGAAACTGGAAGCGGTACGTCCGGTCATTACGCGCACCCTGGACCATGCTGGCCGACGACGTCACACCGTCCGCAAGGGCCACGATCGCGTTCTCCGGGTTCACGGACTGGCGTACCGGTATTCCGTTGGCCTCGCGGCCCCATTGGCCCATCTGCCCGGTGAGCCCCAGGCTGATCTTCGCCGACGTGTTGGTCGTCCCGTAGCCGGCGAGCGCGAGGCTTGCGGGCTGTTCGCCGTAGTCGGGTAGTGGGTGGTCCACCATGCGGTCTCGGAGGACACGGCCGAAGTGGCGCGCGCGGGGCAGCACGCGGCAGGTGATGTTGTACAGCTTGCCGTAGTGCGGCTTGGTGAAGTATGCCGTGAAGCTGCCTCCACCTGCGGAGAGGACCTTCACGACTTCATCGTTCGCGGTGCCGATGTCGACGCCAACGTAGTCGCCCGCGCGGATCTCGGACGAAGAAACGACTTGCGCAGAGTAGATGCCGGGCGCGAACCGGCTTAGCGTGGCGGGTGCCGAGCCGCTGTTGGTCGAAACCGTTACAGGTCCGTTCACACCCGGCTCGAGAGTGACGGTGATGACGTTGCCAGAGGCAGAGCAATCGACCAGGTAACTGGTGATGCCGACCATCGACGCCAGGCGCGACGCGATGTCGGCGGCGTCGGCAGCTCCCGCCTCCTGGATGCCCGCGCCGCCGCCGTTGACCAGCAGGTAGTGCCAGAAGTTGGGATCGTCCTGCCACCAGATGGACTGCTCGCATGAAGGCGCGTCCACTGCGCCAATGTTGTTCAGCAGGCGCGTTTCAAGGTTGCAGAACGCGATGGCCTCAGGCGACGTGCACGACCAGCGCGTTCCCATGAAGTAGACGTAGGCGGCGTCGGTGAGCGCCGGCGTCGGCCCGCCCACAAGCGCATCCAGGTCCTCGGCCTTCTTGTCCTCGAGGGCGATCTGGAACGAGCCTGGGGTGAAGCCGCCCGAGAGCACCGAGCAGTGCGCCATCAACGGAACCTCGTAGATGTCGCCGTTGCCGGTGGTGATGGCCAGCTTGTCCCACCCGACCGACGGGTACTTCACGCAGTCCGGCCGGACATTACCTTCCTCGCCATTCACGGGCAGCACCTGCATGTCGAACTGCAGCGTGACACCGGACAGATCCGTCACCGGGAGCGGCTTCAGGCGCAGGTGGTTGTAGTAATCGTAGGCGCTGAAGAGTTGGACGTTGGCGAAGTCCTCGGCGGCCTGAAAGATGCCGGAGATCTGGAAGCCGGACTCGGTGGCGTCGTGAATCGTGGTGGTGGCTGCGCGGCCGGAGAATCCCTGCAGTTGGATGGTCCTGCTGGGATCGAACATGTGGAGTGGTTCGGTCGGCATGGCAGTAAAGCGGTCGTCTTCAGACCGCTGTATAGTCACATCGAGGTAGTGAAATCATGAAGGCACTGCGCGCAGCTTTCCAACAGCAAGCGACCGATCCCGTTGTTCATGTCACCGTCGTTGTTCCGGATGAACTGGAAACGCTCCCGAGAGAGGCGCAAGAAAGAAGGCTATCGGAGCTGCTTCATCAAGTCCGCTCAAAACCGGAATTCACACTTTATGGACTTGGCGTATCCTCTTCATACGTCCACCCACCTCGCCGTGAGGCGCTCCTTGGATTCAACACGCGGGTGGAAGTAAGCCTGCCCTATTGCCTGCACGTTCCCTCTAGCCGACGATTCGACGTCACGTATACCGATGGTGTTGCCCAAACGAGGGCAGCGATAGTGCTCCGAAAGGTATGGACCGACCTCGCAGAAGGGTCGAATGAGGCAGAGATTGTCGCGGACGATCAATTGCTGTACTACGGCCCCTTCTCTCTGCCCACCCCGACGTTCCCCCAGCGTCCAGAGCTTGGCCCAATACCGCGATTCGCAGGGCGAAATGTCGAAATCGCGCAGGACATACACGGCACGCTCCGGTACAGCCGGGCTAGAGTCTTCTTCGACACGGATACGGCGAACCTTCCCATGGGGAACACGGAGGCTGAGCAAGAGGCTCGTGCGACGGCTATCGGCGCGGCTAGCCGCGCCGCCGAACGGATCATCGGCTACTTCTTGGACGTATACCGGTATGTGACGAAGGAGGTCCACGTACAGCGCCCCCCGGTCATGACGGTGAACGAGGTATATTTCCAAGACTGCAACCACCTGCACGAGGGCGCTTCGGTCCCGAGCGGGATCGGATCAGCCGTTGTGAACAGGTCGCGAGCCGAAATTGAACGGATCGCGACCATATTGGCGAACGGGACTCAGCCAGAGCCGCACATCCTTCTACTCCAAAGTGCCCAGGCGGCATTGGGTCGGCATGAGACCATTCTCGCGGTAGTATTGGCTTTTCAGTCTCTTGAAATGTTCATAGAGAAGACGCTCCGCGCCGCCTATGACGCCCAGGGGATCCCACCGGAAGACGTCACCAAAGATCTCAAAGAGAAATACCAAGCCAAGGACCGCTTGACTGGACTGAGTCGCAAAGTGCTCGGCGGCTCGATCGCCGATGACACCGTCTTCTGGCAGGAGTGGTTGGTTAGCTGTAACCGCAAGCGTAATGGCGTGGTCCACCGCGGCGAAGGGGCAAACGAAACAGAAGCGGAGACGGTTGTCCGCCTGTGTGAGCAATGCATGGTGCGGCTCGAAGCGCTCTCAATGAACGCCACAGCGCCGACAACACCATAGGCGGAAACGCTCATGTCTGAATCACCACCGTCAAGTCCGAGCCTGGATTCGGCGACGCCACGGCTTTAATGTCGATCGTCAGGTCGTTGCCTTCGTGCAGAATTGATGTCGGCCAGATGCACGGGCGAATCGAGCAGGCCGGGTGGTCCTTTGTCACCACGGCATCGAAGGTCTGCGCCTCCGCATCAACCGCCAGGACTTCGACGCACTCCTCGTTCTCGGTCCCGAACTCCAGGAACACGAACCGGCCTACCTCGAGCCCGGTGATCGAAGCGTCGTAGGACGCGGTCGCGATGGTCTGCGCCGAGCCGCTGCCGGTGATGGCGTTGAGGCTGATCAGTCCGTAGTCGCAATACGGCAGGCGGCGGGTTTCAGGCGGGCCATAGCCGGCGTCGACCAGGTAGTCGTAGGTGGTCTTATAGCCGCCAGGCAACTTCTGCGCGATGCCCATCTTCTCCAGCACTTCCCAGGTCGCGCCGCCGTCGCGGCTGATCTTCACGACGTAGGCGGACTGCCCGTCCGTGGTGGGTTGCTGCACGTAGGCGAACATGCACCGGAGCGAGGCCGGGTCGTGGACCTTCATGGGAATCGCCACCTCGTCCTGCGCCGCAAGGGCTCCGGGAATCTGAAACGTGTAGGCGCCACCGGAGCACGTGCGTTCGCCCGGCATGAACGGCTCGTTGTGGTGGGAGAGCGGGAAGACGGTAAATGGACCGTAGCCGAAGTGATTCGCCACTCCGACGACTGCGGCCACGATGCAGGCCGACGGGAGCTTTGCTTCGATGCGCGCGGGCAGTCCCGGCGTCCGGAAGAACCCCTTCTTCACGGCCATGGTGAACATCTTCATG
>JARKOC010000389.1 GCA_029975915.1 Bryobacteraceae bacterium
GGTTCAGCCACGCGCCGCGCTCCTCCAGCCAGACCGGGTTGGTGAAGTGGTGGAGCGTGACCACCGGCTCCAGGCCCAGCGCGCGCAGTTCGACCACCATCTGGCGGTAGCGCTCCAGCGCGGACTCGTCCCAGCGGCCCGGCTCCGGCTCGACCCGGCTCCATTCCACCGAGAGGCGCAGGGCGTTGTTGTTCATCGACGCGGCCCGCGCGAAGTCCTCCTCGGCGCGGCCGTTCCACCAGTCGCAGGCCCGGCCGCTGACGTGGTTCTGGAAAACGTGTCCGGCATCCTCCCAGACCGTCCACGAGTTGTGATTGCCGCCCTCGACCTGGTGGGACGCGGTCGCCGTGCCCCACAGGAAGCCCTCCGGAAAGGTCAGAGACACGTTCAGTTCGTTGGACATGGGTTCGGTTCCTTGCGTGGGTGCGTGAAAAAAGGAAGCCATCAGCGTTCAGCGCTCAGCCGTCAGCGAAAACATCCAAGCTCAGGATACGTCTACGAGTCTATCGGCCAGATCAAGGCAATGATTCCTGCCAAAGTTACAAGCGCCCTTGCGCATCAGGCGCAGGTTGAAAACCCGCATTGCGGCCAGGATGCTGGGATCGTTCAGAAGTCGCAGCGTATTGCCCGCGCCATAGGAAGTCAGCTTGAACTGATCCTGCCCACCCGGTTTGTAGCGGTGATCAGAAACTTCTAAAAACCGATATCTGCCACGGAGGCCGCGCGTGGTACCGCAAACCTCCTCGATCTTGGAACGGCACAGGTGGAAAGAGAAGCTGATGTCTTCAGTATTACAGCCACGAATTTTGTCAAAAAGGCCAATGATTCTCGGTTGGTCAACCAGCACGAACGCAGTGAATACTTCCTGCCAATGAATATTAATGCGCGAATATACCAGTTCTCCAGGTTGACCAGGGGGGAGCACTGAGGTTGCCCAGAACGACACCTCACCCCTCAAAAATGCGGGGATGGTCTTCTGAACATAGGCTCGTTGGACCCGAATGACATCTTCGGCGTAGGGCAGCGCGAGGAATTTATGAAACTTACGCGAGTACCGGGAGCGAAGGTCAGGATCGCGGACTCGATCGCCATCTCGATCCACCCACTGAACGTCCTTTGCCCATTGTTCTTGAAGATCGGGAGACATGACGTCATCGAAATCCGTCGAGCCATGCACAATACTGACAAGACTGATGTTCCGCAGGGAAAATCCAGCCGCTTCCAGGGCCTTGATGCCCCGGCCTTCCTCGCTATCCAACTGTTCTGGCCGCACCCGTTTGAAACTCAGGTGAACTATGTCGGTGTGGATTTTGCGATGTTGGGCATATCGCCGCACGACATCTTTCGACTGGCCGCAATAGACCATCCCATCCGCAAATTGAAGCACATAAATGCCGCACCGCTGACCGAGTTTGAACAGATCGGCGATAGACGCACGTCCCTCGACGTGATGTGTCGTCTCGAACCGCTGGCCTTCAAGCACCTGCTGGATAGTCCCCACGATTCCCCACTACTTGCAGCCGTTTCTCGCACGACTTGCCTGACTCTGGTCTCCTGGCCTCTACCCCCGCCGGTACGCCTCCAGGCAGACCACCCCGCGCGGGCCGACCGTGGCCGCATGGAGCACGCCGGGCGGCAGGTCGAGCCGGTCGCCGGGGTTGAGTTCGATCCGCGCGCCCGTGTCGGGCAGAGTAAACACGATCGAGCCGCGCAGGCAGTACAGCACCTTGTGATCGGCGTGTGTATGGGCGGCGTAGACGTCGCCGGGGTCGTTTGACCAGGCGTAGGGATGCAGGCCCTCGGCCTCGTAGCGGCGCAGCAGGGCCAGCTCGGTCGGCGGCTGGGATTCGATCCAGGGCGTCACGCGGGGCTGATCGGGCATGGGCGGCTCCATGAAGCGGCCAGTTTAGGCCGGACGGGCGGGTGGATGAAAGTTGACAGACTGATCCGGTAATGGGGCGAGTGCGCTTGGAGTCGTGTGACTATCCGCCGCCGAGGACTGAAGTCCCCGGCTACCCAGTCAAAAAAGCCTGCTGAAGCAGGCTCCTGGCCTGGCGCTTCGGGTCTTTCAGTCCGCTTCAGCGGACTTTGTGTCCCTAGCCCGCGACTTGAGTCGCGGGCGCTCCGACGGCCAACGTCTCCCGATTTCGGCATGTCAGTCACCGGATTGTTTGGCAAAGGTTCACGTACCCCATCCCTACAACGCCTGCCGCTTGGGCGCTTGTCGCTTCTTCTTGCCTCTCTGCCTCTTGTCTCTTGCCTCGGCACAACCGGCGGTTGCGCTAGATATTGAACCGGATCGAGATGATGTCGCCGTCCTGGACGATGTAGGTCTTGCCTTCCAGGCGGCCCTTACCGGCCGTCTTCACCGCCTTCATATCGCCCAGGGCGATCAGGTCGGCGTAGGCCGTGACCTCGGCCCGGATGAAGCCACGCGCCAGGTCGGTGTGGATCACGCCCGCCGCGTCGACCGCGCTGCCGCCGATCGGCATGCTCCAGGCGCGTACC
>JARKOC010000410.1 GCA_029975915.1 Bryobacteraceae bacterium
GGGCTTCAAACTCGAAGCTGTCTTGGGTACACTCTGTCATAGCGAAAGCCGTCCTCTGCCGGGTCAGAACTAAGTCTGGAAACTCAGTTATGCCCCAGATGACGGCTTTTTGCTAGTGTCCTCGTGAGAAATCCGGGCTAGTATCATCAAAAGGTGCGGAGAGTCATCACCGAGGCCGAGGTCCCGGGGGGCGGCACGTTGCGCGTGCCGCGAGGGACGATCTTTACGCCGTCGGCGAGGGATTTGGCGCGGGAGCGCGGCGTGAAGGTGGAGGAGGTCGCCGAAGGGGAGGCCACGCCGGAACGAGGGGCGGACCGGACGCTGGCGTTCGGGTCCGATCACGGCGGATTTGAGATGAAGCAGAGGATGCTCGTGGTGGCGCGCGAGTTGGGCTGGGCGGTGCGGGACGTAGGCGTTTACGAAGAAAAGGCCGCGGATTATCCCGATATCGCGCACGAAGTGGCGAGGCTGGTGGCCGGAGGCGAGGCGGCGTATGGGGTGATCGTGGACGGAGCGGGGATCGGGTCGGCGATGGCGGCGAACAAGGTGCCGGGAATCAGGGCGGCGCTATGTTATGATAGAGCCTCCGCCAGAAATAGCCGAGAGCACAACCATGCCAACGTGTTGACGCTGGGCGGGCGGCTTTTGACCGCGAGCCAGGCCGAAGAGGTGCTGAGGACTTGGCTAGGGACGCCCTACGGGGGCGGGCGGCATCAGAAACGAATCGACAAAATCACGGAAATTGAACGGCTATATTCGTCGTGGAACAAGTAGAGATCAAGAGACTGGCTGCCGAGATAGGCGAGGCGATCCTGAAGCGGATCGCGCAGGGCGGAACTATGCCGGCAGCCGCGCCGGCGCTGAAGCCCTGGACGCCGGCGGCGGTAGCGGCGATGATTGATCACACCATCCTGCGGGCGGATGCAACCGAGAGCGACGTGAGGAAGGTGTGCGCAGAGGCGGCCGAGTATAGGTTCGCCAGTGTATGCGTGAACCCTTGGTGGGCGGCGGTGGCCTCTGCGGAGCTGAAGGGGACGGGCGTGAAGGTGTGCACTGTGGCCGGGTTCCCGCTGGGGATGTCGCCAACCACCGCGAAGGTGGAAGAGGCAAAACGTGCGATTGAGGCCGGCGCGGGCGAAGTAGACATGGTCATCGCGGTCGGGGCGCTGAAGTCCGGCCAGCACGAGAGGGTGCAGGCGGATGTGGACGCCGTGGCGTCGGCATGCCATTCCGGCGGAGCGATATTGAAGGTGATCATCGAAGCCTGCCTGTTGACAAAGGAGGAGAAGGAGTTGGCGTGCCGGCTGTCGGTGGCGGCGGGAGCTGATTTTGTGAAGACTTCGACCGGGTTTTCGAAGTACGGGGCGACAGTGGAGGATGTCGATCTGATGCGGCGTGTCGTTGGCCCTTCGGTGGGCGTCAAGGCGGCGGGCGGCATCCGCACTTTGGAGGAGTTCGAGGCGATGGTGCGCGCCGGCGCAAGCCGGGTGGGGGCAAGCGCCAGCGTAAAGATCGTTGAGGCGGCGCGCCGCTGATCCTATGCCTCCGGGCCAACCGAATCGCGTCAAGTTCCGCGAGAGAGCGGAACTGCTGGACTTCCTGCTGGAAGTGTCGACAATCACCAGCGAAACACTGGATCTGGATGAACTGCTTGCAAACGTGGCGGAGATCATCCGGCGTGTGATTCCGCACGAACTGTTGGCCATTCTGCTTTACAGCGAACGGCGCAAATCACTGCGGATCAAGTATGCGCGAGGGCATAGAGAGGAGATTGTCGAGAATCTCCTGGTGGGCTTGGGCGAAGGGATCACTGGGACCGCGGCTCAACTGCGGCAGCCAGTGCTGGTGGATGATGTTGGGTCCGATCCGCGGTATCTGAATGCCATGGATGCGGTGCGCAGCGAGATGGCGGCGCCAATGGTTTTCGGGCACAAACTGGTGGGGGTGCTCGACCTGCAAGCGACGACGGAGGCGGCGTTCAGCGAGCAGGATCTGGCTTTGCTCCAACTGATCGCGTCGCGGATCGGGGCGGCGATCGAGAACGCGCGGCTTTACCGGCGGGTGGACCGGCAGAACCGGATCCGCAAGACGTTGGCCCATTTGGCCCAGGAGTTCAGTTCGATTCTTGATCTGGACGCCCTGCTGTCAAAAATCGCGAACTCCGTGAAGTCGCTCATCGACTATGATGCGTTCCTGGTGCTGTTGGTCGATGAGGAGCGGCGCACGCTGGTGGAGAGGTTCAGCCAGCGATATGACGGTAAGGCGGCGCTTTGCACCATGTCGCTGGACTCAGGCCTGACAGGTGCGGCGGCCAGAACGGGCCGTCCCGTGCTGGCGCGAGACACGCTGGAGGATCCACGGTATTTGGAAGCCTACCCAGGCATCCGGAGCGAGATCGCGATTCCGCTGATCCTCAAACACCGCGTGGTCGGCGTGATGGACCTGGAGAGCGAGCGGGTGGGGGCTTTCAACGAGGACCACGTGCGGACGCTGTCGCTGATTGCGCCGCAGATCGCGGCTGCAATCGAGAATGCGCGGCTGTATCAGGAACTGGCCGAGCGCGAACGCGACATTCAGAAGGACCTGGAGGCGGCCCAGAAACTGCAATCGATCATCTTTCCGTCCGAGGCCCCGAAAATCACCGGGCTGGATGTCGGCGTGAAACTGAAGCCGGCCAGGGTTGTGAGCGGAGACTTGTACGACTTCTTCGAGTACAACGACGGATCGGCGATGCTGGCGTTCGGCGATTCGAGCGGCAAAGGCGCGGCGGCGGCTCTGTACGGAGCCTTGTTCAGCGGCTTGCTCAGAAGCCTGGCGCCGAGGAGAAGGAGCCCTGCGGCGCTGCTGCGGAGCCTGAACGAGAACCTGATGGAGCGTCAAGTGCCGGCGCAATATGTAACGCTGCTGGCAATGCTGTGGCAGCCGCAAGAGCGGGTGTTCAAGATCGCCAACGCGGGGTCGGCGCCGCCGCTGGTCTGCCGCGGAGGCGAAGTTTTGAGGCCGGAGGTTTCGGGGGTGCCGGTAGGGCTGCTGGACGGGATGGAATACGAAGAAACCGAGTTCGAGGCCGAGCCGGGCGACGTGGTGCTGCTGTACTCGGACGGAATCAGCGATCAGCAGGACAACACGGGCGAGGACTACGGGAAGAGAAGGCTGAAGCGGACGCTATCGGCGCTCTGTGGACTGACGGCAAGAGAAATCGCCGAACGGATCATTGACGATCTCGAGGAGTTCCGGGGGGCCACGCCGGTACACGACGACCAGACGCTGGTTGTGCTGAAGGTGGATGAAACGCATGCTTACGCCATTTGAGTATCGAGGTGGAACGCTCTATTGCGAGGAGGTAGAGGTGGAGCGGATCGCGGCTGCCGCGGGCACTCCGATCTATATCTACTCGGCGTCGGCCATCCGGGCGAGGTTCAAGGAGTACGACCAGGCGCTCGCGGGCGTGCCGCACCGGGTCTGCTATGCGGTGAAGGCGAACGGGAATCTGAGCGTGCTCCGTCTACTGGCGGAAGCGGGCGCGGGGTTCGACATCGTCTCAGGTGGTGAGTTGTACCGGGTAGCGAAGTCGGGTGGAGCGTTGGAGAGCGTGGTTTTCGCGGGAGTTGGCAAGAACCGCGAGGAGATCGAGCAGGCGCTTGAGGCGGGCATCCACTCATTTAACTGCGAGAGTGAGTCTGAGATCCGGCTGATCGATGCGCTGGCGTCGCGGATGGGGAAACAGGCTTCGGTGGCGGTGAGGGTGAATCCGGATGTGGACGCCGATACTCATCCATACATCTCGACCGGATTGAGGGAGCACAAATTCGGCATCAGCATCGGCGAAGTTGAAGGTGTCTATGAGCGGGCGCGGGGACTAACGGGTGTACGCATGGAAGGGGTGGCGTGCCACATCGGATCGCAATTGCTGGACCTGTCTCCGCTGATCGAGGCCGCGCAAAGGATGCTGGAACTCGTCGGGCGCTTGCGCGAGCGGGGGTTCGAGATCAAGTATCTGGATCTCGGCGGCGGCATAGGAGTGCCGTACAAGCCGGGCGACGCCCGGCCCGATGTGGGCGCGTTCCTGGCCGCGATCCGGGACTTGGTGAAAGGGCGCGGCCTGACGCTGCTATTTGAGCCGGGCCGGTCGATCGTGGCAGAGGCAGGGGCGCTGGTGACGCGTTTGCTTTACCGCAAGCAGAGCGAATCAAAGGAATTCATGGTGGTCGATGCGGCGATGACCGAGTTGATCAGGCCCGCGCTGTATGGCGCGTATCACGAGATCGTGCCTTGCCGGGAGAGCCGGATCCCCGGCACCGTCGTAGCTGACGTGGTTGGGCCAGTGTGCGAGAGCGCGGATTTTCTGGCAAAAGATCGGGAGTTGCCGCAGGTGATGCCTGGCGAATACATGGCGGTGATGACCGCCGGGGCGTACGGGTGGGTCGCGTCGTCGAACTACAACGCCCGGCCAAGAGCGGCCGAGGTTCTGGTCGACGGCGGAGATTGGCGAGTGGTTAGAAAGCGGGAAACCTACGAGGACCTGATCAGGGGCGAGGTTTGACCCGGCAGGGCCGAAGCCCTGCCCCAGTCTTTGTCGACTAGCGAATCTTGTACTCGGTGTCGCTGATCTTCTCGCGGTGAGCGTCGTGGCAGGTCCGGCAGGTTCCGCCGAGTTGTTTTGATGCGGCAGCGATGCCTGCCTGATCATTCGCCGCGGCGGCCTTCGCCAGCGCGAGGGCTGCGGCGTGACCCTCCTTGGTCGAAGACGCACCGATCGCGGAGCGCTTGGCCCAAAAACCCTCGACCTGTTTGTAGACCTCGGCCATCCGCTTTGCGCTGGCTTCGAGATCCACACCCTTGCGGATCTTGCCGGAGAGGTCGCCCTGCTCCTTCATCCATTGAATATGCTGCGGCGAGGGATCCTCCGCCGCAAACAAAGAAGGCGTAGCGGTGAGCACCGCCGCCGTGAAGATTCCATGCATCCAGTTCGGAACTCGCATTCTCACATTGACGCACACTTGGCCCAGGAAAGTTACCGGCACTGCACAAAGAAGGCGGCGCGGGCTTCGAGACCGGCGCCGCAAATTACTCCATTTCAAGTGCGGAGGAACGTCAGTCGGAGTTCTTGGAGCCTCGGACGGGCGGCATGGAGGCCGCCTTCTTCGGCTGGATGCCGCGAAGCGAGTTCTGGCCTTTGCGGATGGCATCGAGCGCTTGCGTCAAAATTCGGAGCTCTTCGCCGGGAGCATGGAATCCGGCGGAGTTTTCAGCCTCGACGAAATCGATGAAAAAACCGGCCTTACGCTGGGCTTCCAGAGCGGCTTTCAGGTCTGTTTCAGACCCGCCCGCCGCTTTTGCCGTCTTGATGTCGGCGATCAGATCCATCAGGGCATCCATGGCCGTGTTGCGGGCCTGCATGAAGCGGCCCTGGATCTGTTCGACGCGGTCCTTCATCTCCTGTTCCGGGAAGTGGTGGCAGCCCTGGCAGGCGCGGTTGACGTTGAGCAGAGGGCTACGGACGTGGTGATCGGAGATCTTCATGCCGCCTTCGCGTTTGTAGGGCATGTGGCAATCGGCGCACGAGACGCCGGAGCGGGCATGGACACCCTGGCTGTACATCTCAAACTCGGGGTGCTGGGCCTTGAGAGCAGGCGCTCCAGTCTCCTTGTGGACCCAGTCCTTGTGGCCGACCTCAGTGTAGTAATCGTAGATTCTCTCGACCTGAAGGCCCTTAGCCCAAGGGAACGTCAGGCGCTTCTCGTCGCCCTTGAAGTAGTATTCCACATGGCACTGGCCACAAACAAAGGAACGCATCTCCTGGGCCGAGGCCATGGTATTGGGATCGTAGTTCTGGACGCCCTGGGACGCTTTGTACGCTTTGATTCCTTCCAGAAACCCAGGGCGGGTGACGCGCAACGCCATGGTCTTCGGTTCGTGGCAATCGATGCAGGAGACGGGATGTTTAACCCCCTTGGTGGCTTCCATGTAGGTCATCTTGTTCATCTGTTCGAAGCCTTTGAAGATGTCGCCGCCGCCGAGTTGCTTCATGTAGACATAGGTGGATGCATGGCAATTCAGGCAGGTGCCAGGCTGTTTGAACTCGGTGACACGGCGGGTGGTGCGCTGGTCGAGGAGCATGTAGGCGTGGCCGCGCTCCTCGCGAAAGTCCACCGAGAAGGGGTAGCCGGCCCACATGGCCTTGAGCCGTGGGTCCTCGTCGATCTTGGACTGGGAGGTGACATCGCGCGGATCCTTGTCGTCCGGCTTATGCGGAAGGGCCTCCGATCCGCCGTAACGAGTGCGCTGCATGTCGACAGTTCTCTTGTAACTGTCGAATTGAAGCGGGAAGTTCTTGCCCCAGATGGCCGGGTCGTCGGTGTCGTCAGTGAGGTCGACGACTCGGAAGAAGGCGTTCCTTGCTTCCTGCTTGTGCTCGAAGATGTTCACAAGCAAAGCCGTGATGCCGATGGCTAAGATGGCGGTTACCACGACCGCAATCACCAGTTTTTTGTTTGAGTTCGGTTGTACAGACATGTTCAATTCCCAGTTACCGGTCTAATGCGAATGGCCCACGCTCTGGTGGCAGGAGACGCAATTGGCCTCCTCGCCGTGGCGGCGCGCGCCGTTGATCCCATCCGTGATCTCCTCATGGCATTTCATGCAGGACTCCCGTGCCACGCGCTGGTTACGCCCCGTGATCCGGATGTTGTCCGGGAAGCGGCCAGTGGTGAAAGCCATCGAGTGATTGAAGCCGTTCAGCGCCTTGACCGAGTACTTTCCGACGAAGCCGGCCGGCGTGTGGCAGTCGTTGCAGACAGCCACTTTCCTGTGGCTGGACTTGAGCCAGCCTTCATACTGCTCGCGCATAACGTGGCAGTTGGTGCAGGCTCCCGGGTCGTCGGTCATATACGAAGCGCCCTTGGCGTATCCAAAAGTGTATAGGCCGACGCCGATAAGCAAGCCCAACGGAATGCCCACCAGGAGGGGGGCGATGGCGCCCTTCTGATTCATCGAGGTCAGTTTAAGTGAAGAAGTATCCATGGCAATGTGATTCGAGTCACAATTCCAGAAAAAAGAACGTCATAACCTGATGATGACGGAGCGGATTTCTATCGATGTGTCTTCGCTATATGTTTGTAGGGCTTCTGGCCGCCTGCTTGATGCCCGCTGAGGGAGAGGAGGCTGCCGGGCAGAGCCAAGCCGCGAAACCGGCCGCCCCGGCGGCCGCTCCGGCCCCAATGAAATGGGGCAAGGTGATCGTTTCCGGAAGCATCCGGTCCCGGCTGGAGATGTGGGACTGGATGGACGGCGCCGCGAACAGCGGCTATAGCTATCTTGGAAACATCTTCAAGTTGAGCCTGGCCTCTGGAAACGCTAAAACCGACTGGCAGCTTGAACTGGCTGCGCCGGTCCTGCTTGGCTTGCCGGACGATGCCACGGCTCCTGCGCCGCAAGGGCCGCTTGGCCTGGGCGCGATCTACTCGAACGCCAACGACCGGAGAAACCATGCCGCCATGATCTTCCCCAAGCAGGGATGGGTTCGCTTTAATGGGCTTCTGGGCTCCGAGGCAAACTCTCTCAAAGTTGGACGGTTCGAGTTCCGCGACGGAGCCGAAATTGCCAAGAAACATGCGGCGCTGAACGTGATTACCCAAACCAGAATCGCCGACCGGCTCATCGGAGCGTTTCCATGGACACACGTTGGACGTTCGTTCGATGGCTTCCATTTAGCATCAGCCCACAAACGGGCGACGTTGACCGTGGCCGGCTTCATGCCCACGCGCGGCGCGTTTCAAGTGGACGGCTGGGGCAATCTGAAGGTAGGCGCCGGGTATGCGTCGGTGGCGGGGGCGTCGTCAATGGGCAGAAATCACAACGACTGGCGTGTGCTGGGGATGTACTACCAGGACTGGCGGCACGTCCTCAAGACCGATAACCGGCCGGCCTCAGCCCGGCAATCCGATATGGCGAACATCAGGATCACCACCGTGGGCGGGCACTATTCGCACCTCACGGAGACGGCGAATGGCGCTCTCGATTTTCTGCTCTGGGGAGTGGTTCAAACCGGCAAGTGGGGACGGCTTGACCACGAGGCATTGGCCGTGGACATCGAGGGCGGATGGCAGCCGAGCTTTGCACCGAAACTCAAGCCGTGGATCCGGGCTGGATTCACGCATGGCTCGGGCGACTCGGATCCGAACGATTCGAAGCATGGCACGTTCATGCAAATGCTCCCCACTCCCCGCCCTTTCGCGCGTTTCCCCTTCTACGACATGATGAACAACCAGGATGCGTTCGCCATGCTGACTCTGCGGCCGCACAAGGACTGGACAATCAAGACCGAAGCCCACTCACTGCGCCTTGCCAGCCGGAACGACCTCTGGTATCAGGGTGGCGGAGCGTTCCAGCCCTGGTCATTCGGCTACGTCGGCCGGAACACTGGAGGTGCGAGGAGCCTTGCCACCTACTACGATGTCAGCGCCGACTGGACTGTGAATGCCCATGTAACTCTTTCGGGCTTCGGGGGATACGCCGTGGGCAAGAGAGCCATGGAACGGATCTACCCGAATGGCAAGAATGGCGCTTTCGGATACATTGAGGCGAGTTATCGGTTCTAAGCCTTCGCTGGACGGCGCCACACGAGTGGCTTGCCCGGCTGGGCGGTAACCACCTGATCCAGTTTGATTGTTTCTCCGCCGTGGACGAGTTTCTCGACTGTGAGACTTCCCTCGATGACTCGCACCTCGACTGAATCCGGCGTCCAGGTGAAGTCACCCCAGCCGGTCCCCGTGGACCAGAATCCCTTAAAGGGGCCGGTGCGCGGCATTCTCTTCGGGTGGACTTTCAGAAGCCGTTTCGGAGCGTTGTAGTCGAAGCCGTTCCAGGCAAGAACCGGCGACCAGGCCGACATGGCGCGGGCGTAGTGGTGGCCGCACTCGGGCTCGTCGAATGGGTTGCGCTTCTCCCCGTCGTGGCGCAGACGCGCGGAGCGCACGATTTCGATGCCCTGATCGATCATGCCGGCCCAGATCATCTGGGCTGCAACCGAGTACTCGAATCCCGTCCAGACCTCGGCGTAGTAGGGGAACGGAATTTTTGGACGCGGCTTCTTGCCGTAATCGCAAACCAGGAGCCCGCTTTCGTCGCTGACGGCGAAGGTCCGCTGGACATTCTCATGCGCCGATAGATCGCGGCGGTAGTTGTAGCGGTAGATGGATTCGAGCGATTTGCGGATATGGGTCTTGCCGAGCAGGTCGCCGAGCCCGCAGACGTCGGCCTGGTACTGGCCAATCAACTGGTCCACCAGGCAGCCCTCGCCCATCTGGTATTCGGGATTGCGGGTATCCTCTGAGCCCATCGTCGAAAGCAAACCGGCGGCAACCGACGCGCGGTCGACGCCGCGTATTTGTTGAATGTAGTACTCGCCGTTGAACAGATTCGCGTCGGTCCAGGCGGAGCCGCGCGCGAAAAGAGAGGCGCAAGTCTGGGCGAACTGTGCGTCGCCCATAGCCCGCGCCATCTCGGCGCAGGCCTTCAAAGCGCCAAGGTAATAGATGCCGCATTGGGGATTGGGTCCGTAGAATTCGACGTCGTAGGTATTGTGCTGGACCCCCTCGGCGACGCCGTCGCGGTCGGCATCCCACCCGCCCTTCACCCAGGAAAACTCCATGGCTCGTTTCACCTGAGGCCAGATGCCACGCAACCAGGTATCGTCTCCGCAGAGTTTCCAGTCGAGATAGGCCTTCATGATTTGGCCCATCTGGCCGTCGGTAGCGGCAAAGCCGAATAATTGCCGTCCGGCGGGCAGCAGCAGGCGGAACCTCATTCCGCCATGTTCGTCGAGGGTGTAGGTGAAGGCCATTCGGCGCATCGAGCGGGAGAAAGAGGGAAAGACGTGGGCGGTAGTGGTTTCGTAGTTCCAGACGTGGGTGCAGGAGCCAAAGCAGCAGCCGGCCTTGTCGTTCGATCCCTCGAAACCGTGGAACTCGCCGTCGAGCGTCCTGAAAACTGTTTGCGTCGAGAGCGTGGAGAGATTAGCGGTAGCTGCGTCTTTGAACTCCGCCGGCATCGTGGCCTCGGCCATCGACTGGACGAAAGCCCTGCATCGCCGTTCCAACTCCGGCAGGCGTGAGGCGAATTCAACGGCCACCGCCCAGGCATCGGCGTGGCGGCCGCAGTGCCAGTTGCCAATGACGGTTTTTTCTTCCCCTTTCGGCGCGTTCCAGCGGCAGCGCTCGGGGGTCCGGTTGGGAATCCGCCAGCTCAAGATGAATGGCAGCTGCATGGTAGCGCCGGGCGCCACTGTGGCGCGAAGGCAGACCACGCCGACCGGTCCAGGGTTGGCGGGTTCCTCGCCCATCCTGCCCTTGGCCGAGAATTCATCCCAGAACAGCATCGGCGAGTTCCACCAGCGGTTGCGCGGCCAGCCGCGCCACATGGTGACTTCTCCGCTGAACGGCGTTGCCAGCACAAACGAACCCTGCAACGGGTCGTCCGCCGGCAGTTTCGGGTTCGTCATCATCAGGCCCTTCAGCCCCGGCGAATTCATGGGCTCGTTCAAGCGGGCGTCGCCGCCCCCGATCGGGTTTTCGATCGAGAACGCAACCGCCACCTCAACAGGTGTGGCGCCCGTGTTAGTCGCAACATATCGGAGGACGGTCGCCGGGTAGCCAGAGTCATCCTCGGCCAGGGGGATGATTGGCGTGAATGCTTCGAGCGAGAGTTTCACCGGCAGCCGGCGGTCGGTGAAATCGATTCTGGCGATGGGAAATGAGGCGCTGAAGGTTGCCCCGCGAAGCCGCGGCAAACCCGGCGCGTTGTTCGCACCGAGACCGTTCTGACCTTCAAACGGAGGCAGATGCCGGGCCTCCGCGACCATGGCGACCGGTTTAGCCCCCGCCGCCTGCGCCCAAACAGAGGCGAAAGCGTAGGCGGGTTGATTTCCTTTGTCTGGCCGGTTGAAGATCTCCCAATCGCGCAACTGCCCGCGCCCGCCGAGGCTAATGGACCCGGCAGCGACCCCGCCGAGCGGCATGGCGATCTGGGCCAGCGACTTGCCGGTGAAACGGCGCGGCCAGCATTGGCGCGGGGTGGCTGGCCCCACGGCTGGAGTCTGGGCGGCGGCGGCCGCCGCGGCCGGCACGGATTTCAGGAAGTCTCTACGTCGGGTAGCCATGGGGGCTAATGTATCGCGTCCAGCACCCAAGTCAAGGGTGGAGGGGTGGTAGCAGCCGACTTCGATGCTCCGTCAACCGGTGCAAGGCTGACCGGCCGGATTGCCCGGCGGCCTAGCACACAGGCTTTTGCCGCACCGCTGAGAAACTAACAGTACATGAATGTGCTTAATTACTAAGTAGTATATTTTGCAGTAGTATAGGTGCAAATTGAATTCGTTCGGTCGCGGTCTCCGAACTTTGTCCAGGCCAGAGGGATAGGCTTACTCGACGCTTTCTTCGGGAATCTCATCCAACTCCGCCGCCTCGCGCCGCACCTTTTTGAGCGCGTTCACTGAGGCGGTGTGGCTGAAACCGGCGGTCCTGAGCCTCCGGTACACTCCGGCCATCTTTACCCGGTCAACGAGCAACTCGGCAAGCGGCTTTCCGCGAAACTTCCTTTCGAGATATCGCTCCACCATGGCCACTTCGTCACGGCCCTCGTATGCCTTTTCGGCGGCCTGGCCGGCAATGGAGGCAGGGATCCCTTTTGCCTTCAGTTGGGCGGTCGCCTTCGCCCGGCCCATCATCCCGCTTTCCGCCCGGTTGAAGGCGAGACTCGCCGCCAGGCGGCGGTCATCGACAATGCCATAGCCGCTCAGCTTCCGCATGACTTCGTCCACGTCTTCCGCCCTCGCCGCTCTTGACCGCATTTTGCGGCGGAGCTCGGCGGCGCTCAGGGCGCGTCCGGCAAGCAGGGACGCGGCGTATTGCTTGAGTTCATCCGCATTTAGCTTCGATGCCGGCTTGAAAGGCATTAATCTTTCGGCTCCCCTTTGATTCTGGTGAGTTACACTGGGAACTGCAAGGCGCTGTAAGTCCTTCGGAAAGGAGTTCTCATGGACGAAGACCGTCGTATTTCCTATTTCCTGTTGGGTCTTGGCGTGGGCGTGGCTGTTGGGGTTCTCTTCGCGCCGAAGTCGGGTTCCGAGACCCGTGAGCTGATCAAATCAAAGGCGGAAGAGGGTAAGGAGTACCTGGCCAAGCGAGGTGGCGAGTGGAAAGAATCGGCCACTGAGTTGCTCGACCGTGGCAAGCAAGCCGTCAGCCGGCAAAAAGAGCAGGTTGTAGCCGCCGTTGAGGCGGGCAAGCAGGCCTATCGCGAAAAAGCGGGCCACGAAACCCCTAGCGCCGATCCTTCGGCCTATGTTGAAGGCGTGTAGTCAGGTAACACTACCAGCATGACTTCGGAGACCGCAACCGTCTTGATGGCCCTTGCCGTGGCCATTTCTAGTATTGCTCTGCTCGTTTGCGCAGTGGCCTCGCTTGGCTTGTATCGCGCGATCCGGCGCCTGGAGGAGCAGATAACGCCGCTGATTCCGAAGGCGGCGGCGACTCTCGATCAGGCCCAATCGACTCTTGCCCAGGCGCTCAATCAGATTGAAGACTTAAGCGCCAGGGCGCGCGGGGTCCTGGACAGTTCACAACAGCAGCTCGATGCCCTCGCCGAAGCGCGAGGGGAGATCACTCAACGGTTGCGGGCCCAGGCTGAACGGCTCGAACTCGTCCTGGACGACACGATTTCCAGGCTTCAGGACGTTGTCGGCGTCGTGCACAGCGGCGTCATGACTCCTGTGCGGGAAGTGGCCGGCGTTTTGACCGGCATTCGCACCGCATTCCAGACCTTCATTCGAAACCGCCGCCCATCCGTGGATCGCGCCACGCACGACGAGGAGATGTTCATCTAGGGCGTTCGCCGCCCAAAATTCCGGCGCGGCTCCGAATGATCCAGGTCACTTAGCGTTTGGGCGGATTCCGGCGCCGGTAGTCAAAGCAGGTGAAAATGGCGGATGTTCCGCCGCGACCACTTATGCGAAGCGGAGTTGGCTGAGCCAAAGCACGAAGTTCAGCCTTGACGTCCGCATGAAAATCCATACCTTCCGACTACACTGGAACTGTGACCGCCTGGGCCAGACGCTGTTTTCTGTTCGCCGCATTCGTGGCTGGAGCGAGTATTCAGGACGCCGCCTCGGCGCAAACCGCGGCCGAACTCGGCCGCCAGATCCGCGAGATTGAGATCGATCCGCAGTCCTGCAACCGCGTGCGTGACCTACGGATTCGACGCCCCGACATCAGCCTCTATCTCACCGACGGCTACCTTGCTTTCTCCAAGCCCATCGCCGGACGCCGCCTTTTTGCCGTTTTCATTGCCTCCGAAAGGGGCGACCAGGGCGAGATCCTCATTCGCCCACCCGACCGGGGAGAGCGCGCGTCACTGGCGAACTTCACCGGCTCGCCGATACTCAACGAACAAATCACCGAGGCAGTGATGATCACCTCTGACGGCACAGGCGCCGAACTCCTGGAAATGGTCAGGGAAAGCCCTTTGTCCAAACCTTCCTTCGACATGGGGCTTGTGCTCGGCTCGCGTTACAACAGCGTCCTGCGGAACCTGGGCACGAGCTTTCAGGTCCGTCTTGTTCATGACCTGCTTGCCGGCAATCCCGCCTCGGGGCTGTTTTATGGAGCGTTTTCCGGCACCCGCTCGGGCAACTTCGATGTCATGTTCGACCCAACGATGCGGGAACAGGTCGTTCTGGGACAAGTGACGTCCACCCCGCAGGGGAGCGGATTCAACGTGTGGGCGAGTTTCGAATCGCGGGAGGCACGCCGCGCCGGCAACCCCCGCAACCCGGCTGGCGGACTGACCAACTACCGCATCGAGAGCGTCATCGCTCCGGATCTGTCCATGGAGTGCACGACCGCGGCGGACTATATCCCACCCACGGAGATAAGAGGCGCGCTCTCATTCGAAATTGCTCCCGCGATGGAGATCACTTCAGCCCAGGTGGATGGGATTGAGATTGAAGTATTCCGCCGGGATGCCCTGCGCTCGCGACTGATGAGCGGCAGGCACAACGATCAGTTCCTCATCGTCCTCGACAAGCCGATGCAGGCCGGCAGGAGCTACAAGATCCAGTTCCGTCACCGGGGGCGCGTGATTCTGCCAGCCGGCAACGACGTCTTCTTCGTCGCATCCAGGGTCAACTGGTACCCGGCGCGTGATTTCGGCCATTCCACCTTCGACCTGACGTTTACTTTGCCCAGGCGGCTCACCGCCGTCGCCGCCGGAGACCTCATCGAGGACCAGGAACAGGGCGAAATCCGGACCGTCCGCTGGATAACTCCGAAGCCAGTGCGCCTGGCCGGATTCAACATTGGCGACTACGAAAAGGTGACCGTGAAGCGCTCAGGTCTGACCGTGACGGTCTACTCGAACCGCGCGGCCGAAACAGCACTCCAGCGGCGGGCGCCTCAGGTCATTCTGCTGCCGCCAGCATGGCCCACCCGCACTGGGCGCCGTCCGGGCGATGTGATCACGGTCATGCCGCCACCGCCGCCTGATCCCAACGCCCGTGCGGCGGAACTGGCGGGAGAGATTTCCGCGGCCCTCGAGTGGTACGCGAGCCACTTTGGACCTCCACCGTTGGACACCTTGACGGTCTCCCCAATCCCAGGTAATTTCGGACAGGGTTTCCCTGGGCTCCTTTATCTGTCGACTCTCTCCTTCCTGCGTGAGACCGAGCGGCCGGAAGCGGTCCGGTCCGATCCACTCCGGCGATTCTATTCCGAGATTCTGCATGCCCATGAGGCGGCCCACCAATGGTGGGGGAATCTGGTTGGCTCGGCCAGCTATCACGATGAGTGGATCAGCGAGGCTCTGGCTCACTACAGCGCGATCCTTGTCCTGGAGCGCCGCAAAGGAGTCCGGGCTGCCGAACAGGTTCTGGACGATGCTTTGAGAGCGTTGCGCGCGCAATACTCTGGCAAGCCGATCGAGTCAGTGGGGCCAATTACTTGGGGCTACCGGCTGCATGCCGCCACGCCGGATGATCCGTGGAGAGTGATCACTTACGACAAGGGCTCGTGGATCATCCACATGCTGCGACGGCGAATGGGCGACGCGGCCTTCCTCGCCATGCTCGGCGAGTTACGCAAACGCTTTGAATACGGCTTTGTCTCCACGGAGGATCTCCGTAGCATCGCCGCCGAATTCTCTCCCAAGGGTCTGCCCGATCCGCAGTTGGAGTACTTCTTCGACACGTGGGTGTACTCGACAGGGATTCCTACTCTGAAACTGCGGACATCAGTCTCAGGGAAGGCTCCGAAGCTGCAATTGACCGTCAACGTGAGTCAGTCAGGCGTGGGCGAGGAGTTCAGCGCCGACGTGCCGGTAGCTGTATGGCTTCCCGGCGCAAAAAACCCCATCGTGCGGTGGGTGCGGACGTCGTCGGGCGGCACTTCATTCAGGATTGCAGTTCAGACCCCTCCGGCGCGTGTCGAACTGGCTCCTGGATACGGCGTGCTGGCAATCCGCGAATAGCATGGCGTGCCGCCACGGCAGGCGCTTCAATCGAGGAGCGGGAAGATCGCATCTGCCAGTCTCCCGGGCAATGCTCATCGCCGCCGCTCAACGACGGATCTCCTTCTTCACGGGTTTCCCTCATGTTCTCGCGATCCGGGACAGGCGAGTTCCCGCGCACGGCGGCTACAGCAGCCTCGTACCGGAAACAGCATCGAACAGCGCCGACATCTTCGGTGGCAAATCCAGCCGAATCGCTTTCCCGTTACGCAACTTCAGTTCCATCTTTCCGCCAGCCTTCGTGTGGAGTAGCACGAGTCCGCCGCCCGCATGGATGATGTCTCCCGTATCGACATAGATGTGAGCGCCCGCAGCACGGAAGATGCGCCTCCACTCATCGGCTGAGTTGACCGGCTCCGTAGCGAACCAGGTATTGCCTCGCCGCGCCACCGCGGCTGACTCCCCGCCGGCACCGAACTGCGGAGACCACTTCCCTCCCCCCGTTGGCCGCAGTTCACTGAGGCCCGTCGCTTCCCGGCATAGCTCAATTGAGAACCGCGACCCGTCGGTATAGCCCGGCGCTCCTTGAAAGACGACGTGCCGGCCATCTCTCATCAGTCTTTGCCGGATGAACCGGCGTTGCGCCGTCGCCAGCAGCCAGGTGTTCGCCATCACCACGACTTTGAACCTTGTGAGGTCGGCCCTTTCCAGGTCGCCGAGATGGATCGTTTCCAAGGCTGCGCCGGCTCCCCAAGCCGCCACGATAGTTTGATTCACCGCCAGAGGATCGGTCAGAGGATCAGTCCCCTGCACGCTTCCGGTGTAGTAGAAGACTTCGGTGTCGAAAACGAATAGGACGTCCGCTGCCGGCTGATAGGGCTTCTCATGATACTGGTTCAGCACCGGCATCACACGTCCGATCTCGCTCATGAGGCGCGAGTCGTTCCACCATCCTGCCGCGTTCGCCGGTCCAAAATCGTAAAACCACAAGCCGGCGCCGCGCGTGTAGCTCACGAGCGTGTTACGGCGGATGAGGGCCGCATCCAGCGCCAGATCCGTTAGACGGAACGCCGTATCCACGTCATTTCGCCATTCCCAGGACGGCGTCTGGTCCATCTCGTCGAGGAACAGTTTACCGTGCATCCTGACGCTTTCGACCAGACAACGGCTGATGCCAGACGCCCCGGCGCCCCGGTACGTCTCGCCATAGGCCTGGGGCGCGCTGAGGTAGTCGATGTCCGGCGAGGCCAGCACCTTCTGCAGACACAGGTGTCCGCCGGTCGCGGAGCGGTCGAACATCGAAAAGAAGTATCCATAAAACGTCCCGGTGATGATTTCCCTGGGCCAGTTCTTCTTGACGGTACGGCCGAAATGAAGGATGAGACCGGCGACGAGTTCCTGCTGCGCACGGTAATAGTCGATGACTGGCTCGCGCTTCGCCGGATCGCGGAAGATCCCATCGTCGAGCGCTTTGCGTTCTTCCACTCCGGGGATGGAGGCTGGAGCCTTCCCTTGCGACCGGCGCCAGCGGTCAAAATGCGCCTGCATCGGTGCGCTGGTATCCGGTTCGTTGCGCATGAAGCCCCAGTAGTGCCACTCGCCATAAACGCCGCAAGCCACATGAACCCCGGCCAGCGCATCTCCTTCCGGGGTTACGGCAAGCAATCTGAGAAACTCGGCGGTCTTCTCCGTCGCCATCGCACGCCAAGCTTCTGAAGCCAGGCTGACCCGGGGTAGCCGCCGCAAGTCGTCCATGAGAATTCTGACGGGCTGCGTCCGATCCTGCTTTTCGATGTCTCCGTTGGCATACCGGGTCCACTCCTCAGGATGTTCGTTTAGCCACCAGCGGGGCGGATTCAGATGCCAGCGCAGCACAACCGCCGCGTCCGGGCAATGATCGAGGATCCCTTGGATCTGCCGCCTCGCCAGGGTCATGTCCAGCGGTCCCGGCTTGGGCCAGACCGACTCCAGGAACAGATCCACCTGATAGAGCTTGAAGCCGGCCTTCGCGAATTGTTCGATCGCCAGCGAAGGCAGTTCATCGAAACTCCACCGCCCGCCCAAAGCATCGGTCAGCGCGTAGAAGGCCGGGAAAACGGGCTTGCCATTTATAAATAGCGCCGGCTTGTTGTTCCACACCTTGACTGCGGCAGTGACAGGCTGTTGTGGACGCAGCAGAGCAAAATCCAGCGCAGGCAAGGAGACAAATGTTCGGCGGTTCATGCTCATCACATTCTGGCATGGCGCCTCACTAGCACTTTCTGTCCAGATGGGCGTCACTCCCGGCGAGCTGGCCGGAATACATCAGCCGCTGCATGAACAGCGCGTCTACCTACGCTTGGTACAATACGGTCTCGACCCCCTCCCACTCGCCATTCAAATGGGGCAGAAACGAGCCATCATCATCGGAGCCGGTCCAGCCGGCCTTACGGCAGCTTACGAACTCGCCACCCGAACCGACATCATTCCCATCGTCGTCGAAAAGAGCGGCGTCATGGGGGGCATCTCCCGTACTGTCAACTACAAGGGCAACCGAATCGACATCGGGGGCCACCGATTCTTCTCCAAGTCCAGCCGGGTGATGGATTGGTGGCTCAAGATCCTGCCCCTGGAAGAAGGGGCCGATCCCGAAGTTGCCCTGACCTATCAAGGCCGTCAGACGACGGTCAGTCGATCCGAGGATCTCCGACCCGCCAACTCCGGCGACCGCGTGATGCTGGTCCGGCCTCGCAAGTCCCGGATCTACTACTTGCGGCGTTTCTTCACCTACCCCATCAGCCTCTCGATTGAGACCATCAGGAACCTCGGACTCTGGCGAACGCTGAAAATCGGGGCCAGCTACTTTCGAAGCGTCTTGTTCCCAGTGAGACCGGAAGCGACTTTGGAGCAGTTCTTCATCAATCGATTCGGGAGGGAGCTATACGCCACATTCTTCAAGTCCTACACGGAAAAGGTGTGGGGGGTGCCGTGCAGTGCGATTAGCGCCGAGTGGGGCGCGCAACGCGTCAAAGGGTTGTCCGTCCTGGCGGCCATTACTCACGCGGCGAAAAAGGTTTTCGGTTGGGGGGAGGGAATCGGGCAATCGGGCACTGAGACCTCGCTCATCGAAAGATTCCTCTATCCGAAGTTCGGCCCGGGCCAGATGTGGGAAGAGGTCGCCAGGCTTGTGGTCGAACGAGGCGGCAAGATTCTCACCAATTGCACGTTTGAACGCATCATCGCGGAGGGTGAGAGGATCAGGGCCATCGAGGCTTCGGGTCCGGACGGCCGCATCACCCTTGAAGGCGACTACTTCTTTTCAACCGCCCCGGTGAAGGAACTCATGCAGGCATTCAATCCGCCGCCTCCACGGCAGGTTTTGGAGGTGTCCGAGGGCTTGGTCTACCGGGACTTCATCACCGTGGGACTGCTGGTTAATGGACTTCGGATACAAGACACGCCCCGTGAAGGCAACAGCCTCATCCGCGACAACTGGATTTATATCCAGGAGCCGGACGTTCGCTTGGGCCGTTTGCAGGTTTTCAACAACTGGAGTCCGTTCTTGATCGCCGACCCCGGCAAGGTCTGGCTGGGACTGGAGTATTTCTGCAACGAAGGCGACGATCTCTGGCAATTGCCCGACGAGCGAATGGCGGAGTTCGCGGTGGAGGAATTGAGCCGGATCGGCATCATCGACCGGGCTGAAGTCATTGACTCCACCGTGATCCGCATGGAGAAAACCTACCCGGCCTATTTTGGCACTTACCCCAGGTTCGGAGTAATTCGGGAGTACGTGGACCGTTTCGACAACCTGGTGTTGATTGGCCGCAACGGGATGCACCGGTACAACAACCAGGACCATTCGATGCTGACCGCAATGATGGCCGTGGATGGCATCATAGCGGGAGCGTGGAACCGGAACGCATTGTGGGACGTGAACACGGAAAGCGACTACCACGAGCAGCGCAGCGCATGATTGACGGCCGGGCCTTTCCGCCTTGACACGGATTTGCCTGAGTTGCTGTAATTGCACCTGCATGTCCTCGCCGATGACCGCGAAACCCGGGCCTGGCGGGCACGGCGATCAGAACGGAGTTGAGCGAGGCGGACTTGCAAAAGCAGCCGCCGGCTTGATCTTCCGCATCCCATTCTGGTGCCTCATCTGCCTGTTGGCCGCCGGGATTCATTCCTGGTCTCATGCCCACGCCATGAACCCTGATGGATTGGTCTATCTGGACATGGCCACCGAGGCTTTGCGGGACGGTGCTTCCAACTTGATTAACGGTCTCTGGAGTCCGGCCTTTCCCGCGCTCATGGCGCTGGCGCTCTCAGTAATCAGCCCTGGCCCTGCGATGGAGTTCCCAGTCGCCCATGGCGTCAACTTCCTCGCCTATTGCCTGGCACTGCTTTGTTTTGTCTATCTGATCAAGTCGTGGCGCCTGGCGGATGGAGGCGGCAAGGCGGCATCCGGACCATCCTATGAGACCCCGTTCGGTTTTGGGGTGTTTCTTTGGTTCACGATCCAGTTTATCGGCCTCAAATATGTAACGCCGGATCTGCTCATGGCCGGGGCCGTCTTTCTCGCCGCTGGGATTTGCTGCCGGATACATGAGGGGGAGACAGGCGTTTTTCGGTTTGTGCAACTGGGAGTTGTCCTGGGTGTTGGCTATTACATTAAGGCGCCTATGCTTCCGATGGGCGCGCTGCTGCTTGCGTCGTTGTTAGCCTGGCCTCCTGATCCGGGCTTCCGCCGCCGGCGGCTGCTGCTGGCCGTTGGAGTTTTCCTGGCGGTTTCGATGCCACTCATTGTCCTGATGAGTGTCCATCTTGGCCGGCCGAGCCTGGGCGAATCAGGGCGGCTCAATTATGCCTGGCATGTCAATGGACTCAAGCAGATGGCATGGACCGGCGGCGGCGATGGATCATTGGGCGCGCCCAACCATCCGCCGCGGACCATTCTCGAGAAACCATTGGTGCTGGAATTCGCCACGCCGGTGAAAGGCACATATCCGCTTTGGTACGACCCTTCCTATTGGTATGAGGGCGCCAGGATCCGCTTCTTACCCTCTGAGCAGGTTCGTGCGTTGATGCGGAGCGCGTCGGAATTCTGGTGGGCGTCTCAACTGCAAGCGCCATTGATCGCCGGCTTACTTGTGATGCTGTTGATGAGCCGGCGGCGAACGGCGGAAGGCCCCGGAAGGCTCGGTTTGGTATTGACCGGATGGGCCTTCGCGGCCTGTCTCATCTTCGCGATGGTTCACGTTGAGTTCAGGTACATCGCAGCCTTCTTTGTCCCAGCCTGGCTTGCTGTCTACCGCTGGACCGGAAAGGGCCTGGAGGACAATGCGCGGGCGGCGGTCATGCTCAGCGTGGCGCTGGTGATGACAATCCAGGTGGCCGCCGATTTGCCGGGGCTCGCATCGCAAGCGCTTTCCAGGAGCCGCAATGCATCTCTTCCCAGTTACATAAGTGTGGCCGAAGGACTCCGGTCCGCAGGCGTGAAGCAGGGCGACCGTCTGGCCACGGTGGACTTGGCCCTGGACGCTTTTTATGCGCGATATAACGGCTCGCGAATCGTGGCCCATGTGTTTCCTCCGAAGGATGGAGAAGGGCTGACCCCTGAGGACTGGGCCGGAGTAAGGAAAAGTCTTCACGACATTGGGGTTACGGCATTGGTGGCCAAGAAGCGCCCCCCTGGCGCGATGTCCGGAGAGTGGAGCGACTTGCCGGCAGCAGGAGTTGACCATTACTCGGTCATGCTGATTGAGCCGCCCGGTTCGGGGACTCCCTAAGTGAACCACCACTTGGCTTCATTGGAAATCCGCGCCTGAATCATCGACGCGGCGGGTGAAGATCCGCAGTAGGCGCTTTAATCCCTCGGCCATCGGCAGACCACCCAAAAGAAAAGTCATCCACATGATCGGGTGCCGGTAGCGGTCCTCATATTGAACCATGTAGTAGACGGCCGGATACAGTATGAGCCAAATGCTGAGAATCACCGCGCTGAGGCGGTCGCGACGCCATGCCAACCACAAACCGGCCAGGCTCAGCAAAGTCATGAGGTAGATGGCCAGCCGCTCTGACCGTCGCCCTGGCTCCATCGCGCCGGCGAGGAATCCGGGTTCGTCGTGGGGAAACCAAAATGCCTCAGCCCGTTGCAGGGCAAAGCCGGCGAACTTGCGGGGATTGTGGCCGATCCAAGCGCAAGCTTCATCGAGACGCCGGCTGTTGTAGGCGGCTTCGCCCTCGATGAGCACTCTCGCCGCTTCGATTTCGCTTCCGTTCGGGTGGACCTTCTGGAAACAACCGGTCTCATGATTCGCTACTAGGCCAAACGAGGCGCAGTCGTTGTTGCTGATAGCAAGTTCCAGCCCGAAATTACCGCGGATGGGCACGAAGCGGTCAAAGAGGAGGTAATTGCGTACCATCCACGGCGAAATGAGAATGGCCGGCAATAGGACAAGAAGCACGCCTGGAAAACAGAATAGGGCGCGTTTCCATTTCCATGCCAGCCACCCAATCCAGAAGAGGAAGACCGGGAGACAGGACGGGTTGAGAAGCAAGAGGAGAGCGATGATGAACGCGGCCGCCAGGACCGTTGCTTTCGAAGTCCGTCCAGGCGCTAATAGTCGCCGGAAAAGAACGGTCGAGGCTGCAATTAGGAGCCCCGCATAGGAGGCCTCCCAGTTTGGAAACAATGACAACTCACCCACGATCCAAACGATTGCACCTGCCAGCCCAGGCCCGTTCCCGAATCCCAGCTTCGCGCTGAAGTAAGGGAGAAGACCCAAGAGGGCAGAAGCAGCAAGCGCTGCAGCAACATGAGACGCGAAAGCGCCAGCGGTGTGGGCGCCGAAGAGCCAAGTCAGCAAGGCCAGCATCGCAGGATACGCAGGCGCGAGGTGAGTTGATGGCCCCGTCGGATGCGGCACAAAGGGATTGGCAAACTCAGCGTGCTCACGCAGGTTGTGAGCCAGATTCCAGGTTTCGGGGCCAACCGGGGTGGCAGTCAAGGCTCCGAAGGAAGGCCAGTATCTGAGTAGACTGGCGCAAAATAGAGCGAGCCCTGCAAGCAGCCATACCCGAGCGAATCCCGCTGAGCCGATCGGGAGAAGCCGCAAGGGTCGCCGAGGAATTTGCGATTCAGCGAGTTTCATCTGGAAACCGCGGGCAATTATGGCAGCAGTGTGCGAGGCATAAATCCCGAGGTGAACCTGCAATATAACGGTACGCCAATTGAACCGTCAATGGTGGCGGGAGAATTCGGGCCGGTTCAGATTCTCAGGCGCGAGCGAAGCCGGCGCCCCGCCCCTGGCCGCTTCCAGGCTGGGGTCTCGGATGTGACCGGCGTTACCCCAGCAGTTGGTTTTGCCGGCGCCGGGCTGGTGGATTGGAGGGTTGGGGACTCTGTCCGTTCAGCCTTAGCGGTCTCCGAGAGGAACGCTCCGCGGACGTTCATCTGATAGACCGTCGCCGCGGTCAGCATCAGCATGTACGGGAAGTCGTAGGCGACGCGCGACAGAAAAACGGAGCCGATTGAGTATCCGGAAAGTGAAATCCAGAGAGCGTCGCACCACCCGGCCACCTCCGGGTCGAACGACCTGAGTCTTCGGGCGTGTTTGCGCAACCAGAAGATGCTTCCGAAAAGTAAAGCAGCGTAGCTGATCAATGCCGGGTATCCCGAGTCAGCGAGGATTTGGAGATAAGTGTTGTGGACGACCAGATTTGAGTGGCTAAAGCTCTCTCTGATGTAGCTGCCGGCGACCAGCCTGTAGTTGTCGCCGCCAAAACCGACACCAAAAAGCGGGTAGTGCTGGCTGACCCGGAATGCGGCTTTCCAGAAGGCGAGGCGGCCAGCGGCAGACTCGTCTTGCTCGTAGTTGGAAAGCGTCGACATCCGCTTTACGAGCGAATCGCGTACCAGCCAAACGCCAGGCAGTGAGAGAACCGCAATTACCACGAAGGTGGCGGCGCGGTGCTTCGACCTCCAGGCGAGCAGTAGAAGCACCGCCGACAACGAGAGAATCCCGCCACGGGAATGGCACATGGCCACGGCCGCCAGGGTGGTGAACAAGAGAAGACCGAAGAACAACCTTAACGGAAGATACGTGCACAGACGGATCGAATACCACAGCAAAGGGGTGGATGTAACAAGCGCCAGCGCCATCAAGTTGTTGTCGTTCAACATGCCGCCGTAGCCTTGCACGAATGTCACGCCCCCAGAAATGATTCCGTAGATGCCCAGCTTGGCGCCCAAGAGGCCGACCGACCCGCCAAGGACGAGCAGAAGAATCCGAAAGTCAATCTTTGAACGGATGAGGAGTGGGATCAGTAGGACAATTACGCTGAATGTCGCGAAATAAGTGTAAGTGGGGAAGCACAACGCGGTCCGTTGTGCTGTGAGCACGGACAACCCGCTCCAGGCCTGATAGACCAGGAAGAGCCAGATGAAAGGGTTGCTGACGAGTTCGATCGCTCTCGGGGCGGCGCGGAAGGAACTCAGTAGAGTGACGACCGCCAGCATCATTGAGTAGGGACGTCCCGCCGAGAAAGCTAGGATGTCAGGCCGGAACAGGGAGAACCAGAGGTATCCGAAGAGGCCGAGTTTGGGCGAGAACAACGCCGCCACGATGAGAACCGCCACCACTACCATGAGCAGCGCATCACGCATGTTTGGTTCTCATCTCCGAAAGCATCGAATCAAGCCGGGCCTTGGCGTTCGTCCACATTATCTCACTGCGGTTTCAGAATCCGTCCGAGTGAGTGGCGCCTCTGCATGCGCTCCGCTGTCTGAAACAGCACTTGGGTTCAATTTGTGACGAGGACGGTGCCCGAAACTCTTGCCGTGCCGCACGTGATTCTGTAGTGGTGGAGGCCAGGGCTAAGCCCTGCGGTCTGGTATCGTTGCGAACGGCCAGGAGCGGTAGCCAGGTCATCAACGGCATCACCGCTGCCTGATGGCGGGGTGACACCCAGATAGACCCGGCATGCGGCGGCAGATGGCGCGGTCCATCGCAACAAAACTGACCCTCCCACACCCGAGACCTGAACATTGCTGATCGATTCCCGCGGGACAAAGGCCCAGAGCGGATTGCTGGAGTAGTTCTGATGTGGCAACGAGCCTTGGAACACATGATACGCCGCGCCTGGAGAGTACGCGCCGACTTTATCGGCATCGTGCATCATGGCCATCGCGGCTCTGGCCAAGACCGGATATCCGCCATTGAACTCCATCGAATAGGTCATCCAAGGTCCGGGCAACCATTCGACAGGGGACCCGGCAGGGTGGGATGCGGGCTGAGAGCCCCAGACTCCGCGCCCTGCGATTGAGATCGTGGTCTTGCCCGGTGAGGGGCTGTTCAGCGTGTAGGCGCCAGAAAGCCGGACATACTCCGAGCCAATTTTCATCCAGGACATGTGAAGCCAGTTGTCGCCCGTCGATCGGATTTCCGTGGAATCGATGACCAGCGTGGTCTGGGCGGATGTCATGTCCTCGCCGAGGGTATAGTTCGCCGCCCACGACGCGGCGCAGTCCTCGAACGAGGTGCAAACCGCCCCGGTGCCGCCGTAGCCCCAGTCCGTATCACGAAGAAGATACATTGACTTCGCGCTGGACAGCGCCCGGCCGGCGAAGTGAGCCGCGTGGGCGTCGCGAATATGCTTGAACAGCGGTTGCCCGCCGGCATCCAGAAAGGCCCCCGATGAAGCGATCCAACCCCAGGAAACGCCAAGATAGCTTTGCCAGTAACCGGTTCCCCGCCTCGCTCCGGGCACCCATCCATCCGAAGAGGAGGTTGGCAGATATCCTGCCGTGGCGACACGCAGTGGATTCGCGGCTAGCAACCCGCCCGGCGCGTTGATCCACCAATAGCGTCCGGCGCACCAGAGATCGTAGGAATCCGAAGCCGTCGCGGCGTCAGATCTGACGTATGACGCGCATGTTGGGTCGGCCGGGGGGTGTGCTCCGTCAGCCAATAGCATTACCCCTTCGGTGAACCTCGCGTTGTTAACGAGTTTTTCCCGAAAATACTGTTTTTCGATCTCTCCGTCCGGGGTTAGGATGGCAGCCCAGGCGATGTTCCGGAGAGCCCAGGCAGTTTCACGCAGGGCGGCGTCGTAGTAGAAGATCCCCCAACGTTGATGGCGGCAGTACTCAGCGTTGGTGCAGGAGTTTTCCGTGGCCAGCATGTAGGCCGCTTCCATCTGAACGCCTGTGAGGTAGTAGTGGTAGCCGGTCAGGAACGCAGGAATCGAATAGAACGATGGCGCGTGGGAGTTGTAGTTCGTTGAGCCGTAAGCGGTCCAGCCGCCGGTGTTCGCGCCCATTTCGTAGCCGCCGCGTCCGTCACATGGCTCGATTGTGCAAACAGGCGGCATATATGTGCGCTCGGTTGTTCCACCGGCGTTCCAGGATGGGCGGGCGTTGATGCTGCCGACGCGTCCGAACGCGTCCGACGTGTCCTGAATCGAAAAGAATGTGAGGCCGGTTGCTGTCTCGAAGTAATGAATCGGCGCATGACCGCCTGCATCTGCATTGCCTATCACCGTTTTGTCCCAAATCTCCAACTTCTTGGCCACCGTGAGGCCGTCGTGGCCCATGAGGTAGAGATAATTCAGGTACCAACGCGCGATGAGTGCAATCTCCCCCCTTGCTCCGGTAGTGCCGACCGATTTCCTCCAGTTCGCGCAGAATGCTGAATTGCTGCACCATTGCGGCTCATCCGGACCAAGATTCGCGTTGTAGCTGCCAATCGTGGCATCGGCGAGAGTGTTCGCCACGGGTAGCGAGTAGTCATAAGGCCCGATGAGTTTCGTGTGGATGAGATACCGGAAGTTGAAGTCGATGACGACGGCGCCCGGAGCCGTTCCGCTCCAGGTCAACTTGTGCCGGCGCGACCTCGGATGAAACACCTTGCCGGTCACGCCGTAAGCAGTGTCTCCTTCAGACAAACCCGTTTTGAGAACGAGATCGATCGGATTGAATTTCTGATACCTGGTCGTCGAGGCGTTCCACAATTGAGCATCCACTTCAACGCCATTCCATGCTGTGAGGGGCCCGGGTCCATCTGGATCGGGGTAGAACCTCAATTCGTAAACGGGATGGATCGACTTGTACATATCTGCGACCGGCGCAGTCCAAGATGAAGTGCCGCTGTCGTAGGTCCAGCCAAAATCGAAGGCTAGCGAGGTGGACCGGTCCTCAACAATGACCCCGGAGACCACCGGGCCTCGCAATTGGTATCGCCATGCACCTGCGTTCAGCATTGCTCTGGCCGAAGCCGAGGACTGAATTGAGTTGATGGTCCCATACCAGGTCGCCGACCAGGAACCGCTCCCACCGCCCGTGTCGAAGCCAAGCATCTGCGCCTGGTTCAACGCGGCCGCCTGACACGTGGCCAAATCACCCAGGTGACAGGGTTTAGGATCGGCGATGAAATCCACATTCGCGGAGCCGTTCGCCGGAAGATCCAACCGGAAGCTGACATACGCCATTTGGACGCTGCCATCCGGCCATGTGGTTTTGATGTCAACTTGCCACGCTCCGGCAACGATGCCGCCCAGCCGGGGCTTGGGGTAGGAGCCTGCTGGAAATTCGCCTTGGGCGAAGGAACGGTACACGGTCATCGGACGGGCGATCTGAACGGCCCCGCTGGCCTCGTGAATCGTAATGCTATTGTCGAGCGCCGATGCCGGCAGGCAGAGCAATGCCGCCAAAATTGCTTTCTTGTTCACATCCCCTCCCCAACGCGTGAATTGCACATGATCGGCCCACATGCGGACCAGTCGCTCCCGCCAAGTGATGTCGCCACGGCCGTGTATGGTTGAATCAGCTTCATCTCATGCTCCAGCGTGACATCGCCACCACTGACCGTTTCCTCGAGGGCGTGGGCGCCTGCTCAACGCCAACTGAGTAAAAAGAGGCTGGGTCATTTTGGTTGTTGTACTCCGCCAGGATCCAATCCGCTGAGCGTGCGACACCCGACACTCTCGCTTCGTCGATTGTGGCTTCGGCGTTGTAGTAGGTCTCCTCGGTGTTCTGCGAACCAAGCCAGAACTTGGCAGTGCTGTCGTAGATCGCCGGCATGACGCCCGTGGTCCTAGTTGCTTCTAATTGCCCGTCAACATAAAGGACCATGCCGGCTCCCGGATTGAACACCATTACTGCGTGGCGCCAGGCGCCGTTGGCCCGGTCCGCGCTACCGGTCACCAGGGTCGATGAGGAACCGTCGGCGTATTGTCCATTCGCGGAGACCAGCCCGGAGACCCGCCCCGTGCTCTGATCGATGCCCAGACAATAGCTACGCATGTTGGAATAGCCAGAGTAGTTGGCCCACTTGCAGAGCAACCCCTCCCGGGCTGCGGGTGGATTGTTCACCATCCGGAACCAAATGGATGTCGTCAAGCTCCCGGTGATCGACAATGAAGCGTTATCGAGCCTTTCCAGACGGTCGTTCACCCCATCCAGGTCGATAGCGGCGCCGACTTTGCCGGCCACCAGATTGTTGCTGGTCATGGAGCCGACTGACGTTAGATGGTTGCCGTAAGAGGTGGAGTCAAGCAACTGTGGCCCAGTCCCAGCGGGATCTTGTGCAAGATGCCAGACTCCTCTGAATCCAGCATCCCAAACCTGAGTTGGGTCGGCCTGGCTGGCCGAGATCGAGCTATTGCCATATGCGATGTAGATGACTGTGTCGGCCGTGTGCAGGAGCCAAGGGACTTTCACCCAGTAGATCACCTCTCCTGTGGCTGCATCGTACTTTTCCACTTCATGCTTCAGCGGACTCCCCAGCGTGTTGTCAGCAAAGAATGCCACATCAAAGCCATTGGGATTCTGGACCTTCCCGCCGTGGGAAACCGTCGCAAGCCAGGGATATGTTCCGGCGACAAGCACTGGGAAGTCGGCGTGTGTCGATGCGCCCACTTTAGTGTGGTTGATCGTAATCGGCCTGATGTAGGTGTAACCACCCCAAACGGGCGCCATGAGCAAAGCGAGAATCACCGCGTATCTCATAGCTCAGTCCACCGTGTATTCGACGAATACCCGCAGCGTGTCCGGCGTGCCGTTGATCATTGGAATTGTCAGGGCAAGCGGAGCGCGAGCGGCGATTGTGGCCTTGGAGAATATAGTCGTATACGCCTCGCCCGCATCACACACCAGTGCGGTGCCCAGAAGAGGTGTTCCCGCGCTGTCTGGAGCCGCTGCGCTCCGCTCTTCCAGATTGATACTCACGGAGGTCGCGCCCCTCACCGAGCAAGCCACCCTCAAGATCGTCACCGGAGCTGTAAAGATCACTTGCACTCTGCCAGAATCGCCCATGACGGGATCCATCAATGTGATCGACTTGACTTCGGGCCCGCTCGCCTGCCTCCAGCTGTTCTCACCAGCGCATAGGTACAGATTCCTGCCCGCCACCGCACTTGTTTTGAAGAACATCTCGCCAGCCGCGCACGTGGCCGGCAGTACTGCGCCCGCTGCGACCGGTTTTGTCGCTGTTGCCCCGGACGCATCCCAGGAACCGGTAATCGCCCGATTGCCATTGATCACGGTTTGCCCGGACGCAAGTCCACTCAGGGCCATAACTGCCACAATGAGCCGTCTCATCTCTACCTCCTTTAGAATGTCCTCAAAACCGTCGCCCTGAATGTCCGCCCATCCGGCCCGGCTACGTCGGCGCTGGTCGCGTTGCAGAGACGCACAACCACAGTCTGTGCCGCGCTGACATACATCGTCCCGGTCAAGCCCGAGGCCATATCGGGGGGCCACCCAGCGGCGATCGCATCGCCTGGCATCACGCCAGCCATGGTGAATGCGAGCTCCGAGCAACTCTGCGATCCTATCAGCCCGCCGCTGCCCCAGCCGGTCAGTGACGCAGCCGCGCTCAAGAAACTCGGCACCGTCGCGGGATCGACGCTGATTGTGGCCCCACTGACCACGATGCCCTGTCCGCCAACCGGCGTCAGAGCCGCATCGTCGCAGCCAGCCCATTCCACGTCGGAGCCGCTCGCTCCCACTTTCAGGCACTTGCCAATCTTGCCGGCGTAAGCGGGAAGGAGATTGGATCGCGCGGCCAGCGCAGTTGCCGCCCCGGTGCCGCCTTGAGTGATGCCCACGGTTCCGGAAATTTGACTGAAGTTGTAGTCGCCCGCCTGTGACACGATCATTCCGGTCCTGCCAAAGACGCTCGATACCGATCCAGCCGAGCAATTCGAACCGGCGCTCTCAAGCCGGGTCCCGTCGGCCGAAACCTGGACGCACCGGCCGGCGGTCCAGGCCGTTTGATTTGTTCCTCCCTGGCCGAGACCCGCCACTCCGGCGATTTGGGTGAAGGTGTAGTCGTCAGTTTGTGCCGTGATCTTGCCCGTCCGCCCAAATACGCTTTCCACCGCGCCGCCTGTCCCGCCGCTTCCAGTGCCGCTGACGATGCACCGGCCCGTCTGCGCTACTGCGAATGTCACCACCACCGTGTTCGCATCGGGGATGAAGACTCCACCGGGTTCAATCCTGGAATCCAGTTCGTCAAAACAATCCACCAGAACGTTTCGGGTGCCGAGGTTATGGATCAGTGTAGCGTTTGTGGCCGCAACCAGCGGCTGTGAGTAGTTCTCCCGCCCGCCGCAAGGCCCGCCCGATGAGATCAAATTGCCCGAGGCGTCATACTGCGCGCACTCACCGATGCTGGTCGCTCCCCCGCCGAATGTCTGGAGCACTGAGCCGCTACCGCTTTTGCCCGTTACGCCCTCGATCTGTCCGATACCATGTGTGTGTATCTCGGCCGCGGCGCCCAGCTTCGCTCTTGCACCTGCCGCAGTCGCCGACCCTGTTCCGCCCTGCTCAACCCTTACTACCGTTTGTGCAAGTAGAGGGAGTAGGCTGATCCAGCAAGCCAGCGCGCGGCTGGCCGTCCTTCTGAGTGCCATTTGCTCTTCACTCCAGTTCGTAATGCGGAGGTCGGTTTCAGACCTCCACTCGTTCTGAGTGAAATGAATGCCCTCCGCAAACTTTGAAGCGCAGCCCTCTAAGTCATTGCAAGGGAAGAGAATATGTTTTCTCTGTCGGCGTGATTACCCTGAGGTCCGGTCGCTTCAGGCAAGTGATCGCTGTGGATGCTAACGGGCGCGCGAATCAGCAGCGCCTCTACTCCACTCCTGGTAAAGCCGCCTCAGGACCGCAATCTTGGCCGGATCCTCCGCCACTGCTCGAGTCGTGAACATCATGATGCCGTCTGCCCCTGCGGAGATCCCATTCTTCATTACCGCCTCGAACTCGTCCGCCGGAATCCGGTCCGGCTCACCATGGGCCTGGACGATCGGCCAGACTTTCTTCGGATTCGCCAGACGGGAAAGCCAGCCGACGTACTCTGCCACCCAATCAGGGGATCGCCCCATCCGTTTGTGGTAGACCATCGGCGATAGGACATCAAATAGTGGACTCAGCCGCTTCAGATTCAGCCCAAGGATCCGTTCCCTCGCGCCATCGAATTCCTCGTCCGTCCATGGGCAGTGGTACAAGCCCACCAGCGCTCCTGGACGCTTGTTCTTAACGATCCCCCGGAGTTCGCGGGCCCAGTCCTCCAGCACCTGCGTACGCCACTGGCGCCATTGCTTCTCGTGCTTCGACAGGATGATTGCCGACGCTTCAGCGGCATCGAGTGACGGCAACTTGACGCCTGAGAATGCTTGGAAAGCTCGCAGGCACGAGGCGTTGAAGCATGTCTCCGGCAGAATCGGATTCGGATCTTCGAATTGGGCATGCCAGTGGAAGTAGTCCAACCACACGCCGGCAAGGTCGAACCGGTCGAGCAGCGTCTCCAGTTGTCTCTGGCGGTAACTTCGGAAGCCCGGATCAGTCGGGCAAACCCCCATGAACCATGTCGCGGCGGGCGACCGCTCGCCCTTCTCATTGATCGGCCACGCCTCAGGATGCTTCTCGACATACCCCTTGCCATTCAACGTCGCGAACTCGGCATAGACCTTAGCTCCTTCGGTTCCGGCGCGCTCCATCAAGGATTCCTGAATAGAGCCTCCATGGACAAAGACGGCATTGATCCCCGCTTCGTCCAGCCTGAGGCCCGCAGCCCAAAGCGGCCTGGGGTCTGAGTACACACCTCTATGTGTGACGATCTGGGCGATGGTGATCGTCGGGAGCAACACTAGGATGAAGGCTGGACTAAGTCTCATAATGCACATACTAAGGCTTCGACAACCTTCCGGATACACAGATCCCGCCGTGCCGGGTCTGGGCCCGGCAGCCGGCGGGAGACTGGATCGCGCACTACTGGCCAAGAATCTGGTAGGTCGTAGTCCCGTACTGGCGCACTTTCTCGTACGCCTTGACCCAGGCAGCATGCGCTTCGTGCTTGCCGTAGGCTTTGAATGACTCCTCATCCTTGAAGTGCATGCAGACTCCATATTGCCGCCTGAGCATCTTCACGCTCGCCTGGACGGATTCTCCGGCGCGGTACTTCTTTGTTGTCTCCTCATCCATCGGCCCAGCCGCGGACATCAGGCCCAACGGGCGGGCCAGTTTTCCGTGCATGAGATGCATCAGTCCAGGTATCTTCGACGGCAACTCGTCGGTAGCCTTGGCAAACGCCGCCCAGTCGGCTGGCGTCGCCGCCTCAACTTCACTGAACGTGAAACAGTGCATTACGCCCTTCTCTCCGGCGTTTACAGTGATGGTGGCCAGAAGGCACACCATGACGGATTGGACAAATCGTTTCATAATAGGGAGCCTCCAACAGGTGTCTGTGCAGAATAGGATACCGCACTATCCCGGGAGGATTGACAACCGGTCACGCGACGGCCGTATCTGGCGCATACCGGGGCAGCAGCAAGTGCTGCACCGGACGGCTTGCACGGAATGCTCCAAGTTCCTGTGGAAACTGGCGGATCAACCCGGCAGGAGCCTTCAGACGGGAGACGCCCATCATCTCGACAGTTTGAAGGGCGTTCACAAACGCGTTCCGGGAGTCGAAGTTGTGATAGACAACCACCGTCCTGGTCGCATTTGCCGATAGTCTGCGAACCCTGCCCAGCCATTCCTCAATCTCCTCGGTTGTATAGCGGTAAGGCGCCGGATTCGTGTGCCGGTCAAATCCCCCAAAAATATCCGCCGACATCCGCCCATGCATCATCACGACGGCCGTACCCGCCGTGAGGATTGCTGTGGGAGGCATAGCGCGGAAGTAAGAGGGCTGATCTATATTGGCGAGCGAAACGTGATAATCGATGAGCGTGGAGATCGCTTCGTCTGCCATCCAGCTTTCGTGCCTGAACTCCGCAGACAGTGGGAACTCATGAAAGGCTCGCCGCAACTTGATCAAGTGTTCCCGATTCTCTGCCGTGAATTTGAACGACCAGGGGAACTGCATCGTCAGGCTTGCCAGCCTCCGCGCCCGAAGCATGGGCATGAAGCCCTGCTTCCACGCACCCACGGCAGCCTGATCCAGATCCCTGTCGTAGGTGAACCTGGAGCCGATCGCTGCGGTGAAAACGAAATCAGGATTTGCCTGCACTTGCTTTACATAAAGTTGACTGATCTCAGCCTTCAGCGGCGCTTCGCGTGTCCAAGCCAAGTGCACTAGATCCACATACTCGGCCAACCTGGCAACGGGGTGGCCCTTTCGCGGCTCCATGCAGTTCCTGAGCGATTCCGAGAGCGGACCGCCCGCAGCCAATCCGATATGCAGGTTCGATTGAACGTTCATTGTCTTCGCCGTTTCTTTGCTCAATAGTAGAACAAAAGGCGAAGAAGATCAAGGCCTATCTTTTGGTCTTCTGGCCCCAACTGCTCCAGCCTCTGAAGCTGGCGTGTAACCTTGGCTCGGCAGGATGCGCTTTTAAATCAATCCCCGTTACGAGCAGCGGGCGCCATCATCGGTACCCATCCGGCGCGCCCGCTTTTTTTCACTCGCTGAATCCAGCGGACCTCATCTTTCTGCCCCTAGTCAGCGAACATGCCTTCGAACAGCGCCGAAGTCAGGTACCTTTCGCCGGCGTCTGGCAGCACAACCACAATTGTCTTTCCCGCCATATCCTCGCGCCGGGCCAAACGTACTGCCGCTGCGGCTGCGGCCCCACACGAGATCCCGCAGAGAATCCCCTCTTCGCGGGCGAGCCTCCGCGCCATTTCCATCGACTCGTCGTTGGTCACCTGCTCGACCCTGTCCACCAAACTGAGATCCAATGTTCCCGGAATAAATCCTGCGCCGATACCCTGGATCTTATGTGGTCCGGGCTGCAACGGTTCACCGTTGAGCGTCTGGGTGATGACCGGGCTGTGCGCGGGCTCAACCGCCACCGAGACAACGCCCTTGTTCTTTTGTTTTAAGTACTTGCTCACGCCCGTGATCGTGCCGCCCGTCCCCACACCCGACACAAAGACATCTACGTTCCCCCCAGTGTCCTGCCAGATCTCGGGTCCGGTCGTTTCGAAGTGGATTTTGGGATTGGCCGGATTCTGGAACTGCTGCAGAAGCACATAGCGGTCCGGGTCGGAATCCCGGATCTCCTCGGCTTTCGCTACAGCTCCCTTCATTCCCTTCGCGCCTTCGGTCAGGACCAAGTTCGCACCAAACACTTTCAACACTTTGCGGCGCTCGATCGACATGGTTTCCGGCATTGTCAAGGTGATAGGGTAGCCGCGCGCCGCCGCCACGAACGCCAACGCGATTCCAGTGTTGCCTGATGTCGGTTCTACCAGTTCCTTGCCGGGTCTTAAAATGCCCCGTTCTTCCGCATCCCACACCATCGACGCGCCGATCCGGCACTTCACGGAATAGGCCGGATTGCGTCCCTCAATCTTGGCAAGGACCGTAGCCTTTGCTCCCTCTGTCAACCTGTTCAGCTTGACCAGCGGAGTGCGGCCAATGCTCAAGGAATTGTCAGCATAGATGTTCATGCTCGCTATATCTCCCAGTTGTGCACAAATCGAGACTGCCTCTCCCTCCAGGCCCTTGCCAGTTCGGCGAAACTCGTCCGGCCTATCACGGCTTCAATTGCCCCGTCCACTTCGGCCCAGAAGAAGTCCAGAGGCCCTCTCTTGTCCAGCGAAGCCCGTCCGGTCTTGCCGCCTTCCAATGCCCGGATCACTGACCCAACTGTGATTGACTCAGCTTCACGGGCCAGCAGATATCCGCCCTCGGCGCCGCGGCGGGACTCAAGAAACCCCTGCTTCTTCAAGTCTGCCAGGATTGTTTCCAGAAACTTCTGCGGGATCTCCTGCCGTCTTGCGATGTCCGCGATCCTGACTGGCGCGCCTGGCTCGGCCAACGTCAGATCTAGGATCGCGCGTAACGCGTACTCGCAACGGACAGATACATTCATGAGGGTCTGCATTCAAAGTCCCTATTCTAAATAGAGATTATGGTATTGCGATGCTCATGTCAACCCCAGCCGGCTGCGAGAGGTCAGGCGATAGCCGTCGGAGTCACCGGGCCCACGCCAGTTGATGGTAAGTCCTCCGCCAATTTACGGCTTTGCAGCGCGATTCGAATCACTCGCTCGGGGGATACTCCCGATGAGGAGGAGGAGTGGGCCTCATCACCTGGCGAACCGGGTCAAACGCCATAACCTTGCCCTTGCGGTAGGACTCAACTCCGAGCGCAATGGCTACCATCACCTGGTAGCCGCGCAGCGCATTGTACACAGGCGCCTGGCGGCTGCGCATGCAATCTATCCAGTCGTCGCCCAAGCTGGGTCCTGCCTCGCCTTCGATTGTGACCTCGGTTCTGCCGTCGTTGGCTTCTCGAAATTCCTTCTCAAACTGACGTTCGGCCTTGATCGAAGCGATCATGCGGCCGCGGCGAAGTCCTCCAGTGGCCTGGGCGCCGGGCGCTGGCGGCGCCATGACAATCTGAATGGTGGCCCAGTTTGCGTAGACCGTCTCGGGCACCGAGGTCTGGTTGGCCATGCACGAGACCATGTTGATGGCGTAATCGCCCGGGTACTCGATCATGGTCATGTATGTATCGGGTACTTCCCGGTTCTTTTGGACATAGGTACCGCCGATTCCGACGGCACGTGTGGGGAAGTCAAAACCGATCATGGTGCTCATCATGCCGAGCCTGTGATAGAGCAGGTCTCCTGCGTTGCCGGTGGAGTAGTCCCAGAACTTGCGCCAGCGGAAGTAGCGTTCGGCACTGAGTTTGCGCTTAGGTGCAGGGCCAAGCCACATCTTCCAATCGATGTTCTCAAGGGAGAATTTCGCATCGGGCCACGGCGTGTCCCCAACTCCTGGAATCGGGTAATCCCACATGCCCGTCCGCGTATTGCGGTTGTAGCTGATCAGGCCCCACAGGACTTTTCCTGCTTTTCCGGCCTTGAGGTACTCATTCACCTTCCAATACAGTTTGGTGGCCGGTCCGGACCCGCCCAGTTGGATGAGACGTCCGGTCTTCTGTGACTGCGCGGTCAGTTTGGCTGCTTCTTCCACGGTGCGCGTCATTGGTTTTTCCAGGTAGACATCCTTGCCCGCAGCCATGGCATCGCTGGCCATCTGGTAATGCCAGTGGTCGGGTACTGCCAAGACGACGCCGTCAATGTCCTTCCTCGCCAAAACCTCGCGGTAGTCCTTGTAGCCCTTCTCGGCGCCGGACTGCTCCAGGCCGAACTTGAGACGTGGCTCCCAAACATCGCAACAAGCGGCGATGTTCAGGTCCTTTTTCTGGTCCCGGCGGGCTTTGAAACCTCTGACCAATCCTTCGAACTGCATCCCGTTGCCGATGAAGGCAATGTTGATGCGATCATTGGCGCCGAGAACGCGTCCTGTCGCGAATGCTGCGGCGGCAGTCGCGATGCTGGTTTCTCGGACCAGGAACTGGCGCCGCGTGGAATTGGATTCTTCGTGGGACATGGTGGTTGAATCGATTGTACATCCGGCAGACGGTGGGTTCTGGCCTCGATACGAAAAACTCTCAGGGCTCAAGTCCTCCGGGCAGCAACGGATGCGGTAGCTTAGCAACATGCGCGCCGGGCTGCATGGCATCCCGCGTGGAGCCAAAGAGACAGGTATGAATAGTCAAATCACAAGGCGCGGATTCCTGGCCGCACCTGCGTGCGCCACAAGCGGCAGGAGCGTACCAGCCGCGAACCCAATCGATCGTATGGCCAGAGTGCGCCGCCATAACCCTCTTCTGCGGGCGGTAAACCCACGTTCGCCGCTGTCGGTCGGCAACGGTGAGTTTGCTTTCACAGCGGATGTGACTGGGTTGCAGTCGATCGCTCCTATCTACGAAAAGACGATTCCGCTTTGCACACAGTCCCAATGGGGATGGCACAGCTTTCCTATCCCTGATGGACTTGCGCCCGACCAATTGAAACTCGAGCCGTTCGACACCTACGGCCGCGCAGTCGGCTATAAGACCAGCGCCAAGGGGCAGGAAAGGCTGTTCAATTGGCTCCGGGAGAACCCGCACCGGCTGAATCTGGCCAGGATAGGACTTGAACTGGATCTGCGTCCCTTGGACGCCAGCGATCTGGGCGGCATTGAGCAGGAACTGGATCTTTGGACAGGCCTGTTGAAGAGCCGTTTCGACCTGCGCGGAACGCTGGTCTCCGTTATCACCTGCTGCCATCCGGGCCGTGACGCATTGGCTGTTTCCGTCGAGTCTGCACTGGTAGACCAGGGTCGGTTGCGGATCGCCGTCGAGTTCCCATATGGCTCGCCAGGGATGAGCGCATCGGATTGGACTAGTCCGGCAAGGCACTCTACCCGAATCGTCGCTCACGGCCCGGCCGCAATCTCCCTTGAGAGGAGCCTGGACAACGAACGTTACCACGCCAATCTGAGTTGGGTTGGACAGGCGCGGGCAGAGAGAGCCGGTGAACACAAGATCGTCCTTTCGGGCAAACATCTGGAGTTCGTGTGTGAATTCTTGGCGCAAGCATCTCCCCGCCAGGCACTGCGCGCGAGTAACTGCTTCGCGGCCAACTCGGAGCACTGGAGGCGATTCTGGTCCACAGGCGGCGTGGTCGACTTTTCCGGCAGCACGGACCCGAGGGCGGCTGAACTGGAGCGGCGTGTGGTCCTGTCCGAGTACTTGACGGCAATCCAGTGCTCTGGCTCCGCGCCGCCGCAAGAGACTGGCCTGACTTGCAACAGTTGGTACGGCAAGTTTCACCTGGAAATGCACTGGTGGCATGCGGCGCACTTCGCCCTGTGGGGGCGAACACCGCTCCTCGAGCGCAGTATGGCCTACTACCAGCGAATTTTGCCGGTGGCTGCGGAGAAGGCTCAGGCGCAAGGCTACAAGGGTGTGCGCTGGCCCAAGATGACAGATCTCCAAGGCCGCGACAGTCCGTCCGGAGTGGGCGAGATGCTCATCTGGCAGCAGCCGCATCCCATCGCCCTGGCAGAACTGTGTTACCGCTCACATCCAAACAAGCACACGGTGCAGCGCTATGCGGAGATCGTTTTCAAGTCCGCTGAGTTCATGGCTGACTACGCCGTGGAGCGGGCAGGGCGGTATGTCCTGGGTCCGCCTCTGATCCCCGCGCAGGAGAATCATCCGCCGCGCGAGACTTGGAACCCAATATTTGAGTTGTCGCAATGGATGCAGATGCTCGGCGTCGCTCAACAGTGGCGCAAACGCGCGGGATTGGCTCACGTACCCAAGTGGGACGACGTGCGGAAACGTATGTCCCCTCTGCCGGTGAACGACGGGCTCTACTTGGCGCACGAGAATTGTCCGGAAACGTTCACTCAGCGCCATAGGGACCATCCGTCCATGCTAGGGGCTTATGGGGTTTTGGCTGGGCAGGGGGTAGACAAAGAAACGATGAGACGGACGCTGAGGAAGGTCATGAATGACTGGCAATGGCCCGACACGTGGGGTTGGGACTTCCCCATGACAGCCATGACAGCCGCCAAACTCGGCGAGCCCGATCTCGCCGTGGACGCCTTGTTCATGAACTCGCCGAAGAACGAATGGCTGCCGAACGGGCACAACTACCAAAGGCCGAACTTGCCGCTCTATTTACCAGGCAATGGAGGTTTGCTGGCCGCCGTGGCCATGATGGCGGCCGCCTGGAACGGCTTCCCAAAACTCGGCTGGCGAGTCAGACACGAAGGACTGAGCGCCTGGCTCTAGTTGCGCACTCAACTCGTATTTGCGAACAAAACCGTATTCTGAGGGGCTACACTCGGGCGTTCAACAGCCGCCTTAGCGGTCGCGGTCCGCCACCAGGTTGGTGGCGGCTTGAAGCGCGCGCTGAGCGGGTGAATCGGGGAATGTGGCCAGGAGGTCTCGCGCCTTTGAAGTGAACTGACTGGCGCGCTGCCTCGTTCGTTCGATGCCGCCGTACCGCTCGACGATCTTCAACACCCGCTCGAACGGAGTCTCATCGTAAGCGTTGGTATTCAGGACCCTTTGGATCATCTGCCGCTCATCGGCAGTGGCATGCTCAAGGGCGTAAATCAGCGGCAATGTCACTTTGCCTTCACGCAAATCGTTGCCGACTGGCTTGCCAAGAACGGATTCTCGGCTGGTGAAGTCGAGGATGTCGTCGATCAGTTGGAAGGCCATGCCGAGGTTCCAGCCGAACTCGCCGAGCAACTCCACATCGCGCGTGGTTGCGCCGCCGGCGATGCCGCCAAGACGTGTGCAGGCAGAAAAGAGACTGGCTGTCTTCCGGTCGATGAGTTCCATCGAGTCGGGCTCGCTGATGTCGATGCGGCCGAGGCGCTCGAGTTGAAGCAGTTCGCCATCCACCATCTGTTGAGTGAGCGTGATCAGAAGGTCCAGCACTTCGAAACTGCGCTGGCGCAGAGCGATCTGGAACGCCTGCATGTAAAGCCAGTCGCCGGCCAACACGGAAACCTGATTTCCCCACACCACGTTGGCCGAAGGCTTGCCGCGGCGAGTACGTGCCTCATCAATGATGTCGTCATGGACCAGGGTGGCCGTATGGATCAGTTCAACCACGGCGGCTAGACGGATGGCCTCGGCCGACGGCGCTTGGAAGAGTCTACAACTCACAAGCAGGAGAATCGGCCTAAGCCTCTTGCCTCCATTGCCTTGCAGGTAGTGCGCGATCTGGCCGACAGCCTCGACGCTGCCCGAACACTGCAGACGCAGCTCCGCTTCCACCATCTCGAGGTCGGAAGAGACGAGGTTGAAAATCTCGCGGGCTGTGAGGGCTTGGCCCAGTTTGCCTGAAGCCATTGGCTGTGCCCAGTTTACCTTCTGCGCTTCGTCTCTGGCAAACAGAGGCTGCGCCAGTTTTGGGTGGTGGCTTCGGCGACGAGTTCGAGAGGCTCGCCTCGCAACTCCGCCAGCCACTTGGCCGTTTCAAAGACGAAGGCGGGTTCGTTTCGCTTGCCACGGTGCGGAACTGGCGCCAGGTACGGGGCATCGGTCTCAATCAGCAGCCGGTCCAGTGGGACCAGTTTGGCAGCCTCCTGGACCTCCAACGCCTTCGGATACGTCACGATTCCGCTGAAACTAATGTGGAATCCGATGGCGAGCGATCGCTGAGCTTCGTCGGGACCACCCGAAAAGCAGTGCATGATGCCGCCGGGCCCGCCGGGCGGCCAGTGGGAGTCAAGGATCGAGAACGTGTCGTCCCAGGCTTCGCGGGTGTGGATGACAATGGGCAGGCCAGCGTCGCGGGCGATCTCTAATTGCTGGACAAAAACCTCGCGCTGAACACCCCGAGGCGAAAAGTTGTAGTGGTAATCGAGACCGATCTCTCCGATGGCGATGACCTTTGGGTGAGCGGCGAGTGAACGCAACTCGGCCCAGGTTGACTCGTCGGCCTTCGACGCCTCGTGGGGATGGACGCCGATGGTGGCGTAGATGAACGGATACGCCTCAGCCAAACGAATGCCTGCTTCGAGGTCGGGCGGGCCATCTCCTGACCCGATGGCGACAAGCGTTTCGACACCCGCGGCGCGAGCGCGTTCAATCACCTGCACGCGGTCGGAGTCGAAGGACTTGCCATCGAGATGGCAATGTGAATCGACAATCATTACTTCAAGCGCGCGCCCACCGGGATGTCCTCGTGGAAACCCGCAAGCACGGCCGGGCCGCCTTCCAGAGACGCGGCGACGATCATGCCATTGCTCTCGATGCCGCGCAGTTTCCTGGGTTGCAGGTTGGCGACGATGACAACCTTTCGTCCTACTAGCTGTTCAGGCGTGTAGTACTTTGCGATCCCGGCCACCAGAGTGCGCGGCTCCTTCTCGGCTGCGTCGACCGTCAGTTTCAGCAGCTTGTCGGCGCCTTCGACCCGCTCGGCTGCGAGCACTTTTGCGACGCGCAAATCGATCTTGGCGAAATCGTCGATGGTGATGGTGGGCGCCAGCGGCGGCACGCCCTCGGGCGCCTTCCATTCCTCCACTGCCGGCGCCGCAACTTCGGCAGGCGGCGTGGTCTTGCCCATAAGGGCATCCAGCCGGGCAACTTCCTGTTCGTCCAATTCGTGCATCCTTTCCACGGCCGTGGCCGCGTCGATTCGCGGGAAGACTGCTTCCACTACTCCAATCGTCTGGCCCGTGGGTAACTGGCCCCAATCGAGCTGATCCAGCCTGACCGACGCCAGTTCTCCTGCCATGCCGAGCATGCGCCAGATCTTCGCCGCCGAATCGGGCATCACTGGGGCCAGCAGCGCGGCGGACAAACGGACCACCTCTGCGGCGGTATATAGGATATCGTTCAGCCTCGCCTGCGACTCATCATCTTTCTTCTTGGCCAGCACCCAGGGCTGGTACTGAACGATGGCCCGGTCGACCGCGCCAATCAGAGACCAGAGCTGCTCCAGGGCGCGGTGGAACTGAAACTTCTCGAAATTCTCGCGGTAACCGAAGATCGTCTGGCGCCCCTCCTCGGCGATTTCGGCGATTCCCTGCGAGGTCGGGACCAACCCTCCGCGGTACTGGCGGATCATGGTCAGCGTGCGTGAAGTAAGGTTGCCCAGCCCGTTGGCTAAATCGGAGTTGGCACGGGCGACCAGGGCATCGTAGCTGAAGCTGCCATCCTGGCCGAACGGAATCTCGCGCATCAGGAAGTAGCGCATCGTGTCCGTTCCAACAACCTCGCGCAACGGCTCGGGCCGGACGACGTTGCCGCGCGATTTCGACATCTTGGCATTGTCTTTAAGAATCCAGCCGTGGGCCATGATCTGCTTCGGCAGTTCATAGCCGCCCGCCATGAGGAAGGCCGGCCAGTAGATGGCGTGAAAGCGCAAGATGTCCTTGCCGATCAAGTGAACATCGGCCGGCCAGTAATGCTCTCCCTCGACGGCGCTCATGTAGCTTGTCAGCGCGTCAAACCAGACATAGAAAACGTGGTTGCCTTCGACCGGGACCGGAATACCCCATTTGATGGATGTGCGGGTGATGGAAAGATCGTTTAAACCGCCCTTAACGAAGGAGACAATCTCGTTGAGGCGGGTTTCCGGAATCACGAAGTCCGGGTGTCTCTCATAGTGCTCTAGAAGGCGGTCCTGGAAGGCGGAGAGCTTGAAGAAATAGTTCTCCTCCGTAACCGCTTCCGTGGGGCGGCCGCAATCCGGGCAGGGATCGCCTTCGGAGGCTTCGTTCACATACAACTCGCAACTGAAGCAGTACTGGCCGGTGTAGGAGCCCTTGTAGATGTATCCGTTGTCGATGCAACGGCGGAACAGTTCCTGAACAACGTGCCGGTGCCGCTCGCTTGACGTGCGGATAAACCGGTAGTCAATGTTGAACTTGTTCCACTGGGTCTTGAACTCGTCGGCGACCCGGCTGGCGAAATCGATGGGCGTAATGCCAACCTTTTTCGCGGCGCGCTCGACGTTCTGGCCGTGCTCGTCTGAACCAGTGACCAGCAGCGCATCATAGCCCGTCATGGAACGGTAGCGCCGGATGGAATCGGCCACCAGCGTCGAGTAGGCAGTGCCCAGGTGAGGTGCCGAGTTGACGTAGTAGATAGGCGTCGTCAGATAGTACTTCTTGCTCATGAGCGGTCTCTTTCGTAGGCCGCCAGCGCGGCGGACATAATCTGTTTCAGCGGCAAACCCGTTTCCGATGCCAGCGTCCGGCAATCTTCAAATTCAGGCGCTGCGGTTGTTCCAGCGATCTTGATGCGGACTCGCCCATGCCCAGTCTCGACCTCGACCCAGTGTCTTTCGGCGACCATCCGCTCGGCCAGCGCAAAGCGCACGCCGATCGTGGACGTTTCGTTCATCAGGATGCGGCAAAGAGCGTCGCGGTCCTCCGGCTTGGCGATGACCTGAACCAGTATGCCTGGCCGCTGTTTCTTCATAAAGACAGGCTGAAGAGTAACGTCCAGGGCGCCTGCGGCAAACAACCGCTCCATGGCGTAGCCGAGAACTTCAGGCGTCGAATCGTCGATGTTGGCTTCGATGACCGAGACCGAGACCGTCTCGGCTGCTGTCGAAGTCTCTCCCACGATCAGGCGCAGAACGTTGGCTTGGCCAGGGAATTCCTTTGTGCCCGCGCCGAAGCCGGTGGACGAGATCGTCATCGCAGGCATCGGTCCGAATCCCTGTGAAAGGGCAGCCATTAGAGCCGCGCCGGTTGGCGTGGTGAGCTCAGTTTCCGGACCGCTCGCATAGACAGGTTTGCCCTTGAGAAGCAATGCCGTCGCCGGGGCGGGCACGGGCATCACGCCGTGGTCGGCGACGACCGTGCCGGAGCCGGTGTTGATTGGCGAGCAATAGACGGCTTCGATGCCCAGCAGGTTCAGACCGAGACACGCTCCCACGATGTCGCAGATGGAATCGACCGCTCCGACTTCGTGGAAGTGCACCTTGTCGACCGGGGTCCCGTGAACTGTTGCCTCGGCTTCGCCGAGAACCTCGAAGACCCGGATGGCATCCCGCTTGGCGCAAGCAGGCAAGTCAGCGGCCTCGATCATCTTGACGATATGCGGCAAGTGGCGGTGCTTTTTCTGGTCCTCATGCTCCACGGTGAAGCGGGTCGACAAGATGCCCTTCATCTTCACGCGCTCAACCACGAAACTCGCGCCGGTTCCAAGGGAATCCAGTCCGCGGACGAGCGCATCGGCGTCCGCACCGGCGTCGATGAGGGCGGCCACGGCCATGTCGCCGGCGATGCCGGAAAATGCGTCGAAAAATGCGATTTTCATGAGATGAGTTGAGGCAGGATCTCGCCCGCCTTGCCCCGGAGAGAGAGGCCAGCCACGCCGCTCAGTGGGGTATCTTCCATATTGATTTCGATGATTCTCGCGCCGGCTTGGGCCGCCATAGGAATGAGCGCGGCGGCGGGGTAAACCTGGGCGCTTGTGCCAACAACGATGAACAGGTCGCAGGTCTTGGCAGCGCGCTCGGCGGATATCCATTCAGAGGCCGGGAGGGGTTCGCCGAACCAGACAACGCCGGGGCGGACAAGCGCGCCGCACCCGCAGCGCGGCGGGATTTCGGGCAGCGGCACACGCTCGTCCGTGGTCTCGGCGCAGCATTCTGTGCAGCGGACGCGCCAGATACTGCCGTGGAGGCGATGAACGCGGCGGCTGCCGGCACGCTCGTGGAGACCATCGACATTCTGGGTGATGAGGGTGAATTCCGGGGAGCGGTCCTCGAGCGCGGCAAGGGCGCTGTGGCCAGGATTTGGGTCAACTCTGGCAATGAGCGATCGCCGCCAGTCGTACCACTCCCAGACGAGCTTCGGGTCGCGTGCGAATGCCCCTTGGGTGGCAAGTTCCTCGGGGCGAAAGGTCCGCCACAGACCGCCTGGGCCGCGAAAAGTGGGCACTCCGCTCTCGGCGGAGACGCCCGCTCCTGTGAGCACGGCGATGCGCCGCGCCTCGCTAAGCCACTGCTTTGCCTGGGGGATCAAATTTCATTATGACCCGCGGCGGCGAGCGCCTGCTTGGCTTTCTCTAGATGTTCGCCCGGGATCAACACCCAATCCGTGTCGAACGTGGATATCGCAAAGATGGGGACACCGGCGGCGGCCAGCGGGTTGAGGATGCTGGCGAGGATGCCGGTCATTTGGAAATCGAAAGGCCCGGCAAGTTCGATTTGCCGCCAACCGCCCTGACTCTTGACGCCAGGAGGTACCAGCGCTTCCTCGCAGACGATGGACAACTCGGCTGGAGTACGAGTTATGGAAGACCATCCTCGGTCCGGCAACCAGGCGGGGATCGGAACAGCGGGGTCGAGGCGGCAAACCGCGAGATGGCCGGGCCGGACACGGTAGTAGAGGCGGTGAGTCATTCGGCCTTGGCAACCTTCGAGAGCCCGTACCGAGAGTCCATGTACTCCCGCCAGCCATCGGGCATTTGCATCGCTTGAGTCAACCTGAACACCTGCTGCCAACTCTTCGACAGAAAGGCGATGCCGTCTTGCCGGGCCTTTATCGCGAAGTCATCCATCTCGGCCTGATACGCGCGGGCGTCACGGTCATTGACGTCGTACCAGAGGTGAATGAGGGCGAAGTTCGAGCGGCCGAAGTTCTTGCGCATCACCATCAATTGGCGGATCAACTGCGAGGCGTGGATGAAACGCGGCGCGGACTCGCTGTGGCCGTCGAGAGAACGGGCGATGCGTTGCATGCGGGGCCAGCCGTCGAGCAGGTCCTTGCGTTCGGCATAGGCCCGGGTGAGCCCTGGGCGCGGCTTGCCGTCATAGGCTTCGCAGAACTTCGCCTCGATGCCATACATGTAGCCGTCGCCTTTGACGGAAACCAGCATCACATCGACCGACGGCGCCTCGGTTCGTTTCACCGATAGGGGGACCCGAACGTCGTACCAGGCGCGCAACGGACGGTCTTCGTCAAAACCGAGCGCCTGGGCGAGCGACTCGATACCTCCGCCTCGCCAGGCCTCCATGAAGTTCAGGCACAGCGCCATGGATGACGCAAGCGAGTAAACATGGCCCGTTGTGCCATCGGGCGGATTGAGTTCCCCGCCAGAACCTCGCATGAGCTGAGTTTTCGCTTCTTCAGGCAGTGGGACGCGGAAGTTGTCATCGAGGTTGACGACCTGGAGCAGTGCCTCGCCCGTCCGCTCGTCGTGGCGGGTCTCTATGCCGTGGGCCTGGGCCCAGTCGAGTTGTCGTTTTTCGAGTCTGCGGCGGAGTTTCATGTGTGCCGAGAGTAGCGTAGCAGATTAGGCCGGGCGGCAATTCGCGTGCCCATCGCCTTCCAGGGCCGCTGCGCGAAAGGCCCATAATCCGCGCTCCGAGACCAAACTTCGATAGAATCTCAAGACAGTCATGCCCGAAAACCGCCCGACCCGTACGCGCTGGATCGTCCTGGCGATTCTCTTCCTAATCACCACGAACAATTATCTGGACCGCATCATTCTGGGCATCCTCAGTCCGGTAATCCTCGAAGACCTGGGCATGTCGAAGATGGAGTACGGCTATATCAACAGCGCCTTCCAGTTCACCTACGCGATCGGCTTCCTTGTCATGGGCAAGATGATTGACCGGGTCGGTACGCGCCGCGGCTACTCTATTGCCATCTTCCTGTGGAGCATCGCGGCTGGCCTTCATGCTCTGTCCCGCAGCGCGATTTCGCTCGGATTCTGGCGTGGCGTACTGGGCTTGGGGGAATCGGGCAACTTCCCGGCAGCGATCAAGGCAGTCACCGAGTGGTTCCCCAAGAAGGACCGCGCCTTCGCCACGGGTATCTTCAACGCCGGCACCAACGTCGCCACCATGATCGGTCCGCCCGTCTTCGTTTGGATGAACTCCCATTTCGGATGGCGTGATTGCTTCCTGATTACTGCCGCCACCGGTATCATCTGTCTCTCATTGTGGTGGTGGTACTACCGCGTCCCATCCGAGCACAAGTCGGTTAACGCAGAAGAACTGGCCTACATTCATTCAGATCCGGACGAAAAGGTGGAGGCCAGGATGGGCTGGATCGAAGCTCTCGGCCACAGGCAAACTTACGGCTTCGCGTTGGGCAAGTTCTTCAGTGACCCTGTCTGGTGGTTCTATCTGACCTGGCTGACTCTCTACTTTAAGGAAGAACGCGGACTTAGCCTCGAGCAAATCGGCTGGGCCTTGCCTTTCATCTACTTGATGGCCGATTTCGGCAGCGTGGCAGGTGGTTGGGTTTCCGGCTTCCTCATGCGCCGCGGCTGGTCGAACGTCAAAGCCCGCAAGACGACCATGGCGTTCTTTGCCCTATGCATGCCGGTGGCCGCTACCTGCGTGATTCAGCCCAATATCTTCGCCGCAATCGCCCTCATCAGCCTCGCCACGGCCGCGCACCAGGGATGGTCCGCAAATCTGTATACGACAGTCTCCGACGTCTTTCCGAAGTCCGCAGTGGCCTCCGTCACCGGCATTGGGGGATTCATGGGCGGCATGGGCGGGGTCATTTTCACCGCATTGCTGCCCGCCTATTTGGTGACCCATTTCGGGTACAAGCCGGTCTTCGTCATTATGGGCGCCTTCCATTTGGTCGCATTCACTTGCATGCACTTATTCATGGGAAGGATGCAGAAGATCCAGACCAAACCGGTCTAGCCGCCATCCGCCTCACCCCGGCCTAACGGCCGGAGGCATTCAAACTCGACCCATCCGGCCTTGCCAGTCTTGGGCCCGCTCAGGACCTCGATCCGCCGCTTGGACCCCGATTCACCCGTCACCCTGAGGCGCGCCCCGACTTCGATTGCGAATGCCTTCCCATCAGCCTCTGCCTTGCGCAGAAACGCCTCGTCTCCCTTCGCCGTGGCGGCGTGAAGTTCGTAAGTCATTCCGGCGTCGGTTGCAGCCCACACTCGCGGCGTCCCATGCCCTTCCGCCACCGCAGTCTCACCCGGCCGGACGACATGGTCCAATTTGGTCTCCGGCTTCAGATTCCAATAACGGCCAATCATCCAAGCGACGAAAAATACTCCTAGAACGACTCCCACCACCTTGACTTTGCCCATGCCACAAGCCTCCGGCTCAGTCTTATCCCAAAACGGCCGGCAAATCAACGCCGATCCGGTATCGCCGGCGTCACCGGGAACCGTCGAATGCATCTCGTACAATAGAATTAGCCATGCCAATGTACGAGTACCGATGTGAGAACTGCGGGCGGCTCTACGAACAACTGCGGCGCATGTCGGAGGCTGACCAGGGCCTGCGCTGCCCGCATTGCCAGTCGGAGAACGTCCACCGCCAGGTCTCGGCATGCTCCGTCCGTGCGACTGGCGGCGGCGGTTGTGGCCCCGGTTCCGGCGGCCGCGGCTTTACTTGAGCGGCCTGACCGTCGCCGGCCCGTCGGGCCGGCCCCATCATTCTTCTTCAGCCCCCGCGGCGGTCAAATTCAGTGGCCCTACGCTTGCCAACTACACCTGCTCAGTACATTCCTTCCCCCCAACTCCAAGTTTTCCTCAAACATCCCTAATGTTCCCCCCCGATTGTCTCGATTAGACGAATAACCAGAACATGAGCTAGATAGAATTCTCGACCAGCCCGGCCTCGTTGCCGGGCGGACCGAACAGCACGGCGAGTCCAGAACAGACCATAACCCTTTCAGGGGTCTCGCCTGCTGACATGACTGGATGGCATGGCGGCCGGGTTCGCCGTAACAGTAGGGCGTGGCCGGTCAACAGACTGCGGCCGAATGGCCGATAGGGAATGGAAGCGGCCCAGCGCGGCTGGACGGGCGGAACCGATTGGCCCTTGGCCAACAGTGGCGAGGGGTCGAGCCCATAGCGAAAGCCCGCGCCGGGTGGGAGGTAGAGGATAGATGGCCGAGGCGACGTGGGTCAGCCCACAGGTTGCTCTTTCGGAGGCGATAACTGCGGCGAAGTTGGGCCAACTCACACTGGCCCGGAGACTCCTTTGTGAGATCGTCGCCAAGGAACCCAAAAATGAGCGCGCCTGGCTGTGGGTGGCTGGATTGGCCGAGAGCAGGGAAGTAGCCTACGACGCGTTAAACCGGGTCCTGGACATCAATCCCAAAAACCAGCAGGCCATCAACGCGCTCGCGCTGTCGCGCCTCCAGGAAAGCGCTCAGCAGCGCGGGTTGGGCGCGCAGTCCGCGGCTCCTCGGCCTCTTGGCGGAGTCCAACAGCAAACCCAAGCCGCGCCGGCGCCCGCCCCGGCGAGTCCTATCGTCAACACATGGGCCTGCCCGTTATGCATGAGCGCCGCCGCCTTTCCCATGAGAAAGTGTCCAACCTGCAAGGCAATTGTCGGCGTTGCCGTGATCGAGGACTACGTCGCCAATAAAGGGGCCAACGAGGAACTGCTGCTGGATGCGGTGGAGCGGTTTGGCAAGCAGATCCGGACAGCCGATACGCTGGACTGCCGCATCAATCTCGCACTCGCCTACCTCAACATGAATCGCTCGGCCGAGGCCCTTCCCCACTTGCGCAAGGCGCTTTCAATGAATGGGGCCAATGCCGCCCTGTCGCAACTGGCGGATGCCATCTCGACGCGCAAACTCGTGATGGCGGTGGACGATAGCCTGACCGTCCGGAAGATCGTTTCGATCACTCTGGAGCGGCTGGGCTACAGGGTCATGACGGCAAAGGAAGGCGGGGAGGCGTTAAGCGTGGCGGCTTCCATCATGCCGGATCTCATTCTGTTGGATATCACTATGCCCGGCATGGACGGTTACCAGGTTTGCAAAGCGATCAAACAGAATCCCGCCACGAAGCGTATCCCTGTCGTGATGCTGTCAGGCAAGGACGGGTTCTTCGACAAAGTAAAAGGCCGGCTGGCTGGAGCGACCGACTACATCACGAAGCCGTTCCAGGAAGCGACACTGGCCGAAGCGGTGAGGAAATACGCCATATGAAGGACGAATCAAGGCCGTTGGCAGGGAACGGAGGCGCGGTGTGATGGAGAAACGCATTCTTGTTGTCGAAGACAGTCCGGCTTACCTGCAGATGATGCAACAGGCGTTGGAATCCCGGGGATTCACCATCGTCACGGCCGAGGACGGCGAGCAGGCGCTAGAACAGGCCCGGCGCCATCAGCCGGACCTCATTCTTCTCGATGTCGTGTTGCCGAAGAAAAGCGGCTATCAGGTCTGCCGGCAATTGAAGGCCGAGGCGGCAATGAAGTCGATCCCGATTGTCATGGTGAGTAGCAAGACCCAGGAGTTTGATCGTTACTGGGGCATGAAACAAGGCGCGGACGGCTACATCACGAAGCCGTTCGAGATGGGGCAATTGCTGGCTGAAGTGGAGTCGAGGCTCTAGAAGGGGCCGGGAACGGGTACTGGAATGCCGGACCAGCCGGAAAATTCGAGGAATCAGGAGCACGGGCCGCTCATAGATCTGCCCATGGGCGGGCTGCTCTCCGAACTGCTGGCCTCGGAAGGCATTGACCCGGCCAATCTGATCGAGGCCGGGGCCGCCCCTGCTTCCACGGGCGGCTGCAGAATCGAACCCGCTCCTGTACGGCCAACCAGCTCCCCAACGGCCGCGCCTCCAGCCGGTGGCGCAGACCCCGACGCCGCCGACCCTGCCTTGTGGGCGTGCGCGGATGTCGCCATGCCCGGTCTCTTCGCCGATCTCATGCACATCGATGAGGCGGCAAGGGATACCAGAGCCGGCGAACCAATCTCCAGTTCGCCCTCCGGACTGGCGATGCCCGGCTTATTCTCGCAATTGACCTCGGACGAAGCGCTCGATGAGTCTCCGGGACACACCTCTGTTTCGGCCGGCATCCCACCATCTGAGGAGGCCACAAGCACCCAGTTGCCAGACGCGGAGGTCCCGGGATCGGCTCCCGATGAGTTGACCGCCGGCCCGGGCCGTCGGGAACTCGATGATTTGGCTGTTCCCAAACATCACGCCCTGCTCACGGACGGTGATAAGCCCTCGCTGGCCGCGGCGGATGATGGATGTGACTCCGAGCCGCCCTCTGCTGCCGGTCCACACGATCAGGACTTTGGAGAACTCGTTCTGGCAGCGGCGCCCGCGCCCGATCAGGCGAAACCGGCCGTCCCTGAGGAAGTAGCGCCGCCCGGCGAAGGAAGTGAGGCGCCAGGAAAGCCGGGGATTGCCGGTCTGGCGATCCCGGAGCTTTACTCCCTGCTGAGCGCCGAAATCGAGACCGGTTCGCCCTCAGTGGATTCGTTCGCTGTTGAGCCAAAGCAAGTCCTTTCTGCACAAGAGGATGCGCCGCCTGCTCTGCCCGAACCGGGCGCGACCACCTTCGCCGGCCTGTCCAACCAGAACGCAGCCCCACATCCGGATGTGACCGTGGATGCCACTTTCGAGGAACCTTCCCCCGGCCTCGTCAATGCGGGTGAGAATCGCGCAGACGACGGCATCGCGGAAGAGGATGCCGCGACTGAAGCCGACCTCAGCCCGGATCTTCACGAGACCCTCTCGCCAGTTGCCGCGATCGCAGGGGCATACAGACCGTCCATCGGCGGGCCCGCCGCCGGAGATGGGGCAGGAAGACAGAACGAACTGAGCGCCCTCATCGACCAGATCGACAGTGAGATCTCTGCTTCCCCCATGGTCTTCTCAGAGACGCAGCAGACTTCTGACCAGGATTTCGAGAGATTCGTCGTTTTCCGGCTTGGCGGCAATTCCTACGGCTTGCACATGAAGCTGGTTCGAGAAGTCGAGAAGGCGGGCCGGGTCACCGCCGTGCCAAGCGCGCCATCGATCCTGCGCGGGTTGATCAACCTCCGAGGTGAGATCCTTCCCCTCATCGATCCGCGGCCTTTGCTCGGCTTGGATCCGGCGGCCTGGGCGGGCGGCGGCGGTTATCTTGTAGTGGTTCAGGCGCACGGGGACGGCTCGCCGGTGGCGTTGCTGGTTGACGAACTGGGGGGCGTGGCTCCCGTGGATCCGGCCAGTGTGCAGCCCGTGTACAGAAGCAACGATTTGAGGGACGTGCTGACGGGACACGTCCTGGGACAGGCCGAACACCGGGGCAGGAGCGTTCTGCTGCTGGACCACCGGAGGCTGATTACTGACGAGGCGCTGCTGAACGCGGTCGAAGGCAGCAGGATGGAGTTGGAGGAGGCCTGAAGATGATTCGCAACATGAAGATCTGGCAGAAACTTGTACTCGCCGGAGCGCTGGCGGTGATCCCGTTGGTAATGCTGGCCGTACTGTTCTTGCAGAGCCGGAATGAACAGATCGCCCGCACCGAGGCTGAACTTGCCGGGTTGGAGTATGTCACGCCGATGCGCCAATTTCTGGAGCGCTTGCCCCAACATCGCAGCGCCGCCAGCGCATTTCTGAGTGGCGAGGCAAGCGTGGGGCCCATGCTGGTGGATTTGCAGGCGCAGGTCGACGAAGCCGTGGGCGCCGTGGGTGCGGTTGAGAGGCGCAGCGGCCGCCAATTGGGTACCGCAGCATCCTGGGACTCAATCCGCATCCGCTGGGAAGACCTCAAGGGCCGCGTTCGAACCCTTACCGCGGACGAGAGCAACACGCGGCATACCCAACTGATGTCGGATGCCCTGGCCCATTTGCGCAGGATTGGAGACAAGACCGGGCTCTCGGCCGATCCCGATCTGGACTCCTTCTATTTGAACGAAAGCCTGCTGAATCGGATTCCGTGGACGGCAGAGTATTTGGGCCAATTGGCGGCCCAGGGAGCAAGCATTGCGGCAAAGAGCAGTATGTCGACCGACGAGGAGGCTCAGGTGCGGCTGCTGATCCGCCAGGTCGCCTCGTCGATGGAGTTCCTGGACCGCAATTTTGAGTCTGTCTTCCGTTACAACGAGGATCTGCGCAAGGAACTGGAGGGCCCTGTCTCGACGGCAATGAACTCGGCTGGATACCTGAAGAATCTGTCCCAGCGCGAACTGCTTGACAGGGGGGAGATCACCGTCAGGCCTCGCATGTACCTGGACAATGGTACGGCGACCATGGACAAGCTCTTCAAGTTGCATGAAATGGCGGCAGTCCGTACGCGCGCACTACTTGAGCTTCGAAAAGCGCGGCTGACAAGCCAGAAATGGACCCAGCTCAGTTGGGCGCTCGTACTGCTTTTGATGTCCGCCATCATGGCGTTCATCATTCAAAAGGGGATCACCGAGCAGGTCCGTTCGATGAGCGAAACCTTCCGCCAGATCAGCCGCGGTAACTATGCGGCTCGAGCCGAAATCTACAGCAAAGACGAACTAGGCACGATGGCGGAGACGACGAACACGATGCTGGCCACCACGCTGTCGTTGATTCAGTCGCGCGAGGAACGCGACCGCATCCAGGAGAGCATCCGCAAACTACTCGACGACGTCAGCGGCGTTGCTGAAGGCGACCTCACCAAGGAAGCAGAAGTGACCGCCGAGATGACAGGAGCCATCGCCGACGCTTTCAACTACATGTTGAGCGAACTTCGGACCATCATTGGCGCGGTGCAATCGACCACGTCGAATGTGAACTGGTCCGCACAGAAGGTCCAGCACGTCACCGAAGAACTGGCGGGCAGCAGCCAGGAGCAGTCGGAACGCGTCCGGGCGGCCTCGCAAGTGCTTCAGTCTGTGGCGCAATCGATTCGTGATGTGGCGTCGCGGGCAAACGACGCCGCCATGGTCGCCGACCGCGCCCTGGCCGGAGCGTTGGCCGGCGGCGAAGCCGTGCGGCGGACGGTGGAAGGAATGGCGGGTATCCGCCAACACGTGCAGGAGACCGCCAAACGAATGAAACGGCTTGGCGAAAGCTCGCAAGAGATTGGCGAGATTGTACAGTTGATCTCGGACATCTCCGACCGTACTTCGATTCTCGCGCTGAACGCCTCGATTCAGGCAGCCATGGCGGGAGAGGCCGGCAAGGGCTTCGCCGTTGTCGCCGAGGAAGTTGAGCGCCTGGCCGAGCGGGCGACCGAGGCGACCAAGCGTATTACGGTGTTGATCAAGTCGGTGCAGACCGAAACCAACGAGGCGATCTCGGCCATGGAAGCGACGACACGGGAGGTAGTCGAAGGCTCCGCCGTCGCTGGCGAGGCCGGCGAACGCCTGGCGCAAATCGAGGAGGTTTCGAGGCAGATCACAGGATTGGTGAAGGAGATTTCAACAGTCGCGCACCAGCAGGCGGCAGGTTCGGATCAGGTGGCATCGTCGGTTTCCGAGGTTTCTAAGGCTACGCAGTCCACCGCCGAGGAGGCTTTGCAAGCGGCGGCCGATATCCGCCAGCTCGCCTCGATGGTCACCGAACTCAACCGGTCGCTGGGACGGTTCCGCATTCCGGCCGGCGAGGGCCGTGAGATTCCGCCTACCCGCGTCCTCGCCGTGTAGGAGCGCCGCCGGAGCAGGAGAACGCTACGATGGCAGGCACCACCGATCAAGGCATCCTCCGCACCTTCATCGAGGAGGTACGTGGGCACCTGCCTGCGCTCGAACGCGAGGCTTCGCTGCTCCGCGGCCCCGACGCGAGTCCGCAAGTACTTGAAGAGGTCAGGCGGCTTGCGCATAACATTCGCGGCGCCAGTGAAATGGTTGGACTCGCACAGCTGGCTCTGGCCGCGCGCGGCGTTGAAACGACTGTAGTCAGCCAGGTCGCCGGGGAGGCGCCGGATGCAGCGGTAATCGACCGGATCGAGCGCGGGATTGGGGCGATCCGTAGCCAGTTGGAGGGGTTGGACAGCGGGGAGGCTCCTCCTGACTGCAAGTCCGAGGAGGATGCCAGCGCCCCTGATTCGCTGGACGAAGAGATTTACCGCGCCTTTTCGATCGAGGCTGAACAGCTACTTGACGCTATTCGCCTTCAGATCGAGGCGCTTGGCGCGGGCGGGCCGGAAGCCGCTCCGGCCCTGGGTCTGTTGGGGCGGGCTGTTCACACGCTGAAGGGCGCGGCTGGAATGGCGGGGTTGGCCAGCGTTTCGGCCCTGGCCCACAGGGTCGAGGACATACTGGGCCTGATCGAATCAGGACGGCTGCCGGCCGAACCTGAGATCGTCGAGATCCTGCTGGCGGCCCACGATTTGCTGGGCGACTTGGTCGCCGCCAGGGGCAGCCAGGCAGCGCTTCGGGACCCCCTGGCCTCCCTTGCGGCGCAGTTTGATTTACTCGAGTCACTGGCGTTGGAATCCTCCTCCATCCCGCCGGCGGTGCAAGAAGAAACGCCTCAGTTCAACGCCCAAGAGGAGGTTGACGAGGCGATGCTCGATACCTTCCTGGGCGAGGCCGAGTCCCATATGTTCGCCGCCGGCGAGGCGTTCAGGGCGTTGGCGGGAAAACCGGCCGATCCCGCTGCTTTGCTCGCCACGCTCCGCCGTTCGGCGCACACGATCAAGGGCGCATCCGGCATGGTCGGGCTGATGGCGGTGTCAAATGTGGCCAAGTCGATGCAGCACCTTCTGGACAGCATCGCGGAGAGAAAGGCCGCCTACACTCCCGCTGTGTATGAGACGCTCGGCGACGGCTTTGACCTGCTGGCCGACCTGATCGAAGCCAAAGGCGCCAACGGTCCTCTGCTGGACCGGATGGGGGAGGCAATGAAGCGTCTCAAGGAGGCTTCGGCCCCTGTTTCGTCTCCCGATCAGCCACTCTTAGAGACGGAACCGGCTCAGCCCCAGGCCGCCGGAATCGAGTTGCGGCCCACCGTGGGAGGCCCGCCAGTTGCACCGGAGGCCAGCCAGCAGAGTGTTCGTGTTCCCATGGACCGTCTGTCGGGCGTCAGCCGCCTTGTGGGCGAGATCTTCCTCAACGCATCCGCCGTCGAACAACAAGTGACGGCATTCAGGAAGGAAATGGACGAGCTGGCTCTGACACTGTCACGGATGCGGCGGATCGCCTCGGCGCTGGCTGACGAACAGAATCTGGAGGCCGCATCCAACCCAGCTCTGGTGTCGTCTTCATCGGCATCGGCGGCGGGGTTCGACGTCCTCGAGTTCGACCGCTACACCCGTCTGAATCTGCTTTCGCGCGACTTGTCAGAGGCGACAAACGACCTTTCCGCCCTCAGCGGGCAATTGAACCTCATGAGAGCCCAGTTGGACGCCTGGGCAGGCCGGCAGCGCGGCCTGAGCGGCGAAGCGCAGGACAAGCTGATGCGCATGCGTCTGGTCCCTCTGGCCACGCTCGCCAACCGGCTGAACCGGACCGTCCGCGTCAGCGCTTCGAAGACCGGGAAACAGGCGGTTCTGACTCTGGCGGGGATGGAGACTGAATTCGACAAGACTGTTTCGGAGCAGTTGTCTGGTCCGCTTGAGCACCTGCTGCGTAACGCAGTCGATCACGGCATCGAGACGCCCGCCGCCCGGCTCGCAGCTGGCAAACCCGCCGCTGGATCCATCCACATTGAGGCTGCCCATCAGGGGGCTCACCTCATAATCCGCGTCTCTGACGATGGAGCCGGCCTGGATCACGGGAAAATCCGCCGCAAAGCTGTCGAACTTGGCTGGTTGACCGATGATCAGTCTCAGGCGCTTACCACGGAGGAAGTGGAAAGACTGATCCTCGAACCAGGCTTCTCCACGGCTGACTCGATCAGTGAGATCTCCGGCCGCGGCGTCGGACTCGACATCGTCGCCGCCTCGGTGGAGGCGCTGCGCGGCAGGCTGGGCGTCCAAAGCACACCTGGCCAGGGAACTGTGTTCACCATGCGCCTGCCTGTCTCGCTCGCCGTGGCCAAGACGATGATCGTCGAAGTCGCCGGCGACCGCTTCGCCGTGCCCATGGTGACATTTACCAGGGCTCTGCGCGTCCAGAACGAGGAATTGGAACTGCGCGATGGCCAGCCCGGCATTGAGATGGCTGACGGATGGATTCCGGTTGTCCATCTGGCCCGCTGGCTCGGATTGCCCGAGCCGGAAGAGGCAGTGAAACGGTTCACGCTGCTCTTTGTCGACAACGGCGAGCGCGAAATCGCGCTGGCCGTCGACCGCGTTGTCGAAGCCAGGGAGGTGGTGGTGAAGCCTCTGAGCAGGTTACTGCGCCGCCAGACCAACTTTACCGGAGCGACCATTCTCGGCGACGGCTCCGTGGTGCTGATTCTGAACAGCTCGGCGCTCGACGTCACCGGTGGCGTCAAGACCCACCCGGCGCCTTCCCGAGCCCAGCGGCTGGTTCCCAAACGGACAGTTCTGGTGGTCGACGATTCGATCTCAGTCCGCCGGTCGGTGGCCAACCTCATGAAGTCGGCAGGCTGGCAAGTGGTGACGGCCAGAGACGGCCAGGAGGGGCTGGAGTTCCTGCAAGGCAGCGCCGCGCCTCCTGACATGGTTCTGATGGACATCGAGATGCCGCGCATGGATGGCTATGAACTTGCTACCCGGCTGCGGGCTTCGCGCGAATATGACCATGTGCCGATCATTATGCTGACCTCCAGAGCGGGTGAGAAGCACCGGCTGAAGGCGGCGGACATTGGCGTCGATGGATATCTGGTGAAGCCTTGCCCCGACGATGTGCTGTTGGATGAAGTGGGCCGGTGCATCAATGCAGGCCGGCGCCCGAGGATGGCTTCATGACACAGGAAGAGCGCGCCCCAAGAAATCCGATTCTCGACAGCGTCGCTGTTGAAGCAAGCGAGCAGGCCCGGGCCCTCGCCATCCGGCTCCCCGGTATCCCTTTGCAGCGGATTGCCGTCGGCGTCAGCGCCCGCCAGATCATGGGCGTCCAAACGGCGGAGTCCTTCCCGCCGTGGCCGGCCGATCCTCCGCGCTGGCTTGGCGTCACTCAATGGAACGGCCGGCAGATCCCTGTAGTCGATTTGGCGGCATGTTTCGGATTGGGCAGTTCCGACTATCGAATGGCCCGGCGCCTGGTGTTTCTCAGGTGCGCGCGCCACGCCACAGTCATCGCTGTTCCTTCAACCGGCGACGTCGCCCAAATCGACTCGAACGAAGAAGTCCGGCCGGTTTCGAAGGAACTCAGTCTCTCAAGGGAATTCACCCGCGGCGTCTTTCACTATGGATCGGAGCTGCTGCTGGTGCCTGATCTTGATGCCATCTGGGAGCAGGCGCTCGAACCGGCCGCCGCAGCTGCGCGGAAATCCGGCTGAGCGTGGGCTGAGTCTCTATCGAACCAAAGGATCTTCGATCCATGGCGGAGTCGCGTCGATGAGCCGGCCGAGTTCCGGTTCGAGTTCCATAATCCGCTCTTTCATCTGCCAGGCTATCTCGCGATAACTGAAGTGGCCCTTCACGCCACTGCGCAGTTTCGAGATGTACTCCGCCTCGGCGAAGTCCATCTTGAACAGGAACCGCCCACGCACACCAAAAGGAGTCAGGTACTGAGCCGCCGGTTGAGGCAACTTCGCCGCCACGGAGAGCGCCGACTCCATGGCCGACGAATAGAGCTGCTCTAACCCAGCTTGCCGGATGACCTCGGGTGTCTCCCATCCTTGCGACCAAACGAACTCCTGACGGTATTGGTGGCAGCGCCGGTGGCGATGCATATCCCGATAGGCCCCAATGTCGACCAACATATCAAAGTTGAACTGGCCGCCCCGAAATTCTCTTAGTAGCTCGTCCCGCCGCGGTTTGGAGCGCAGTGCAACGTCCATCACTTCGGAGCGTCGGGCCCCCGGCCAGGCCAGAGCAATCTCGTATAACTCTCTGAAAGGTCTATCGGTTACAGGATAAAGCAGGGTGGCGGCGATCTCCGCGGTGAGTTCGTTCGGTCGCACCAGATCGACCTTGGGCACGGCCATTCCGGACGGCGCCGACAAGTTTTGCTCGGCCCACAGCTTCAAATCCGTACGCGCCTGTCCTGGATACGGATCGGCATCGACATACTTCGCCAGAGTCGGCGCGACGTGCGTCTTTGCGGTTTCTTCGTCCCAGGCGCACTCGGGCGGAGCCGCGCAGGCCGCCGCCGCCTGCTGTCCGATCTGCCGCAGTTCAGCGAACGGCGATGCGTTCCACCGGCGGATCTGGCGCTCCAACGTCCGAATGGAGGTCACCTGGCCTACACCGGTGGGCACACCAAGGAAGAGAAGGTAGCGCGCCACATCGAAGGCCCGGGCGGCGATGTTCCGCTCGTAGGCATCCTGTTTCATATCCGCCGGTTTGGGCAGGGTGGCCGCAATGTGTGCCGCCGCCTTGGCATGCACCTGCTTGTAAGCCGACAGCAGCGCCTGGCCGGCTGCGGTGTAGGCGCGGGCCTGGGTTTCGTCAAACTCGGGTGGCGTGACGAATCCCGACTTCGAAAAATCCTGGTAGCGCGAAGATCGCGCCTGCCCATCCCAAAGCGGCTCGTCCTCGATCTCGATGGCGGCAATTTCTGAGATGCCCTCGAAACAGACGGCCAAGTGGCCCAAGTCGGCGATAGAGGCGTGGCCGTACTGGAAGTAGAAGCTGTCGAGAAACTTGGAGGAGTCATGCGAACGGACCCAGTCCAAGCTGGCCCGGATAGAGTCCGGCGACCGGCTGTAGCGGGCCAACGCATAGGCCAGTTGTTCGGGCGGGGTGGGTCCGATGGTGATGACTCTGCTCACGTGCTTACCTCGTGCGGGGCTTCCAGGCAAAACGCTATGATAGCGAACACCGCCGTGAAGATCCGCATCCAACGCCTCTCGCCCCACGCCTGTCTGCCTGTCTATGCCCACGGACCAAACGAAGACGCCGGTATGGATCTAACCGCCATCGAGGATGTCCTGCTCGAACCCAACCGTCCCGCCCTGGTGGCCACCGGCCTCGCCATCGAGCTGCCGGCCGGATTTGAAGCTCAGATCCGTCCACGCAGCGGTCTGGCCTTGAAGCATGCCATCACGCTGCCGAACGCTCCGGCGACGATCGATCCCGGCTATCGCGGCGAGATCCGGGTGATTCTGCTGAACCTGGGCTTGGCCCCGTATCAGATCCACAAGGGCGACCGGATCGCGCAGATGATTATTGCCAGGTATGAAGCGATCGAGTGGGATGAGGCTGAGTTAAACGAATCGAAGCGCGGCGTGGGCGGATTCGGGTCGTCGGGGCGGTAAAAGGCTGGCCAACCGCCTCTCGCGAGCGGCAGGGAGGTGTTCATTCCACCTTGTCCTCGCGGGCAAGGTCCATTACTACTAGAGCAATTCGTCGCGGTGGAGGTTCTCGAGTTCCTTCACCAGGTCTCCGACCCGTTGCGCCATGTCCCTATGCGCGACCAGCAATGCGTCGGGCGTATCGACGACAATCAGGTCGTTGACGCCCAGCAAGGCGATCATACGGCCGGAATCGGCGGCGACCATGTTGCCCCGGCTTTCCATCAGCACGGCGTCGGCGCGCACGCCATTGCGGTCGTCGTCGTGCTGGAGCAGTTCATAGACCGCATTCCAACTACCAACGTCGTTCCAGCCGATGTCACCCGCGACGAATCCGGCGACTCCCTTCGCCTTCTCCATTACCGCATAGTCTACCGAGATGTTCTCGCATTGCGGAAAGACCGTTTCGACAGCCTTGGCGAACGTGCGTGAACTGAACGCGGGCAGGGAGTCGATCAGCGCGGCGGTAGCGGGCAGGTGCTGCCGCAGTTCGTTCAGATACACCTCGGGGCGCCAAAAGAACATGCCGGCGTTCCAGCAGAAGTTGCCGGCTCGCAGAAAACGTTTGGCCTGGGCCAGTGCCGGTTTCTCGCGGAAGCCGACGACGTTGGCCGAGACCACAGAGCCGGGGTTCATTGCGCCGGGCTCGAACTCGATGTAGCCGTAGCCGGTTTCTGGCCATCGCGGCAGGATCCCGATGAGCGTCATGCGACCCTGGGCCGCCGTAGCGTACGCGGCTCTGACGGTCTTCATAAACGCCGTTTCGTTCTCGATGTAGTGATCGGCCGGAAAGATTCCCATCACAGCGTCGCGGTCCATCGATTGAAGGATGTGCGCTGCGAGGGCGATGGCTGGCGCAGTATTCCGTTGCGCCGGCTCTGCCAGAATCTGGCGCTTGGGAATGCCGGGCAATTGGCGGATGATCTCGTCACGCAGGTTTGGATTCGTCAGGACCCAGATCCGTTCCAGCGGGATGGCCTGCTTCAGGCGGGCAACGGTTTGCTGGATCATCGTACCCTGGCCGAAGAACTCCTGAACCTGTTTGGCCCGCGCTTTGCGGCTTTTTGGCCAGAAGCGCGTGCCGCGGCCGCCAGCCAGAATGAGCGCGTGGTAATGGTTGTCTGCCATGGCCGTCTAGAGGTTGTGGCCGCGGATCAGCATAAAGGTGCGTTTCCAGCGGGTCTTGGCGAAGAAGTTCTGCGCCAGGTCGAGCAAGTGGTCCAAGGAGATGAGGTTCGGGTCGGCCAAACGTTCGGTGGGCGCATCGTAGGACCAGAAAATGATGACAGGCTTGCCGATTATGTTCTCGCGCGGCACGAAGCCCCAGTAGCGCGAGTCGGCCGAATTATCGCGGTTGTCGCCCATAGCGAAGTAGTGGCCAGGCGGCACAACCAGTTCACCATTGTTCACATGCTGGGAAAGCATCTGGTGGGCCTGATCGTTCAACATGAGGTTGGGATCGGTGGGGAAGTTGTCGCGGTAGGAGTCCAGGTAGGGCGTCTTATGGACGACATAAGGCTCGCTCACTTTCACGCCGTTCAGGAGCAGTTCCTTGTTCTCGAGACGGATACGGTCGCCGGGTACGCCGATGACGCGCTTGATGTAAGTTTCGCGGACATTCGGCGGGTACTTGAAGACGATGATGTCGCCACGTTTCACTGGCGTGTATGGCAGGATGAACTTGCTCACCGGGCCGGGCGGAGCATAGGCCAGCTTATCGACGATCATGTGGTCGCCTATCAGGACGGTGTCCTCCATGGACCCGGTCGGAACGACAAAGGCCTGAAGTAGAGTTGACGTTCCAAAAACCAGCAGCAGGATCGTGACAGCCCATTCGGCGACGAAGGCCCGAATGCTTTCGGCGCGGTCGGGTTTCTGCTTTTTCGGTTCTTCGGCTGAGGAGGCTGATTTGCGCTTGAGTTTCATTTCATTGTTGAAGTTCGTGGCCGCGGATTAGCATGAATGTGCGATTCCAGCGGGTCTTGGTGAAAAAGTTCCTGCCAAGGTCGGCGAGGTGGTCGAGGCTGACGCCGGAGTCGGCCAGGCGTTCGGTGGGCGCGTCATACGACCAGTAAATCAGAAGCGGTTTGCCGATGATGTTGTCGCGGGGCACAAAGCCCCAGTAGCGTGAGTCGAGCGAGGAGTCGCGGTTGTCGCCGAGAGCGAAGTAATGTCCGGGTGGGACGACGACCTCTCCATCCGAGACATGGTTGTAGAGCATGTTGATGGCCCGCTCGTCGACGCGGAGGGGAGGATCTGACGGGAAATTGTCGCGGTAGTAGTCAAAATCGTCGCGTTTGAAATAGGTGTAAGGTTCCTTGAGTGGCTTCCCGTTGAGGTGGACTATCTTGTTTGCGATTCGGATCCTGTCGCCTGGGATTGCGATAAGGCGCTTGACGAAAGTTTCGCGCGTGTTTGCCGGGTAGCGGAAGACGATGATGTCGCCTCGCTTCAATGGCGTGTAGGGGAGCAGGTATTTGCTCACCGGGCCTTCAGGGGCATAGGCGAGTTTGTCCACCAAAAGGTGGTCGCCGATGAGCAGCGTATCCTCCATCGAGCCGGTAGGGATGACAAACGCCTGGACGAGCGTCGTCGTCCCGAACAAAAGCAGGAGGATCGTCATCGTCCATTCGGCGATCACACTTCTTGGACGTTGGCCGTACTGCGCCGTCACCGTAACAGAATCATTCTCTGTCGCGGCCTGGCTTTGTTCGGGCGTCTCGAGGGGAAGCGCGTCACCTGCCGGGGTGGAATCCGGAGTCGCAGCCACTGATTGTTATTCTAGCAGGGCGCGCCGCTTGGCCCGTTTAGCGGTCCTCGACGATCTTGATCTCAGCCGACTCGGTCACCGTCCTGGCGTCTGAATGGAAGACTTCAAGGCGGAAACGGGCCGAGGGATTGTGGTTCCGGTAAAGCACGCCTCCGCGAGCCAGATCGTCAAGGCCGAGATCGACGGTCTTCCGGACATCCCCGTCGAAGATGGTCAGCACAGCCCGCTGGGCTTTCTGCACCGCGGGCGCGTCAAGGTTCCATTTCAGCAGGAGACTGTCGCCCGACCGGGCCACGGTGACGCCAAGCGAGTACGGATCAACCTGTTTGGCCGGCGCCGGCGGCTTATTGAAGCTCATCGAAATCTGGAAGCCCAGCACCACACCGAGAAGGAGGAAAACAAACGAGAGCGGAATCCACACCCAGCCTGGTGCGCCCTTGCGGCCCGTTTTGCCGTCTTCGGGGGCCGCTTCGACCGCCTGGTGTCCAGGTGTCTCGCCGGCAAGTCCGCCGAAGGTCGGCACGGCTGCATCCACAATCGCTTCGGCGGCGGCCGATCCGGCGAGCCCACTGTGATGGTCGCCCTCTTCATCGTGATTCGAGTATCCGGTGTCGTAGGATTGCTCGGAATGACCGTTTTGCCCTATCGAAATGCGCTTTGGCCGTGGGCCTCCGCCCAGTTCTTTGCGCCTGAAGGGGAACAACTCGCCGTTCGGCGTCTCCGGCAGCGCCCCTCCTTCGCGCCAGACAAACGCGGCTTCTCCGATCCGCGTGGCATACGGGCGTACCAAAAGACAGATGGTCTGGCTTGGGAAACGCCCTTCGAGCAGGCTTCGGTCCTCGGGCCCGAGGTTGAAGTCGCTCCGGGTGTTGCTTCGGAAGTAGCCCACCGCGTGGATGCGCTTGTCCGGTGCTGGCGCCCATTGAGCAAGCGCTTCGTCAAAGCGGGCCAAATCGCTATCGGAGAGGATATAGGACGGTCCCCTGAGGTGCTCGCACGGCACCGTGACGAAGTCTTCGATTTTGACGACGAGCCGGTCGCCGAGTTCAGCCGTACCCAGAAGGATTCCGCCCACCTCGGCCCCCCGTTTGGGGACGGCGCCATAGCCCTTCATGATGTCAAAATTCAGACGGTCAACCACGTCAAACTCGATCGAAATCGAGACGGGCTTGCCGGGCGGCTCGTAGATGAACGCGCCGCTGGCGGCCGATCCGCCGGCAGGGACTGATGGAGGGGCTTCCATAGGCATTGTTCTGGTTCCCGGCCGGCCTACGCCGCCCGTCGAACCTGACTGATCGTATTGTAGCGGCTGTTCCAAGGCCGAGAGCACGATACGAGAATCCATCTCACTGATTCATCGGCGGAAACACGCGAGGACTTCAGCGATACTGAAGTGGAATGGAATCTGGCCCGGCATGCCCTCCGAGCTTTTCATCGTCGCCACGCCGATCGGCAATCTATCGGACATGACATTTCGCGCCGTCGAAACACTGAAGTCAGTCGATCTGATCGCTTGCGAGGACACCCGACACAGCCGCAAGTTGTTGGATCACTATGGCATAGACAAGCCGCTGGTCAGTCTCCACGAGCACAATGAAGCCTCCCGTTCAGCCGAACTGGCTGGCCGGATGGCCGAAGGGCTGAGCATCGCGTTGATCAGTGATGCGGGCACGCCGATCGTCTCCGATCCAGGATTCCGGCTGGTCCGCGAGGTGTTGTCGCGCGGGATCCGCGTCACTCCGATTCCCGGACCCAGCGCATCGGTCGCCGCGCTGGCGGCCAGCGGATTACCGTCAAATGAGTTCTTCTTCGCGGGTTTCCTGCCGCGGAAGGAGGGCGAGCGGCGGCGCAGGCTCGAACAACTGTCGCGCATGGGGTCCACGATCATCCTCTATGAAGCGCCGCACAGGATTTTGGCCACTCTGGGCGAGGTCGCGGCGGTGATGGGCGATCCGGAGATCTGCATCGCTAGGGAACTGACCAAACTCCACGAGGAGTTTTTGCGCGGCAGGGCAGGCGAAGTGGCGGCTCAGTTGCGCAGCCGGGGGGAGATCAGAGGTGAGTTCACGCTCCTCATTGCGCCGCGCCTAGAATCCGACGAAGAGTTGGGAGTCGAGGAGGAGGTAATGGCCCTTATCGGGACGGGCATGAAGAAGATCGACGCAATCAAAGCAGTGGCGCGGAATCGCGGCCTGGGCAAGCGGGATGTGTACGAAGCGATGGAGAACTACGAGCGCGAAAAGAAGTAGCTTGAGCCGGGCGTTTAGGCCTGCTTTGCCCAATCGCTGCGAACGGCGTCCAGGGCTCCTTTGACCTCTTCGGAGTGGGTGTATTCGGCTTCAAGGAAGTCGAGGCCCCTGATAAGCCAATCGGCAAGGGCAGGATTCGTCAGGCTGTAGAAGACATGCCGCCCTTCACGGCGCTCCCTGACAATGCGATGAGACCGGAGCACGGACAGATTCTGCGATACGCCGGAGTGGCTGATCCCCAGCGTTTCCTGGAGTGAATTCACGTCCCGCTCCCCCGCGCGCAACTCGATGATAATCCTGGTGCGATGCGGGTGGGCGAAAGCCCCCAGGAGTTCGGCGAACTCTCTGAGAGCGACTTTTCGATGTGGCATCGGATTCCGGCTCCTCAGCAATCAAGTATTCTGACAGAAGGCATAGGATATTCTGTCAGAGGCAGTTGAAATTGTCAAATGTTTGAACAGATGAACCTTTTCTAGCACCCATCGCCGCACTCGCTGCATCCATTTGGTATGGCCTGGCGCGGCGTTGTTGCTCCAGGCCTCTTCCCGCACAGCCAGAATAAAAGGAGTTCGACCGCCGCATGGGCGAAACCGCACACAAGCCGGCATTCCCGGCCCACGCGCACGGGTTGAAAAGTGCGCATACAGATGAACACATCTACCACAACGTTCATCCTTGGGAGCGTTTGACGTGGCTGCTCAGGCTGGAATCGCGCGAGCTACTAGTGGCGGCCATTTATTCGGCAGTGATCGGACTGGTGACGCTGGCTCTCCCGGTTGCGACGCAGTCGCTGGTAAATACCATTGCCTTCGGGACGGTGCTGCAGCCGTTGGTTGTGTTGACGGCGTTTGTATTCATCGCGTTGTTGTTCGCATCCGTGCTCAACGCCTATCGCCTGTGGGTGGTTGAGTTGATTCAGCGCCGCATCTTCGTGAGGATTTCAGGTGATGTCACGCACCGCTTGGTGCGCGTGCAACCGGAGGCCTTCGACCAGTATCACGGGCCGGAATTGGTTAACCGGTTCCTCGAAGTGGTTTCGGTTCAGAAGGCAGCCGCGACTTTGCTGGTGGATGGCCTCTCGGTCGTCTTCCAGGCTGGCGTGGGGATGATCCTGCTGGCGATCTACCATCCCTGGCTGCTGGCCTTTGATGTGCTGCTGTTGATCTTCTTCCACATCATTCTCTTCCCGATGGGGTTTGGAGCGATACCGTCGGCAGTGAAGGAATCGAAGGCCAAATACGCTTTGGTGGCCTGGATGGAAGAGATTGCACGTCATCAGGTGGCGTTCAAGACGAGATCGGGCGCCGATCTTGCATCGAACCGTTCGAATTCTTTGGTGCTTGACTACCTGGCTTACAGGGCCAAACACTTCCGGATCCTTTTGCGTCAGATCCTGAGTTCTTTTGTGCTTCAGGCGCTGGCCAGCGCGATTTTGCTGGGCGTCGGCGGCTGGCTGGTGATCGAACGCCAGTTGACGCTGGGCCAGTTGGTGGCAGCCGAACTGGTTGTGGCGCTTGTGCTGGCAAGTTTCACGAAGTTTGGCAAGCACCTCGAAGCGTTCTACGATTTGATGGCATCCATCGACAAGCTCGGTTATCTGGCGGATCTGCCCGTGGAAAGGACCTCTGGCGAGACGACCCCGACCAGGACTGGAGGCGCGTCCATCCACTTGAATGTCCACCGGGCCGGCCGGGTTGGTGTCCGTCCTTTGTTGACTGAACTTGAGTGGAAAGTGCCGGCTGGCGTGAGGTATGGATTGGTCGGCAGCGCAGGCTCTGGCAAGAGCTTTTTGCTTGACACGATCTACTCATTCCGTACTCCTGAGGATGGATGGGTTGAGTTCGATGGCAAGGACACGCGCGATTTGAGCCTTGACGACTTGAGATCTCAGATTGCGCTTGTCCGCAAACCGGAAATCTTCGAAGGCACGATCCTGGAGAACCTGAGGCTTGGTAACTTCTCCCTTGACACGGCGCAGGCGCGAGCTGCGCTGGAGCGTGCCGCTCTTCTGAAGGATATCTTGAACCTCCCGGACGGGCTAAACACTCGTTTGCAGACGGGAGGACCACCGCTTTCGTCAAGTCAGGCCATCCGGCTCGAACTCGCACGGGCGCTCGCCCACGAGCCGCGCCTGCTGATGCTTGACGAGTGCCTGGACTTCCTTGAGGACGTTCCGGAGAGAGCGGATCTCTTCGACCGGCTGATGGGAAAAGACTCCCCCTGGACCGTCATCGTTGCCACACAGAGCGAAGAGGTACTGGCCCGCTGCGATAAAGTGTTCCGGCTCGAAGGCGGCCGCGTCACGGAGGTCGTGCGATGAACAGCGGCGCGAAAATTTTCCAGCGTCCGGCTCATGACCAGAGCGGTCTTCTGGGAAGCCTTGGGAAGTTACCCGCCATGGAACTGGTCGCCGCCAGCCACAGCGCGAGAACGCTGGCCAGTCTCCTGGTGGTTCTCGGCCTCACCGCCGCGGCGGCTTTGATCCTGACGCCGTGGATGCAAAACGTTTCTGGCGAGGGACAGGTGAGCGCCCTCACGCCCATTGAAAGAACTCAGACAATTTCGGCGCCAGTGGATGGGCGGGTATCCAAGTGGCACGTGACCGAAGGATCGAGGGTGAAAGCGGGCGATCCCATCGCGGAGATCGCCGACAACGATCCCCTGGTTCTTGAACGCGTCGAAACTGAGTTGCGGATGGTGGAAGAGCGGCGACTGAATGCCCAGAACCGGGTCGTTTCGGTCCAGGACCGCCTGTCGCGTCTCGAAGAGGCTCGTACGAACGCAATCGCGGCGGCGCGGGCGAGGATACAGGTTGCCGCCGACCGCATTCGCCAGTCCGAACAATCGATCACGGCGGCCCAGGAGCGCGTGCGCTTTGCAAAGTTCAACATGGACCTCCGCCAAAAGGCATTTGAAAAGGGGCTGACCGCCTTGCGGGATGTCGAAGCCGCGCGCCAGGAACTGAACACCGCTGAAGCGATGTTGAGGCAGTCGGAAGCAGCCTTGAGCGCGTCACAGAACGAGAAGCGGGCCGCTGAGGACGATCTCAAGAGGATTGAGGCTGATACACAGGCCTCGGTCGAGAGTGAGCGCGCAAACCTGAACGCGGCCCGCGCTGAGGTCTCGAACATAAAAGCTGAGATCCAACGCACTGAGGTGAAAGTGGCTCGGCAGGGCACGCAGCGCGTGACCGCACCCCGGGACGGAACCATCCTGCGCCTACTGGCTCAGCCTGGCAGCGAGATGCTCAAAGCGGGGTCTCCCTTGGCGGCATTCGTTCCGGATGCCTACAAGCCAACGGTGGAACTTTGGCTGAACGGCATGGATATGCCTCTGGTGAAGCCGGGCGACCCAGTCAGGCTCCAGTTCAACGGTTGGCCGGCGATTCAGTTCGTGGGCTGGCCGTCGGTGGCCGTTGGAACCTTCGGCGGACGGGTGCAGCTTGTGGACGCGACTGAAACCAAGCAGGGACAGTTCAGGATCCTCGTCGTCCCCGATGAAAAGGACGACCCATGGCCGTCGGCCAGCTACCTGCGCCAAGGGGTGCAGGCTCGCGGTTGGGTCTTGTTGAAAAATGTTCCGCTTTGGTGGGAACTGTGGCGGAGATTCAACGGCTTCCCGCCGGTGATCGCGGACGATGAGCCTGGAGCCAAGTCCGCCAAATCGAAGGACTGACGGCCATGCCGACAAAATCCAAAATCCTCACGGTTGTACTACTCGGCGCCATCGCGGCGGCCGGCCAGCCGCCCAGACTTCCTGATCCTGTGGCGCTCCCTGCGGGAGACTGGCTCACGCTGCAGCAGGTGCTTAACTCAGTCGAGACGCACTATCCGCCGCTGCTGGCTGCACTTCAGGACAAAGTGTTGGCATCGGCGGATCTGCTGGTCGCCGAGGGACGGTTCGATCTGGCCATGCGCGGCGGTTACGACGGCTCCTACTTCGGCGCATATCCGAACGACGTGTACCGAGCCAGCGTCGAAAAGCCGCTGGAGTTCAACGGCATGACGCTGAACGGCGGATACCAATTGGGCGAGGGGTCGTTTGCGGCATATGATGGCAAGCGGCAGACTGACTCAGCCGGTGAATTCCGTACCGGATTCCGGGCGCCTCTGTTGCGGGACCGGGCGATCGACTCGCGCCGCGCAGATCTGTACAAAGCCTTGATCGGGCGGCGGATTGCAGACCTGGGCGTGGATCAGCAGCGATTGACCATCATCCAGATGGCAACGCGCCGCTACTACGATTGGGTGGCGGCTGGGCGGCGGCTGGAGGCGGCCGCGGCCGTCTTGAAAGTGGCCGAGGAGAGGGACCAGCAGTTGAGGGACGCCTCCGAGATCGGCCAGATTCCACGCATCGATGTTACCGACAACCAGCGGGCGATTCTGACCCGGCGGAACCAAGTGATCGAGGCCCGGCGTGCCCTGGAACTGGCAGCAATCGATCTCTCTCTCTACTACAGAGACGCGAATGGCCAGCCCAATCTGGTTTCGCCATCCTTGCTCCCGCCTGACTTCCCGGCGTTGAGGGACTTGACCGAACAAAGACTAGCGGACGACGTCGATCTGGCGCTGAAGCGACGGCCCGAGGTCCGGAGGTTCACTGCACAGAAGGAGCAGGTGGAAATCGACAGGAAGCTGGCTCGAAACCAGTTGCTGCCGAACATCGACGTGGCCCTGAATTACTCGCGGAATGCGGGAGACCGCATCATCAAACGCGGTCCGGACGAGTTGCAGGCGTCGCTGATCTTTGACCTCCCCCTCGAAAGACGTCAGGCCAAAGGCCGCGATCTGGCCGCCGTGGCCCGCATCCGCCAGTTCGACGAGCGGGAGCGGTTCGCTAAGGACCAAATCACAGCGGAGGTCCAGGACGCCTACTCCGCCGTCCGGGCGGCATACAGCCGCGCCCAGGTTCTGCGTGAGGAACTGGAGGTTGCCCGCCAGTTGGAGGAAGCGGAGCGGGCGAGATTTCAATTAGGCGACGGGACGCTGTTTCTGGTGAACCTGCGCGAGCAGGCGACGTTCGACACAGCCATTCGCGAGCTGGCGGCCACCAACGATTACTTCCGCGCCTGGGCGTTGTACGAGTATGCGATTGCGGAAGCCTTGTCCTCCGCCAGGCCTTGAGTTCCGGCCACGAGGCTACGCAGTGCGGCTTGCGCGCCGCGACTCTGCACGTTTGACCATCGCTACGCCGGCGAAGATGATAATCATTGCCATCAGTTCGCGTGAGCCGAAAGGCTCCCGGTAGACCATCCAGCCCAGAATCACCGCCACTACCGGGTTGATGTAGTTGTAGATCGACAGGACAGCCACGCTCAGGTGCTCCAGGGCATACACATATGAGCTGTAGCCGACGATGGACCCGAAAATGATCAGATAAGCGGTTGCGCCAATCCCGCGCCCGGACAGGTGAATGGGACCGCCCACCAGCCACGCAATGGGGATAAAGGCCAGGCCCGTAGCCAATTGCTGGATGGCGCCACTCACGATGGGGTGCGCTTCGGTTGCCTGGCGCCGCTGTAGCAGCGAGCCGAGAGACCAGCCGAAACAGCCGAATTGCAGCACCAGGAATCCCTTGACAAGATGGCTCCCCAGCCCGCCCTCGAACGCGCCGGGTCCGACAAGCAGGGCCGCGCCGGCCATGCCGACGGCGAGCCCCAGGATGGTCGGCAGGTGAAGGCGGGTCCGCGGCGGCAACATGGCATCCAGGCCCAGCATCCAGAACGGCCCGATGGTGATCATCAATGCGGCGAGTCCGCTGGGGATGAAAGTCTCCGCGGTGGCCAGGCACCCGTTCCCGATGCCCAGGATGACAATGCCGTTCAGCGACGTTTGCATCCACTCCTTCCTGGCTGGCATTTTGGCTCCGGCCAGCATCGCCCCGGCCAGCATCAATACTCCTGAGATGGTGTAGCGGACAGCAACCAGGGCCATCGGCGGGAACGACTCAAGCGCCATGCGGATGCCAAGGTATGTCGTACCCCAGAAGATGCACACGGACACGAGTGCCGCATACGCCCAGAACTGAGGGTGGGATCTCAATCTTTCAGGGTATCATCCGATCTCACTCGAACCCCGGGATGGCCTGTTTGCTGTAGAATCGGCAGAATCCCACGGCGGATTGTCCAGATGACACGTGTTGCACTCATGATTCTCTCTGCGGCGGTCTACGCAGTGGCCCAAGCCCCAGCCGATCCCGCGATGCGGTTGAACCAGCACCGCGTCACGAGCAAGGGCAGTCCGGCGAAGGAGCCGGGGGCGGAGTTGCATCAGATTCCGTCGCTGGTGGAGGGGGTGAAGTCGGCGGAGGATTGGCGGAGGCGGCGGCGGCCGGAGCTGGTAAAGTTCTGGACGGCTCTGTTGGGCAAGCTGGAGCCCTCGAGAACAGACCGCAAATGGTTCGGCGACATCCGCAAGGCGAGGGTGATGGAGACACAGGAACTCGACGGCTTCACCCGGATCCGGCTCGACCTGCCCATCGAAAAGGACTTCTACCAAAGCCACCTCCTCCTGCTGCCCAAAGGCCAGGGAACCGGGCCATTCCCCGCCGTGGTGGCCTGGACATCGACCACGCCGGACTTCATGCAACCGGAGCAGTGGTGGGGCGCGTGGCTGGCACGCAACGGCTATGTCGTTTTGACAAGCTGGTCTTTTATCCGCAACTACCGCGACGGGTCATCCTACCGGTCAAATACGGCGGGCGAGAAGCTCCGCGAGCGCTTCGGCCACTGGTTACCGATGGCGAAAATGGTTCACGATGCCCGCCGGGAAGCCGAGTATCTTAAAAGCCTGAAGCAGGTGGACAGTAACCGCATCGGGTTCATCGGCTTCTCGCTTTCGGCGAAGGCCGCGGTCTACATTGCCGCATTCGCGCCCGAGTTCAAGGCCACCGTGGCGCTGGACCCGCATATCGCCGTCAACGGCGGCACCAACTGGTACGCCCCTTGGTACCTCGACTGGCTGCGTGAATACCCCTCGATTCCAACAACCAAACGAACCGTGTTAAGCATGCTCAACCCGGACGAGTCAAGGCCCGGTTTCGAACACGATCACCACGAATTGATGGCGCTTGCCGCGCCGCGGGCGTTTCTGCTGATAGGCGGGCGCGGCGACTGCGAGGATTGTGGAGGCGATTCCGACGATTTGCAGTCCTGGGGATACTTCAACCGCGCTAAGGAGGTCTATTCGCTGCTCGGCATCCCTGAACGAATCAAATTCGTGCTGACAAAAGATGGCCACAAAGCCAACGGGCCGGAGATCGACGACGCCTGGCGAAGCTTCTTCGACCGGTGGCTCAAGCAATCGCAGCTGCCGTGAGGTGCGGCAACGAGTGGGGAAGTTGTCTCCGGCGGACGGCGGAATCCTGCTGCTAGAATGTTGGCTTGATCCTCACCCTCACGCTCAATCCGGCGATCGACCGCAATGTGACCGCCGACAAGCTTGTCTTCGAGGACAGGGCCTATATTCTGGCGTCGCATGAATCGGCCGGCGGACGCGGCATCAACGCCAGCCACGTCCTTAGCTCGTTTGGCGCTCAAACGCTGGCGATTGCCGTCTGCGGGGGTAGGTCGGGCAAGCTCTTCGAGGAGTTCCTGTCGCGGCAGAGCTACCCGTCTGAACTGATCAGAATCAAGCACGAGATCCGGACCAACATCACCATCGCCGACCGCAACGGGCTGGCCATCAAACTGAATGAAATCGGACCGGAGTTATCACAGGCCGAAGTGGCCCGCGTCGAGAAGGCGATGTGCAGCAAACTCTCCGGCGCGTCGTGGCTGATGCTGTGTGGCAGCCTGCCCCCAGGCGTGCCAGCGGATTTCTACGCGCGGCTTGTCCGGTCCGCCAACTTGCGCGGAGTGCCCGTCCTTCTTGATGCGGACGGAGACCCGCTGCTGGCGGCGTTGGAGGAGAAACCAACCGTGGTTGCTCCAAACCAGCCCGAGGCGGAGCGGTTGCTGGACCGCGCGCTGATCACGCGCGCGCATTTCACGGACGCCGCCCGGCGAATTCGCGAAATGGGGGCGGAATCGGTGATCCTGTCGCTCGGCGCCAGGGGGGCAATGGGCGTTGCGAAATCCGGCGAGGTCTTCGAGGCGATCCCGCCAAGGATCGAGGCGCTTTGCCCGATCGGAGCTGGCGACGCTCTCGCGGCGGCATTCGTTTGGTCGCTCCACAGGGGCGAACCTTTTGCCGAAGCGTTACGCTGGGGCGTGGCAGCCGGATCGGCGTCTGCGCGGCTGCCGGGCGTCAGTTTCCCAACGCTGGAACAGGCGCAGGAGATCCACGCGCGCGTCGAGATCCGCGTGGCCAACTAGTGTGATTTGTGGCTGCGGGCAATGATCGTCAGCATCTTCAGATTGATGCGCGCGAATCGCCACATCTGCCAGGGGAGAAACGTGCGCAGGAAGACGGTCCCTCGAGTCGGCTTTGTAGCGAAAAAGGACTGTCTCATGTGCGCCTTCTGAACGGCGGTCAGATCGTTGTTCTGTTCGCTCATGTCTACTCCGGAATCATCGCCCAACCCGGCCGCATCCGGGCCTTGTACAAAAACATATGGTGTAGCAGGATCTTAATCCAATGTCCCGCCAGTCCGATCTCGCCGAAGGTGTAGTTGATGTCACGGCCGAAATCCGGGTACTTCTCATAGTCTGGAACGATTGGAAACACCGTGAGCGCGGCTGCCGTGCCGGTGAATGGATTCGCTCCCGCTGAAGCGACGCAGGCGGCGCCCATCTCGGCCATCGAAGCCGTCCGAGTCGGCGATTTGGCGCCTTTGAGCATGTCTGCGATGCTGCCCGCCACCGCCTTTCCGATCATCGCCGACGGCATCCCGGTCCTGGGCGGCGCGGGCGCGATCGCCTGCCCGGCGGCTGTCGCCCTTGGCCGTGAAATCGGGTGCGGAGGCGCGAACGCAATCCCGGCGGCAAACAGGTTCGGATACGCCGGACTCTGATACGTCCTGGGCCAGTCGCGCGCCCGCCACTCCTCGTACGGTTTCTTCGTATAGTCGGCGTCCACTTTCATGAATCCGCTCGGCGCGAAGACTTTCTCCGTGATGTCGCCGCCGTCCACGCCATAGGCCTTCAGACCAACCCCGGAAAACGGCGGAAGCAGCATCGCCATGTCAAACTTGACTTCCCGCTCCTCGCCGTCTAGCGTCTCGATATGAGCCGCGCCTGGATCCACCTGTTTTACGTGCGCGCGCTTGATGTAATCGATGCCACGTTCGGCGAACAGCGACTCGTGGAAAATCTTACTAGGCGTGATGTATCCGCCGCTGCGGATGTGCATCCCGTCCATGCCGAAGTCGCCCAACTCGTATTCATTGGTCAGATAGATGACCTCGGCCTTGTCGCGCACGCCGCGCGCGCGAAGCTCGAATTCGAGGTTGACGACATATTCGAACGCCGCACCCTCGCACGTGCAGGTTCCGTGGCCGGTCCCCACAACGAAACGCTGGCGCTCGCCGCGCTTCATCCGCTCGACTCTTTCCAGAAATGCCGTTGAGGCCTGCTCGGCGTGGCCCGCCGTGCACACCGAAAGCGAATTGCGCTCCGGGCCCAATCCTGGCGTTGCCTCGAAGTTCAGCTTGGGCCCCGTTGCGTTCAGCAGAAAATCGTAGCTGATCTTCTCCCGCTCACCGGCCTTGCCCTCGCCTGTGTACTCAATTTCGACATGTGGCTTCGCCAGCCCGGCGGCTCCGTCAGGGTACAGCGCAACGGCCTTGGCCTGGTGGAAAACAATGCCCGCGCGCCGGTAAACCGGAGCCAGCGGAAACACCACCTGGTCCCGCTTCAGCAGCCCGACGCCGACCCAGATGTTCGATGGAATCCAATTGTACTCGGGCTTGGGCGAAACGACGGCGACTTCGTCCTTCTTGCCCAGCCATTTGCGCAGGAACGCCGCCGCGGTATGCCCGGCTACGCCCGCACCCAATACAACTACACGTGCCATCGAATCACCGCCTCCCTTGCACTGCACAGTAAGATACAGCAGCCAGCCACTGGTGACAACCGGCGGTGCTCTTTTGATCTTGTGTTGCGTACCGGCAGCCATCGCGCCGGCATTAGGGCGCACCGGCTACGGATCAACGGTTGTGCGCCAGCGCTGTTCAGGTTCGAAATCCGCAACATCCTTGTCGTGAGCGAACGCTGGGGAAGGATCACCGAGGCGGTGACCCGGAACTTCCTCAAGTCACTCGCTTCGCTTCCTATCCTGGTTGACGCCAGCCCGGATGATGACCGTGTTCTGCGGCTGGCCCGCCGGCACAAGCTCTCCGTCCATGACGCGGCCTATCTGGAACTCGCCCAACGCAGGAAGGTTCCCCTGACTTCGCTCGACGCCGCGTTGGTCAAGGCCGCAAGAGCCGAGAGGATGGAGGTGCGCAACTGAGCTGGCAGTTCTTCAGGCAGACACGCGGATGAACGGATGGTCTGGCGGCGGGAGGGCGGGCTAGCGGACCGTGGGCAGTGGGGCGCGGTGATCCGGGCAGGCGTCCGTGCCGTAAATGCGGACAGCCGCTGCGTTGCGTTTCCACCATCGTTTCCATTTGGCCACCTGGAGCGGGACGCTGCCGCTGCCGTCGCACCATTGATAATGGGTCAGCGTCTGAAGCGCGCCGCAGACCGAGTTTCTCATTTCCTCGTCGCCGCCTTCGTACATCTGGATGAGCACGGGGACGGCCGAGGCGTCCCGAGTGATGCCAAGTGCCTTGGCGATGAGGTGCCGGCCCGCCGGCTCCATCTTGCGGTCCGCATCCGCAAGTGCCGCCACCGAGTCCGGGCCGCCGATCCGGCCCACTCCAACAGCCGCCATGAAGCGAATCCCCTCATCCTGCAGAGTGATCCTGTCGGACAGGAGGCCGGCCAGAAAACCAGACTCCTTCGGGGTTGCTATGCGGGCCAAGGCCTCCACGACCTCGCGGCGCATGGTCAGATCAGTGTTCTTGTCGTACAGAGCGATCATGTCAGCGCGTGACTCGTCGTTATTGATCCTGCCCAACCCTCTCACGATCAATGGGAAATCATACAGGTTGTTCGGGAACTCGAGGATGACCTCGCGTAAGAAGGATAGCCCCATCTCGGCTATAGACTCCCGCGCCATTCTCCGCACCTCCGAATCTGACGCCGTACGAGCCCATTCGACGTAGGGATCGAGTCTCTGTCGCAATCCGGCTTCTGAGCCTTCGCGGATCACCAGTCGCAAAGACTGAGTAAACAACCGCCCCTCGACCGGATCAGTCACCTTGTGCTTCGGCGTCGGAGGCTGAGTCTGGGGCGGAACCATCTCGGGGTACGGCCAGCGAACACCCACTTCCCCAGAGACCACCAAGGTGTACTCGCCTGGGTCGAGCCGGTAGTCTTTCAGGATGCGTTGGAGCATGATAGTCTGGCCGGGTTTCAACTTTGGCGTACTGGCACTCGATCCTACCACGCTCCCCCCAGATCCTCGCCCGAAGTAGCAGCCGCCGAGCCATGGGTTCTGTCGCACTTGCTGCCCCGGGATGACTAGCTCGATCTTGTCGGCCCACTTGGAGTGTGTGAGCGGATCAACCCCAATGTTGTTTACATTGAGAACCACCCGGACTGGCTCGCCCTTCAGGTAGTCCTCCCCGCTCAACTGGATGTCGACCCTAACTTGACCCTGGCCCAGAACCGCCAGCGCCATCACCAGACATACCAACCACAGAGGTGGCCCCAGAACAGAACCGGCGCCGTCGGAGGAAGTCATACCGGTATTGACTCCGAATGCTTAGCGATTGTTTCAGGCTATGCGGCCGCGGCAGCGCGGGCCACCGCCAGCAATTTGCTTCGCTGGCGGACCACCTCGCCGGCGACCATGACGGCCGGGTTCGACACTTCCACCAGTCCGGCGGCGATGTCGGCGAGCGTGGTCACGATGACGCGTTCGCGCGGCGTGGTCCCGTTCTCGATGAAGCCGGCCGGTTGCGCGGTATCGCGGCCCAGGCGGATGAGGCACTGGGCGATTTCGGCCCGGCGGGCGACGCCCATCAGGATGATGAGCGTTTCGACCTGGGCGTAGGCGGCCCACTGGTCGCAGCCGCCCTCCTGGCGGTGGCCGGTGACGACGGCGAATCCGCCCGAAACGCCGCGGAAGGTCGGGGGGATGCCGGCCAAGGACGGCACGGCAATGGCCGATGAGATGCCGGGGACGACCTCCACGTTCCAGCCGCGCTGGGCGAGCCAGGCCCACTCCTCGGCGCCGCGGCCGAAGACCATCGGGTCGCCGCCCTTGAGACGGATGACGATCCGATGGCGGCGGGCGCAGTCTTCCATAAGATGCAGGATTTCGTTTTGGATTGTCTCCTGCTGGCCTTCGTGCTTGCCTACGAAATGCAGTTCGGCATCGGGGCGAGCCAGGGCCAGCACTTCGGGCGCGACCAGGCGGTCATAGAGGACCGCGCCGGCCTGGGCCAACAGACGGGCGGCCTTGACGGTGAGCAGGTCCGGGTCACCTGGTCCGGCGCCAACGAGATATATGGTGCTATCGGTCATCGGCGCACCCGCTCTCTGCGTTCGCGGTTAGCAGTGGAGGGCGGGCCCCCTGGCCCGCGCGTGACCCCCTGGTCGCGCCCAGGCGATTCGTCTCGACACGAATGTCGAAACGGCAGGCTGAAGCCTGCGCCACGAGCGTCGTGGGAGTGTTTCCATGGATGCTTCATTCGGGTTGGACTCGCACGAACCAGTCGCCGAAGGTCTCGCCGGCGGACCGTTCGGTTGCGAAGCGGCTGACCAGCGGCTGGAGGGTGGCGGCGATTTCGGCGACCGGGACGAGTTTGCGCCACGGACGGGCGAGCCGTTCACCGGTTTCCGAGCCGCCGAGATATAGCGTGTACAGGTTCACGCTTTCACCGACGACGCCGATTTCGGCTGTGTAGGGACGGGCGCAGCCGTTTGGGCAGCCTGTCGTCCGCAGCCGCACCGGGAAATCGCCGAGTTCCACCGCATCAAAGAGCGACTGCACCTGGCCGGCGATCGATGGCAACGTCCGCTCGCTCTCCGTGATGGCCTGGCCGCACGTGGGCAGCGCCGGGCACGACATCGAGTGCCGCAGAACGGGCGGCAACTGGTCGCCGGTGACGATGCCATTACGGCGGAGGCTGTCATCGAATGAAGCTTTCCGTGATTCTGGGATCCCGCAAATGAGCATGTTCTGCTGGACGGTGAACCGGATGGCAGGCTGGAACTCCTCGATCACTCGTCTCAAGCCCTCGCGTTGATCGCCTTTGATCCGTCCGCTGACAATGCGCAGCCCGAAGAACCACTGCCCGGGAGCCTGGCGGTGCCAGCCAAGATAGTCGTCTCCGCGGGTCCATGTCAGCTCGCAAGGCGGAGTCAGCGCGCGCCCAAGCCGCGAAGCAAGCTCCTGCCGGAACCACTCGATCCCCCGTTCCTGGATGACGTATTTCAGCCGGGCAAGCCGGCGATTCGACCGGTTGCCGAAGTCACGGTGGATCGTGACGACGGCTTTGGCGGTTTCGAGGACTTCACCAGGGTGGATGAAACAGACTGGATCAGCCAGCCGGGGAAAACTGTCTTTAACGCCGTTGGACTGGCCCATGCCGCCGCCAGCGAGGACCGTGAAACCCGCTAACTCGCCGTCAGCCGAATGCGCCACAAAACCGAGGTCGTTGGCGTAGACGTCCACTGTGTTGTCGCTCTCGTGAACGAAGCAAATCTTGAACTTCCGCGGCAGATAAGACTGGCCGTACAAAGGCTCGGTTTCCGGCTTCTCCAGCGAGACTGCTCTTTCGCCGTCCAACCATATCTCTACGTAAGCGCTGGACTTGGGCTTTAGTTCTCTCGCGACCAAACGAACTGTCTCCGTCAGGTCGGGCCGGCCTTCGAGCGGTTCCGGGCTGGCGGTAACGTTGCGCACCACGTCGCCGCAGGCCGCCCAGGTCCCCAATCCGGTAGCGTTGATGGCGGCGATCAGCGCCTTCAGATTCCGTTTGCCGACATAGTGATATTGGACACCTTGGCGCGAGGTGATGCGCAGAGTACCGTCGCCGGCCTTGTCGGCGAGGCGGTCCAGTTCAAGATATTGCGCCGAGGTCAGGCCGCCGCCCGGAATCCCGACACGGACCATAGAACTGTACACTTTTGTAGGGCTAGTCTTGCGAAGATCCCGGTCATCCTGCTGGTAGGCGCCATGGAACTTCAGCAGAGCGGAGGCGGGCTTCGAGAAGGAGTCGGAGTCGTGCTTGAGTTCCTCGGCGATCGTCCCCCGAAGGAACTGGCTCGATGATTTCAATGCCTCGGCGGCAGACAGGCGAGGGGGTTCCATGCTAAGCAAATCCTAGCATATTGGATAATCTCTATCAAGTATTAGGAGTTTCTTTGTTCTCGTCGGACTGGAGTTCGTTTGGTCGCGGCTTCCGGCGCACGAAGTTGTCTCCGCTCTTATAGATAGTGGAGATGAGCATGACGAAGATGGCGCCCAGGGCTACCAGCGTGGCCACCGTACCGATAACCAGGAAGTCGGTCGCCGTGCGAGGTTCCGGCACGATGGCGAGTCCGATGGCGATAGTGACTCCGAACAGGATGACGGCAGCGCCAAGGAGAGTCAGCCACCGAATCGTGCCAGGTTGCATAGTCTGATTCTATCGCCGGAAAGGTGGAATCTAGTCGTATTTCTCGTAGTGGATGAGGCTCTTATCCAGTCCACGGGCGGCGAGAAGGCTGCGGACTTCATCCACCATGGCTCTGAGGCCGCAGATGTAGACGTGAACATCTGTCCGGCCCGCGAGAACCTCATCAAGGTGCGTCTGAACCCGGCCGGACAGTCCGGTCCACCCGGCGGGGGGCCTGGTCAGGGTGGGCAGAAAGCGGAAGCCCGGCCGCGTGGCTTCCAGATGTTCGAATTCCTGCTTATACAGCAGCGACTCCTCATAACGGGCCCCGAGAAGCAAGGTGATCTGGGCTGCCGATTCCGCGACCGCCTTCGATTGCAGGAAGGCGCGGAACGGGGCGACGCCTGTGCCGGTGGCGATGAGGATTGAGTCGGTGAATGGCTGCTTCGGAGTGAAGGAACCGAGCGGACCTTTCATGGACAGCGATTGGCCAGGTTCCAACCGGAACAGCCACGGCGAGAACAGGCCCTCCTTGACACGGTTCAGGCAGAGTTCAAAACGGTTGCCGTGGGGGGCCGATGCCAGCGAGTAGGCCCGGGTCACCTTCTTTTCCTTGACCGTTTCGGTGATGGAGACCCACTGCCCAGGAGTGAAGTCGAGGGCAGGAGTTTCAGCGGCTTCAAACAGGAAGTGACGCACTTCAGGCGCAATCTCATGAGTCTCGATCAGGGTGGCTTTCATGACTACAGTGGGCTACAACAGTCTTGGTGGATGCTTATTCGATGACCTGACGCCCAGATTGAGATTCGATTTCCTCGCCTGGCGGCGGGAGAAGCGAAAAGAGTGATTCGATGAAGGCTCTGCCTTTGCGGCGGCCATTGGATCGCTGCAACTCCATACGCTGCCAGAAGACGAGAACGCCGAGCAGGTCCTTGTCCTTCACGGCGTGAGTACCGGTCTGCTGGGCGACCATATCGCGAAAGCGCGCCACCTCGGCCTGGAATCGCTGCTGGACTGCCGTGGCATAGGTGTTGGCGGAGCGGGATTCATAGACAAGGCCGCTGTCGGCCGTCTTGTAGGTGCGAACGAGAGAGTCGAGCGCGTCGCGCATGTCGCTATCAACGATGCCTTCCGTATCGAGGGCGCCCATGAGGAGAATGCGGCCCGTGATGATGGCGAGGTCCTGGTTGCGTTCAAGAAAGGAGTCGGTCAACTCGATTTCGGGATGCGGCAGGCTGCGCGCGTCGATCTCGGGTAGTTTCTCGTGTTTGCGCGCCTCCCGCAGATGTTCGCAGTCGAAAGGGCAACTGATGCTCTGTTCGCGCTCAACGCCGCAGCAGGGGGCGCAAATTTCGGCGTTCAGCGCAGGACAAAGACGCCTGGGCGGCTTCATCTCACATAGACGGCAAAGGATTCGATCGGTCATGTTCGGGGGTCCATGGCCGCCAGAAGGCCAAGCCGGTCGTGGCGGCGGGGGAAACGACTATCGTATCATCCGGACGATGAAGAGCATCGATGTCTTTCTGAAGGTGGAAGTAGACCTGGATGAGGGGGAGTCTGCGGAGAAGATCTCGCGAGAGATGGTCAGGACATTGCAGAAGTTGTATGGGGTCCGCCGGGCGGAGGTGCAGAACATCCAGACTCACGGGGAGGAGTGAACGAGGGTGGGCAAGGGCCGCACAGACCAGGCGGGCGGCCTGCCATGCGACGCGTGGGGCAGAGGACGAAGGTGTCCAACACGAGGTCTCGATACGAATGTCGAGACGGCAGACTAAAGGCCGCTCAACGACAGCGTGCGTCTGTCGCAACGAAGTTTAGCGTTTCAGCAGGACGTCGATGGCGGTTTGGCAGATGGCTTCATCGACCTCCGAAGGGGCGCCGGAGGCGGCCATGGAGCCGATCACCTTGCCATCGACGATGATGGGCAGTCCGCCCTGGTTTGGAAAGCCGTCAGGGAAAACCAGGACGGCAAGGTTGCCGCCTTTGAGCTGATCTGCGGCGACTTTTGACGGGCGCCCATAAATGGCGGCATAGAGGGCTTTTTTCTGGGCGAACTGAATGGTATTCAGCGTGGTCCCGTCCGCTTTCTGGAGGAAGAGCAGGTTGCCGCTCTCGTCCATGATGCAAAGCGTAACCTGCACGCCGCGCTTGGCGGCCTCGGCCTCAGCGGCGGCGACAAGCGTCTTGATGGCAGCAAGGTCCAAGTATTTCTTGCTGGGTAGTTCGGCGGCGTTGGTGATTGACATAAGGGTGAGGAACAGAATGGCGATTCTGGTCATTGGGGTCCATGGTATCAAGCGCGTGTGGAGTGGGGAAGGCGCGTGATGCCGCGGGGTATGGCAAACTTAGCGCGTTTCGCGGAACGGCCTGCCCGTCCGGTACAGCCCGAGTCTTGCCTCCAATTCGGCGAGATACTGCTTGTCCGGATGACCCTGCACGAGCGTCATTGCCTTCTTCAACACTTCGATCGCTTCCGCAAATCGCCCCACCTCGGCAAGAGCGGCTCCCAATCCATCCAGCGCGATTGGATCCGTTTCCTTCGTCAACTCCACCGCCCTCTTCGCAAACTCAACCGCCTCGCCGCCGCGCCTGACGTCCGCGTCCGGACAAGTCGCCAACACCCATGCCAGGTTCGACAACACCTGCGGGCGCGTGCCGTCGATTCTATGCGCCTCCCGCAGATGCGCCACCGCGTCGGCGTGACGCCCGCTCATCAGCAGCGCGCCGGCCAGGTTCGAATGCGCTTCTAGCGACAACGGATCCAGTTCAATCGCCCGCTGCCACAGCCGCATCGCCTCGGCCGCGCTGCCCTTGCGGAACAGGATCAGGGCCAGGTTGTCGTGGGCGCTGGCGGTCTCCGGTTCGGCCGCGATGGCCTGCCGCAGAGACCGCTCGGCGTCATCAAATCTGCCCTGCCGCATCAACAGCCCGCCGAGATTGTTCAGCGCCTTGCCGTCCTTCGGCTCGAGCTCAAGCGCTTTCAGCCAAGCGGCGACGGCCTCCTCGACGCGGCCCTTCTCTGTCAGCTCATAGGCCAGATCGTAGAGCCGGTAGAATTCTACCGCAGGCGTGTCGATCTTCTCCATGCCGCCTTTGCGGATGTTGACAAACTCCGGGATGTTGATAGCGCGGTTGGCGGCGGTCGCATCTTCGATCAGAATCGCCGGACTGTCGGCGCCCTGTTCGTCGATGTGGGTCAGAAACATCTGGGTGTACGGCGACTCGCTCTTCGAAGCGAACACCATCCACCGTCCGCTTGGCGAAAAGCTATGCCACGAATTCATCAGCCGGGTGTTCGCCCGCATCAGCCGCGGTTCACCGCCTTCGGATGGGACGATCCACAGCTTTCCGTCCGGCCGCATCAACTGACCGTTCTTCGCCTGCACATAGACCAGCCATTTCCCATCTGGCGAGATGCGCGGAAACGAGTTACTCATGCCATTGCGCGATGCTCCGCGCACCGGCTCCGCCTTGCCGCCACGCCCCTCGTTGAACGGGGTGCGATAAATGTCGTACTTGATTTGCGGCTCGTTCGGATCGTTGGCGAAGGTTGCGCCGGGCTTGCCCTGCGGATAGGATTCCACGGCTCGGGCGCGTACGAAATAGAGCCATTTGCCGTCCGGGCTCCAAGTGGCGTTGGATTGGACGTACTGGGGATCGTCGGCGCCGGGGAGCGGCCGGATCTGGCCGTCCATGCGGTCGTACCAGGCTAGAATGCCGCGCGTCGGGTAAAAGACTTGAAGGAACCGGTAGTCAGTGAAGTTGGCGACATAGTACTGGACCTGGGTCGCCGTGACAACAAAACGGCCATCAGGCGAAAGCTGCGACATGAAGCCGATGCGCTTGTCGCGTTCCATTTGGCCGCGGAACTTCTTCCAACTCATCATGTCCTGGGTCCGGATCGTCATTTGGGGCTGGACAGGGACGATGGCGTAAAGGCCCTTGTCGTTGTGCGGGCCGTCCATGTCGAGCCCGAACGTCTTACCGTCATTTGAGAATGAATGGCAGTTCGCGCAGGTGTGCAATCCCTCCATCATCACCTTGCTGCCGGGTTCATCGACATACTTCAGCCGCCATGCGAGGTAAGGCAGCAGTTTCGGCGAGAGCGGCTTGATGACGCCGGGCTGAAGCTCGGAAGGCATGAGCGGGACATCGCGATAAAAGATGGGCGCGGCGACCGGATCTTCCGACGTAGTGAGCGTCATCCGGCCCCTGGAAACAGGCCTTCCGTTTGTATAGCCGGTGACAGTCACGGTGGCAGGCCTCCCCACCGACGACCTCTTGATCGTCTCCCAGACCTCTGGCGCCGGCTTCCAGATGCGGGCGGCAGCCTGCTCTGGGGTGAGTTGAGGAAGCTTGTTGGTATTCGAGATGCAGCGCGGGTCGATCTCGCCGATCTTCATGCGGTCGCCTGGAACCCGGAGACGAACCGGAGCGGCTCCGCTGGAGAAAGCGAGATCGATGGTCCATGTGTCGGCGGATTGCACGGGGTCACGCCAGCGGAACGTCGGTGGGGCGAAATCCGGCGGGAAGATGGACTCGTTGAGCGGATAGTCGATGGTCAACGCGGCGAGCGACTCTGGGACGGCGTACCGCGCGATCGAGGGGCTGAGGGTCAAACCCGTGGTGGCGAGAAACGATCCTATGACGACAAGTATGGCCGGCCTGTTCATCGTCGTAGTGCCCCTTCCAATAAGATACCCTCAACGGCGCCGCGGCCAGAACAGGTCTACCTCGCATTCTCCCAATTGAGGGACTTTCAGTACCGAAGTTCACGGCCGCGAGGGGGGACCTGCATGCGGCGCTCAGGCAGCCGGCCGGGTGAGACTGGCGGGAATCGAACCCAACCCGAAAGGGCGCCGGCCAGGCGAAATCGTTGCCAGCGGGGTGAGTACTCGACCAGCTTGCACTCGCCGGGGCACTTTGCGGCCCTATTCCGGATGCATGGGATGTCTATCCCTACTGGCGCCCGGCGAGCTTCAGAAGTCGCGCAGCGTATTCGGCGGCGGCGTCGAGGTGGTTGCGTCCTTCGTCGAAACGCAGCGCCTCAATCGACTTCAGCGCCATGTTCATCGCCAGGTCCATGCGAACCAGCATCTGCTCGGTGTCGGGGTGAAGGGCAAGTCCGCGGCCCTGAAGCGAGAGGCGGATCGCTTCCGTGGAACTGCGCGCGGTATAGACCGTGGCGGCGACGCCGGTGTAGCGTTCCTCGATGAGGCGGTACTGTTTGGCGGCCTCGGGTGCGAGGGCCGCTGCATCGAGTTTGGGGAACGGGGGCAGTTGGGCGAGCGGGCCAGACGGGGCGTTGGGTGCGGGGCGCAAAGGCATTCCCCCCCATTCGTTTTGCGTGGGGCTTTCCGTTTGAGGATTCGCACCGATGGAGATCCAGCCGGGCATGGAACCGCCAAGGGCGCGGATACGGCCACCGAGGTAACCGAGTTGGCCGGATTGGGCGCCATAGCGGGAATAGAGCAGGTAGGCATTGCGATAACCAAGTAGTGCGCCGGAGGGGTCGGCTGCCATGCCGCCGCCGGGCGAGTCCATGGCCATGGCCATGCGCTGCCAGGTAGTAGCGGCGGCGAGGCCGACAGAGGGGTCCAGGTTAGGGCGGGCCTGGAGTTGGGAAAGGAAGTTGGAAGCGCGGCCGATCAGGAGGCGGTGTTGCGGACCGATTGGCCCGCCGCCGCCGAGATCGGATTCCAGGGCGCGGGTCAGCAGGCTAAGATCGGAGGCGGCCACGCTGCCTTGGCGGGCTTCGAGGCGGTCGAGAACAACGAAAGAGGATCCTTCTTGGGCTTGGCAAGCGGATGCGACCAGGAAAGCGGCTAACAGAGTTCGCATTGGGGACCTCCTTGGAAGGGGTTTGAACCTTTACTGCTTTGGAACTACCTTCTTTGCGAGCATTTTGGCTTCGGGCGCGGCGATTCCGTTGTAAGCTCCGACAGCGACGCGCTCGCGGACCTCTGTGATCAGGAGTTGACCGACGCGCTCAAGATCGTAGTCGATGACTTCCTTCGTGGTGGGGTCGAGGATTTCGCGACGGACGCGGAACACTTCGAACCGGTCGCACTTCGAGACGCCATTGACCTCGCCAGCGGCAAGATAGATGCGGTCGCCGGAGACATCGGCGATGCGTGCCTCAACCTCCTGCGTGCGAAGCTGCACGGCGGCGGCGCGGGCGTTGGCGTGCTCGGCGAGCAGGTTGATGCATTCGGTGGTGGCCTCGCCGACGATGGTATTGGCGAAATTGGTGCTACTCATGTCGGTCGCGCCGAAGCCGCCGCCGCGCGAGCCTGCGCCAGCGATAGCCAAAGAGGTGCTTTTGCGCTTGGATTCGCCGCGGGCTTCGCCCTGGTCGATGACTTCGCTCGTCTCAGCGTCGACCAGGCGGTAACTGATGGCAACGACAGCGGTTCCCTCGCCTACACCGACTTTGGTGCGGCCGAATACCCTCGGCGCGTATCCTCCGAGATCGACACCCTTACGCTTGTCGTCGCGGCCGAAGATGGTGATGGTGCCCATCAGGATGGCGTCGGCGCCGATTACTCGCCCGATGCGAGCGCCGGAGCCCTGGCGGGCCCGGTTGCTGGCGCCGAGATCCTGTTCGGCCATGAGTTTCTGAAGGTTGCGGCGCTCGACGACACGGTAGGCTCCTGATTCGGCTATCCGCTTGATAAGCAATGCCTGGATGCCCTTGCCGAGATCAACATTGGTCCCGAAGATGGCTTGAGCAGAGGATTTGACGGTCCCGTAGTCGAATTCATCGATGGCGAGGACACGCTTGGCCGCGCTGGCAGCGGGAGTGCAGGGGATGGCTGAAAGATCCGAGTTCCAGGTCGGTGCGGGGGCGGCGGATGCGGCATGGGAAGACGGAGCAGCCGCGGTGGTTCGCGCAGCCGCTGAACCGCCGCCAGAGAGGGCGACCAGGACGGCGTCGGTCGCGCCAAGTTGCTTGAGCGCGATGAGATCGTCAGGACTCGGCTTGAGTGCAGAGCCGTAGGAGTTGATCTGATTGACGATCGCCTGATCGGGCAGTTTCATCTGGACCATTTTCTTGATCTGGTCGAGAGGGCGAACGGCGGTCTTGGCCTTGGCGGCGGGCTTGGCCTTAGCGGCGGCAGCCGGCCGGGCGATGTCACTGGTAGAGGAAGTCTGGGCGGAGCAGACGAGGCTCATCAGGGCGAGAAAAGCGGTTGAAGTTCGTGGAGTCATAGAGAATCCTCATTTTCGATCAGTTCATCGGCCGCCCGCCTTCAGCAGTCGGGAGGCATAGGCATCGGCACGGTCGAGAGCGTCGGCGGCGGAGGCAAAATTGCCGCTGTTGAGATCACCCTGTCCCATGTCGAAAAACATCTTCATCTGTTGATGGCTGGAGGTGAGGTCGGCGCTCGGGCTCATGCCGCGTCCCGTGAGATCCTTCTGGAGTTGTTCAAAAACAGCGTTAGCCTGGCGGACGCGGCCGGCGACGCGGAGGAGTTTCTCGCGAAGCTCAGCAGGCGGGCCTTGTGGAATGGGCGGAGCGGGGGGCTGCGCGGGGGCGGCATGTGTCTGTGCGGACGTGGCGTTGGCGGATGACGGCGTGGCGCGGCCGGGATCACTCGGGCGCTGTCCGGGGGCGGCCGACTGGCCGGCGGGGCGGACAGTGGCAGGCCGCATGGACTGGATGGGGGCGGCGGACGATGGCGGCGTTGACTGTCCGGCGGAAGGCTGCGACTGGGCAGGGGTGGATTGAGCGCCGGCGGCGGGCGTGGCCGCAGGCTGTACCTTTTCGGCCAAGGAGCCGGTGGCCGGCTGGACGGCCGAGGCGCCGGTTAGCGATTGCGCTTGGGGCTGAGCGGTTTGCGAAGCTGTCGCGGCGGGGGCGGGGGCAGCCGGTTTCAAAGCGAACCAGACTGCGCCGGCACATGCCGCCAGGAGGACGGCGGCAGATGCGGCGGCCAA
>JARKOC010000411.1 GCA_029975915.1 Bryobacteraceae bacterium
GGCCCGCTACCGCGGCTCCCACGAGCGGCTGATGTTCCGTAGCCTCAATCAACTCAAACAGATACAGCAGGAACGGCTCCTCCGCGAAACTGACGCCCAAGCCGCCCTCCCCGCCCACATCCCGCCCGCCGTCAAGCTGAAACCCCTCTTCGCCCACCTGCAATCCCTCTCGAAACACCCCAAAACCCAAACCGCCCACTCCGGGGCGCGGCAAAACGGCCATGTTGCTACCCGGCAAGCCGCTCCAGCAGCGCGCTGCCTTCTCTCATGAGGTATCCTGTTAGCCAACCGTCCCGCCGACCGGCTGGGTTAACTGAACCGCACGCGCGGGCTTCGCCCATTCGTTCGCGTGGGCGGCTCGTGAAAAATAGGGACTGAATAACGGTTGGAACACACCGCTTTCCTTTGTGGACCGCGTATCCACACCGGATGCGGTTTCGAAAAGGAGGAAACGAAGCCGATGAATCCCACACTCAGGATTGGTTCCAGCGGTCCTGCTGTCGTCCTGCTCCAGACACTTCTCAACAACGCCATGCCCGGCCGCCCGAATCTCGTGCCCGACGGCATGTTTGGCCCTGCCACGCGCGCCAGAGTCATCGAATTCCAGATCTCCAAGGGACTCGTGCCCGACGGCGTCGTCGGGCCGGCCACTTGGGCTGCCCTCGGCACGGCGTCCGTGCCCGGCGGCGCACCTCCCCCGGGAGGGAATCAGCCCACCCCCCAGGGTCCTCCTGCCGTCACGCCGCCTCCCCCTGCGCCGAGCGGCTCCGAAGCCGCCGCTCGCGACCGCATCGTCGCCTTCGCCCTCAGGCAGTACCTCGATTACGGCTGGCATACGAATACTAACTTCGACCCTTCGAATCCGCGCATCGCCGGCAAACGCTGCTCCGATCCCTCCACTCGCAAACGCCAGGGAGGCAACCAGCTCTTCGAGATTTTCACCACTGCTGGAGCGCCTGGCGCCACCCGTTGCCACACCCTCAGCACCCAGGCTGAAGCCATGTACGCCCGCTCCTACTCCGCCCAGGAGCGCAACAACACCGACATCGTCTCCTGGTGCGGCATCTTCGCCCTTTACTGCTATATCCGCAGCGGCCTGCGAATGTCGAATTGGCCGCTCAAGTACTCCATCGGCAAACCCAAAGCGGGCGACCAACTGCGAATCCGTGGGGTGAACGAGCAAGTGCAGCCGGGCGACATCGGCATCATAGAGCCTTCCAAGGGCAACCATCACTTCGTGGTGACCGCGGTCGCCGGTGACCGCGTCTCGTCAATCGACGGCAACTCCGGACTCCTCATGGAGATTGTGCGGAAAGACAATCAGTACGGCGTCGGCCAGGTCCGTGCCAGCGGCGGCGGATTCCTTACCCCCATCTGGGAAAACGTCCTGTAGTATTCGCCGCTGCAATCAATCCGAACGCTTCGCCAGGGTCATGCCCAGGTTCAGCGCCTCTGGTACAGCGCCAGACAAAGCTCGCCGCGGCTGACCGCGCCCGTACCCGGTTTGGCTTTGGGGAAGATTCGCGCGAACTCCGTCCTCGTGACCGGTCCGCTTCCCTCCACCTTCAATGGAATGCCGGCGATCCGGAGCCACTCGTTCGCAGTCTGCACATCCACCGGCTCATCCGCGCGCGCCAGATAATCCCTGAAGAACCCTTTGGTTCCGAAATACTGCAACGCCGCGTAAGCCGGATGGCGCTGGTTGATGTCCTTGAAGTAGGTAAGCACCTGTCCCTGTCCCAAAAGGATGCGCTGCAACGTGTCGGTGTCGATCTGCCGGGGCTGCCGCCCACCGCTGATGGCCAGATGGGCCGCGACCCCAGCGGCCTGGCCCATCGCCATCCATGTGGGTTCAAGCCGGATCGTCGAAAACGCCACATGGGTTGCCGAGGCTGCCACCGGAACCAGAAGCCCGTCGGCCGATTCAGGCACCATGATTCGGTATGGAATCTGATACGGCCGGGTGAACTGGTCGAGCATGAGTATGTAGCCCTCCAGCGCCTTTTCGTGGCCGGGTTCTCGTTTCCGGACCGGGAAGCTATCTATCGGAAACTCGCCTGCGGCGATGCTGTCCGTGTGGATGGGAGTCCGGCCCAGTTCCGGTCCCACTGTGACGTCCCGTTCGCTCAGCGTGTACAGACCAACGATTCGCCTTGCTTCGCGCACATAAAGCTGCCAGGGGAAGTTGCCGTTATCGGTGAATTCGTCCTTGGCGAGATGGTAGCGGTTGGCCAGTTGGCGGTGCGCGGCAGGGACCTCTGGATCGTTCTGGAGAAAGTAAAGCAGTCCCAGTGTGAGATTGCGGATCTCCGCGGTGATACGGTCCCGCTCCTCCCAGTCTGCCTCCGGGTAGGAATAATTGATCTCGGCGAACGGAAATCCGAGCGGACGCGGGTTCATGTTGACGTCGGTTTTGCTGTTGGGCAGCTCGGCGATCGACAGCGCCCGGACCATTGTTCCGAAAGTTGGCGCGAAGTAGCCCATGCCGTCTTTCATCTGCGCCGGTTGTCCGAGCCGGCCCGCCTTCAGATCATCGAAATAGCCTGTGTACCGCCTGCGGTCGTAGCCAGGCGGCGGAGCCCTGAGGACAACCTGGTTAGCCGGATCGGTGCTCAAGCACAGCCTGAACGTGTAGGCCTGGATGCGGCGGTCGCCTTCTCCTGTGGTTCCAGCCAGGAAGGTGCGGGTTTCGTGATCCTGATACACGACGCCGGCGTGGAGTTCGTTGAAATCGGCCCGGCTTTCGCGCCCTGAACGGTAGCGCGCGCCGCCGAACGCAGCCAAATCGCCTTCATACGTGCCGTCGACAAAGATCTTGCCCGCATACTGCTCCTGCGAGCCGGTATGGCGGTTCACGGCGCGAATGGCCGTGATCCGGTTGCCCTGCCGGGAGACTTCAATCAGCCTCCGGCCGGTAAACACCTTGATTCGCGGTTCCGCGGCAACGATGTCGTTGAACACCTTCTCGGCCACGGAAGGTTCGTAGTAGTATCCGCCGCGCGAAAGCTCGACGTTTTTCGACCCCGCGCCATACTTGTCCACATAGTGTCTATAGACACGATCCACGAACTCGCGGAACAACCCCGCGATCGCCTCCCTCGTCTCGACATCGGACTTGCCGAGTCCGCTGGCCGCCATGCCTCCGATGTGTTCGTGGTCGTCGAGCAACGCCACGCTATGGCCCAGGCGGGCTGCTGACACGGCAGCCGCGATGCCGCCCGATGTCGCCCCATAAACGACCACATCGTAGGGCTGGGCCGCGCCGGAGCCGGCCACGACGAGCGCAGCAGCCATGATCGCGGCAATTCTCAGGCACGCCCGACCGTTCATCGGATCTTCATCCTGTCCAGCGGCAGGCGGGTCATTTCGATGTCCTGCGCGTTGGTGGAGTAGACCACCCAAAGTGAGCCGCGGAATTCGATGGCGTGGGGATACATGAACCTGCCGCCTCCAGTCGTCTGGGGCCTGGGCGGAGCGGCGTTCTTGCGCACCGCAACTGGGTTCGAATACAGCCAGCCGTCGGCGCTGAACGAGATGGCCAGTGGATCGCGCTGATTTGGGTCAGGGTTGTTGATCAAATAGTAGGTCCCATCACGCAGGCGGCCGGTGAAGTTCTTGCTTGTCGCGTCGGGGTAGTCGGTCAGGACCGGCGCGGTCCACGTCTTGCCTTGGTCGCGGCTCACCGACCGGATCAGACGTCTCGATCGATTGTTGTCGCGGATGATCATGTGCATGAACCCGTCGGGAGTCTCGTAGAGAGACGGCTCATCCATCCGGTGGAAGGGAGGATCCGCCGCGATGGGGGTCCGCTCCCACGGGCCCGTGCCTGGCGTCTTTGAACGGGCCATGTAGACGTCCATCCGGCTGTCCCGGCAGGGCATCCCATACGAGTCTCCCAGCCGCTGCGGCGGAAAATTGTTCATGCAGTCATCGGCGAACAGCCCACGCGCGACCCACTTCTTCCCATCCCATTCGAATCGCATGAGCTTGAGCCCCTGCCAGACCACCTGCTGTCCGCGGAGGCGATACGCGGCGCTTTCGATGTAAGCGCCCAGCGCTTTCAATCTCCCGTCTTCAACGTAGATGCCACGCGCGATCCAGCGGCCAGGCTTGTCTGGCCCGTCCGGATCGTCCACGAGGATTCGGGATTCACTCCACTTCTTGCCGTCGCTGCTCGTTGCATAGCGGATCAGTTGGTCCGGATCCTCTTCGTGAACCTTGCTCGACGACCAGATCACCCATAGCCGGCCGCCGAATTCGGCGACGTAGGAGTGGAGGTTAAACCCGTTGACGCCCGGCTCGCCGCGGAAGATCGTGAACGTCTCTCCTGGGGCAAGCGCCAGATCTGCGGCACGAGCCATCGAGGCCGGATCGGCGAGCATTCTCGCGGGGTCGCGGGGCAAGTGCTGGGTCTGGCTCTGCTGTGCGAAAAGGGCGGTAGTGAGGACAACGAACAATTGAATTTTCATGGGGCTCTCTGGAAGACAAGGCGGCTACGCTGGCAGGTCTGGGTCCGGCTCTGCTCGCGCACATCGACATTCTATCCAATGCGACGAATTGGACAGGCGGCCGTTGCACCGCCGCGCGAACCCGTGGAAGGCTATTTACGGTAGTTCGTGAACGTCAGTTCGTTCCGGATACATCCGCCTTCGCGTGCGCAAGCGGTGGAAGCGCTGCGAACCGGCATCAGGAATTCTGCTCCGCCGATCTTCACAAAGGCGTACTCGTACACCATTTCCGCTACCGAGACAGGACAGTATGCTGGCATCGGGCCCGCCTTTTGCTCCAGTTTCAGTACCCGATTTGAGGCCTTGTCGAGCCACAAGCGCCCTCCGTAGGCGCTCATGCATTGCCTTCCGTCCGGCGCAACGATCCGGAGATTTGTCTTCGCCTGGGTCACGCTGTAGTCGAACCGCATCGCTGGCCGTCCGGCCACTGTTTCGTCGCCTATCCGCCGGAAGGTGGCATCGGTATTGGGTGAAAGGACGTCCAGAATCGTCGTCACAAATTCGCCTGTCGACCATGCGCCGGACTTATCTAGAGTTCGATTGGGTGCGGTTCCGTTAATGCTTACATTCCTGTACTGTTCATCGCCACCCACCCACACAACCTCCGCCCTTGCCGTCTCAACAGCCTCCCATGGACCGGCCACGACGGCAGCCTGCGACCTTACCGATGTGTAGTCGGTCCGGAAATCGGGCAGGCCGTTGGCAAAGGTCGATGCCGCATGTCTAGCATTCTGAAAGACTTCTTCACCAGACAGAGTTTCTGGGGAATTTGTTTGGCCGGAAATCCCGGCATCCCCTTCGTTGGCCTTCAGTTCAAAATCAGCCTCGTCTGGCGCTCTCACTCTGGCTTTGTCCACCGGCGTGGCTCCAGCCTTCCGCTCTGCTTCAGATGACGCCCCGATCCAGACCACCGCGACAGCCGTTTCAACGTCGTCCGGGTTCACGCGAACGTCCACTTTGTCGCCGGGCCGGATCAGCGAATCTCGAACTGGCTCACCCTTCGGGTTCTCGAAGCGGGTTTTGGACAGCAGCCGGAAACGTAGAAGGCGGCCGCCAGCCGCCTCCAGAATCATGTCTTTCTCGCCCAAGGCTCTCAGCCGCCCGCCGATAGATGGCGTCTCTGTTTTCGCCGATTCCTTCTTCTTTTCCTCGCCTTCGGATTTGGGCTTCTTCTTCGGCCAGTTGATGGGAGGAATGTTGATGCCGCCCGGCACCCTTCCGCCGGGGTAAACGGGCGGATACGGCTCTTGCGGGTACTGGCTAGGGGGGTACTGACCCGGGGGATATTGGCTTGGCGGATACTGTCCGGTTTGAGCCGCCAGACAGGCCGCGCTCCAGACCAGCGCCCCTGCCAGTGACAGAGCTCTGACCGGTCTCGCAACCATCGCACGCCCTCCTCATATCTACGGTTTAGACGCCCGGCCTGCTTCGCGGTTACATTCGTATTGAATCGTAACCCGAACCCGGCCGAACGATCCACGCCCCGGCTGTTTCATACTTATAGAGCAGTCCTAGAGGAGGATTCCAAGCATGCACTTGAGTCATGACGAAGCCAAGCTGATCGCCGGGTATCTGCTGGGCGACTACCAGCGGGAGATGGCCACAACCCGTGCCGTCATCGCCGCCATCCCGGCAGGCAAAGAGGACTACACGCCGGACGGCAAATCGATGACCGCTTTGAAACTGGCCTGGCACATCGCCTCGGCCGACTGCTGGTTCCTGTCCAGCATCATCGCCGGCGAGTTCAAGTCAGGCGATTCCTCCATTCCGCAGAACGTGAATTCCGCCGCCGACGTGATCGCCTGGTATGACGCGAATCTGCCTGGCGTAATCGAACAGGCCAAGGCTCTGACTGGCGAGCAAACTGCGAAAACTCTCGATTTCTTCGGCATGATGCAGGCGCCCGCGGTGGCCTTCATCTCGCTCATGCTGAAGCACTCGATCCACCACCGCGGCCAACTTTCGGCCTACCTCCGGCCGATGGGCGCCAAGGTCCCGGGCATTTACGGCCCATCTGGCGATTCGGCGAGCTAGTACGGCCATGAAACGCTATGGGACGATGATTCGCATCCGGCCCGAGTGCATCGAGGAGTACAAGGCGTACCACGCCCGGGTGTGGCCGGGTGTTTTGGCCAAGATCACCGAGTGCGGCATCAGGAACTACTCGATCTTCCTCAAAGATGCGACGTTGTTCGGCTATTTCGAATATCACGGCGCAGACTTCGCCGCTGATATGGCCCGCATGGCGGCCGATCCGCTGACACAAGAGTGGTGGGCCATCATGAAGCCAATGCAAGTGCCCATCGAAACGCGCGCCGACGGCGAGTGGTGGGCCAATATGGAAGAGGTCTTCCACCACGACTAGCACCGGCGAGCCCGGCGGAACCCTGCGACCCTCAGTCTCCGGACACCCGGCTCGGCGGGTGACGTGCAATAACCGCGGACATCGAGAGCGGTCCGCCGCAACGAGATAAAGGGTTCCCAAGCGCGATTCAGCGCTCCGATCTCGGGTGAGGAACACCGGTTCTGCCGGCTAAGGCGCAAACAGTAAATGCGATCAGCGACGCCGGCTGGGACGTCTCCAGGACGGGAACCGGTGCGCATACCCGGAGAACCTGATAACCGGATGCGAAAAGCCAATTTAGCAGTAGAATCGATCGTGTCCAGGCATTTCTCGGGAGGAGTCATCATGAATCGTCTTCTGTTCCTTCTGGTAGGAGCCGCGATTGCGGTTCCGGTCTTTTCAGCAGTGGGCGACGCGGATCGCGGCAAGCAGGTGTTCGACTCGCTGAAGTGCGCGACATGCCACAGCGTTGCAGGAATCGGCGGCAAGAGCGCGCCCGACCTGGCGCTGAACCTGGTTCGCGGCAATACTCCGGCCGGTCTCTCAGCCGCCATGTGGAACCACGCGCCGCAAATGTGGGCCGCGATGGAAAAAGCCGGCGCGGTCAAACCCCGTCTGACGACCGACCAGGCCGCCGATCTGTTCGCCTACTTCCAGGCTGCCCGCTACTTTGACAAGCCAGGCAACGCGGCCAAGGGCAAGGCGGCGTTTTCGTCGAAAGGCTGCGCCGGCTGCCACGCGGCCGCCGGCAAGTCTGCCACCGGCCCAGCCCTGGCCAATTGGGAATCTGTCGCCGACCCGATTGAACTCGCGCGGCAGATGTGGAACCACGCGCCCGCCATGCAGGCCGCCATCACAGCCAAAGGAGGCAAGACGCCGCTGCTGACCGCCGCCGAGATGGGCGACATTATCGCCTACATCTCCAGCGTGCCCGGCGTCAAACCTCAGCCCGGCAAGTTCTCGCCGGCGTCGGCCGAAACGGGCCAGATGCTGGTGGAGGTGAAGGGCTGCAACTCCTGCCACAAGGGGGCGCAGGCTCTGCCGGGAAAGACCGCCTACACAGCCTCGGCCGAGATCGCGGCCGCCATGTGGAACCACGCCGCCCAGATGCAGCACAAAGGCCAATTGCGTCCCGAGGAGATGCGCCGCATCGTCGGTTTCCTTTGGAGCCGCCAGTTTGAAAACGAGGGCGGCAGCGCAGCGCGTGGCGAGAAACTCTTCGCGCAGAAGGCATGCGCCGGCTGCCACGGCAGCAGCGCGCCTTACCTGGCGCACGGCGAGGAGGCGAGTTCCTACGGCATGGTGGCCGTCCTGTGGCGCCACGGCCCGCCCATGCTGCGCCAGATGCAGACAAAGAAGGTCGCCTGGCCGCAGTTCACCGGCCCGGAGATCAGCGATATTGTCGCTTTCCTGAAAGCGTCCAAGTAAGGCCGGCCTGGCCCGCGGACCTATTTGACGGATCCGCCGCACGTTTTGTGCCTGGCGCCGGCCGTCATCCGATGCATGGGGACTCAGCACGCGAAATATGGGCTCTCCCAGGGCTTTATTTCCGCCACGATTCCTGATACGCTTCCGGTGTTTATGCCGCAACGCGCAGCCGTCTTCTTATTTATTTGTTTTTCACATCTGTTCGCTGCCGATCCAGCCAAATGGATCTATCTCGAATCCGGCAACTTCAAACTTCTCACCGATGGAGGCGAGAAATCCGGGAGAAGGACCTTGAATCACTTCGAGCAGGTTCGCTCCTTCTTCCACCAGACCATGGGCTCCAACCTGACGCCGTTGCCCGTGCGAATCATCCAGTTCACGAATGAGGCGCGCTATAAGCGCATTCGCCCTTGGGAGTCAGCCGCCGCATTCTATTTCCCCGGCGCAGACCTGGACATGATCGTCATGGGACCCGGCACCACCTCCGACATGACCGTGGCCGTGCATGAGTACGTCCATGTGCTCGTCCAGCACAGTGGACTCAATCTCCCCCTGTGGCTCAACGAGGGCTTGGCCGAGGTCTACTCTACTCTTACACCCATCTCGGGCAAGATCCAGGTCGGAGAGCCTCCGCCCGGACGCATGATGCGCGTATCCAGACGCGCTTGGATGCCGTTGAAGCTGCTGTTTGGCATGACCGCGGAATCCAGAGAGTACGGGAGCCGGGATCACGCCGGCGATTTCTACGCCCAATGTTGGGCATTCACGCACATGGCAATCCTCGGAGACGGCATGCGCGAGCGGTTCCCCGACTTTCTGAAAGCCGTCTCCGATGGAGCAGCAAGCGAAAAGGCTTTTCAACAAGTTTACGGTCTATCGCCGCTCGAACTCGAGGACAAACTCGACCAGTACTTGAGGGCGCCAACAATTAATGTCGTCCGTTTTGACATTCAGCTGCCGCCGCGAGCCGACGCTCTCCCGGCCCGCCTGGCCGAGCCCTATGAATACGAACTACTGCTTGCCCAGATCGAAGCGTCCCAGAAGCAGATGGATTCCGCTGTTGAGCGCTGCGAACGCATGATCCAGTCCTTCCCCAACCGATCCGAACCACACGAAGCGCTGGCCTACCTCCATCTGCGGAACCGCCAACCGGATAGGGCGGCTGCGGACTTGGGTGAGGCCGTCGCCAGGGGCGGCGCATCGCGCACGGCCATTCTCCACTTTCTCCGCATGGCCCCCGCCGGCCATGCGTCTCTGCCGGCGGCCGAACTGGCCGCGGGCAAGCTCATCGAAACGAATCCCGCCGACCTCGACGCCCGCCTGGCGCTCGCCTCACGCAAGCTTTCCGAGCGCCGGCCCACACAGGCCCGCGCCGCCCTGGCCGGTGTGCGAAACGTTCCCAAACGCAGCGCCGCGGAATTCTTCCGCATTCTCGCCTACGCCGCCTTAGGTGAGGGCGACACCAAGGAAGCCGATAGCGCGGCCCAGCGGCTGAAAGCCGAGTTGCCCGCAGGCCGGCAGCAGGAGGCGGACGACCTGATCGCGACAATCAAGTCCGCCACTGAACTCAGGGTCCAGGCTTCAGCCGCCCAGGACCACCGCCAGCCTCGCGTCCACACCGCATTCCCCTCAGCGCCGCCCGGTGGCCCCGCCGGTCAACCGCCTCGCGCACCCGGCGCCGATTTCGAGCCCGATCCCGGCCCGCCCAGGATCCGCTACGTCGAACCGGCTCCCGAAGCTCCCGCTCCCGCCCCTGTCAGTAAATGGCGCACTCCGGATTCACTGCCCTCCGTTGAGGGCATCTTCGAGACCTTGGACTGCGCCGGCGCGCGTGCCGCGATGCGCGTCCGCGCCTCCGGCCGGCTGCTTCAACTCTGGATCGACAACCCGCTCGACATTGAAATGAAGAACGGCAACGGCGCCTCGATCGAGTTCAGCTGCGGCAAACAGACCGATAGCCGCCGTGTCGTCATTCAATACGACCCAATGCCCAACGGCCGCGCCGGGGACGGCCTGGTCCGATCGATCTTGTTTCCTTAGAGCTTTTTCAGCGTGAGCTTTCGGACCTTCATCGAGGCGCTTTTGTCGTCGTCCTGCAATTGAAAGGCGATGGTGTTGGTCTGGCGGGTGACGTCGATTTTGCCCGGCAACTTCACCGTGACAAACTTGCCGCCGGTCCCGTTAATGACACCCGCAATCGAAGCGTTCGCCGGTTTTGTTCTGTCATCCACGAACAGACGGAACTGGCTGCCTGCCACGGCATCGTCGCAGGCATAGGTTAATTCGACTTCGTAGCTGCCCTCCAGCGCTTTATATGGATACCAGAACAGCATGTTTGTTTCGCTCTGGAACCGCTTGAAGCCGTGCGCGCTCTGTGTCGCGAAATCGTACCGGACCTCCTCGCCGCGCAGCCGCGCCTCCCAGGCGTACAGGTCCAGCCGTGCGGGCAACTGCCCCGCCCGGAAGCCATCGGCAACCCTCGCCCGTTGATCGGCAAGGTTCAGCACAACCACCGTGTCGTTCACATCCGGCGCCGCCGCCGGCAGACTCAGATCCAGCGTCTTACCGTTCTGTTTGAACGCCACATGCCGCTTCGCCGCCAGCAGCGCCGCCGACGTCACCTTGCTCTCCAGCCCTTCGATTCTCAGGCTCGTCCCCGGCCAGTTCAGGATGTGGATGAAGAGTTTGCCCGGCTTCGCCGTCGCCCGCCACGTGATGCCGTTGATCATGAATGGACTCGGGCTCGTTCCGTAAATCGACTCCCCGTTGACGGCCAGCCACTTGCCGACCGTCCGCAAAATGTCCTGGCTCGGCTTCGGGATCAGGCCCTCGGCCGTCGGCCCGACGTTCAGCAGGTAGTTGCCGCCTTTGCTGACGATATCGGCCAGCTTGCCGATCAGGTCGCGCGGATCTTTCCAGTTCTGGTCGTTCTTCTTGAAACCCCACGTGTCGTTCAGCGTGGCCGGGACTTCCCACTTGCCGTCAGCCGTATAGACCTGGATCGGAATCGCGTTGTCGCCCGTCTGCATGTAGTCGTGGCGGCCGTGCCCGATGCGGCTGTTGATCAGGCACGATGGCTGAAGCTGCTTCACCATGGCCCGCAGCGCGTCCACCTGCGCGACCGACAGCAACCCGGGCGTGTCGAACCAGATCAGCCCCAGCTTTCCGTACCCGCTGAGGATCTCCTTCACCTGCGGGAAGACTTTGGTTTCCAGGTACGGTTGCGCATCACGCTTTTCAGGGAAATCCCAGTTGTTGCCGCGCCCGCCGGCCTCGTGCCAGTCCTGATCCTGCGAGTAATAAAAGCCGAAATCGATGCCGCGTTTGGCGCAGGCCGCCGACAGGTCTTTCATCGGATCGCGCTTGAACGGCGTCATGTCGACGATGTTGTATTTCGACGCCTTGCTGCCGAACATGGCGAAGCCGTCGTGGTGTTTCGACGTGATCACCATGTAGCGCATTCCGGCATCTTTAGCCAGTTGCGCCCACTCCTCGCCGTTGAACTTCACCGGATTGAACTGCCCGGCGAGCTTCTCGTACTCGGCTACCGGGATCTTCTCCCTGAACATGATCCACTCGCCGATGCCGCGAACATACTTGCCCTTCCATTCCCCCGCCGGGATGGCGTACAGCCCCCAATGGATGAACAGGCCGAACTTGCTGTCGTCGAAATGGCGCAGCGCCTTCTCCGTCTCGGCCTTGACCTGCGGGCTATCCTGCGCCGGCAATGCCAGCGCCATCATGATGCCTGCCAATCCAACTCGTCGAAAACGACTCCAAGACACGTCTTGAAACTCCTTTCCAGCCGATCCGAGCCGATGATATCGTAACCCTCAACGTGGTGGCGGCGTCCACCGGGCAAGACCAATGTTTGCGGGCCGTTCATTTCTGCTTTCCGCCGCCGTTTGCGGGTGCCTTTCGACCGCAACTCTTGGCGCCCAGCCCTTGCCGGCAAGTGCAGTCAAATGGGCGATCCACGCCAAGGGTGGTCCCGCTCCACCGGGAGCAAACCAGGAGGTTGTCGCCGTCCACAACGACAAGCTGCGCCAACCGGCCGTGTTGAAGGCCGCCCACCTGAGGACCGAGGTCTGGATCAAACCACTCGATCGCGGGCAGTGGGCCATGGCGCTGTTCAACAAGAGTGGCCGCGCCGAGCAGGTGGATGTGGTTTGGAAGGAACTGGGGTTGAACGGCTCGCCCAGGGTGCGTGACCTTTCAGCGAGGTTGAATCGCGGCAAGGTCCACGGCGGCTTCGCCGAGAAACTCCCGCCCGGCGGAGCCGCCCTGTTTCTCGTCACGCCCTGACGCGGTTCACATTAAGAAATCAGACTTGCCTGGCTTCGGCGCATCAGCTTTCATCTTGCGGTCCATCACCCGGAAGAACTCGTCCAGGACGGGAACATGGCTCTTCAGGCGGATTTCGAAGCCAAGCGCCTGTGCCAATTCTCCGAGCCCGGTGGAGAATTGTTCATCCATCACCAGTACCCGGTCCGGAATCGCCTGCCGCACCCGGATCGCCTCGGCCAGCACCCGCGCACCGGCGGCCGCAAGCGGCTCACCCGGTTGTCTCAGATCCGGCGGATAGGCGTAGCCCGACGGCACGTCCAGCGCAACCACCAGATTGAGGACTGTCGGGCGCTCGTTCTCCATGCCGGCCAAGCCCGGCATGATGCTGTCGCCAACGCAGACCGCGCCCGACTTCGGCAGGCGCTTCAGCCGTTCGACCTCTTCCTCGTCGAGCCAGAGTCTCGGCACGGCTGCCCGCGTGATACCCACCGAAAGCGGCGCAACGCTCCAGTGGCCCATCGACTTGGTCAACATCGGCAGCGACGCCTGGCTGTCATCCCACATCTCCTCGCCGTGCGCCTCAAAGATCGGGGAATCGATCAGCGCCAGCAACGCCTCCAGGCAGACGGCCAGGCGCTTGCCTTCATCATCGGTGATATACCAGGGCGCGTAGCCGCGCCTGACCGACCGGAACTGAAACGCCCGGTCATAGGGGCCAAACCTGCACCCACGGATCACATCCATGTCCAGATCCGTAATCTCATCCGGCTCCGGATATGCGACTTGAAGCGCTTCGCAATCGGCCATCATCAGGCGGCTTGGCTCTTTTGACTCCCGCACCGCTTGATACCACGAATAGCCCGCCACGCCCGGATAGACATGCACGGCGCGGTGTTCGCCGAGCGATCCCAACACCGAGATGAAGTCCGGTTCAGCCTTTGGATTCGCCCGGACGGCGATCAGTTGCTCCTCGGACAGATCGAGCCACGGCTCCATGTCGCAGATGTCGGCCGCGAGTGTACAGAGTCTCGATGCGGTGCGCTGCGCGAGGGGTTTTTCGCCGGCGAGTTGCTCAGCGAAGTAGGTCTTGGGCGGCTTGGCGGCCATTCAAGTAGATTACCGAAGTCGGCCGCCGATAGTCGCTGAAAGTCGCTCGGCTGCGCGCCCCAGGGCTGTCCGGTTCACGTACCGTGCGCTCTTCTCATTGCGGTGGACAGGGCGAGCCGGCCGTATCGGATCCTCAAGCGCCGGCATTCATCACCGCACGCCACTAGGCGCAATTAGGAATCAAACTGGTCCAGGCTCGGGCATAATGGTTGAGGAAACCGCCATGTCGCGCACGCTGCAACTCGGTGAAATCGAAATCGATGCAACCAGCCTCGCGGAGCTGTGCCGGCGCCACGGGATCAAGGAGCTTTCCTTGTTCGGATCTGCCGTCCGGGGCGAAATGGGGCCCGGCAGCGATCTCGATCTGATAGTTGAATTCGTTCCGGGCGTCCGTATCGGGCTCCTCAAGTTCGAGGCCTTGATCGAGGAACTGGAGGCCTTGACTGGGCGCAGGGTGGATCTGGTGACCAAACACGGACTGAAGCCCTGGATCCGCCAGCATGTGCTTCAGGAAGCCCGGACCATCTATGCGGCATGATGCCTCTTACCTGAATGACATCCTGCGGGCAGCCGCCAAATCGAGGCGATCGCCGCCACGACGCTGGAAGAATCGTTTCTTCGCGACGAAATTCTACCCGCGGCGGTTCTTCACCACTTAACAGTGATCGGCGAGGCCATCAACCGTCTGTCGCCTGAACTTTGCGAGCGCTACCCGGATATACCCTGGCGACAAATCGTCGCCGTGCGCCACCGGATTGTGCACGCCTACTTCGACCTCGACCTGCAAATCGTCTGGAATGCCGCGGTCGATGAGATCCCGGAACTGCGGAAGCGGGTCACCGCCATCCTCAAAACCGAATTCCCCGACCATCGTTAGTTGAGGCTGTTGCTTCCATCCAGTGCGGCCGGCTGCCCGCTGCATGAGGATTGCGAGCCCGGGCGCAGCAGGCTGGCGAGTTCGCCAGGCAAACGGGGACAAGCGGGGACAGGAACACAATGCCCCTTTTCCTGGCTGGCTCGAACCACAACATGTTGTGGCCAAGCCACTCAGATCCTAGCGTCAGCCGCAGCGCGGCTCTACAGGTTGCGCTTTCAGGCTCGGCTAGCCCGGATTTCTCACGAGGACACTAGCAAAAAGCCGTCATCTGGGGCATAACTGAGTTTCCAGACTTAGTTCTGACCCGGCAGAGGACGGCTTTCGCTATGACAGAGTGTACCCAAGACAGCTTCGAGTTTGAAGCCC
>JARKOC010000101.1 GCA_029975915.1 Bryobacteraceae bacterium
CGTACTTTCCCGAAAGGAGGAGCAATGAAGAGAATACGGAACGTAATGAGGGTGATCGCCGTGACGCTGGTACTGCTGCTGTCGCTGCCTGCCGCTCCCTTTGCCCAGGAACCCCAGGCAAAGGCCTTGAGCCAGGCGGAGCTGGAGCAGATCCTGGCCCCCATCGCACTCTATCCCGATGATGTTCTGTCCCAGATACTGATTGCCTCGACCTATCCCCTCGAGATAGTCCAGGCCGACCGCTGGGCAAAAAAGAACAGCGGGCTGAAGGGTGACGCGCTGACCGCGGCGCTGGAGAAACAGCCATGGGACCCGAGCGTGAAGTCCCTGGTCAACTTCCCCCAGGTGCTCGGCATGATGAGCGAGAAGATCGACCTGACGCAGAAGGTGGGTGACGCCTTCCTGGCACAGCAGCAGGATGTCATGAAGGCAGTCCAGTCCCTTCGCGCCAAGGCGCAGGCGGCGGGCAACCTCAAGACAACCAACGAACAGAAGGTGATCGTGGAGAAGGAGATCATCATCATACAGCCCGCCAATCCCCAGGTAGTCTACGTCCCCACCTACAATCCCACGGTGGTGTACGGCGCATGGCCCTATCCGGCCTACCCGCCCGCCTACTACTACCCCCCCAGCTACTATGCCGGCGCGGCGTTCTTCGGCTTCGCAGCCGGCGTTGCGGTGGGAGCGGCATGGGGCTATGCCTGGGGGAACTGCAACTGGCATGGCGGTGGTTGGGGCAATGTTGACGTCGATATCAACCGGAACACGAACATCAACAGGAACATCAACCGGGGGGCATACGCAAGCCATTACTCGGGCGGCAGGGGCGCCTGGCAGCACAACCCCGCGCACAGAGGCGGGGTTGCGTACAGGGACCAGGCCACCGCCTCCAGATATAACAGGGGGGCTTCTCAATGTGCCGTGCAATCCCGGCAGAATTACCGCGGCAGGTCCGAGGCCGTGCAGCGTGACCTGGGACGTACCGGCACGGGCCAGAGCACCGGCGCAAGCCAGATGCACGCCGGACAGCGGGGCGGCGCCCAGCGCACAGGCACGAGCCAGATGAGCGCCTCCCAGCGAAGCAGCGGCAGGTCAAACGCCTTCGAGGGAATGGACAGGGGCTCATCCGCCAGAGATGTCAGCAGCCGCGGATCGCAAAGCCGTCAAAGCATGTCCAG
>JARKOC010000427.1 GCA_029975915.1 Bryobacteraceae bacterium
TTCGGGATTGGGCACCTTGACGGGAGGATCATACATCGGTATGGATGTGGGAACGTCAAAGGACTCCCAACTGGAGTTTACCGGCCTGGAGGATCCGCCGGTCGTGACCATGGACGAGCCGGGCACCCAGTTCAAGCTGCATGCGGAGGATATCGGTTCGCTGAACGTCACATCGCCGGTGTTTTTCAGGCGCATGCAGGTGGGAGAGGTCATCGCCTATGAGCTTGACAGGGATGGCAAAGGGGTTACGGTAACTGTCTTCATCCGGAAGCCCTATGCCCGGTTCGTGAAGGCCAACACCCTTTTCTGGCACGCCAGCGGGATCGATTTCACCATGGACGCCAACGGCGTCAGGGTCAACTCGGAATCAATGGTTTCACTGCTGCTCGGCGGTATCGCCTTGCAGACGCCCGAGGACAAAGCCGATGCCTGTCCGGCTCCCGCCAACAGTGTTTTTACGCTGTTCACCTCCAGGGACGAGGCGCTGAAGCGGATTGACAGTATCGTGGAAACCTACCTGCTGGTTTTCAAGGAGTCGGTGCGCGGCCTGGCAGTCGGAGCGCCGGTGGATCTGCGCGGAGTTACGGTGGGGGAGGTGTCCCGGATCAGCGTTGATCTTGATACGCGCAAAAAACGGTTTGTCATGCCGGTTGAGGTAAAGTTCTATCCTGAGCGCCTGCGCGCCAGCTACCGCACCAAATCCCGTCTGCCGGGCCAGCGGCATTCGCGGGAATTGATCAATGCCCTGGTCAGCAACGGCATGCGCGCCCAGATCAGGAGCGGCAACCTGTTGACCGGCCAGATGTACATCGCGCTGGATTTCTTTCCCAAGGCGGCGCCGGCCAGGGTCAACTGGTCTCAGAATCCGCCCGAGTTCCCCACCATCCTGGGGAACATGGAGCAGTTCCAGACCATGCTGATGCAGATCGTGCAGAAATTGGAGAAGCTGCCGCTGGAGGAGATTTCCGGGGATGCGCGCAAGACGTTGCAATCGCTGACGGAAACGCTTAAGAACGCCGACAGGCTGCTCAAGAATGTCGACACTACGGTTGTCCCGGAAACCCGCCTGATGCTGGAGGATACGCGCAAGACCCTGAAAGAGGCGGACAAGGCGCTGGCAGGAGCGCGACAAACACTCTCCGCGGATGCCCCGCTTCAGCAGGATCTGCGTGACACCCTGCGTGAGGTCGGCCGCGCCGCCCAATCGCTGCGGGTACTCGGTGATTACCTTGAGCGTCATCCCGAG
>JARKOC010000436.1 GCA_029975915.1 Bryobacteraceae bacterium
GGTTTACAAGTTCAGCCAAGGCCTGGCGATGCAGAATGGCGGATTCGAAACCGGTGTAATCGATCCGTGGATCCCCTACGGCGGAGGCCAGGCGACCATCTCCACCGTGGCGCGGACCGGCGCTCGGAGCTTGCGCGTGACCACGCCGATTGTGGACCGGGGCGTTTATCAGGAGGTGAAGGGCCTGGTGGCCGGGATGAGTTACCTGTTCCAGGCATGGATGCGGGCCGAGTCGGGGACCAACACCGGGGCGTTTGCCGTCTGCGACCCGGCGGGCGGCGGCTTCATCTGGACCAATGTGCGGACCATCACCACAGACTGGCAACTGCTGTCGGTCTGGTTCACGGCCACCAGCAAGGGTACGGCCTGGGTCTTTCTGGCGAAGTGGGACACGACGGGCGCGCTGCTGTGGGACGATGTGGAGTTGGTGAACGGCGCGACGGCGACTTCGGGCGTGAAGATGCGGTATTACCCGTACGGGCAGGAGGTCGGGACGGCGACGGCGAACGACGTAGCGAAGTTCGGGACGTATACGCGCGACGCGGCGACGGGGCTCGATTACGCCATGAACCGGTACTACATGAGTACGTGGGGACGGTTCACGAGTCCGGACCCGTACCGGGCGAGCGGCGGGCCGGGAGATCCGGGAAGTTGGAACCGGTATAGCTACGTGCAGGGCGATCCGGTGAATCGGACGGATCCTTCTGGCTTGTTCTTCTGCCCGGCTGAGCTCAGCCTCCCAGACTGCCTCGGGATCCAGTACGACATTGATGCGGGCTTCATCTCGACGGGAGGCGGCGGGGGCGGCTGGGGTCCGAAGCTGGGAGGCTGGCTTGGTTCCCCGTGGGTTTGGTTTGTGCCGGCCTTCTTGACGGGCACTGAACCGGACGAGGAGCCGGATCGAATTCGCCCCGGTTACCTCTTGATCACGGAAGACTGCTATTCAAGAGGGAAAATCGCCGAACGAAGAGTCACCTACGCCCTCTACAACATGGGTGGAACAAGAACGTATGGCTTCACCATCACAGAACACTTATCTGGGGACCGAGAGGACATCCCACTGTCAGGATCGAAGTTGCCCGGACTGCCGACTAGTACCTATGAAGATCAACACTCCATCTTGTTGGGGAAGTTTCTTGGGAACGAGATCCAGCGCCTTACGCAGACATTTACTGCAAGTAATGTTCCATTAGGGTACATCGACATACCCGTTTTCGTGCGCGGCTTCAAGAACTCTGCCGGAGTCGTGCAGGACTACGGCTCACTCGCGATTTACAAGACGGCTAAGTACATCAAGATCAACGATGATTACGGCGGGCATCTCGACCAGAGCGGCAAATTCATACCAAACAAGATCTGTGGTAAGTGAAATGACACAAAAGATCTCAGCCTTTGCCCTGCTGCTGATTTCGGTGGGCTGCGACCACATGGGCAGTTCGCGCGAAGAGGTTTTCTACTCGGCCGAAGACGATGATGCGGGCGGCCAGTTCTGGTGCCGATTCGAGGCTCCGCTCATCGTCGCCGGAAGGATCAGTGATGTGCAATACGACTCACGATCATCTGCCGTTGGGGCCTATGGCACACCGCTCTATAAGGTACATCTGCGGATTGAAGTGGAGGAAACTCTGAAGGGGGATGTGCGCGCCCCAGGGCTGCAAGTAATGGGCTTTGTAATGCGTTCGCCCGGCCCAAGAGCGCGAAAGGGCGAACTCTTCGCCGCGGACTTCTGGGTCGGACAGAGGAAACTATTTTTCCTGCGAAGACAGGGGGAGTTGTACAGGTTGGCACGCGACAATTACGACTACTCCATCCGGCTTAGGACCGGGAGGCACGATCCTCCAAAGTACCAGCCCGAGTCAGCGCGCGCACGGGCAGCATATCTGATGCTAGTCCCAGGGAGGGGGATCGAGACCGACAATTGGGATCGTGAGTTCGACCGGAACATCAATTACGCCCCGCTGTTGATCTATCCGGAGCAAGTCGTTGAGATTGTGAAGTCGAATGCTGCTGCGATCGCTCAACACTCAAAGGATGATCAGTGGAAGGAGACTCTTGCGGCCTTCCGCATCTACATTCCGTCCTTAAAATCGATCCATGAGGCGGAAGCCAACCTCAAGGCCTGTCTCGATTTTGGGCAGAGAGAAGGCACCCAGCCGAGTGCAGAGTAGCTGCCTGCCGTGCCCGGGATCGGACATGACGCCGCCGGCAATCTGACCTCGACGATGTTTGGCGGCACGATGTACTACGATCTGGCCAGCCGTTTGGCGAGCGTCCAGGGCATGCCGGTCCTCCGGTATACGGCCCGAAACGAGCGCCTGATTGTGAACAAGTTCGACGGCACGCGCGAAGTCCACATGCGCGGGCTGGGCGGGGAGATGATTGGCGTGTACCGGATCGATTGGGAAAACGGCAACCAGTATTACACTAAGCCGGTGAGGTTGCCGGAGCGGGAGCGGGTTTACGCCGCCGGGCGGCTGTTGTTCGAGGGCGGCAAGTTTGTGGCGACAGACCGGCTCGGGTCGGTGATCTACAAATGCAGTGGCGGCTTGGCGATGCAAAACGGCGGGTTCGAAACGGGCGCGACCAACTGGACTCCGTACGGCGGAGCGCAGCACGGCCCGTCGACCGTGGCGCGCAGCGGGGGTCTGAGCCTGCGGCAAACCGTGACTACCACCGACACGGGCATCTATCAGGACATCTCGGGCTTGATCCCAGGCAAGAGCTATCAGTTCCAGGCCTTTGCGCGGGCCGAGACGGCCTCGACGATGGCGGAACTGACGGTGTCGGACACGGCCGGCAACAACCTGGCCAGGTCGTACTTGAGATGGGTTGACACGAACTGGCAGCAGATCCTGGTGATATTCACGGCAACCCTTGAGGGCAAGGCGCGGGTGCGCCTGGTGAAGTGGGATACCGCGGACGCGCTGTTGTGGGATGATGTCGAACTAGTGAACGGCGCGACGGCGACCTCGGGGCTGAAAATGCGGTATTACCCTTACGGGCAGGAGGTCGGGACGGCAACGGCGAACGACGTGGCCAAGTTCGGGACGTATACGCGGGACTCGGCCACGGGGCTGGATTACGCGATGAACCGGTACTACCAAAGCTGGTGGGGCCGGTTCACGAATCCAGACCCGTACCGGGAGAGCGTCAACTCGGCCGCACTCCACTCGACAGCCGTGTCATCTTGTTCGGCAGGTTCACTGCGATGAACCGGCGCTTGCTGCCCGCTCTTGTGCTGGCCGCCCCCTGCCTCGCTCAGACAGCCCATCCTTTGTTCGATGGCAAGAGTCTCGCCGGCTGGGTCCACGAAGGTCCTGCCGCCACGTTTTCGGCCTCCGGAGGCGAACTCCGCACCACCGGCCTCGGGCACGCACCGAACTGGATCCGTACCGCAGGGGAGTACGAGGACTTCCGCCTCGTCTTCGAATACAAGCTCGACCAGTGGGCCGAAGCGGCTGTTATCCTCCGTGCGCCGCGCACCGCCCGCCCCCAGCACGCCGGCATCACCCTGGTCCTGAACCACGACTTTCATAACGAATCGACTTCCCACACCACTGGGGCCATCCTCGCGGTCAGGCCGCCGCAGTGGAAGATGCCCGAGCCCGAAACCTGGGGGCGCTGGCATCGCGCCGTCATCGAACTGAGAGGTTCGCGTTTCCATGCCTCCATCGACGGCCACGCCGTCCAAGACATCGATACCTCCACGGTCCCTGCCCTGGCGCACCGCCTTCGCCGCGGTCACATCGGCTTTCCTGACATGGGCTATGCCTATTCGGTCCGCAACATCGAGATCACCGACCTCGGCCGCCCATCGCAGTTCATTACCCTGGCGCCTGGCCCGGCGCTCGAATCCTGGTCGCGGCGCGGCGACTCGGGCCAGTGGCGGTTCACCGCCGGCGGCACGATTGAAGGGTCCAACGGCCACTCGATTCTCTATGCTCGTGGCGAATTCGCCGACTTCGAATTCACCGCCGCCGTCCGCACGCATGCTCGCGTCAACGGCGGCGTTTTCCTCCGCGGCGATCCGGCCGGACCCCGGCGCGGCTTCGAGGTCCAGATCTACTCTCCAGTCGATTCGGTCTACCCCACCGGCAGCATCTACGGCCGTGTCCGTTCCAACCTTTCAGCCGACCTGGAAGGAGTCTGGTTCCTGCTCCAGGTTCGCGTCCGTGGTCAGCGAGTCCAGGTCTGGATCGACGGACAGCCGGTGGCCGAATCGAACCAGCTTGCTAAGGAACTACTCGGCCCCGGTCGAATCGGACTTCAGATTCACTCCGATAAGGCATCAATCGAGTTTCGTGACATCCGCGTGCGTCCGCTCGAATCTGGCCGCCCTTTGCAGTGAAGCCGACACGCCGTTAGCCAGCCGTGCCATAATGGCCCCAAGATTTTCCAGAGGGACCGACGATGATCCGAATAGCCGTAGCCACACTTCTATCCATTGCCATGCTGGGCGCGCAGCCGCCGCAGCAGGGCCAGCAATCCGAAGGCATCCGCCAGGCGCAACGCCTTCTCCGCGAGGGCAAGCTCGACGAGGCCCTGGGCGCTTACAAGCAGGAACTCAAGGCCGATCCCAAGTCACTGCCCGCGCTGAACGGCGCCGGCGTCACACTGGACCTGATGGGCAAGACATCCGAAGCCCGCGGATACTTCTCGAAGGCCATCGAGGCCGCGCCCACGCCGCAGGCCAAGGCCGCCGCCCGAAGGGCCATGGCCATGTCCTATGCCTTCGACAACGACTGCCAGAACACGGTGAAGTACGAAATGCTGGTCAACGAGCATTGGATCGCCGAGAAGAACTTCTACCAGCAGGGCGAAATGCTCAACGAAGCCGCCCGCGTCTGCATCGAGGCAGGCGAGTTCGACACGGCCGAAAAACTCTACCGCTCCGGCACTGAAACCGGCTTGCAGGAGCCCAATATCTCCGCCGAGCGTAAGGCCTTGTGGAACTTCCGGCTGGAGCACGCTCTCGCCCGCCTTGCCGCCCGGCGCGGGCAGAAGGACCTGGCACAAAAGCATGTCGCCGCCGCCAAGGCGGTTCTTGATTCAAGCCCCGAGATGGCCAAGGCGCAGGCGATCTTCTTCCCCTATTTGGCCGGATATGTGGCGCTCCACACCGGCGATCCCTACAACGCCCGGTTTCACCTGGCTCAAGCCAACCAGAACGATCCTTTCATCAACTGCCTTCTCGGCCTTGCGCACGAGCAACTGGGCCAGAAGGAAAACGCCCTGGAACATTACAGGAAGGCGTACGCGACAACTGGGCACAATCCGCCAGCCGCCTTCGCCAAACCGTTTGCCCGGAAGAAGCTCGGGCTGAAATAGCCTCTGTCAGGAGAGCCGGCCCGCCCGCCGCGAATGCTTGACGTCTCCGCTCGAACCGCATATCGTGGGACACGATTGGAGGGCGAGATGGGTTTGACGATTCGTTGGGCGGCTGTGCTGATTGCGGTAGTGGTTCCCGTGCCGGGCAGGGCGCAGGAGAAGCCGCCGGAGCCTATACAGAAGCCTTGGGAGGGTGTGCCGGAGCGATACCGGAAACTCCCGGTCGGGAAGTTTGAGATACCGAAGAGCGCGGCGCAGTGGAAGGCCGATCGGGCCAGGGTAAAAAGGCTCGTTGTTGCATCTCTGGGAGAAGTGCCGCCGAGGCCGTCGCCGCTGAACGTGCGCGTAGTGGCAACCGACCAGAAGGACGGTTACCGGATCGAGAAGTTCGTCTTCGACAACGGAGTGGACTCGATGGTGCCGGGCTACATCGCCATCCCCGACCGCAGGCAGGGACGATTGCCGGCGATCCTGACCATGCACGGTCACGGCAGCACGAAGGACAACATGTTCGGCTACAAGCCGACTTCGCAGGACGTCGCGGGGATGCTGGCCAAGCAAGGCTTCGTGGTGCTTGGCATCGACAATTACTTCAACGGCGAGCGTAAGGGAACGGGCCCGGCGGGGAACCTGGAAATGCAGGAGCGGGGTTCAGACATGGAGATGTCGCTCTTCAAACTGAACCTGTGGCTGGGCAGAACGTTGTGGGGCATGATGCTGAGGGACGAGCAGATCGCCCTCGACTACCTGGTCTCGCGGCCTGAGGTCGATCCCAACCGCATCGGGGCGCAGGGCATGAGCATGGGGAGCACGCGGGCCTGGTGGCTTGCGGCAATTGACGACAGAGTCAAAGCCGTGGTGGGCGTGGCGTGTTTCACGAGGTACGAGGACCTGATCGCAATCCGGGCGCTCAGGGCGCACGGAATTTACTACTTCGTGCCCGGGCTTTTGAAACACTTCGACTCCGAAGGCGTCATGGCGCTGCTGGCGCCGCGGCCGTTCCTGGCGTTGACGGGCGACCGGGACGCCGGATCGCCTCCCGAAGGGATGAAAAAACTGGAGGAGATCCTGACGCAAATCTACAAGGTGCACGGCAAGTCTGAGGCGTTCCAGAGCGTGATCTACCCGGCGACAGGCCATGTCTACAACGACGACATGAAGGCCAGGATGGTGGCCTGGTTCAAGAAGTTCCTGTGACGAAGCCGGCGGAGTTCACTTTTGCCCTGCCCTGTCCACTTGCACGGCGAAGACGTAGCTCTGGCCCAGCATGTTCGACCGGAAGACGATCCACTTCTGGTCAGGCGTGAAACTGACATTCGGCTCCAACCGGTAATTGTGTTTCGCCATGTTCACCAATCGCTGTGAGCGAAGGATGCCCGGCTTGATGAATGTTGGATCATCCGTACCACGGTTCGGGAGGAGTTCGGGTTTGAAGAGATAAATCCACTGGCCGTCCTTCGCTTTGGCGACCTGGCCGGGATCGCCGCCATCGCCTGCGATCATCGATCCGTCGCGCGGGACGTTGAAGTGTATCGACCATTCGTCGCGCTGAAGGCTGTACCAGCGGCGTTCGCCCGTTTCGACGTTATAGGAAGCCAGCCAGAACACTTCTCCGCGTGGTGTCTGGAGGTCGTACCAGATCAACTTGCCGTCAGCGCTCCAGAATTCGTGGCCAAAGATCTCCATGGCCATGGTCCGGGTGTGAATCTTGGTGATCTTCCCAGTATCGGTCCGAATGGTCCAGATTCGGTCCACCTTATGCCAGGGGCCCTCATGGCAAAACATGAGCAGTCCCGGGTCGGTAGGGGAAAACAGCAGGTGGTTGAGCCAGTCCGTAGCGCGGTGGATCACCTTCACTTCGCCGGTTTGGATGCTCATGGTGAACATGGCCATGGGGAGGCGGGCGGCCAGGCGGCGTTCCATCATTTCGCCCTTGCCCAGGGGCTCTTCGAGGGGGCGAGGCTGAGCGCCGGGGGTCTGTTGAGGACGCTGTTGGTTATAGTCGAGGCCCTCGCCCTCGATGTATGTCCCGGCAAGCAGCGTTTCGTCGGCGTTGACTGTTGGCGTGGACCCGCGCGGCGGAAGTTTGCCGATCTGTCTTGTTTCGCCGGTATCCACATTGGTGGCGAAAACCGCGCCTTCCTTGACGTAGTAAACGTTCATGGTCTTCCGGCCAGCTTCGATGACGCGGACGCGGCCGGCCACGACGAGTTTTGAAGTCCGGCTGCCGAGGTCGAGCGCGTGGATTCCGTTGGGTGAGGTATAGATCAGTTTCCTGCCGTCAGAGGTGTACCCGTTTTGATTGAAGTAGAGGCTTCCGCTTCCCGGTTCGTCGGACAGCCGGACGACACGGTGGCCGGTGTCCGGATCGATCCACTCACGAGGCGGCTCCTGCGCCGCCGCTGTCCCTGAAACAGCGAAGAGAACAGGCAAGATGAGAATCAGCATGGCTTCCGGCCTCCAGCCCACAGGCATCATGATCTCCGGCGTCTCCCATAATAAGCACGCGCAAGCCTCAAGCGCAGATCCTCAGCGCCAGCGCAAGGAATCCTGAAGTGGGGCGCCCACGCCCGTGCAGGGACCACGCTTCGATTTGCGCCTTGCCGTGGGACCTTCTCGAGGGCGGTTCACCCTGGTGCATGGGGAGCGCTGGGGTGGCGGCTAGCGGCAATCAACCCGCGGAAGCGTTTCTCCGGGTCCACTCCTGGCTGATGGACTCGATCAGCCGGCCGACGCCGGCCTCGAAATCCGGGAACAGATCGACGAACTGCGTTTCACTGGCGATTCTTTGGGGAACACGGCAATCGTCGAGCCGCACGGGAAAGAAGAAACGGTCTTCGAGCGGCAGTTTTGCGGCGCAGTCGAGCGCATGGCGGAGTTCGGCTTGAAAGGTTCCGCGTTTGGCCACTGAACGGCGTGTGAGACAGGCGACAAAGAAGTCCGCCGACTGTATGGCCCGCAGGATGGAACGCGGCCAGTTTTCGCCCGGCAGGAGCTTGCGGCGGTCAAGCCAGGCATCGAAGCCTTGGGATTCGAGGCGGTCGCAAAGGCGGTCGACGACAGGAGCATCCTCGGCGGCATAGGCGATGAAGACAAGAGGTTTGCGGTCGGGCATGAAGGTAAACCTGCCGCCCGCCGGCGAGAAGACGCCAAGCCTGTCAATCGTGATGGTCCGGCCCTCTGCGAGACATTGGCGGAGGAGGCCGGCGAGGAAGCCGAGCGGCGCCGGATCAGGCTTTGTCATCACGGGGAGTTCCCGCTTCAGAAGCTTGTACCGTTTTTCCGCGGCCCGAGGACCTGAAACTCGGGGGTGCGCCTGGAATGAGCGAGCCGAGACCCGGCAGGACGACTGTCTCGCCTCGCTTCAGTTTCCTCAGAATGACATCGACGGCCCGCCTGAGGCGTTCGTCGTCGGGCGGCTTTGGCCGGGAACCGCTTTGTTGAGAGGGACGCATCTTCATCGGCCACCATTAAAGAACGCGCCCGGTGCGAAGCGGGCCAAGCTCGCCGATCAGCAAAAACGGTTGCAGCCGAGGCAATACGCTGATCCCGCTCAACTTAGTCGCAACCAAACGAACTGCCGGATTTATTTGCTAGTGCCGTGAACGCTTCTGGCGCCGTCCGCAAAAACGCTTGAGGCGCATAGAGGGGTAGTTCGTTTGGTCAACGCCGGTAGAGAGCAATCCCGGAGGTGGAATCCAGCCAAACGACCTCCGCTCCAGGCAGAGGCGGAGAGCTCCGACCATCGCTAACCAGTATGATGAACCTGGATCGTGAAGCTTCGTCGAGTCTGCCGATGCCAGGGATGCGGCTGAACTCCGGCATGCGCCGGTAGAACTCGAGGCCGTAAAACAGGATAGGGTCGGCGGCGACGGTGAGATCGGACCCTGGTTCAGCGGCAATTCGTTCAAGGACATTCCGGGTGCCGGCGCTGTACCGCCACTCAGAGTAGTAGCCTATGGGCGCGGCGAATAAAAAAGAAAAGACCGCCGCGACAGCCGCGTAGCTGATCCAGGCAGGCCGGGCGAGGCTTGCCATGTGCGCGAGGCAGAGAATCCAGAGCACGACCAGGTGGATGCCGGTCCGTCCCAGCGGGTAAGGCATTCCAGCGAACCGCAGAACCGCGGTAGCCAGGATGGACAGCACCAGCGACCAGGCGAAAAAGCGAAGATTCTCCTCTCGCCTGCCGAGCCAGAGAGCGGCGGCGGCAGACACGGGCGCCAGGATGATGAGAAAGGGTGTGAGCGGCTCGAACCGGGGGACCGCCAGGAGCGATTCCAACGACTTCCACAGCGTATCCGCGCCGTAATAGAAGTTCGAGCCGCTGGCGCGGCTTAAGGGGATGATTGTAATCACAAGCGCGATAGCCGCGCCGGGAACGGCGAGATCCGGCAGTCTTTTCCATTCGCGCCTGGCGGCCGGCCAGGCAAGGGCAATTGCCGCCGCCGGGACAGAAAAAACGAGGTTGGCTGCCACACTCAGACCGAGCCAGAAGGATGCGCGCGTGAGCCGCGGCAGTGGACCAGAGAGCTCGCCGATGGCGGCAATCATGAAGGCCATGGCGAGCCCGTAGCCCCGGGCGATGGAAAACCAGTCCAGCAGGGCCGGATGAAAGGCGAGCCAACCACAGAGGGCAAGTTGCAGCGGAGAATCGCCAAAGAGGAGACGGGCGAGGCGGTGAATCAGAAACAGGCAAGCAATGCCGCCAAGCAGGGCCGGCAAGCGCAAGGCGAGCACGTTCCAACCGAAGGCGCCTAGGCTGATTTTGCAGAGGATTGTGTGCAGTATGTGGTGGTTCGCATCGTAACAAGTGAACAGGTCGATCCAGGGCAGGCTGGCAAAGCCGATGGCGGTGAACGCTTCGTCGGTGGTGATGGCCAGCGACCAGGCGCGGTGCAGATGGAAGACGCCGGCGGCGCAGAGCAGGAATGCGGAATATTTAGTCCAACACATAGAGATGCGCTCCAGCGCGCTCACCGGCCTCGTGAAGGCCCCAATATTGGGCGTTCCGGTAGAGTTCATTTGTGAGTTTGTGCCGGTCTTGGAGGAAGATATGCGTGATACCGGCGCGCTTCATCTCATCGATGGCGGCGCGGCGCATGCCGGGCGGCCAGAAGGCGGCCACGCCCCGGAAGCCGTGGATACGGATCTCATCAACGGTAACCGGCGCGTGGAAATCGATCTCGGCGGCGGCGGCGGTGCAAAGGGTGAGAAGTGCGTTATCGAACGCCTCAGGGCACCGAACGCGCCAGTGGGACTGTCTGGCGATTTCGGCGCCTTTGTGGAAGAGCCTGATTTCGGCCGCTGGCGAGGAGAGAACCACTGGCAGGAAGCGGCCCGTGAGCGCGGAGAAACGCCGGGTCTCGATGCGGTCAGCACGGGGTGCAGCGCCGCTGGAGGCTTCCAGGAGTGGCGCCCAGTTGTCAAAAGGGACAACGGCGCGCGTGGTCCAGGCTCGGGCGAGCGGTGTCCCGGCGGCGATGCGGGCTCCAGGGTGTGTGCTTTCGTCAAGGAACCGGGCTTCGATGTAGCCAGGCAGGTGGCTGGCGAGATAGGAATCGCGGTCTGGGATCGTGGCTTCTTCCCAGGTCATATCTTCCATGAGAGCGAGTCCCGGGGGGGCGAGCAACCGTGCCGCACCAGTCCAGGAAGTCGCGAGATGGAAGGCAACGGCCAAGGCGAGGACGGCGCGGTACTTGGCGATCAGAACGGCGGCGGCGACGGCTGCGAGCGGGATAGCGAACCAGGCGCCAGAGAGCGGCAGGAACAGGAATCCGGGGAACGCGGGCGACCGGGGAAAGGCGGCGGGGACCAATGGGATGGTTAGCAGAGCGGCGAACGCGAGAGATGGGGAGCGCCCGGTGGCAGCCAGGGTCGCAAGATATAGCCCGGCGGCCAAGCCAAGGATGCCTATGATTTCCATGCGGGCATCGCAAGCGGCCAGGGCCAGCGCCGGCGAAACAAAGACGAGCGAGCCGGCTGCAAAATAGGCCCAACCAGCGGAACGGGCATCCAGCCAGAGCAAGGCGGCGCGGCGGGCGGCGGCGGCGCAAAGCAGCGCCAGGGCAAACAGGCAGCCGAGATGGAAGACGGCGGCGGCGGAGGGTCCTCCCAGCCGGACTGGAACGAGAAAGAGCAGAGCGGTTAGCGAAGGGGGGGGCACAGCATGCGGCAAATGGAGCATCGCCACCGCCTGAGCGAGAGAGGAGTCAGTTGGCGATGGAGTCGTGTCTGGACCAGCGGCGGCCAGGATGTAAGTCCAGCCAGAGACGGACATGATCGCGGCGAGGAGGAGGACGGGCAGACAGGAGGACAGGCGGGACCAGGGCGTCATGGGAGGTCCTGGGAGCCCGCCTTCCACCAGCGTCCTCAAACGCTTGCCGGCAGTGTTGGAGGATCTGTTGGTTGAGCGCGGGGACCGATGACGGCGCTGCCAGTAGGCGAAGGCCAACGCGGCGGCCAAAAGCACGGCGGAAAGCGCGTAGAAGTGTCCCCGCCTGGTGGTCCCGGCCCGGAACAAAGCGAAATGCAGAGCGGCGCAGAAAGGCGAACCGAGGACCACGGCCAAGGGGAACGTCTCCTCCGAGCGGGGGCGGATACGCAGGAGATTCAAAATGAGGATCCCGGCCGCCGAGACAGCGATGAGCGGAACAGCACCGCCAAGGATTGCCGCGAGAAAGGCTTTCATTGCCGGACGAACCCCGCAGCAAGAAGTCTCAAGGAGAGGCGGGCGCCGTCGGAAGGCGCGATCCAGACCTTGTCGGTCACAACGTCGATCCGGGCATCTTGTCCAGGATGCAAGAGTCCATCAGGCACTTTGGCTTCCATCACTTTTTCGCCGTGCATGGGGAACACCCCGGTTCCCAGCAGCCGCCCGTTTACCGAGAGTTGAACGGTAAAGGGGCCAAGCTCCTCGATGAACTGCGGGATGACATCGAATTGAAGCTGGGCGGTCCAAGGGCCGGCCGGGAGATCTCTAAAGACCAAGCTGAAGCGGTCAGCGGTCCAGCGGCGCCAGCCCGCGCCGCTGCCCTTGGTAACTCCGGACAGGATGTGAGCGTCGGCCCGATCGTCGCTCATCCAAACGACATATGGCGATTCCGGCGGATCGTCTCCGTTCGGCTCAGGGCGCTGGACGGGCAAAGGTTGCCAGGCCGGCGGGCGGGTGCAGGCAGGCAGAAAGAGCAGCGAGAGCAAGGCCCTTCGACTTCGCACGCTTCAGTTTATTACGGCCTTGGCCAGGCCCGGATTGCCAGCCGCATCAAGGACGCGAACCACCACGGTGGTTTCACTTTGGGCAGACATCGGGACGCGTACTTCGTAAGTTTCGGCACGGCTGTCGGTGATGCCGTCGGCGGCTTCGACCAAGCGCCAGGGCCCGGCGTTGACCGAGTATTCGGCACGTCGGAGGGGTGAAGCGTCGTCCTGGGCCGTCACCGTGAGGACGGCGGTTTGGCCGTCGCGCCGGGTACGGGAGAGCGACAGACGAGGCGGGGTCATGTCGATCAGGATGGGCTGGCTGACGAGTTCGGACTCGCGCGACGAGCCTGCCGGATTGCTCGTGTGGTCAGAGGCGGTGACGCGGAAAAAATACCGGCCGTCGGCGAAGACCTCGGCATCGTGGGCAAGGGTGGCTTCGGACAGGTTTTCCTTCAGGAGTTTCCATTCCCGTTCGTCTTCGGCGCGGTAGTGGACAGTGTAGGTGAGGGGGTCGCCGTCAGGATCGTCGGCGGTCCATGAGAGATAGATCTGCTGCTTTCCGGCCCGGGCCAGGGCCTGAGTCGGGCTTCCGGCGGAGGTCGCTGCGGCGGAAGCCTGGCCGGTGTCGGTGACGGTGATGCTGTAGGCGGCGCCGGCGGATTGGGGCTGGGCGGCGGCCTTGGCCTGGTCTCCGACCCACTGCGGATAGGCCTGGACGGAGCGGACGGTGGGACGGCCGTTGCTGGGCTGATAGGTGAGCGTGACTGAGTCGAGGACGGGCGGCTGCGAACCGCCGCCGCGCATTTCCAATTGCCATTGAATATAGCGGGCGTTAGGCGAAGAGACCTGCGCGCCTGCGGCGTCAGTGTATGCGGCCGACCAGTCGCTCCAGGTATTGTCGGGGCGCTCGGAGTTGCCCGAGCGGGTGCGGAAGGCGAGCGCGCCGGATCCTTTATTGGCGCGCCACTCGATCCGGCCCCAGCGGGCGGCATTGCCGGCATCGTGGACCGGCGATTCGTAGAGGCCGCGGTCCGACAGACCCTGGCTGAGGCGGAAGAGCTTTCCGAGATTGCTGGTGGCGGCAAGCAGATCCTGTTTCAGGTTTGCGAGGCGAGTGGTCTCGCCTTCGCGGGTTTCGACGAGGAGCACTGATTTGAGGTCTTTGTTGAGCCGGTAAATACGGCCATGGAGGTCAGTCGAGAACGTGACATCGCCGCCGGTAATCGAGAGATCGAACACGTTCTCCTCCTTAGAACTCCAGATCGTCTCGACGAGGTTGTCGGCACCGATGCGGTAGATGGCGGACTTCTCAACCCCTGCCATATCAACAACTGGAGACGCCGGCGGCGGGGCCTCAGTGAAGGTGGGAGTCTGGGGTTTTGCCGCGTCTGCTTTGGGTTTGACGTCAAGACCGCCCTGCTGCGCCGCTGCGTCAGCGGTGACCGTGATCGACGTTGTGACGGCGGGGACGCTGTAATTCACGGCGGCGCCCGCGGCGCTTTGCGCCTGACGCTGCGTGAGCGATCCGCCCAGGGCAGCGGCGTAAACCGAGCCATCGGGCATGGCCACGAGGCTGCGGATTTCGGGCAGGGGCGAGTCGTATAAAACGAAGGCCCGATCCTTACCGTCGACTCTGTAGATGATGCCGTTGGGTTCGGTACCGGCGACGAGCCGCCCCCGCGTATCGACGGCGAGGCTGGTGACGTGCGACTGGCCGGTTTCGTACCAGACTTCGCCCTGGCCGTTGGGCGAAACACGGTGGATGCGGCCGTTGTCGCCAGTGGCGACGTAGAGCGAGCCGTCGGGGGCGAAGGCAAGCGCCCAGATGTACTTTGACTTGGGGTCGTAGAACTCCGACACCTGCGTGCCGGAGATCTTCCAGACACGGCCGTCGGGCGAAGTCGCGGCAAAGATCTCGCCGCGGGCGTTGACAGAGACAGCGAAGATCTCAGGCTGAGGCGCGGTCCAGATGGAGGTGGCTTGTCCGTTCGGAGTAACCCGGTAAAGACGGCCGCGGTGGCCGGTGCCGAGGTAGATGGTCCCATCGGATGCGGTAGCGACGCTCCAAACGCCGGCTTCGCCGCTGGAGAAGACGGGATCGAGGCGCGGCGCGAGAGTGAGGCGGCCGTCGCGGGTCAGCGAAATACCCGTAAAGCGGCCGCGAACGAAATCCGGGAAGGAGTTGCTCTCCCAACTCGATGCACCGCCGGCGAGCCCAATGGCAGTGGTCAACAGCAGGATAGTTACTATTCGCATGGCTAGGATCACCGTTGTCGTTAGCGTTTGACGGTCACCATGGCGGTCTTAGTTCCCGTCATCATGTAGCCGCCCGAGGCGATTTCGATTTCGTCGAGCTTGGCGCTGGCGGTTTGCGGATAGCTCGCCCCTAGAAGCAAGGCCAGCGATGGAGGCGGCGCGGGCAGGGTTTCGCCCTGGACCTGCCAGGAGGGCTGGCTGCGCCAGATGCGGACAAAGGCCTTTGTGTTGGGCCGCAGTCCGTTGAGGAAAGAAAGCAATTGCGGCTTGTTGCGGGGCGGCGTAAACAAGAACTGACGGTATTCGGCGAGGTTGGCGGCAGCGCCGTCGACGACGGTGAAATAAAGCGGTCCTGCCTGTGCCCCGACAGGGATGGTGTAGCGGACGGTCTTGGTCATCTCCTGGCCGTTCTCGCCGGTGAACAGGGCGGTAAGGCCGATCGTCTCGCCCGGTTCGGCTTCGCGTTTTGACGGCCAGATGCTTTCGATCTGGAGTTGTTTCTTTTCATTGTCGATGTCGAGATCGATTTCGATGCCGGTTAATTTGAGGTCGTCGAAGCCGCCCTGCATGATGGCCGACACAGGCGCGGCCAAGGCCGCCGAAACCATGTTCGGCGCACCGAGTTCGGCTGTATAGAGGTTGTCGAAGGCGATGCTCGGTTGGGCCGGGCCGATATGGAGGCGCGAGCGGACCGAGATACTGGCCAGGCCGGCGGTGCGCTCAGTGGCGTCGATGGCCGAGTAGACGGCCATCTGGAGCAGGAGGGGCGTGAGCAGGCGGTCGTTGACCATCTCCATGTGGTAATTCCAGTTCCGGGCGACACCGCCGCGGCTGGCGACGCGGATATCGACGGGCATCAGAGCTGCCTTGCGCCCCAGCACGCCGTGGATGGCCGTTGTCCGGTCCTGTGTGATGGTCCCCATCCACTCTTTTGACGATGAGATCTTGAAAGACGAATTTTGGCTCGCCAACAGCGTCATGACCTCGGCCCGGGCGAAGGGCATTTCGGAGTCGCCGGTAGCCATGAAGCGATGGCCGAAGGCAAAGATTTGGTTGCCGTCGATGTGAGTCACCGTGCCATCGGCGCCGACGGCGAGGTCTCCGGTGATGAGTTGTACGGAGATCATCGAGCCAGGCTTGATCAGGGAGGGATCGCCCATCTTCTTGTCTGGGCGGCCGCCGCCGGAGAGTCCCTGCACGGGTTCCAGACCCGCCGAACGGAGGATTGGGGCAAAATGGTCGAAAGCGCCGCGGGTGAAGCCGCCGAGCCAAAGAGGAGTGGCAATCTCGGTCAGGCGGGTCGATCCGAGGTCGAAGGATTGTGGTTTGGGAAGCACCGAGGCGAGATCGAAGGGGTTGCTGGCGTTGACGGCGCGGGGCGCGCGGGGCGTCGTGGCGGTGGCGAGCATCTCCTCGATGGGGCGGATGCCGGCGATGGGGTCCTTCGAGAACGGGAAGGAAAGGGCGATGGCGCCGAGGAGTTTGCCGTTCACGTAGACAGGGCTTCCGCTCATTCCTTGAAGTACGCCCGTGTGGGCCATGGGGCCTCCAGAGAGGCGGGCCAGGATGATGGACTGCTTCGGTCCGGCGTTCTCGAGGACGCCAAGGATTTCGACATCGAACTCCTCGATCCTGCCGCCTTCAAAGACAGTGCGTCCAGTTGCCTTGAGCCCGGGTTTGACCTCGGCCACGGGCAGGATGGCGACCTGGGCTGTCAGACTCGCGGACAGCAAGATGGTGAGCAGAAAAGCGAATCGCACTGTTCTCCATTGTACGGTCGAGTCCGGCGCGAATTCGCGCTGTCGGTTATAGTAGAAATGTACCTGCCACTCGAACAGCCGGGCGCGGTAGCCAAGTGGTAAGGCAGAGGTCTGCAAAACCTTTATTCAGCGGTTCGAATCCGCTCCGCGCCTCCATCTTTCTAGCTTTCCCTCAACAACACTCAACACAGCAGTCAGGTTCGCACCGCTGGGATCAATGAAGGACGGCGCGCGGCGAGAACGCAGAGCAAGGCAACGAAAGCCAGGGCGGACGCGACATAGAAGGCTGCCTGGTAGTTGTGATAGCGGTCGAAGAGAACGCCTCCGATTCGCGGTCCGAGGATTCCGGCGACGCCCCAGGCAGTGAACAGCAAGCCGTAGTTGGCACCGGCGTTCCTGGTGCCCCAGAAATCCGCCGCGGCAGCCCCGTTCACCGAAAGCTGCGTCCCGTAGCACCAGTAGACGGCGAAGACGGCCGCGTAGAGCAAGGCGACGTTGGCGCCGGCGGCATAGAGAACCGGCATGGCGACGACGCAAATGGCGATCATGGCGCGCAGTACGTTAATGCGTCCCAGACGGTCGGACATCCACCCCGAGAGGATACGCCCGGAGGCGTTGCCGGCGGCGCCGACGACCAATGTCATGGTCGAGAGAGAGGCGGCGGCGATACCGGCGCTTTTGGCGAAGGGGACCAACTGGCTGATGACCATGAGGCCCGCCGAGCAGCCCAGAGCATAGCCGGCCCACAGGAGATAGAAGGTGCGAGTGCGGAGCATTTCACCCGGCGTGAAATCCCGGGCGGCATCAGACTGGCTGGCCGGCGCGGGCGACCATCCGGCGGGCCGGTAACCGGCGGGCGGGTTCCTCAGCAACAGCGCGCCCAGCAGGGTCATGACGAGGAAGATCACGCCCAGGATCTGGAATGTGGCAGGCAGGCCGTAGGCCGGAATGAGCTTCAGTTGCGCCAGGGGGCCGAAGATCGCCGATCCGGCTCCGTAGCCGCCGACGGCGAGGCCCACGGCGAGGCCGCGACGGTCAGGGAACCACTTGGCCATGACGGGGATGGGGGTAGCGTAGCCGAAACCATTACCGAGCCCGCCGATGACACCGAAGCAGACGAAGAGGTAATTGAGGCTCACAGTGTAGGCGCAGAGGTAGAAGCCCAGGCTCACCAGGATTCCACCGGTGAGCGAACATGGCAGAGGCCCGAACTTGTCCTGGATTCTGCCTGCAAGGACGAAGCTGAGGGCGAAGACGATAACAGCGATGGTGAAGACCATCGAGGTGTCCGCGCGTTTCCAGCCGAAACGCTCTTCGAGCGGCGCGACGAAGACGCTCCACCCGTAGAGAGTCCCGAGCGCCATGTTCATCGATAGCCCGCCAACGACGCGCCACCACCGGTTGATCCCATTGCCATTGCTCGACAGCATTTGAGTCATGGTAAGCGATTCTGGACGATCCTGTATGATCATCAATCCACGGAGCTTCACGACTGTGCGGCGAGCCTCCGGACGTGTCTTAATTATGTAAGTGCCCGAAGGAGGGCAGGAGTATGCACAACAGGCGTCAATTTGTAGTCATGTCGGCGGCGGCCGCCACCAAGGCAGTTCCCGTGCTGGGGGCAAACGAGCGGCTGAACGTGGCCGTAGTGGGACTCGGCGGCCGCGGAACGGCCCACATCGATCTCGCCGGACGACAGACCAATTGCCGCATTACCGCGGTATGTGACGTCAACCAGGCGGCACAGGAGCGGGCGGTTGCACGGATAGAGAGAACACAAGGAAACAAGCCCGCCGTCTACCGCGACTTCAGAAACCTGCTCGAAGACAAGCAGGTGGACGCGGTTTTCTTGGCTACGCCCAATCACTGGCACGCGCTTGGAACGATCTGGGCCTGCCAGGCGGGCAAGGATGTGTATGTCGAGAAGCCCGCGTGCCACAACGTGTGGGAAGGGCAGCAGATGATCGCCGCCGCGAGGAAATACAACAGGATCGTGCAGGTCGGCTCGCAGAGCCGCAGCACGGCGGTGAAGATCAGGGCGATCGAACAGCTTTCCAAGGGCATCATCGGAAAGGTCTACATGGCCAAGGGCACTTGCTACAAGTGGCGTCCGTCAATCGGACGCACGCCGGCACAACCCACGCCCGCAGGAATCGATTGGGACCTGTTCCTTGGACCTGCTCCGATGCGGCCGTTCACGCAGAACCGCTACAAGTACAACTGGCATTGGTTTTGGGACACGGGCAACGGCGACCTGGGCAACCAGGGGGTGCACGAAGTCGATATCTGCCTCTGGGGCCTCGGCATCACTGGCATGCCATCGGCGGTGGTTTCCACGGGCGGCAAGTACGTCTATGACGATGACCAGGAGACGCCGAACGTCCAGTCCGCGGCATTTGACTACGGGGACAAGCGGATCGTGTTCGAAGTTCACGGACTGCACACGGGCTCGGACAGCGACATCTTGGGCGACGGCGCCAACAGCGTCGGCAACGTCTTCTATGGCACGGAAGGATATCTGGCGGTAGATCCGATGGGCTATCGCGTTTTCAGGGGAAAGGGATGTCCGGTGACAGCTTCGGCGCCATCGGCATGTTCGCGCGAGAAGGTGCTTGAGGAGAAAGCCGTGGGCCCGGAAGGCGGCTATGACGGCTCGGCCCACTTCGGCACGTTCCTCAAGGCGGTGCGGAGCCGAAAGAAGGAGGACCTCACGGCCACCATTGAGGCGGGCGTTCAGTCGGCTTCGTTGTGCCATCTGGCGAACATTAGTTACCGCCTGGGGCGCAAGCTGAAGTTCGATCCTGCGCAGGGCCGTTTCGAGGACTCAGAAGCAAACAGGATGCTCACCAGGGAGTATCGCGCCGCCTATGCAGTTCCCGAACGGGTTTAGGCGGCGTGGTGTACGAAAGGTCACGGGCGAATCATGAAGAAAGCGATTCTGTTCCTGCTTTGGTGCGCGTGCACGGCTATTGCACAGTTGCCGGACATCTACACGGGCGAATACCACGGAGATCCGCCATTCCTCTGGCAGGAGGGATGGCGGCCCTTGCTCAACGGCCGGGATCTGGGCGGGTGGCATGTTGAGGGGGGTGTTCCGAACCAGTGGGTCACGACTCGAGCCGTCACATGGAAGCGGATTTTCGATCCCAAACGGTTGACTTTCATGGCGGCTCAGGGTGACCGCATCATTAACGGGCTGGAAGGCAAGGCGCAAGACCTGATCAGCGACGAGAATTTCGGCGACATCGAACTCTATCTCGAATTTGTCCTGGCCCGCGGGTCCAATTCGGGCGTTTTTCTGAACGGGCACTACGAAGTTCAGCTCTTCGACAGCCATGGACACACAGGACAACTGATGCCGGGTGACAATGGGGCGGTCTACCGGCTCTGGAACAACACAGGAGGGTGGCCGCCGCGGATAAACGCAAGCCGTCCGCCGGGCGACTGGCAGTCGTTGCACATCTGGTTCCGCGCGCCCAGGTTCGAGGCGGACAAGAAGACCGCCAACGCGAGGTTTCTGCGCGTCCTGTTGAACGACACGCTCGTTCAGGAAGATGTGGAGGTGGCAGGTCCCACGGGCAGCCGGGGCCGGCGCGCCGAAGCGCCGAAAGGTCCCATCATCCTGCAAGGCGACCATGGGCCCGTCGCATTCCGCAACATCTACGTAAGGCCGCTGCCTGTCGAGTGACTAGCCCGGTATTGAGGCCGTCGAGAGCCACCTGTCCGATTCACCTGCTTCGGGCGGGAAATCCCATTGAGAGGAGCAGAGGGGCTGAAGCGGCGAAAACATACCTCGAAGTTCCGTTCTCAAGTGCGAACATAAAGCATGTCCGCTGATTTGGTGATCGTGAGAGAAGTGACGCACCGCTGCCGCCCGGCGTGGCTGTTCAGGTGCACGGCGTATGCCGCAGTGTACCTCGTTGCCGCAGCGAGCATTTCTTTTGGGGACGACCTGCTCACGGGTTTCAGGCAGCACGGACTGAGCTACCAGGGGCCAGGCGAATGGCGCCACCCGGTTGAACCGGTTTGGGTCTATGACTATCACACGCTCCGGCTCCGCTACAAGGCATCCGGCCTGCCCGGTAGCGATACGCCGATTCTGACGCTTCGACCCGGCAGTGTCGGGCCCGTGACGCCAGGGGCGACCAATCCCGAAAACCCGTTCGTCGCCGGGAGTCCGGTGGTTGTCATTCGCGCCCGCGACCTGGTCGCGGACGGCACGGTGCAAACGCTCGAAGTCGGACTACTTGGCAAGATGCGCACCGCGAGAATCGATCAGTTACGGTATTCTCTGCCGGCGGGCGCGAAACTTCAGATTGAAGACCTTCAGTTCACCGGGTCGCCCGATCTGTTTCCTTGCGGCGCCGGTGGGCCTGACATTCCTGCGAATGCCAAGAAGCTGCGTACCCGTGGTCCGCTTGCCTGCAGCGGATCACCGGCCACTTCCATGCGGGAGAAGCAGAGCATTCACATGGAAGGCGGCGGGGCCCGAGGCGGTGCGCTCTACATGAGCATGATGGCTCGTTTCGCGGGGGTATCAGGCTTCGGACTTGATCATCGTCCGGGGAGCTTGCGCATTCATGAGAGTAGTGAGACGGCGGATGTCCTGGTGAGGGTTGAATACACGGACGGAACAGTGGAGGAACAGTTTCCAATGCTTGTTTCCGATCGCCGTCATGCTCTGCTCAACCTGAAACCCGCCCTTTACGTTTTGGCTCTCGACTCCACCCGGAGGGTTCAGTCTATTGAGCTGATGGACCGCAGCCCTCATGTGCAACTGGCGCTCTACGCGGCCGGTGTGTCGGGGGATGCGGTGCCGGCTTCAGCTGACGAAGTGACCGTACCCAAACGTCCATCCAGGAAGATGCCCAGTGGGGAGGTCAGCCTCGACGGCTCGAAATGGTACAGGATCACGGCACCGGCCGAAGCCGTCCGCGCCGACTTCAGAGGCACGCCTGCCGCGGGTACCCGCGACTTTTCGTTGACGGTCACGAATGTGAGCAGGCAATCGCAGACGTTCACGGTGATCTTCCCCGCCCTCGCAGTGCGTCCCGGCGAGGCCGCCGAAGACACGTACTATGTTTTCCCTCGGCAGGGCGCCGTGATCAGCAACGCGGACCAAACGCTCGAAGCGGCCTACAGCGGGACGTTTCCGCTCCAGTTCGTTGACATCTTCGCACCATCGGCGAACCGGGGCGCTTGCGTGATTGTGAAAGACACGAGCGGACGGGGGAAGAAGTTCCGTCTGCGGAAGACAGGCGCGCGCGTCGAAATCGAGGTGGAGTATACGGTGAGCCTCGCACCGGGCGAGACTTTCCAGCCCGCAAACGCCCAACTGGCTCAGCACGACGGCGATTGGCGGTCAGGTTTTGCCGCATACAAGGGTTGGCTGAAGAGCTGGTACAAACCCGCTGGGCCGAGACCAGCATGGCTGCGCGAGGCGTTTTGGGCGCGCCGCGACTACCCGGTGGGCGGCACCGGCAAACTTTACAACGTTCAGCGCGACCGGTACACATTCGAGAATCTGATTGAAGACGGCGCCGCATTTGGCGGCATCGATTTCATCGACATTTCGGGCTGGGCAATGTCCAACACAGCCGGCCGCGTGGGCGACTACCCCATTGAACTCGGCGGCCCTGAAGACCTGCGCCGCAACATCGCCGCCGCCTGGAAAGCGGGAATCCCCACAGGCTTGTATTTTGAGGGATATCTCATCGACAAGAATTCGAAAGTCGGCCGGGAGTCCGGGGCAGAGTGGCAGATTGTGGATGAACAGGGGCGAAGGAGATGGTGGAGCGGTGGAAGCCCGGAGTTGTTTGCCTGCCCGTATGTGCCGGCATGGCAGCACTACTTGGGCGAACGCACGGCGGCTGTGGCCAAGCAGGTAGGCGCGTCGGCCGTCTATCTCGATGAATACGGATTCGGGCGCCAGCGGTGCTACGCGGCCACACACGGCCACGCGCCCGGAATTGAGACTTTGCCTGGCGAGATCGCCATGACCCGAAGCGTACGGCTGGCGCTCGATGCAGCGGGCATGCGGGAAACGATTCTGTACCTGGAGGAGACACCGCCGGACGCCGTCGCGCCGTATTACGACGCCGCATTCTCGTACAACTTCCCATTCGCGGACAGGGCGCTGTCGCCGCTCAAGCTGAATCTTTGGCGCTTTGCGTTTCCTGACATCAGGCTGTGGGACATGGTCTCAATCGGCGTCGATCCAAGAGAACTGCCGGCGGAGGATTTCAGATTGTCGCTGTGGCACGGCAACGGGCTGTGGCTCAAAGGTCATTCCGATACGTGGTATGGCGAGGATCTGCTGGCCTTCGTGAGACGTTCTCACGCCTTGCTGAAGCAGCATGCCGGCGCCTTTTCCGGGGCCGCGGAGCCACTGACTGATTCGCCTCATCCGTCGGTCTTTGTAAACCGGTTCCAGGGAGAGCACGAGACCGTCTACACCTTGTTCAACGCGTCGTATCGTACGGCGAACTTCCGGTTTGAGGGCCGGATGCGCACTCTTGGGCCGCGGGAAGTGGATGTCGTGGGTGTCCCGGCAAGACGTGGACCATGAACGCGCGCCGTGGCGCGACCGGGTTTTGAAATGACAAAGGTGAAGGAACAAGATGAAGATCGATTCCAACGCGATCCAGCTCGCAAGGCTGATTTGGGATTATCACCAGTTGGGCCATGAGCCAATCGCCGCTGATGTGATGGTGGTGTTCGGGACCAACGATATTCGCGTCGCCGTCTTCGCCGCGGGCCTGTATCACAGCGGCTTCGCACGAACCTTAGTCTGCACTGGAGGCATGGCGCACAGCGGCGATATGCTGGCGACAGGCTGGACACGGCCGGAATCCGAAATCTTCGCTGATGCGGCGGCGGCGGAGGGCGTCCCCAGGGATCGAATCCTGCTTGAGTCGAGAGCGCTGAACACCGCCGAGAATATCCGCTACACGCGGGAATTGCTGGAGGAGCGCGGGTTGAACCCGCGCAACGTGCTGTTGGTCTGCAAGCCGTTTATGCAACGCAGGGTATGGGCGACGATGGCTGTCGAGTGGCCGGAGATGCCGGCGACGGTGGTCTCCCAGCGGATGACGCTCGACGAGTACTTCACCGAGGAACTGCCACCCGAAAAGATCATCCCCATCATGATGGGCGACTTCCAGAGAATCTGGATCTACGCCAAGAAAGGCTGGTCGGCTCCGCAGCGCATTCCCGAAGAAGTGATGCGGGCATACCGCGAACTGGTGTGTCTGGGCTTCACCGGGCATCTGCTTCCGGAGCGGGACGGATCGAACGGCTGACAGAACAATCGGCACATCCGACTGGCGTGCGGCTTGCACGCTCCCACCTGTAGGTCGGCCACCCGGCGGCGATTTCTGGAAATGCATCATATCTGAGTTTCAGCTCTGAATACCGCACTACGAGCGAGATACAATTGTGAGTTCACGGCACGCGCGCCGCGCCGTCACGAGCGCCTCTACAGGGTGGCTTTACTCCAAGCACGGCGCTCATCGAAGGAGAAAGTGACTGCCCTTGTACCGCTTCGCCACACTGATGCTAATTGTGACCGGTTGGCCTGGCCTTTTTGCTCAGAAGCCCGAGAGGCACTTCGAATACGGCTTCGAGCAGCGGGTACGCAACGAGAACTGGAACAACATCTTCGACTTCAGAGACTCCTCGGACGACGAGCGGCGTCAGATCCGCTACCGGACGCGCCTGTGGATGAACACCTCACTGACATCGAATATTGACCTCAGCATCGGCGCCGTCAGCGAATCAAACGAAATCCTTCAACCACACACCGCCACACACTTCGACGAAGGCGTTTTCGAGACCGCATATATCGACATCAAGCGCTTGTTCGTGAAAGGGCTGAGTCTGCGCGTTGGGCGGCAGAATCTGGTCCGTGGCGAAGGGTTCCTGCTGCTGGAAGGCGATCCCTGGGACGGATCGAGGTCGATCTACACCAACGCCGCAGTGCTTGGCTACCAGCGCGGAAAATCGAAGATCGAGTTCATCGGCATCTATGATCCGCGATCAGACCATTTCCTGCCCTGTTTCAACTGCAAGGACAGGCAACTCGTGGACTGGAATGAATCGGGGTTGGGCGCTTATTACACAGACAGCCACCTGAAGAAGACCTCCATAGAGGCCTACTACTTCTACAAACGAGAATTCGGCGATCCCCGCCCGGCCTCGAATCCACAGTTCCAGGCCGACCGCTACACTTATACGGCTGGCGGGAGAGCCGTTCACAAGCTGCCACGAAACTTCAGCCTCACGGGCGAATTCGCCGGCCAGTGGGGCCATTCGCGCTCGCATCAGCGCATCCGGGCGTGGGGCGGCTACGGCTACCTCAAGCGCACCTACGGGCCGCAGCAGCGCAATTCGGCGACTTTCGGTTATTGGGGGATGTCCGGCAGCGATCCAGCCAATCCTAGTGTGATCGGAAACTGGAATCCGCTCTTTGCCCGCTGGCCCAAGTGGAGCGAGGGCTATATCTACACTCAATTCCGTGAGAACGGCGTGGCCTACTGGACCAACACCGGCATGTGGCAGGCGGAGGGCATTTACGGGCCGTGGAAGCCGTTGAGCCTTCGCGGGACGCTCTTCCACATGCGCTCCTACCACCCGTTCCGAGGCAGTCAACAGCTCTACGGATCAGGCACGGGACGCGGTCTGGAGTACCAGTTGCGCGCCGATCTGGTCGTCAATAAAAATTGGCGAGGACATGCCCTGTGGGAGCACCACCTGCCGGGCAGTTTTTATGCGGGCAAGGATCCAGGGTTTTTCTTCCGCCTGGAAGTCACCTATCAGTTCGTGGGGCGGCTCGCTTTCTGAACGGCGTTGTAGGCGGCCGCGAACCCGGCTTCCGATTTGCGGATCATCTCCTCGGGCACGGTGAGCGACAGCCGCAGATATCCGCCGCGGCCAAAGCCCTTGCCGGGTACGCCCAGCACGCCTTCGCGGGCCAGCATGCGGACAAACTCAATGTCGTCTGAGATCGGGGTTTTCAGGAATACGTAAAAGGTCCCCTCGGGTTTCCGCACTTCGTAGCCGATCCGGGCGAGCATCCCGCAGAGCAGGTCCCGTTTCCCTTCATAGCCGGAGACATCCACGGTTGCGTCGAGCGCTTCGGTCTCCACAAGTTGCCAGATCGCGGGGGCGTTGATGAAGCCGAGAGTCCGGTTGGTGAATGCGCAGGCCCGGCGCAGGTCTTCCCGGCCTTCGAGGCGCGGCGACAGAGCAAGATAGCCGATCCGTTCGCCGGACAGCGCCTGCGACTTTGACCACGAGTTACACACGACGGTTGACGGGATTAGCGACGACACTTCAGGCTGCCGACGGCCATCGTAGACAAGGTGCTTGTACGGTTCATCGCTGACCACCAGGATTTCGTGATTCTGACGGGCGAGCATCGCGCCGAGTTCGCGCAGAGTCTCTTCTGGGTAGACACGCCCGGTGGGATTGTTCGGCGTATTGAGGAAGATGGCCTTGGTCCTGGGCGTAATTGCAGCTTCAATGGCCTCGGTGTCTGGCAGAAACTCATCATTGGTCTCGACCTGAACCATCCGCCCGCTGTGATTGCTGATATAGAACTGATACTCGGAGAAGCAGGGCAGCAACACGATCACTTCGTCGCCGGGATCGAGGATCGATTTCAAAATCACATTACATGCGCCAGCCGAGCCGACGGTCATGAAGACGTCGTCAGCCACAAAAGGCAGGCCTGTCTGGCGCTGCAACTGCCCCGCCACGGCCTCGCGAGCCTGCATAAAGCCTGGATTCGGCATGTAGCCGTGCGAGTTGGGCCGGGCCGCAGCCACCGCCCGCGCCAGCGCTTCCAGTACTTCCACAGGCGGCTCGACGTCCGGATTGCCTAGCGTGAAGTCATAGACGTTTTCCGCGCCGCGTTCCGTCTTCAGCCGCGCACCCTCTTCAAACATCCTGCGGATCCAGGAGGCGTTCTCCAGTTGCGACTCAATTGCCTTTGAGATCTTCATGAGCTGGGTTTACTTGGCGTCCAATGCGCCACTGTCGAGAACTGCTAAGCCGCCGCGGTTCAACAGTTCGATGGCGGCGTCAGGCTGGTCGAAGCGGAAGATGAGCACCGCCTTCTCGCTTCGCACGGTAGGGAACGCGTACATGTACTCAATGTTGATGGCCGAACCTTCGAACAGGTCGAGCACTTTGGATAAGCCTCCCGGATGATCTGGCACTTCAACGGCAACCACTTCCGTGGTCTTGACAATGTAGCCGGCGCCTTCGAGCAGCTCCAGCGCGCGCCGCCAGTCGGATACGATGATCCGGAGAATGCCGAACCGTTGCGAATCGGCTAGCGACAAAGCCTGCATGTCGATGCCCTCACGCGCCAGCAGACGGCAGGGCTCAATCAGGTGGCCCGGCTTGTTTTCTGAAAACAGCGACAGTTGTTGGATCTTCATGCCTGCACCCGCTTATCTATTACGCGTTTGGCCTTGCCTTCGCTCCGCTGAATGGTGTGGGGTTCCACCAGGCGGACAGGAGCCCTAAGCCCGAGTACATGTTCGAGCCGGTCCTCGATGTGCGAACTGAGTTCTTCAAGGGCTCCGATGCGGTCGCTGAACGACTCCGGCGTCACTTCCACCAAGACTTCCATCTGGTCGAGGCCGTGATCCCTGGTCAGCACAATTTGATAATGCGGCAGCGTGCCCTCCACCTCAAGCAGCGCCGCTTCCACCTGCGATGGGAAGACGTTGACGCCTCGGATGATCAGCATGTCGTCACTGCGGCGGCCGATGCGCCGCATCCGGCGCAGCGATCTTCCGCAGCCGCAAGGTTCGGAAATGAGAGCGGTGATGTCGCGTGTCCGGTAGCGGATCATCGGCATGGCGTGCTTGGAAAGCGTGGTGAGAACTAACTCGCCCTCCTCCCCGTCAGGCAGCACTTCGCCGGTTCCCGGATCGATGATCTCCGGATAGAAGTGATCCTCAAAAATGTGAAGGCCGCACTGTTCGGTGCATTCAATCGCCACGCCGGGGCCGATGATCTCAGACAAGCCGTAGATATCCATCGCCCGGATGCCTGAGAGAGACTCGATGTGTTTGCGCATCGACTCGGTCCAGGGCTCGGCGCCGAAGACGCCTACACGAAGCGGCAGTTCCCTGATATTGATCCCCATCTCCGCAGCCCGCTCGATCATATGGAGAAAGTAACTTGGGGTGCAGCAGATGGCCGTCACCCCGAAGTCCTTCATCACCATGATCTGGCGGTCGGTGTTGCCGCCTGAGATGGGGATTACGGTCGCGCCCAGGCCCTCCGCGCCATAATGGGCGCCGAGCCCGCCTGTGAACAGTCCGTACCCGTAGGCGTTTTGAACGATGTCGCCGTGATGCAACCCGCAGGCGGCGAAACTGCGCACCATCACAGAGGTCCAGACTTCAACATCCTGCTTTGTGTAAGCCACGACGATGGGCTTGCCCGTGGTTCCGCTTGAGGCATGCAGTCTTACGACCTCTTCCATCGGACTGGCAAACAGCCCGAAAGGGTAAGTGTCCCGCAGGTCCGTTTTGGTCGTGAACGGGAGCCTCGCAATGTCTTCGAGAGAGCGGATCGAATCGGGCACGAGGCCACGATCTTGCATACGCTCTCTGATCAACTGGACCCTTTCGTAGGCACGCGCGACGATTGTTTGAAGCCGGCGCAGTTGCAGTTCGCGAAGCAGGTGGGCTGGGATGAAGTCTGGAGCACTGTCCGGGTGAAACGCTTGTCGTCCATCTTTGGCAGAATTCATGCAATGCTCCCGGCGGCTCGCGCCATCCTCATGTCGACTGCGCCGCCGGATGCCGGCAGTCCGGCGCATACCGAACCCCCTTGATTCGACCTGTAGCGCATATTGCGGAGTAAAAGAGCAGTTTATTGAACATTGCCAAGGCAAGGCAAACCCGATGCATCCGGCTGGAGGAGCGCCGGCGCCGCATGCCGCCAACGTGCGGCCAGCCGCGCCTCGCATGGTATCCTCAAAGGGAACAGGGCCGCCGTCATGGCCCAGTCAAGTTGCGGGCCGGTAGCTCAGATGGTAGAGCATCTGACTTTTAATCAGGTGGTCGCGGGTTCGAGTCCCGCCCGGCTCACCATCCTTCAAACTTTTCATGACCTTGGAGCGCCTCTAGACTGACCGCCGGCGGCGGAGTCACCGTTGATCGTGCGGCTGAACTGCCGGAAGTTCCTGACGACGGGACGGTTGCCGGACCTGGCGGAAACCTCTGATAAAATTTACGGACCCTATCTCCGATTAGAGGAGGCGTCCATGAGGCGATGGCTTGGCAAAAGACTGTCGGCTTCCATCCTGGCTACCCTTGTTCTTCCCTGCACGGCGTCCGCTGATGTGCTGACAGAGATGCGCAAGGGGGGCAGGATGCTGTGGGGCGGCGACCAGGAGGGTGGCGGGCCTTACGTCTTTCCGAAAGCAGATGATCCTGCCCAGGTGACAGGGTTCGAAGTCGATGTGGCGAACCGCCTGGGCGAGTATCTGAAGCTGAGGGCGGAATTCACGCAAGGGCAGTGGGACAAGATGCCTGACATGCTTCGCACAGGCAAGATCCACGCGATTATCAACGGGTACGAGTTCACCCCGGAACGCGCCGAGACCATGGAGTCCACGATCCCGTACTACGTCTACGCGCTACAGCTGATGGGGCGCAAGAACGATGCCAGGATCAACTCCTGGGCGGACCTCAAGAGACCGGCTGGCGACACGCAGGCGAAGATTGGTGTGCTTACCGGGTCGGCAGCGGAGGCCTACACACGCAAGTTCTGCCTCGGGTCGTGCCAAGTGATCTCTTACGAGGGAAACACGGATACGATGCGCGAAGTGGAAACCGGCAAGCTCGATGCAACTGTTCAGGACACACCCATCTCCTTGTTCTATGCCCCGCGTTTCCCGGCATTGCGCCGAATTGAATCGCCCGTGGCGCGCGGCTACTATGTCATCTACATCAAGAAGGGCGAGATAGCGCTGCTGAAGGCTTTGAACGAAGCGATCGTCCTGATGCAGCGTAATGGTGACCTCGAACGCATCTACCGCAAGTACGGCATATGGGACGAGCAACAAGAGGAACTGGCCGCGATCGTGGAGAATGGACGTTTCTATGGTTATCTGAAAGCCACGGCGGCCAAGGTCGAACCGAACGAGATGCCGTCCGAGGAGTCGGTGCGAGTCGAAATCAGAAAGCGCGGTTGGCAGGTCGTGAAGGACTACAGCGGAATCCTGGTCCAGTCGGCGGGCGTTACTGTCATTCTCTCCTGCCTGTCTTTCCCACTTGCCATCCTCATAGGTCTGCTGACCGCCCTTGGCCGTCTCTACGGCCGTGCCTGGCTCCGCGTGCCGCTTACCGGCTACGTCGAGTTTCTGCGCGGCACGCCGGTGATGCTACAGCTCTACTTCATTTTTTTCTTTTTGCCCGAAGTGGGGATCAAGATCCCCGCGTTCTGGACAGGCGTACTTGGTTTGGCGATCAATTACTCCGCCTACGAGTCAGAGATCTACCGCGCCGGCCTGCAGGCCATTCCCAAAGGACAGATGGAGGCGGCTCTCGCCCTGGGCATGTCGCGTTTCATGGCTCTCCGCCGCATCATCGTGCCGCAGGCGGTACGTATCGTGATCCCGCCGGTTGTGAATGATTTCATCGCATTGTTCAAGGACACGTCGGTCTGCTCGGTTGTGACCATCGTCGAACTGACTAAGCGATTTTCCGTCCTTTCGATGAGTACGCAGGCGACTGTGGAGTTGATGGGGCTGACGGCCCTGCTCTACCTCATGATGAGCTACCCCATGTCGATCGTCGCCCGGAATGTCGAGAACCGCCTGGGATTGGAGCAGCACGCATGATCACCGTCACGAACCTCGTGAAGAGACATGGAGGGAACGAGGTACTGAAGGGCATTTCATTCGAGGTGTGCAAGGGAGACGTGCATTCCATTATCGGACCGTCGGGCGGCGGTAAGAGCACGTTCCTCCGATGCGTCAACGGCCTCGATCCATTTCAGGGAGGAGAGGTTCGCGTCGGCAACCATGTCCTCACCCCCGCAACCAACCCGAGGTCTGACGCCCGGCTACTCGAAAGCGTGCGCCGCCAGGTCGGTTTCGTCTTCCAACAGTTCAACCTGTTCCCGCATCTCACTGTGCTGCAAAACGTGATAGAAGCCCCCATCCACGTCTTGAAACTGGAGCGGGACGATGCGGTGCAGCGAGCCGAGAAGTTGCTGGCGCGCGTAGGACTCGCCGCCAAACACGACGCTTACCCAAGGGACCTGTCCGGCGGGCAGCAACAGCGGGTCGCCATCGCGCGGGCGCTGGTGATGGAACCCGAAGCAATCCTGTTTGACGAGCCCACCAGCGCGCTCGATCCGGTGATGGCAGGAGAGGTCCTCTCGCTGATAGCGGATCTCGCCAAAGACGGGCAGACAATGATCGTTGTCACCCATTCAATGGGATTCGCCCGCAACGTGGCGAACCAGGTTCACGTCTTTGCAGACGGCTACGACGTCGAAAACGGGCCACCGGCAAGGGTGTTCGGGGATCCGCAGCACTCGACCACAAAATCTTTTCTATCTCAAACAGCGAAGGACTGATGCCTGCCGGCCGGCTTCAAGCAGGTGCAACTTTCTGGATTATGGGGTCGTGATACAGATCCGATGAATTCCATACGTTGCAGGTGGATAGACCAGAATCAATCTAGCCTCTTCCAATGAATGGATCCTCGCCGGCGGCAGGGCAAGGTGAGGAGGACATCCGACTCGTCTCATTACATGGGATCCGCAATCAGATCAAGGAACGGGTGTCTATGTTCACCCCTGCTGTCTGGTTCCGGTTCCAATCCATCCCTCGGCTTGTCCAAGCGACGCCAGTGCGCAGAGATGCGCTGGATTGGGTGGTTTCACCCATCATTAGGTAGCCTCAGAAGGTCGAAGGGACGCGTTGCTGCCGCCCTAGGCTTTTGGCGCAAGTACTGCAATTGCAGAAACATAAGACGATCAGACCCTTAAGGCAAGTTCATCCGCCCCGACTGGCCCTAAAGTTGCTTACTTGCCGTCGAGTTGTGAGGGGATGTCTGTACCCCCACTTGACCTTTCAGAAGCACACAGCAAGGAGCGTTTTCATATGGAGGAATCCAAGAACGGGGGGGTTACAGCAGCGAAGAGTTCTGGTAGGCGGAAGTTCTTCCAGACCTTGGCTGGGATCGCGCCTGGCGCGGCGGCCGGACTGGCAGGCATGAAACTGCTTGAATCCGAGAAGGCGCAAGCCGCCGAACTGCCGCCGGTCTTGGCTGAGTCGACCGGAAATGTCATTCTGCGGATGCAGCAGGATCTCGATCAGACCCTCGCCAGCGGCCAGACGCCCAGTTGGCTCATGGTAGTGGACACTCGCAAGTGCATCGGTTGCGATGCGTGCAGTGTCGCCTGCCGGGCTGAGAATCCCACCGGACCGGGCGGGAACTTCCGGCGGGTGATTCAGCGCGAACACGGCCCAAGCGACAGGGCCTGGGCGATCTTCAAGCCTGTGAATTGTCTACAGTGTGAAAACGCCCCCTGCGCCACGGCCGTACCCGCGGGCATGATTTGGAAACGTCCCGACGGGATCATCGAGTTTGATCTCGCGCGCCTGAAAGGGCCCTACGCCCAGGCCGCCGCCAAGGCGTGTCCCTTCAATCTTATTCGCATCGACGACGGCAAGACGTTCACCGAAACCACCCCCGTTCAACAGCCCTACGAAGAACGTTCGTTTGTGGAAAACGGGCAGCTCCACAGCCGGAAACAGGGTGCAAACGACCTCCAGGAGTCAGCGCGCAAGTGCACCTTCTGCAGCCATTTGCTCGATGTGGGCGTGCTTCCGGCATGTGTCACCACCTGTATTGGCGGCGCAATGTATTTCGGTGACGCCAACAACAAGAGCAGTCTCATCCAGGAAATCACTCAGGGACGGCGCATCTTCCAGGGCCATAAGGATCAGGGAGTCACTCCTCGGGTCATCTACTTCGAAGAGCCCATGCCTGATGCTCCCCACATCGACTGCTCGAACTGCCACTACTAGGAGGACGCCATGGAACACAAACCGAACAATCACCAGAACCCGCAAGCGAATGAGCGTCCCGAGAAGGCAAGGCGCGAGCTCTTGCGCGCGGGCGCGCTGTTAGGCGGCGCTTGCCTGGCCGGAGCGTTGAAGACTGAGGCGGCCGAAGACTGGCGGGCCGGCAGGGTCCCGGCCAAGGCGCCCGAGGCCTCCGACTACATCTACTCCACCTGCCTGCAGTGCAATACCGGTTGCGAGATCAAGGTCAGGATCCAGGACGGTGTCGCCGTCAAGATCGACGGCAATCCATATGGCCCCCGGGCCATGGATCCGCACATTGGCTGGAATACGCCGGCCGCCGACGTGGCGAGGATTAAGGGCTCCATCTGCCCCAAGGGCCAGGCGGGCATCCAGTCTACTTATGACCCTTACCGCGTCATCAAAGTCCTGAAACGCGCCGGTGCGCGCGGAGAAGGCAAATGGACCACAATCCCATTTGAACAGGCCATCACGGAAATCACCGAAGGCGGGACGCTGTTCCCGCAGGACGGCGGACTGCAAGTGACGGGGCTGCGAGACCTCTACGCGCTCAAGGACCCAAAGGTTTTCGCCAGCATGGCCGCCGACATCACAGCCCTGCAAGACAAAAAGTTGACGGTGGCCGAATTCCAAGCGAAGTACAAGGACCACCTCGATGCACTGATCGATCCCGAGCACCCCGACTTCGGGCCGAAAAACAACCAGTTCGTGTTCAACTGGGGGCGCCTGAAAGCCGGCCGCCAGGACTTTTTCCTCCGTTTCGTCAAAGAGAGCTTCGGATCCAACAACGCCCACGGCCACACAACTGTCTGCCAAGGCTCAATCTACTTTGCTGGCAAGGCGATGTCCGAGCAGCCCTCGGGCGGCAAGTTCACCGGCGGCGCCAAAGCCTACTGGATGGCCGATCTGAGCAACGCCGAGTTTGTGATCTTCTGGGGCGCTAATGTTTTGGAGGGCAACTACGGGCCGCCGCTCAAGGTACCCAAGATCACACGTGGGATGGCAAGCAAGCGGCTGAAAGTGGCCGTCGTCGATCCGCGTAACACCAAGTTGGGGTCGAAGGCCTGGAAGTGGCTGCCGATCAAACCAGGCACAGACGCCGCCATGGCGATGGCCATGATCCGCTGGATCATCGAAAACCAACGCTACGACAAGCGTTACCTGGAAAACTGCAACAAAGCGGCTGCCACCGCCGATGGCGAACCGACCTGGAGCAACGGCGCCTGGCTGGTCAAGATGCGCAGCGACGGATCAGGCGCCGGCTTCGTCCGGGCAGCCGAGTTAGGTCTTGAAGGAGACGCGGACACGTTCGTTTGCCTGAAAGATGGCAAGCCTGTCGCGTTCAAGTCCGACTCCACCGCCAGCGCCGTTGAAGGCGACCTCTTCGTCGATACGACGATCAATGGAATCCGGCTGAAGAGCGGATTGCAGATCTTGCTCGATGAGGCCAGACAGAAGACGGTCGATGAATGGGCTGAAGCTTGCGGACTGAAGGCGTCAGACATCATCGCATTGGCGCAGGAGTTCACCTCCCACGGCAAACGCGCCGTCGTCGAGATCCACCGCGGCGTTTCACAACATACCAATGGTTTCTACAATGTCCTGGCCACGATGGGCGCGCTCAACACGCTGATTGGCAATCTCGACTGGAAAGGCGGGCTTGTCTACGGAGCCGGCGCTTATGGCGAAACCGGCGGTACTGGCCGGCCCTTCCAGCTCGGCGACCACCCATCCAAGATCACACCGATCGGCCTCGATATCATCCGCGGCGGCGCGAGCTACGAGAAGAGCACTATCTTCAACGGGTATCCCGCCAAGCGGCCATGGTATCCACTGGCCAGCGACGTCTATCAGGAGGTGATCCCGTCGGCCGGCGACGCCTACCCCTACCCCATTAAGGCGCTGTTCCTCTACCAGGGTTCACCGGTTTACGCACTGCCCGCCGGCCATTCCTTAATCCCGATCCTGTCTGACCCGAAAAAGATCCCACTCTTTGTCTGCAGCGACATCACCATCGGCGAGACGAGTCTCTACGCCGACTATATCTTCCCCGACCTGACTTACCTCGAACGGTGGGAGTTCCACCGGACGCACCCTTCGATCGTCCACAAGGTCTCGCCGGTCAGGCAGCCAGCCGTGGAGTCTCCCAACGAGAAGGTCCGGATTTTTGGCCAGGAGATCCCGGTCTCTATGGAAGCCGTCTTCCTGGCCATCGCTGAGCGGCTCAATCTGCCTGGCTTCGGACCGGGAGGCTTCGCAGGCAAAGCTGACCTGAACCGGCCAGAGGATTTCTATCTGAAGATGGTAGCCAACATCGCCTTTGGTGATTCGAATACTGGAGCCGACGTCTGCCCCGATGCAAGCGAGGAGGAAGTCGCCGCCTTCCTGAACGCCCGCAAGCATCTGCCCAAATCGGTATTTGATCCCGAAAAGTGGGAAGCCGCTGTTGGCTCCGCATGGTGGAAGAAGGTCATCTACGTGCTCAACCGGGGTGGCCGCTGGTGGAGCTACGCCGAGGCGTGGCCGGGCGAGCAGGTCAAATCGAAGTACGGCAAACTGGTCAATCTTTACCATGAGAAAGCCGCAACGACACGGAATTCCATGACCGGCCAGTACCTGAAGGGAATTCCCACGTACTTGCCGATCCTGAATTCAATCGGCAAGGAACTCAACCATCTCGGCGCGACTCTGCACATGATCACCAACCGGTCGATGCTGGCCTGTAAGAGCAGGACCATCTCGAATTACTGGTTAACCGAGATCCAGGAGGAAAACTACCTCTACCTCCATCCCAGCGATGCCCTCAAGATGGGATTCAAAGACAACGATCATGCCTGGGTCGGTTCGGCTTCCAACCTGGGTTGCTCATGGGATTACGGTCCTGGCCTGGGCAAGCCGATGGTCGGGCGCATCCGCACGACCGAACGAATTCGCCCCGGAGTGATGAGCTTTGAGCTTGGATGGGGGCACTGGGCCTATGGCGCGTCAAACCAGATCATCGACGGCGAAGTGATCCCGTTCGATGCGCGCCGGGCAAAGGGCATCCATGCTAACGCGGCCATGTATGTGGACGACCACATGCGCTCCCCATTGAGCGATGTAGTCGGCGGCAGCGCCGTATTCTATGATTCAAAGGTATTCCTGGCGAAAACGTAGTGGGGCGCTCGCACCCGGTTGAGGGACGGTTGGTAGCCGGGGAAGTAGGCCGCCAGCTTCCTTTTCTGCACAATCCGTGATATCGGGGCGCCGCCCGACGAACGTTAGTGCAGTTTCTCCGGGTCGGTCACGCGCGGAGTGAAGTCCTTCCGCTTCTGCCCCACTTCGAGAAACTTGCCGACAAACAGGATATGGCGGTTCACGGGAAGCGATTTGTAGTCGACTTCGGCGAGGAATCGCTCCACTGTGCTGCGGATGATGCGTTCGCCCGCCGGGTCGCCAGCATCGCACACGACGGCGACCGGGGTGGAGGCCGCATAGTGGCGCTTCAGGCCGGCAAACAGCCTGGGGTAGTCGAGGTTCATGGTGTAAACCACCAGCGTGCTGCCAGCGGCCATCAGTTTCTCATTGACGTCGACGCGCCCCGGCCAGTCGTCCATGGTGAGGATAACAGCATTGGTGTCGTATCCGTAGGGCGGGCTCCGCTTCAGCGAAGCGCTGGCCGCCTGAAACGCGCCTACTCCGGGGATAACCTCCGTTGGAATTTCGGAGGGCAACAGTTCCAGGAACAGCGTCATGCCGTACATCATCGGATCGCCGCTTTGCAGATTGGCGACTGTCTTGCCGGCCTTTACGGCCGCAACGATCTTTGCGGTCAGGTCACGCCGTATCTTGGCCAGTTGCTCGGCTTCGGCGCGCTCCTTGAGATTCGCCAGAGTCTCCGGCTTCGCGCCGTAAAACTTGCGGAGGCTATGGGGGTACTCCCAGACCTCTTTTCCGGCGGCGAGTTTGGACCACATTGCTGGGACCGCACCCTCCTCGGCGAGCAGGATGTCCGCCCGGGTGATGGTGTTTTGCGCTCGAACGGTCATCAAGTCGGGGGCGGTCCCCATGCCAACAATGATGAACTTGCCCGAGGTGGCGCTCTGTCCGGAACAAAGCCCTGCGAAGATGAGAAGCGGCACCAAAAAGAGGACACGGTTGGGATGCATTTTAAGAATAACCTCCAGGAAAGACGATGTGGGTCGAATGTGGGGCTCAGAAGTCACGGAAGATTGTGATAATGGCGGCATATGCCTCTCTCCGCAAGAAACCAGCTCACTGGGAAAATCGTGAGCATCCAGCTTGGTGAAGTCATGGCCCACGTCACGGTGCGAGTGGGCAAGAGCCAGATCGAAAGCGTGATCACTCGCCGGAGCGTCGAGGAAATGGGCCTGAAGAAGGGTGACACAGTGAGAGCCGTGATCAAGTCCACCGAAGTCATGCTCCAGAAAGACTGACGGGAAGGGCGGCGCTGGCCCTTCATCGCCACGGGTCGCTCCAGCGTGGGTCCTTAAGTAACTCCTCATCGTTGAGGCTCCGCTGGAACTCGATCAGGTCGGCCTTCTCCTCCGCCGCCTGGAGGAGTGGGTGGAGAATTGCGCTCTTGCATGGGTACGCGGCAGAAACTGCCGCGGCGGGTTGCTGAGGACATGCCGGCGGCGCCAGCCCCAAGCAGAGGGAGACGGTGGAAGCTAGATTCGTCATACAAGACGTTGTAATCTTAACACGACACTTTCGTGATATGGTGAAAACCTATCGGAACTTTGTCTATGAAGATCCTGCTCCCGCTGTTCGGTCTTTCGTTTTGTCTCTTAATGGCGCAATCCAGTGATCCGGCCATCGACTGGCTGACGCGGTTACAGTCGGTCCAGGCAACCCTTAGGACGATACCGGATTCGGCCGGGGCGGACCTCCGGCGCGCGGAGTCGGATCTGCGTCTCCTGCGGCGCGAAGTCGAGGCGTACGGGGAAACGGAAGGAATGGGTCTTCCGGCTCCTGCCGCGATCCACGACCGCGCCTCCTTGCTGGCGGAGGCGTCCGCTTTACGGGCCGCGCTCGAAGAGCGGCAGCGCCAGAAACCAGGCACGGCGTTTCATCTGGCCAGGATTGAAGTGAATGTCACGGCATCGGTGGAGCAGCTTTCCACGGCGGCGACGATCGATGAGAGCCACTACCGGGCGCGCGATTTGAGGACGGTTCCTGAAGCCCTCAACCTCACCCCCGGAGTTTCCATCCAGCGCGTCGGGCCGCGAAACGAAAGAGGGGTATTCATTCGCGGTTTCGACATGCGCCAGGTGCCACTCTACATCGATGGCATCCCGGTTTACATTCCCTACGACGGCTACGTCGATATGGATCGCTTCCTCACCTACGACGTCGGGGAGATGCAGGTGGCCAAAGGCTTCAGTTCGCCGCTTTACGGGCCGAACGCGCTCGGCGGCGCGATCAACCTGATCACGAAGGCTCCAACGCAGCCCCTCAACCTGGACATTGGAGCCGGACTTGGATCAGGCGGCCAAGTGAATGGCTTCGCGAACACGGGCATCCGGTGGCGCAACTACTGGGCGCAGGGGGGATTCGCCTGGCTTTCAAGCGACTCGTTCCCGTTATCCGGCGGCTTCCGGCCCGTGCCCGCCCAGCCGGCAGGTGACCGGAAGAATGCCTATCAAACGGACTATAGGGGCCGCCTCCGCCTTCGCTGGACGCCGAGCGCGAGTGACCAGTATACGTTCACATACGCCAGCCAGAAGGGACAGAAAGGCAATCCGCCCTATGCCGGAACCGACTCCGCCGTGCGTGTGCGCTATTGGCAGTGGCCCACCTGGGACAAAGAGAGTTTCTATTTCGTCGGGAACAAGGGCCTGGGCGAGTTCACCTACCTGCGGGCCCGACTCTACTACGACAAATTCGACAACATCCTCCACGCGTACGACAACAATTGCTATTGCACGCAGCGGCTGCCGTCGGCCTTCACCAGCTTGTATGACGACGACACCTATGGCACATCCCTGGAATGGGGCACGCGCGCGGGTAACCGGCACACAGTCAAGTCGTCCTTCTTCTATAAAGACGACACCCATCGCGAGGGCAACATGGGCGAACCAGCGCGCAGTTTCCGGGACCAGGCATTTTCGATCGGTTTCGAGGATACGGTCCGGTTCAGCCAGAAGGCATCGGCGATCTTCGGGTTCAGCGCGGACCGGCTTCAGGTCCTGAACGCGGAGAACTACGCCGCCGGCGTTGTTAGCCCGTTCCCGAAGCGGGACGTCTGGGCGCTGAATCCCCAGGCGGCGCTGTTTCACGCGATCGGCCAATCCACAAAAGCGCACTTCACATTCGCTCGCAAAACGCGGCTGCCAACCATGAAGGACCGCTACTCGTATCGCTTGGGCCAGGCAATCCCAAACCCGGATCTGCTCGAAGAGCGCACAAACAACTGGGAGGCCGGGATCACGCATCTGCTGGGCCGGCGAACCTTCCTCGAAGCTGGCCTGTTCCGGAGCGATGTCTCGAATTCGACGCAACGGTTCTTCGTACAGCCGAATGTCTATCAACTGCGGAATCTCGGAGAGGCGAGGTTCCTCGGCGGCGAACTGGAGGCTCGCAGCGCCCTGACGACACAGCTCAATTTACAGGTCAACTATACCTACCTGAGCCGCAGGAACATGACAAACCCTGGTCTGCCGATGATCGACACGCCCCGGCACAAGGCGTATGGATCGCTCACATATCAACCAGGTGCGCGCGTCAGCCTGCTGGTGGACTTCCGCTACGAAGGGGGCCGGTACTACCAGAACGACGGTGGCCGGTTTGGCCGCGCCAGCAACTACGCGGTCACCGGATTCGGGGGATCGGCTCGCGTGTACCGGCAGGTCGAGTTGCAGGCAGGCATCCACAACGCCTTCGACCGCGACTTCATCCTCGTCGATGGATATCCGGAAGCGGGACGGACTATGTATGTCAATCTGCGCTACCGGTTCTGACGGGGCGGTAGAAACCCACGCCGATGGCTCCCGCGGCCATCAGAAAACCGGCAAAGCCGAAGGCGGCAGCGGGCCCCGCGATGCTCCATAGCCAGCCTGTCATCAGACTGCTGAAGAAGTCCCCGGCGCCGTTCACAATCGAGAGGAGCCCGAAACCCGCCCCTCGCCGCCCTTGAGGCACCAATTCGGCAGTCAACGAATCTTCGAGTGTCTCTTCCATGCCGACGTAGACGCCGCCGAGGGCAAAGGCGGCGGCGAGCGCTGGAAGCGATCCGGCTCCCCATGCCAGCATCAAGGCCACCAGCGCGCCGAGCGCGTAGCCCGCTGAGAGCAGTTTCTGCTTCGGTAGCCGGTCCGCCAGCCATCCGGCTGGATAGGAGCTCGCCGCATAGCAAACGTTGTGCAGGGCGTAGAGCGCCACAGCCATGCTCGCGGCCTCGGCGGCGCCGTGGCGGGAAGCCAATGCTGAGGTCGCATATAGGATCATCAGCGAGTGGGCGAAGTCGCCCGCGCCGAACACGCCGATCCAACGCAGCAGCCGTACATAGGGACGCGGGAGATCACGGTAGCTATCCAGCAGCCGGTGCGGATGCGGCTCGCGCGCGGGAGTCTCGCGGACAAGCGCGGTGATGGCCAGAACGGCCAGCAACGCCGGCAGTGTCGCCCATATCATCAGATTGCGCGGGGCGAATCCCGCCTTGAGTAGAAACAGTGTCGCCACGGGCGCCAGCACCGCGCCGAGGGTGTCCATCGTGCGCTCAAAGCCGAACGCGCGCCCATAGCTATCGGCTGTCACCGCTTCTGATAGCAGCGCCTTCCGCGGCGGCGTCCGTAAACCGCGGGCCACCCAGGCCAGCGTGCGGCCACTGAGCACGATGATCCAATGTCCCGCTGTGGCGATGACCAGCGTCGCCGCCGCCATGACTCCATAGCCAGCGGCGCACAAGGGCTTCCGGCGCTGAAGGCGATCTGTCCACCAGCCGCCATAGAGCTTAGCGACCGCGGACAGACCGTCCGCGACACCTTCGATCGTGCCTAGTGCGGCGGCGGCCACGCCCAACGTAGCCAGCAGGCCGGGGAGAAGGGAGGTGACTGTCTCGTGGCTTAGGTCGCTCAGCAGAGACGCCATCCCGATACCAAGCACCGTGGCGTTGAGCCATGAGTTGCGTTTCCTCAGCAAACTCATTTCACACTCCTAACCGCACCCAACCACGGCGCATGAGGTGATAGCAAGCAAGGCCCAGGAGCAGCCCAGCCAGATAACCGTAGGGCACCGAGCTGGCCACAACACCGACCAGCGCGGCGAGCACAAAGCTTGCTCGGTCACCTGATAGGTCACGCATCAATGTCAGCAACGTGAGTGATTCGAACAGCAGGAGCACTCCGAGCACAGGCAGCGGGAAGACCTGGATCACAGTCTGAAAGCCTGGCCCGAAAAAGAGGCCCAGAACCACGAACATCGTTCCATAAATGATCACGGATCCGCCCGTGCGTCCCCCGAATGCATAGTGGCCGGCCATGCCGCCCGAGCCGTGGCAGGTAGGGATGCCAGCCAGTAGGGGGTTAATCAGGTTCATGAGCGAATAGGTCCAGCCAATTGCCCCAACGGTGATCCGCCTTTCCGGGAACAGATCTTCGGTGAGCTGCCGGGTGGCGAGAACGGAGTTCGCGATCGAAAGCGGAATCTGAGGCAGAGCCAGCAGGAGGAATCCGGTCCAGACATCCGGAAGGGTGGGCTGGTGCCAAGTCGGCAGATGGAAGCCAACTGAACCAATCAGATCAGGCATATGCAGCTTGAAGCCGAAAGCGTAAGCCACGCCCAAAGCCACCAATGCGATTGCGGCCGGCACGCGGCGCCGGCCAATCATTAGAAGCGTAATCACGAGACCCGCAGCCGCCAGCCACCATCCGGCTTTGCCCTCGGAAGGCACAAACTCCTTGAGCGCGATGCCAGCGAGTTGCAGTCCCAGGCCACACTGAATGCCACGAATCACCGGTTTCGGCACGGCCCGGTTGATCCACTCGAGCAGCCCCGTCATGGTTAGAATCAACATGCTGATGCCAATCGCCAGGCCGCCGCCATAGAGCACATTGGCAGGCAGTTTCTGGGCGATCACCAAGGCGGCCATCGCCTTCAGCGGCTGGACCGGCATGGGCATCCGGTAACGCAGCGCAGTGGCAATCTGCATTAGTCCAAACACGGTAAGCACGCTGGCGGCGTTAAGGCCGGAAGCCAGTGTCATCCCAACGATCAGCGGGAGATCAGTGCCCATGTCGCCAAATGCGCCAGACCATTCTTGGCGGTCGAAGCGGATGCGGGCTGGGGGCGCGGAGATGTTTGCAGCGGTTTCGGGAACGTCGTGTATAGGCACCTGTCGTGTTAACATAACACAGTCGCGCGAAACGGCCCGAAGGAATCGCGGCAGGAAGGCCAGCATGTCTGTCTCCAACCACCTCGCCCTCATCCGCCAGGAGCGCGGAATGGCCGCCGCTGACCTTGCCAAGCGGGTAGGTGTCAGCCGCCAGACAGTTTACGCGATTGAATCCGGCAGCTATGTGCCAAACACGACAGTGGCGCTGCGTCTCGCGCGCGAACTCGAAGTCTCTGTTGAGGAACTGTTTTCACTCGATCAGCCTCAACAGACCACCGTCGAAACGATCAAGGCCGCTGTGCTCATGCCTGAGGACGCGGAAACAGCGCGGCCTGTCCTGTTAGCGCATATGAAGAACCGATGGGTTGCGGCCCCTGCGGCCAGCCATCGTTATTACTTGCCAGAGGCCGACGGCCTCATCGCGAGTACCCACACCGGATCCTCGGAAGCGGCCGTCGATTTGGTCGGATCCCCGGAGGCATTGAGCAAGCGCCTTTTCGTCGCAGGGTGCGATCCTGCCATTGGCTTGCTGGCGCGCATGGCGGAAAGGCTCTCGGGCGTGGAAGTGATCGCAGTGCCCGGATCCAGCCGCCGCGCGCTGGAATGGTTGAGAAAAGGCTTGGTGCACATCGCCGGCAGCCACCTGGAAGACCCGGACTCCGGCGAGTTCAACTTGCCCTACTTACGCCGGCTCATGCCACGCGAGGATCTCTCTGTCGTGACCTTCGCCCGGTGGGAGGAAGGATTTGTGGTCAGGCCAGGAAATCCTCTCGGCATTCGGCAAGCGAGCGATCTTGTAAAGCCGAAAGTGCGCTTCATCAATCGCGAAGCGGGCTCCGGGAGCCGGGCGTTGCTGGACTCGCTTCTGCAAAAGTCGGGAATCACTGCCAGCAGGATCCGCGGCTTTGATCATGTTGCGCCGGGTCATCTTGAAGCGGCGGAGACGGTGTTACGGGGAGCGGCGGATTGCTGCCTGGCCACGTCCTCGGCCGCGCGCGCGTTCGGCCTTACATTCGTGCCGCTCCACACCGAGCGTTTCGACTTCGCGGTCCGGCGCGAGTTCATCGACCTCCCGGCGGTCCGGAGCGTTCTTGATGTCCTGCAACGTGCCACGCTCCGGCGAAAGCTCGAATCTCTGGCCGGTTACGACACGTCGGAGACAGGCCGCGTCTTGGTTTAGAGCGTTCATGGACCCGGCATCGTCCCATTTGTTGACGCCTTTCGGCAGGAGCTTCTGGCTCAGCCGTGAGGGCACTTGGGCGGGCATCCAGATCCTAGCGTGGGTGCACATGACCATCAGCGGCATCCGACACCGGAGTTGAGGACTGCCTTTTATTCGCCGGAGGCGCGTGGCCCTGGCTCTGTCCACAATTGTGCAGGCGCCCGGGAACTAGGGCAGCCGGCAAAATACTGTGGTTTCCGTGAGGTGATGGAGCTCACCCCGAACCGTCCCGACGAGTTGGGAATGATCGCTCCTACCGGGAATAGGAGCTTCTGCTTTTTGATTCAGGCCTGGGAGTTGCCTACGCTGTCTCTACACTCGGGCGCAGCTGATTCCGGCTATTTGAGAGGATGGCCGCCATGGTGGAAGATCTGGTCTTTTCCGCGCCTGGCGTTCGACCGCATACCCTGCGCGGGATCTGACATATCATGGCGATGGGCTGGTTTCAAGCCGGACGCCTGGATGCATGGACATGGCGCGATCTTCCGTCGGCGGCCACGGTCCGGACCGCTGGATTCTTTGGAAGAAATGCAGCCGGACGATGTGCTGGTCAGACCTACCGCTCAACGTTGTTCGGAAGACACCCGACCTCCACGGCCAGAGACCCTTATCAAGCGATTCTGACTCTAGCTCCAGTAGTTACGGTCCAACCCACGATACTGCACAGCCTCTGCAACATGCTTGGACTGGATCGCTTCCTGCCCCGTCAGATCCGCGATCGTCCTCGCCACTTTTAGGATTCTGTCGTGCGCCCGCGCCGAAAGCCCCAGACGCCGCACCGCCGTCTCGAGCGTCCGTTCACCCGCCCCGTCCAGCGGACACAGCGCACGAAGCCTGGAAGCTGGGATCAATGCATTCACGAAACCGCGCTGCTGTTGGACCTGCCTCGCCGCCAACACACGGGCCCGCATCTCGGCTGAACTCGACCCGGCGCGCTGCCCGCGCAACTCCTGGAATGGAACCGCCGGAACCTCGATGTGAAGATCGATCCGGTCCAGCAGCGGTCCACTGATCTTGCCAAGATACTTCTGGACGATGGCGCCCGTGCACCGGCATTCGCGAGTTTGGTCGCCAAGGAAACCGCACGGGCAAGGGTTCATCGCGGCCACGAGGGTGAAATTGGACGGGAAGACAAGGCATGCCTGTGAACGGGCGATCGTCACGGCGCGGTCTTCCAAAGGTTGCCGCAGCAGCTCCAGTACGTTTCTGGGAAACTCTGGCAACTCGTCGAGAAAAAGAACTCCATGGTGCGCCAGCGATACCTCGCCGGGCCGGGGCACGCCCATTCCGCCACCCAGCAGCCCAGCGGCTGAAATGGTGTGATGGGGCGCTCGAAACGGTCTGGCAGAAAGCAGACCGGCGCCTTTTGCCAGAGCGCCGGCCACGCTGTGGATCTGAGTGGTTTCGAGCGCCTCTTGAAAGTTGAATGGCGGAAGGATGCCCGGCAACCGCCGCGCCAGCATCGTCTTGCCTGACCCCGGCGGTCCGAGCAGCAGGACATTGTGTCCACCCGCCGCCGCGACCTCCAGCGCGCGCTTCGCCGTCGCCTGCCCTCTGACGTCGGCGAAGTCGTGGTCCGGATCAGTCTGGAAATCCACCCCAACCGGCTTCGCAACGGCGGATTGGAACTCCAGCGGCCGGTTCAACGCATTTACCGCCTCGCTGATGTGAGACGCACCAAAGACCTCGATTCCTTCCACTACGGCCGCCTCGTCGGCGTTCTCTTTCGGCACGATCAACCGGCGCAGTCCGTTCCGTTTGGCGCAGATGGCGATGGACAGAGCTCCGCGGATCGGACGAATTGTCCCATCCAGCGACAACTCGCCAGCGATGGCGTGGTCTGGGCACGGTTTCACCGTCCCCATGGCCCCCAAAATCGCCACGGCCATGGGCAGATCGAAACCCGCCCCCTCTTTCTTCAGGTTCGCCGGCGCAAGGTTCACCGTCAGCGACCGGCTCGGATACGTGAACCCGGAGTTCATCATCGCCGACCGGATCCGCTCGCGGCTCTCGCGTACGGCCGCGTCCGGCAGCCCCACCATGATCATCTCCCGGTTGACCGAGGAGCCGTACATGTCCACTTCGACATCGACCGGGTGCGCGTCAATCCCAAATACCGACGCGCTGCGAGTACGGAACAGTGCCACATTATTTAGTGGCCCGAACCGGCGCGCCCTCTCATTTCCAGCTAGCTATTTTTCGACTTTGAAGGTCAGCGTTTGTTCCGCCTGGGTTTGGCCGAGCGTGTCCCGTGCATTGATCACGATGGAGTAGACTCCCGGTGTCAAGTCAGACGACAGGTTCAGGCTGATCGCCCCGTTCATGAGGCGTTTCGGGTAGTAGGGCGTGTCTGACTCAGCCGCTGCCTTCGGCTCCTCGTACATCAGACGGCCCGACGGCCGCAGCACCTTCAGCCCGTACTCCACCTCGAAGCGGTTCTTCTCCCCCACTTTGAATCCGCCCAACTGGAATCGCAGCACCAGTTCGTCGCCAGGACGGTAGACGGCCTCATCCATGGGCGGTCCGCCGCCACCCGGCCGGTAGAAGCCTGCGTTGATAATCGAAAACTCCGCCGTCTCTGGGAGCGGCGGTCCGCCGACGTTGAATTCGACCGGATGCTCGACGCTCTTTTGCTCGTTTTCGTCACTGACTCTGATCAACAGCTTGTACCGCCCCGGTTTAAGTTGGGGAGGCAGCGGAAGGGTTTGCGACACTTTGGGCAGCCAGTTCTCATCGTTGTGGCTGACCTCCTCGCCGATCGCGCCGTTCACCGGTTCCCACAACAGCCGCCCATCGGGATCTGAAGCATAGATCAGCCAGCGCAAGTCGACGCGGTCGTTCTTGACCGAGTAGCCTGCGATGCGAAAGCTGAAATACAGCAACTCCCCGCCGGAGAACAGCCGGTCGGCCGGAATGGAGGGCGCATTTTCGCCTCGGTCGTGCAGGACCGCTTGGACAACGCTAAGAGTGCGTGTCTGCGCCGGCTTGGACGGTGGCGCGGCCACCAAGCCAAGGACAATCATTCCGGCGGCCAGCATTGGGAGCCTACTTCGAGGCGGGCGGTACGGTATCTGCGCCCGGCATGCTGAATCCCTCCAAACTCAGCGGGATTTCGATGAAGGCTTCCTGTTCCTTCTCCGCATCCCCACCGCTTGTGACCGCCAGTTTGTAGCTCGCCATCGGCACATCGAAGACAATCTTGCCCGACAATGTCTCTACTGGGCGCAGCACCCGCATCAGGCCCAGCCAGCCGGTAAATCCGGCCAGTTTCTGCTCCTCTATGATCCGATTGCCCTTTTCGTCGACCAAGAACAGGAGTGGCACCCCAGCCTCCTCCGACCCGCCGCTGACTACGGATATGTCGAGCACCAGAAAGCGGTTTTTCGGTGTGGTCACGCCGTCGCTGGTTTCAATCGATTCCCGCCATTCGCTGTGGAGGACGGTGTAGGAGAGTGGCCCTACCGCCGCCGGCGCGCCCATCACGTAAGTCTTGTCGGTGCCCGTTTTCGACCCGCTCCCGGCTCCGGAACACCCGGCCAGCAAGGCAAGAGCCGCCACCGCGCACACCTTGAAAAACTGCATCTCCATACCTCCGAAACGAGAAACAGACTCGTAGAACTAAAAGGTACCCGAATGAGCAGGGCGCTGCAATGCTCGATTCCGCGTTCAAGTTCCAGGACCAGAGTACGTGTTCTGCTTGCCCGGCACGGGCGCTGGGCATATCCTGATTGTTCGGGGCGGGCGGGCCCTGCCCAGGACGCGCGATTAACTTCTACTCAATGGACAACCTGACACACACCCTGACCGGAATCGTCCTTTCGCGCGCCGGACTCAACAGAGCAGTCCCAAGGGCATCGCTTCTGCTTGCTCTGGCTTCAAACGCCCCTGACCTGGATGTCGTCACCAGCCTCAACGGAAGCCTGGCATACCTTCATCACCATCGTGGCTGGACCCATGCTTTCGCCTTCGCGCCGCTGGTTGCGTTGGCGCCGCTGCCTGTCTGGGCCTGGTTCTGCCGCCGCGACATGCCTGTGCGCCGCCAATGGCTCATCGCCTGGCTGGTCTCCATCGCCGGTGTTGCCGCACACCATCTCATGGACTGGCTGAACGTCTATGGCGTCCGGCTTCTATTGCCGTTCCGCTCGGACTGGTTCCGTCTGGACCTCGTTTACATCGTCGATCTCTGGGTTTGGCTCATTCTCTTCTTGGCGATGGCCGCGCCTGCCCTCACACGTCTGGTCTATGGCGAAATGGGCGCCAAAGCAGGCCCTGGACGGGGTACAGCCTGGTTCGCCATCATCCTGCTCGGCTGCTATTTTGGACTCCGGTGGGAGACTCATGACCGGGCACTGAGACAACTCGAATCCCGTCTCTACCGCGGACTCCCGCCCCTCCGGTCAATCGCCGCTCCCGGCCCCGTCAACCCGCTGCGTTGGACCGGGCTGGTCGAGACCACCCGTGCCTGGCACATGGTCGACATCGACCTGACCCGCCCCTTTGACCCTGAAACCGGCGAGACCTTTTACCGCCCCGGGCTTACCCCTGCGGTCGCTGCCGTTCGGCGCACCGGAACCGCCCGGCAATTCCTCGAATTCGCTCAGTTCCCAGTCTGGCGTGTTCTGCCGTCGGCTGAGGGCCAGGGCGCCGTCGAGGTGCGCATCCATGACATTCGATTCGGCCCGCCGGATGAAATGCGCTTCACCGCCCGTTTCCTGGTCCAGCCCGGCGGCCGGGTTTCCAGCGAGGAGTTCCTGTTTGGTTCGTTGGGAGGAGGCGACCCGCGATGAACGAATACGGGCTTTGGATTGGCGGCAGGCAGGTCAGAACCGGCCGTGTCGAAACGGTATCGATTCCTTATGATGGGTCTCCCTTTGCGGGCGTCCATCTGGCTGGTGCGAAGGAACTCGAGGCAGCGATCCAGGCTGCCGTCCAGGCCAAACCTGTGATGCGTTCCATGACCGCGGCCGGACGCTTCGACATCCTGCACCGTGCATATCACTTGATGATGGAGAGAAAAGACGAGTTTGGCCGCACGGTCTCGTCTGAATCCGGCAAGCCGCTGCGGGAGGGACTGCTCGAAGCCGAACGCGCAGCGCAGACCCTGCTATTCAGTGCCGAACAGGCGCTCGCTCTCGCCGGTGAGGTCGTGCCCATGGACGCGTCCCAGGCTGGCGCCGGGCGCATGGCGATGACCGTCCGGGAACCAGTTGGCGTCATCGCCGCCATCACGCCCTTCAACTTCCCCTTGAACCTATCGCTCCACAAAATCGGTCCGGCCATCGCCGGCGGAAACACGGTGGTTCATAAACCAGCCAGCGCGACTCCGGTCAGCGCGCTCCTGCTCGCCCGGCTCTTCGCCGAAGCGGGCCTGCCCGAGGGTGCGCTAAACGTCGTGGCCGGCCACGGGGCCGAGGTCGGAGATCCACTGGTCGAGGACCCGCGCGTCGCCATGGTCACATTTACCGGCAGCGCTGAGGTCGGCCTGCGCATCCGCCAGCGTGCCGGCCTCAAGAAGGTCACCCTCGAATTGGGCAACAACTCGGCGCTCATTGTCCACGACGACGCCGATCTCGACGAATGCGCCGCCCGCGCTGTTCCAGGGGCGTTTGCTCATTCCGGCCAAGTCTGCATCTCCATCCAGCGGATCCTCGTCCACAAGGACGTCGCCGGTGAATTCACGGCCCGCTTCCTGAAGATTACTGCCGGCCTCAAGATCGGTCATCCCCTTGACGCCGCCACACAGGTCAGTTCGCTGATCAATGCCGCCGAGGCCACGCGAGCCGAACGGTGGATTCGATTCGCCGAGGCAGGGGGCGCTCAGGTGCTCGCCGGCGGCGTCCGCAGCGGCGCCACTCTCACCCCGGCCGTGCTGGCCGATGTCGCCGCCGAGTCGGATCTTTGGAGAAACGAAGCTTTCGCTCCCGTGGCGTGTTTCCGGACCTACGCTACCCTCGACGAAGCGATCTCTCTCATGAACGCGTCCCCTTATGGCCTCCAGGCCGGCATCTTCACCCGGAGCCTGGATGCGGCCTTCGAGGCCGCTCTCCAGGCTAAGGTCGGCGGATTCCTGATCAACGATGTGCCGCAATACCGTCTCGACCACATGCCCTATGGCGGCGTCAAACTCAGCGGCATGGGCCGTGAAGGCCCCAAGTACGCCATCGAGGAGATGACCGAACCGAAATTGATCAGTTGGCGGTGGAAGTAGGCAGCTACTTCAAGTGGATGGCCACAGTTGCTGTCATGCCAGGACGGATGAGTGGTGTCGGACTGGCAAACTCCACGTAAGCCTTGCCATTCTCGACCAAACGAACCTGCGCCGGAAGACTCCCCGTAATCTCAGCGACATAGACCTCCGCCGGACTCCCCACCGGGATGCGCGGCATCAGGTCGGTCGCGATGTCCATCACCGCCTCCATCATTGTCAAATCCACTGCCACCACAATCAACGCCTCCGTGCCGGCCTTCACTTCTTCGCCCGCCTGTTTCGCGATGGAGATGATCACACCGTCTGAAGGAGACAGCAGTTGGGCCGCGGCCAGCCCCGCCTTGGCTTCATCGTAGGCGGCCTCGCCTTCCGCAACCTGCTTCTTTGCTACGTCGATATCTTTGGCGATCTGGGCCATCCGGTCCCGCAAGGATTTCGATAGGTTGCTCAGCGATTCCTCTTCGGCCCTCGCTTCCTCGAATGCGGCCTGTGCGGCCTCGAACACCTTGCGCGGCGTGGCCCCTTCGCGGTGGAGCATCAGTTGGCGCTGATAAGTTCGTTCAGCCCTCTGGCGCTCGGAGGACGCCCGCGAAGCGTCAGCCGCCTGGCGCGATTCCTCCAGGCGGACCGTGAGCAATTGGCTTTCGAGGGTGCTGAGTCTTGTCTTGAGCCGCTCCAACTCAAGCGCCGCTTCCTTCTCGTTTTCCACAAGCACTTCGTTCTTGATGGACCCGAGGATCTGGCCTTCGAACACCTCGTCGCCGGGCTTCACCACGAACTCGTCCAGAACCCCGTCCACTGGAACATCCACCGGAACTGTATTCCTGGCCTGGAGCGTCGCTTGGAACTTCACCATCGCGCCTGCGGGCAGCGGCGCGGCCTGTCCGGACGCTGGCTTCGGTCTCGGGGGCCGGTTGCGGCTTTTCCACAGATAGAACCCGCCCCCGCCCGCGGCCAGCAGGATGAATACGGCGGCGGCCAGCAATCGACGGCTCATAGTCTGATCATAGGGGAATTCGGCTGGCTTCTTAGCCATTCCCGATTTTGTTATGCTTCCAGAGCGCGGTCATACTTGGAGGATGCGGATTCGAAATGAGACTCGGTGACGAAGTTGACGACTTTTGCGCCAAGTGCAAGCGACTGACCAACCACTTCATACTGGCCATGGTGGGCGACACCGTGGTCCGTGTCCGCTGCCGCACATGTTACAACGAACAGGAGTTCCGCAACAGCGTGCCCTTGCCTCCTCGCCCCCGTGCTCCAAGGAAAACCGTGGATGCGGCCGCCGCCGGCCCAGCGACCCCTGCTGCCAGTTCGGCCGATCCACCTGTTGAACCAGAGTAGGACGGCAATTCTGACATCAGCGGGTTGCCTCCCGCTTAATGTCTCTGACAACTTCATCCCGTCGCTCGGTATCGAGTTCCTTTTCCAGCCGGCGCAATGCGACGCCCACGACGTCCCTGTGGTGGAGTGTCGAACCAATCTTTTCGTCTTCTACCAACCGCAGCCAGATGTCGTGCAGCCTGTCGACGTCTTCTGGCCACAACCGCGGCGGATGCGGTCCAAGGTTGACATACATCGGTTCTCTGTCCGGACTGATGATCTCGAGCGAGAAGGGCGTCTTAGGGGCGGGTAGCGTTTCCCACGCCATCCCGATGCGGCGTGCAAGCTCTTCACTCGCCATCGTTCTCGATACGCCTGTCACCAGCCGCGAGGCTTGAAGGTTTTGCGCCGTCTGCACCATTGCGATGAACGGGTCGGTGGCGGGCACAACAAGTAGTTCGACGGGCTTGCCCTCTTTCTCAGCCAGCGCGACCACACGGGTAAAAAGTTCCCGCTCGTAGTCGCTGAAGATCTGCTGGTCGCGCAGCTCGTACTCGGCATCGCCAGTCACCAGCGGACGGACGGTCATCACCACCACGTCATGGCGCCTCAGGTTTGTTTTCGCGAGCACGCGCTTGAGGTGCTCCATGTTGTGGAAGTCGCGGATGGCCACCAGCACCGCGCCAGGCCGGGCCTGAAGGCTGGCTGCGGCTACATGTTCCTGGTGGTCAAGGTTGAACTCCTCGAGCCCTTTCTGGCTCGACTCGCGGCGTTTGTTCAGCCGCTCCGACACATAGAAGACCAAATACAGAAGGACCGTGAAGCTGATCCCGTAAACCGTCGCTACTTTCTTGGTGAGCAGGTTTGCGATGGCCACCATGAAAAGGGCGAGGACCGTTGCCGCGAGGCCGGCCGGGATCTCTGTCTTCCCGATCCGGAAATTGAGCGGCATCTTGTATTCCTGGTCCGTCCGCTGGAAACGCAGAGCTAGCACCCCAAGACCTTTCATGGCGAAGCTCCAAACCACGCCGAAGGCATAAGCCTCGCCCAGCAGATAGACATCACCGCCGCTGAAGATGATCGTCCCCAGTTGCAATAGCGTGATCAGGTTGATGATCCGGAACGTCGTGCCAAATCTCTTGTGTGGCTTGCGGAACCACTCGGTGAGGACTCCATCCTCGGCCACGCGATTGAGAACGCCATTGGCCCCAATGATCGACGTGTTCACCGCGCCCGACAGAATCAGCCCGCCGACAATCACGACGAAAATGTGGAAACCAAGTTTCAAGGTCTCTGGACCGGCCAGGCTCATCGTCAAACCGGCGAGCAGGTTGTCGTAGTACTTCGGCCTGACTGCGTCCGGGATAATCATCACCGCGAACAGCGATAACAGGCCGGTGCTCAGCAGGGCATAGACGCAGACGATATTCGCCGTGATCTTCAGGTTCTTAATCTTGGGTGAGGCGATCTCCCGGTAAATTTGAGCGAGTGTCTCAAATCCGCTCATCGCCAGAAGCGAGTGCCCGAAAGCGATCAGCATGGCCGCGGCCCAAATGGACGGCCAGAAGGTCCCGTGCAGCCACCCTAGCGAATGGCTGTCGAATTTCAGGTTCTCGAGTGTTGGCGCCGGCGGAAGCTGGACATTGTCCTGGAGCAGCAACGTGATCGGGCACCAGATGAGAAGCGCCACCACCATAACGGTGGTGATTTGCATGATTCTGAGGGCCTTGGTCGACGATTCGTGAATGCCCTTGATGTTCTGCCACCAGAAGTACCCGGTCACAGTGACGCCAAAGGCCGCGGCGAACCAGTTCTCGTTCAACCGGAGCGAGGAGTGCGTCATCTCGCTCAACTCGTTGAACAGGTAGCCCAAGTAGTGGCCCGCGCTAACACTGGAGATCGGTCCTGTCAGGATGTAATCCACAACCAGGGCGGAGACGGAAAGCTTGGCCGTCTTTGGGCCAATACTGTCCCGCACGACGACATACACGCCGCCGCGGACAAACATGCCGCAGCTTTCCATGTAGATTGAGCGAACGGCGAATGCAAAGAACATCACCGCCAGGACGAACCAGGGGGCGGCAGGACCAACGGCCCGTTCCGTGATGCCGCCGACGTAGAACATTGTGGAGGCAAGGTCGCTCAGAACAATCGATGCGCCACGCCAGAAGGAGATGAAGGAGAGTGCGACGGTGGTGGCCACCACAACTTTGGTGGTGGCCACCGGTCGCTGTTCTGGATCAGACATAGATTAGCCGGGGCCAAGGCCCACAAGCTATATCCTACTATCAAATCAGGATGACACAGCCCATCCCAGCAGCCGCCAGGACCGTCTGCGCGCGGCTCCACCAAGCAGGTTTCCAGGCGTATCTTGCCGGTGGCGCCGTCCGCGACCGCCTCCTTGGTCATCCGGCCGGCGACCTTGACATCGCCACTTCAGCCACCCCGGATCAGGTGATTGCTCTATTTCCGGATGCCAAATTCGTCGGCGCCAGCTTCGGAGTTGTTCTCGTCAATCAAGACGGTGAGCAATTACAGGTAGCCACCTTCCGAAGTGACCATTCCTATTCCGACCACCGCCGCCCCCAATCGGTTACCTTCGAAACCGACCCCCGCCAGGACGTCCTGCGCCGCGATTTCACCATCAATGGACTTTTGGAGGATCCTATCACCGGCAACATCCTCGATTTCGTCGGCGGGCGGGCCGATCTCGACGCTGGCATCATTCGCGCCATCGGAGACCCCCAGGCCCGTTTCGCCGAGGATGCCCTTCGCATGCTCCGCGCCGTCCGTTTCGCCGCGCGGCTCGGATTCGGGATCGAAGCGGCCACCTTGGCCGCTATTCAGACTCACGCATACAGTATCAAAAGCATCTCGACGGAACGAACCCGAGATGAACTTAGCTTCATCTTGACTGGGCCCCACCCCCGCCAGGGGTTCGTTTGGTTGCGAATTTCTGGCCTGCTTCCCCTTATTCTTCCTGAGGTTAGCGCCATGGAGGGCGTCTGCCAGCCGCCCGAGTTCCATCCCGAAGGCGATGTCTGGACCCACACGCTGCTCGCCCTTGACCAACTGGACCATCCTTCAATCGAACTCGCACTGGCCGTCCTCCTTCACGATGTCGCCAAACCCGTCACCTTCACCCAAACGGATAGAATCCGGTTCGACGGCCACGCCGAGCGTGGCGCTTCCATGGCCAGGGACATTCTTGTCCGCCTGCGCTATCCGAATGCCGTCGTGGATGCGGTTGTATCACTTGTCGCAAACCATATGCGTTTCTTGGAATTCGAGCGGATGGGTCAAGCGGCGTTCAAACGGCTAGTTCGGCTCCCCCGCTTCGAGGACCAGTTGGAGCTCCTGCGCATCGATACTCTGGCTTCGCTTGCACCGTTGACCACATACGAACTGGTCAAACAGAGGATAGCGGCGATTCCGCCCGAATCGATACGCCCGCCCCGCCTCATCACAGGCGACGACCTGCTGGCCTTGGGCTTCAGCGCCGGTCCAAAGATCGGCGAGATCCTGGAAGCCATCGAACACGCCCAGCTTGAGGGGAATCTGACGACGAAGGAAGAAGCCTTGTCCTTTGTGGCTGGCCGATTTCAGACTAACCGGCTGTCGACGGAGTGATCATCCACTTCAGGACTCCGCGAGGAGCAGCGCCTGCCGATTCGAAATCGATGCGGATGATCGCGCCCTTCTTAAAATCGATGTTCAGGCTGGGCGAGTCGAGCAGGTAAGCGGCCGATTGGCTCAGCAGCGGCTCGTGGCCGGCGAGCAGAATTCGTTTGACTTTCCTGTGTGCCCGGATCTCGTCCCAAACCGCCTCGGGCCTCGATGCCGGAGTCAACGCGCTGGTCTCATGCACGCCACCCGGACATCCGAGTTCCTTTGCAGCCAGTTCCGCCGTTTGAATGGCTCGCTTGTACGGACTGGTGAGGATGACCTCAGGCCGAACTCCGGAAAGGCGCGCGCGCCGGTAGACCGTGCGCAGCCTGCGCTTACCCTCGGCCGTGAGGGCGCGGGCCGAGTCCTGACCTCCAGGACCCGTCTCCTCGGCGATGCCGTGACGCTGCAAGTAGACCTCAATCATCGAAGTCTCTCCAGAGAACGTCTTTATCAGGCCCTATTGTGGCACACTAGGATCGCTACTCCATAGAGATGATATGTCCATGAATCTGCCGGACCGGCCGTGGCCCAGGCTCCTCTTCTGCGCCGCGTTCGGCTCAGCCGCCGCGGCCCTGTTTTCCATCGCGATCTCCCAAATTCTGCTCGGCGTAGCCCTGCTTGCATTTCTGATCGACAGGCCCCGGCTCGAGCTGCCTGGCTGGATGATTCCTTTGGGACTCTTCATCGCCTGGACGGTGCTGGCGTGGTTCGCCTCGGGCGCCGAAGCCACAGGACTGCCGCAGATCCGTAAGCTGTACGTGTTGGCGTTGCTGCCGCTGGTTTATTTGTCTTTCAGAGGCGCCGCCGATTTCCAGGCGTTGGCGCTCGTCTGGCTCGCGGCCGGTTCGCTGGCAGGCTTGCGCGCCTGCTGGCAGTTCGCGGTCAAATGGGCGCACGCGGCTCAAGCAGGAGATGATTTCTACCGGAGCTATGTCGCCGACCGGATCACTGGCTTCATGAGCCACTGGATGACGTTCTCGAGCCAGATGATGTTTGTCTTACTCACTGGCGCATGCCTGCTTCTGTGGGGGCGGCTGGAAAGAAGGCTGCGGTGGTTCGCGATCCTGGCTTGCGCAATTTCGGGCTCCGCGCTTGTGTTGGGCTTCACCCGTGGCATCTGGATGGCCGCTGCCGTGGCGTGCCTCTTCCTTTTGGCCCGCTGGAGACCCTGGGCCACGCTCGCGTTGCCTCTTGTGGCGGTGGCGGCTATCGCCGTAGGACCTGAGAGCTTGCGCACGCGAATCACTTCCATCGCCCGGCCTCAGGGGACGCTCGACTCCAATCAGCACCGGATTGTCAGCTGGTCCACTGGAGTGGAGATGATCAAAGCGCACCCGGTCTTTGGTATCGGCCTGGAGGGCGTCAAGGGACAGTTCAAGAGCTACGTTCCGGCCCGGTTCAACGGTCCGCTGCCTGAAGGATTCTACGGCCACCTGCACAACATCTACCTGCAGTACGCCGCGGAGCGCGGCATTCCGGCCACTATCTTCATAGTCGCCTTTCTTGTCTGGCCGGCGGCGCGTTGGTTGCGCTTGTCGAACCGCCTGAGGATTGGAGCGCATAGCGGAGCGAGTCCTCCCCCCATGGCGCTCTGGGCGCTGCATTTGGGCACAGCCGCTGTCATTGGAGTTCTCGTCACCGGCTTCTTTGAACACAATCTGGGCGACAGTGAGGTGCTGTCACTCGCACTGGCCATCCTGGGCGCGACTGGTGCGGTGGAGAGGGAGGCCGGCGCCTCAGCGGGTGGTGGGACTGGTGCGGCTTTGGCCAGCGTGCCTGAGCGCGCGTAACTCCGCAGCCTCGATCGGGCGGACGTGGCCGATCTGTAAGGACCCGATCCGCAGCGGCCCAATCGAGACCCGCACCAGTTTCAGTACCTTACTGCCGGCCTGCTCGACCATCCGCCGGACCTGCCGGTTGCGGCCTTCCGTGATTGTGATCTCGAAAAACGTCCGCTGGGCGGAGTCACGAAGGCGTTTCACCTCGGCTGGACGCGTCGGGCCGTCTTTGAGATCCAAACCGCGGCGCATGGATTCGAGTTGCTCGTCGGTGAGCAGGTGCGCCGTTTTCACCAGATAGGTTTTCGGAACGTGGTAGTCGGGATTGGTGAGGCGCTCGGCCAGATCGGAATCGTTGGTCAGAATCAGCAGTCCGCTGGTGTCCTGGTCGAGACGGCCGACGGGGAAGACCCACTGCTTCATGCCCTTCAACAGGTCATAGATGGTCGGACGCCCATCCGGATCGGTCCTCGTCGTCAGATAGCCTTTCGGTTTGTACAGCAGAAGATAGACTTTCTCCTTCTCCTCGACAGGCTTGCCATCCAGATGGATCCGATCCCGTTTCAGGTCCACCCACTGCTCGGCATCCTTCACGGTTTTGCCGTTCACCTTCACCCGGCCTTGGGCGATCCACCGCTGGGCCTCGGTGCGGGAGGCGACGCCGGCCTTGGAAATCGCGCGGTCAAGTGTCTTCAAGGCGGGTTTTTTCGCGCCACTGCGGCGGCCGGCCGTCTGCCCGCCAGTCCGCAGAGGTGGGCCGTTTTCCGGCTGCGGCTGCCGTGCTGAACCAGCGGCGCTGGACTGTTTGCCGGGTGATCTGTTGATTCTTGCCGGGTCGGCCTTCCGCCATCTGGCCTTGCCCGGCGTCTTAGACGCCGGAGAACCATCCTTTGAGGTATGAGACTTCAAGAAAGGGATTGTAGCGCGAAATAGCCTTCGGCGGACCTGTGATCGAGCCTGACCGCGGCGGCGAAGGCACGCTTCGCGTTTTCTTCTTCACCGGACTTGAGCCAGGCAAGCGCCAACTTGTGATACACGGCGGCAGCCTGCACCCCAGGCGATGACAAATCCGCCAGGGCGGCTTCGGTGCCCGGGCAGTCGCCAGTTCCGAGATGCGCTTCAGCCAATGCGAGCGCCGCGTCGTCGGAGCCATCCGCCCGCCAGGCCCGCGAGAGCGTGGATACCGCTTCACGGTGGTTGCCCAAGCCAAGCTGAGCGAGTCCGAGGTGATAAAGAGCATCGGCGCGCAGACTTTCTTCTTCTGATGCAAGCCGGAACCCTTCAGCCGCCTCCGCAAGTTTGCCGGAGCGCAGAGCGAGCCAAGCCAGACGGTATCGCGCCTGTGCATCCGCCCCATCCAGCGCCAGCAGCTTTTCGAGCCAGACGCCGGCCTCTTCGAATTCACCTCTCTCAATGGCAAGTGCAGAAAGCAGCCACAAGGCTCGTACGGCGGATGGGCAGATGGCCAGGGCCTCTCTCGCCAAGGCAGCGGCCTTTCCAGGTTCCTCCAGATGGAGAGCCGCTACAGCCATCCGGTACCGGGGCTCCCAATCTCCTGGCGCCCGGCGTCGCGCCTGGTCGAACCAGCGGTAGGACTCGCGCCAACGGCCCTCGGATGCGTGCGCCTGGCCCAATTCGAGCAATGCTTCGGCATTGCCGGGATCCAAAGCCAGAACCCGCCTTAACAAGTCGATCGACGCTGTGGGTTGGCCCGCCATGGTAAATTGCCGCGCCTCGCAGATCAGTTCCGCGGCTTGGGCCGGATCCAGTGCCGTCACCCTCGGCACCGCCGCGCCGCCCACGCGAAGTTCATACTCTTGAGACGCGGCCGCTTCAGTCTTTCGGAGGAGCGATTCGATCAACCGCGCGAAGCGATGCTCAGGCTGGGCCGAAACCACCTGTTGAACCAGGACGGAGGCGTGATCCAGATTGCCCAACCGCAGGTGGCAGGACGCCAGATCACAGAGCAAGTCCGGGTCATCAGGACATCCGGGCAGGCAGAGTGCAAGCTCGTTCGCCGCCTCGGCCCACATGCCGCCCAACTGGTAATTGTGGGCAAGACGCAGGCGCATTTTTTCGTTGCGCGGCGAATCGGCAAGCGCTTTCCTGAGTTCCTCGATGGTTTCGGGGAGTGCCGCGGGCTGCGCATCGGGCTGACGGGGCATGGCCAACGCAACTACTTTGGATTGCCTCATACCCTACCCCGAGATCCTAGATATGAGATGTGGCCGTTCGACTGCTGGGATCGGACGCAGATCCAGCACGATTCCAACCCGAGCAGGTAGTGGTACAGCCAGTTTTGTGACTGATGACGGGCGGTGTGGCAAGCAGAGGAAGGATCCAGCGGGCCTGGGACTCGCCGGAATCTCCATCGTGTAAGATTTGGGGGAGACCGGCGGCAAAATCGCCTCAGGATCGAATCCCAACTCACCCAAAGTCAATCCCGAGACGGCCCACTGCTCGATGACGTAATGCGGGACAAGTGCAGGCTGTGTGGATCTTTGCGGAGGGCCGGGTGGGATAGCCGGCCGCCGGTTGCCTCTGACAGGCGCCGGATCGTCAATCCGGCAAAGGGCCATGAACGGAGGTGGCGCAAGTTCGACCCACTCCATGTGACCGCCATCGGACTGTGCAGGGCTGCGCTGCACACCATGCAACGGCATGTTCAGGCCGGGTTTCCTGGGTTGCCCCATTGTCAGGGGAACGCCGGCCGGAACCGGCCGCAGACCGGTTGTACCAGGATAAGATGGCATCGACGAAACGAGAATCCCCCCGGGCCCGGCGGCATGGGGGGCCGAGAATTGAGGCGCCGGACGTGGCGTCATCGGCCCGGTCTGGTTGGTCAAGCCGGTAAAAGCAGGGACAGGCGCGGATGCAGGGTGTCGGGATGGAGCACGGCTTGGCCATGCTTGTCCGGGTATCGCCGGATGGCGGGGATTCTGAGGCCGGGGGGCCGGGGAGTTTTCCGTCACCTTCGCCTGCGCCTTTTGAGACCTCAACTCGCCGCGTTGTTTCTCCCTCTGCTCAGCCAATTCCTGGAAGTACTTGGCCTCCTCCAGGAGCGCATCCCAGTCCCAGTCCTGCCATGGCTGCTCGAGTGTATATCCCTGAATGTAAGGCCCGAAATCCATCGACAGCGACGATTGTTCATCAGCACCCCAAACAGCGCCGTCCTGCCAGGCCGGTTCGAACTCCGGCAGCGGCCCGCCCGTTTCGTCGTAACGCAGCGGTAGAAGCGTCTCAATCAATCGAAGCTTCGGGCGCCGCTGCACAGCGCCAGATGGCGGGATGAGGACCCTGCGGGTCCCTCTCGCCATCACCGTCCCGAAGCGGAAGGGAGCATCGCCGATGACCAGCCTTCGCCGGGAGTCCTTCTCGAGCACTGGCGGCACACGGTCGGCCGCGGCCAGCAGCCTAAGTAGTTTCTGGTCTCGCTCGCTCGCCGGCGGGGGTGTTGGAGGAGGGGCCGGAGGCGCACATCGAACCGCAGATGGCTGGCTTTGCTCAACGGTTCCCATTATGGGAGGATCCGGGGGAGGGAGTGATTCTGCGGGACCGCCTGCGCGCGGTTGGCCGGCTAGCGTCAGGATTTCGTCCGCCCGGTTCAGCGACGGCACGGATTCGTGCTCGGAAACAAGAACCGACGTGGCAAGACGGCTGGATTCCTCCTGAAACTCCGTTTGGTGCTCCTTCGAGCAGAAACGGCCGTATCGCCAATTCTCGAGGATGCCGATCTTCTTGCCGCAATACTGGCAGTTCATGTCTGTACCATGCCGCTGTGGTAACCACCGAGCCACGAACCTCCGGATTCGCGCAGCAGCGGGACCCTACAATTCCTTCGGCATGAGTCCAGCTTCCATTTAGCTCCGTGGCAGAAAAAACGTAAATCGGTGGTCCACACTAGCACGGCGGCGCTCGTCGTCCTGCCCGCACACCGGACTTGGGGTACGGGCCTTTCCTGAAGCTTCAGGCCGGGCGAAGAAGGCCTAAATTTGGCTCCATCTGGCGAGCAAAGTGCCGTAACAATGTACCGAAGGCAGCGGCGGTACTAAGGCGATGTCGAACGGCCGCCTACTGTTTGATTTCCTGCCGGAAGTCACCGGCAAGTCAGAAGACGGCCGGGCAAGTGGCTGGCGACGTTGAACGAAATGAGACCGGTCAATTGTTCCTCGAGGGTAATCTCGGTGATGCCGGTATTGTAGGAGGCTCCGGCCAGGCGGAGGATTCTGTCCTGATCCAGCCCTAGCGCCTCGGCAATGCAAAAGGCGGTAGGCAGTGCCGAGGTGAAGACGGCGATGCGGGTCCTGTCGCCAGCTCCGCGCAAATCGTTGAGAGCGCGGCGAATCCGGTTGTGAAATGCCGGCCAGGATTCCACGCCATCGATTTCGCCAAACCGGTTGCTGATCCAGGCCCACATCACTTCTCCGTCGGCCTCCGTCCACTGGCGGTGGATCTCGGTGCCGCCGGCGGCCACCTCCGCCTGGATTGCCGCCCAACGGCGCGCGAAACCAACATCCGAGTCCGCCAACTTGTTGGCAACCCCGTCGAACACGGCATCCAGATCGAATTCGTTCCACGCTGGATCGACAGAAACGAGCCCGTCAGATTCTGCGCCAAAAACCGCCCGGGCGGTCTCAATCTGGCGCCGCAGGGAGCCGCTGATGATTCTGTCAAACCGAACGCCGCGTGCGCCGAACCAGTCGCCCAAGAGGCGGGCCTGTTCAGTACCGGTGTCCGAGAGGATGTCGTAGTTGTCTCTGGTTCCCGCCTGGCCATGGCGGATGAAGGTCACATGGGGCATGAATCGACATAGGTAGGCTCTCACGAGCTTTCCCTGTCACACCACCCGGCGTACGGGTCCGTACCGGGCGGTTCGGCGGGTTGAGCTACCGACGAACAGTCAGTCTCGGAATCCCGAGCGAGTCGAAATAGGCGTTGGGCA
>JARKOC010000437.1 GCA_029975915.1 Bryobacteraceae bacterium
GTTTACAACATCGGAGCCATGAAGACGATTGTCGACCACTACCCGGTGGACAGCATCAGGAGCAGGAAAATCCACTGGCGCGGCAGCCCCTGGGACACAAAGGTGATCCGGGTCGGGACACGGAACTATGCGCTGGACGAAATCGAGCACACCATCCTGTTGGACGGATTCGGGAATCTCCGCATCCATTTCGGCATCAACTGCGCCTCGGTGAGTTGCGCCGATCTGCTGACCGTTCCCTTCCGCGCCGCCACCCTCTACCGGCAACTGGAACAGCAGGGCAAAAGGCTTCTGGCAAACCGGGACAAGGGGTTGCGGATTGATCGGGAGAGGAACACCGTCTTCCTGTCGCGGATTTTCAAATTCGACGCCAAACGTTTCGCAGCAGTCGACGGAGGAGTCCTCGCCTTTATCAGGCCGTTTGTGGCCGAGGTGGATGGGGAGTTCCTGGACCGGACACCCCCGAAGATCGACTACCTGGACTACGATTGGAGCGCCAACGACCTCAAGAACGCCTCACCGCGGAAATAGGCCGGACACGGCACGACCGGAGAACCGCCCATGGACATGCTGCAGGGGATTGCGCCCCACGATATACACAACCAGGCCCTGGTCGGCAACGTTCATCCCCTGGACTGGGTAAACCCGGAACCGGCGGAACGGTACAACCTGGTGGTGATCGGGGCAGGCACCGCCGGACTTGTATGCGCTGCCGGCGCTGCCGGGCTCGGCGCCCGAGTGGCGTTAATCGAGCGGCGCCTCATGGGGGGAGACTGCCTGAATGCGGGGTGCGTCCCTTCCAAGGGATTGATTCGCTCCTCGAGAGCCGTGCATGACTCAAAAAACACGCCGGAATTCGGCATCTCCGGCTGCGAAGGGCTCACCGTCGATTTCGGCGCGGTCATGGAGCGTATGCGGCGTCTGCGAGCCGGCATCAGCGTCCACGACTCTGCGCGACGCTTCCGCGACGAACTGGGTGTGGACGTTTTTTTCGGCGAAGGTCGTTTTTGCGGTCCCGACGGTATCGAGGTGAACGGGAAGAGGTTGCGCTTCGCCAGAGCCGCTCTGTGCACGGGAGGGAGGGCTGCGGCTCCCCCCATTCCCGGACTCGCGGATGTGGGCTACCTCACCAACGAGACTGTTTTTTCCCTCACGGAACGTCCTTCGCGCCTGGCGGTGATTGGAGCCGGCCCCATCGGCTGCGAACTGGCTCAGGCATTTGCCCGCCTCGGCAGCCGGGTGAGCATGGTGGGGCACCGTACCGAACATGTTCTGCCCCGGGAAGACCCCGATGCGGCGGCCCTTCTGGAGGCGGTTTTCACCAGGGAGGGAATCGATCTGTACCTGCCGGCCCGGGACCTCGCGGTTTCCGGGCGCTGCGCGGAAAAAACTCTCCGCTTCACGTCCGGCGGCAGGGAGGTGGAGGTTACCGCGGACGAGATTCTGGTGGGCGTGGGACGGACGCCGAATGTGGAAGGACTCGGTCTGGACGCCGCCGGAATCGAATTCGATCCGAGACAGGGGGTGACGGTGGATGACCGCCTCCGCACCAGCAACCCGCGAGTCTTCGCCGCCGGAGACATCTGCTTCCCGTACAAGTTTACCCACACCGCCGACGCATTGGCGCGCATACTGATAGCCAATGCGCTGTTCGGGTGCAGACAGAAAGCGTCGGCGCTGACAATCCCCTGGTGCACCTTCACCGACCCGGAAATCGCCCATGTGGGCATGTATGCCCGTGACGCGGAAAAGCGGGGGTTCGCCGTGCAGACCCTGACCGTACCGCTGTCCGACGTGGACCGAGCCGTGCTGGACGG
>JARKOC010000450.1 GCA_029975915.1 Bryobacteraceae bacterium
TACTACTTCATGCGGGGCAAGATGCCGCCGGAGAGCTCGAACCCCATATCGGGCTTCTTCATCAGGCTCTATTCCCCGGTGATACGCTGGGTGCTGAAATGGAAGAAGACCACCATAGCGCTGAATATGGTCGCCCTGGCCCTTGCCATCCCCATGTTCATCTCCATGGGGAGCGAGTTCATGCCACCCCTGGACGAGGGTTCGCTCCTGTACATGCCGGTCACCCTGCCCAACGTTTCCATCTCCGAGGCCAAGCGGCTTATCCAGGTGCAGGACGCCATCATCAAGAGTGTGCCCGAAGTGGAGCACGTCCTGGGCAAGGTGGGGCGCGCGGAAACCGCCACCGACCCGGCCCCGGTCTCCATGTTCGAATCCATCATCATCCTCAAGCCCAAAGACCAGTGGCGAAAAGGGATCACCAAGGCCGACATCGTGGCCGAACTGGACGGCAAGCTGCAGATTCCGGGAGTGCGCAACGGCTGGACCCAGCCCATCATCAACCGCATCAACATGCTTTCCACCGGGGTCCGCACCGACTTGGGCGTAAAGATCTTCGGCAGTGACCTGAACACGCTCAAAGATCTGGCTGTACAGGCAGAAGGTATCCTGAAAACCGTACAAGGTTCCGCGGATGTGGTGGCGGAGCGCGTCACCGGCGGCAACTACATCGATATCGATGTGGACAAGGAAGCGGCCGCGCGCTACGGAATTCAGGTGGGGGACGTGCAGGAAGTGATAGAAACGGCCCTGGGAGGCGAAACCGTGACCACGGCGGTCCAGGGACGGGACCGGTTCCCCATCCGCATCCGCTACCTGCGCGACTACCGCGACAATATCCCGGAAATCCAGAAGATGCTGGTCTCGGGGATGAACGGGGCCCAGATCCCGTTGTCGCTGGTGACCAAGCTCAAGGTCTCAACCGGCGCGCCGGAGATCAGCAGCGAGGGGGGGCTGCTCCGCTCCATCGTCTTCCTCAATGTGCGCGGCCGCGACATGGGCGGCTTCGTTACCGAGGCCAAGCAGGTGCTGGAAAAGCAGCTGAAGCTGCCTGCCGGGTACTATGTCGCCTGGTCCGGGCAGTGGGAGAACCAGATCCGGGCCAAGAAGCGCCTGCAACTGCTGGTTCCCCTGGGCATCCTCATCATCTTCATCCTCCTC
>JARKOC010000451.1 GCA_029975915.1 Bryobacteraceae bacterium
TGTTGTTGGCACGAAGAAGTCTGAGGGCAGCGGTGTCGAGCGCACGGTATGCCCCCGTGGCGGCACCGACTGCTCCGGCCATGGGGCAAGCATAGGTTGCTGGCTGGGGCGGTTACCGAAGCACCCGGTGACGCGGGCCCAACGACAGCCGCGGTGGCTGATCCGGGCGCCGTCAAGATGCCTGGAGGTGGCACTACTCGCGGGCGGGGCGATGCTCAGGAGGTCGGCACTGGGTCGAGGCGTGACAGATCTTCTTCAGTTGGCGCCCAAAATGCGGGTTTCGGCGGTTGCTGAGCGTGGGCGGACGGGCTGAGCGCCCACACTGAAGAAGATGAGGCACGCGAGAGGCGACCTCCGGGCCACGTACAACCTCTGCCTGGTTCAGTCCGCAGGGATTCGCGCGATCGCGAGAGCCAAGGATTCGAGGTCGGCGGCGCGCATGCCGGGCCAGTCGTGGACGTCGCGCACCCACTCGCGCGGTAGGGCCGATGCGCCGTTGCGGGCACTGAGCAGGCCGCCGGCGATGGCGGCGACGGTGTCGTTGCCGATGGATACCGCCGTTGGAGTGCCGGGAGCACGCGCGCCGGGCCGTCGATGTGCCTGGCTGCATAGATGGACGCCCACGCCGCTTGGAGGGCGGTAGATGCCCCGATTACTTAGTGACAAGTCGTAGATTTCGCTTGATCGAATCCATTGAGGGCGGATTTCAGTTCTGCTCGGAGGTCTGCCTCGAGCGCCCGCAACCAAGGCCACATGCCACCAACTGTCGTACTCTCCCCGAGAGACAATTGTCACAACTTCGCCACCCTGCGCTCCCTGGGACTCGCTTTGTCTCCTTTGGCATGTTCGGCGACTTGGTGATGAGGCAGAGGCGCACGACTCTAAGGCGAGATCCCGGATACTCTGAAGAAAGCGCGTTGCCATGGGCAAGGAAGGGTTTTGGCATAGGCTGGCCACGAAGCTGAGCCGCAGAGCACTCGTTCTTGCGGTGTTGTTTGCCAGCTTGGTCGGCCTTGCCGTCTCGCTTCTTATGGACGTAATCGTTCAGCGGTCAAGTGTGTCGGCTATCGGGTTTGGCTGCGTGACTGCCGCTGCCGTTGTCATGGGCTTGCTGCTTCGCCTTGTGTACCAGGAATCCCAAGATCTGGGCCTTTGCCTCGTTGCCAGAGATGCGGGAGAGGAATTCGAAGCCAGGGCACAACTAGCTGCCGCCATGGGTACGAGTTCGAGAACCTGGGAAGCTCTGGAAATGAGCTTGCCAACAAGCACCGACACCAGTGATGAGTGGCTGGCGCGGGTCAGCGGTGCGCTCACCCAGGCGGTCTCTGACGGCACGCGAACCCCGATTGGGCAACCCTGGGTAGTAGTTGTACCTGCGACCCGCGACCACACCGCATTCTTGCTGGGGCAGTCGGTTCGGGCAGCCTTGGTGGGTTGTTCGGTTGAGATTTGGGGCAAAGTGGACAGTCCTCGCGATAACCGGCTCTGCCTCTTGGGGTCCACTCCTCGCGCTGGCGCCGGAAGACAGAGGGAGATTCTTCGAAGTAGCTTACGCCGACGACACCGATGGTCCTCCGTTGGTGTCTGACAAGATCATCGGGATTCATATCTACACCGATCGACGATTACCGAGTTTTCAGCGCCTTCAACTTGGTTGTGATGGGGGCACGCCAGCCAACAAGCGTCTGGTTGAAGACCTGGATGCAGAATTGGGATACTATCCGCTGTACTTTGACGAGCAAGGACTAGACGTCGTGAGGCTCGCTGGTGTGGTGCGGGATGTGGCTCGGCAAATTCAGAAGGTCAACCATGCAGATTGGGTTTCCCTGCATCCGCATGCGGGCGAGGCCTATTCGTTCGCGTTGGGAGTCCTCCTTTCCGGATACTGCTTATGGGATCTCCAGTACTACGAAGGGCGGTCCTGGCATAGTTTTGTTGACATGGATATGGTAAGAGGCCCGATGTTCCTGCTAATTGATGGTGATCGAGTAGGCGACCACTTCGATTTGCTGGCGAGCGGTAATTTGGTCGACGAATACCGACGGCTATCGACACTCGTTGATGAGGAACGCGAAGATGTATGTTGTCTGGTTTCTCGTCATCCGGAAGCAGTGATCATACTTTCGGCGGCGGACACCATCTTGGCCGAGGTGCCAGCTGAGTTTGAATGCCCGATCGGTGGCTTTACTACGAGTCGCTTCTCGTGGTCAGCCGGGCTGGGCCCCGACCTCAGAACTGCTCAAGCCGCGCTGACAGCCGCCAAGGCGTTGGGGCGCGGACAAGTGGTCGCCATCACCTCAGCAGGCTGATACACGTTCGAGCCGTGCCGGTCATGGGACCTATCAAGGCGTATCGGTGAAATCAATGTGGGTGACAAGATTAGACCCTTTTCCGGGTCGTCGATGTCACCAGCTGCGCATTCGGATGTGGGGATCGCTCTTGGGATCCCCACGATCACCTGGGCTTGAGCAGACGCGCTGGGCGGGGCTGAAGAGCAGTCGTTGCATCCAGGAGTGTCGGTGTCACAGGGGTATGCCTAGGGTGCCCACGACAGTGAATCATTAAGACTCTTGCTGGACTCCACCCCACACCTATAGTAGCCGTCACCTCTGGTGGCCAAGACCACCTTGAGTGGACTATTGTATTTGCTAAAGGTCAATCTCGTGTATTCACGCGCCTTTATATCGCATTCGGTGAGTCGCTCGTTCGGGCTTTCGTTTGGCGCGGTCCACGGTCCGACATATTCGATTAGATGCGGCTCGGAGCACGCGACTTCGACTCCTCCGCCCTTGGTTAGGCAAAGCCTCAGTTTCGCCGCCTTCTCACCAGCCTCAAGTGCCGCGATGTCTATTGCGCTAGCGCCCGCCTCGGTAGCTATGGTCCCTGGGAATAGAATGCATAGCTCATGGATGGGCTCTGCGGACAGATCAACTTGTGGCACCGGGCTAACCGCGACGTGTTTCAAGGCGACATCAGTTGTGCACGGGCTTATATTCTTCACTAGTCCAGCCCCGTCGCTCCCGCAAGGCACTTCATTTCCCTGCCTATCGACGCATTCGGAGAATGGGGAGGCGGACGCGTTCATGATGGCTGAGGAAGTGACCGGAGGTACGGGCATGGCTGGGCTGCTGGGGCTAGACGAACTGTCCCCCGGGTCACCGCCACGAACCAGGACAAAGGTAAGTATCGCAAGAATGCCTGCGGCAGCGAGCCAGGGCATGAAAGGCCTCGGGCCTCGCTGATTGCTTGAGGTCTTGGGCTCTGATGATATGGCAACGTAATCTACGTATCGATCCGACTGCGCGCTGGATCTCTGCCGGTCACGAAGAAACGTGGCCACGGCGACAGCGGCTGAAACCAGGGTGCCGATCGCCGTGACGTGCTCCGGGCCCATCTCTTATCCCTCAATTTTGGCAGAGGTAATCAGTGCCGTGGCTCCCTTTTGACACTTTCCTGAGATCTTGGTTTCTAGCCGAACGACGGCGACCCCCGCCAATGGTGTTGAAAACTCGGCGGTCTCCTTGAAGGCGATCGGCTCAGTCTCCGTTCGCTGGCCGTCTACCAGCATGCTCCACTCCAGGGTGTTGCTGGAGGATGCTGAATTTATATCCTGTGCAACTTCCGCCCGAAACGTTCCGTCCGTATTGGAAAAACGGAATTCGAGGGCAGCGTGAGAAGCGCAGCCGAGCTCGGCCCCGATCGCTTGGCTTGGATCGAGAGTCACTGCCTGAAAGCTGCCTTCTTTCCACATCGATGAGGCGTCGTAGGCATCGGTGAGATGCAGCGGGCGTTCGCTTCCGGGCTGGACCTCGATGATTCCTGGGCCGTCCACAGAGGATGCTGGAGAATGAACGGAGGATGTTGGTGAGCTGGGTGGGTTGCTGCTGACTTGGGCACTTGGCGTTGTGGACGACTCCACCTGCGGTGCCGATGTTTCCACCGATGGAACCGATGAAGTCACGGGAGTGGTCGACGCCCCGGCACATGCGGTGAGTACGAGTAGTCCAACCAGTGCCAGCGAATACGTAGTTGTCAGAGTCTTCATGTTTGCCCCCCGGCGTTACACGTTGGTACAGCGTACCCCAGTGCCCACAAGGTTAACAGCGTAATGGGCGGGCTTATTGCCGGGGCAGCTCTTTACCTCGAGCCTCGGAGATCGCTCGACGGCTTACCGCTCTGGGCTGGACATCATCGGTTTGACCAGCTCACGGACCGGGCCGCGCAGTTGTCCAGGGCGCACGGTCTGCTCGCCCCCACTCTCGCTCGCATGAGGGGGCAGCTGCTGAAGCAGATACACCCACCCCCTCACTCCTTCAGACTCAACAACCACGCCAGCAGGTAGCTGTACGTATTGCCGTCATCGATCAGCTCGCGGTCCATCCGCCGGGCGATCTCCAGCGCGTCGCGACGCTCCTGCTCCCCGGCCATCGCCGAGTACATCAGGAGGTAGTCGCCGTACTGCTGCTCGAACCCCTTGGTCGCGGTGGCCTCGGCCACGTTCTGGTTGATGCGCTCCGGGTCGCCGCCCAGCTGGTCGGACGAAGGACTCACCGGCAGCAACAGAATGGACAACGCCGCGGCCGGTTCGGCCGAGAACCAGGTGGCGTAATCCCGCTTGCCGCCGAAGATCAGCGGTGTGATGGTGTGGCCGAAGCCCTTGTACACCGGATCGTCCAGGTCGAAATCGGTCCAGTAGGCCCGGGCCGAGGC
>JARKOC010000462.1 GCA_029975915.1 Bryobacteraceae bacterium
GAAACGTGTGACTGCGCGGTCATTCTGAAGGCCTTGCATTTCGCGTCGATAAAGCACAGGGACCAGCGAAGGAAGGATGAAGAAGCGTCCCCGTTCATCAACCATCCGATTGAGGTCGCCGAGATCCTCGCCCGCGTCGGCCGGGTCACGGACGCTGTGGTTCTTCAAAGCGCCGTCCTTCACGACACCATCGAGGATACCCTTACTACGGCGGAGGAGTTGGAGGGGACCTTCGGCCCGGACGTCCGATACGTCGTGGAAGAGGTAACCGACGACAAGAGCCTGCCCAAGGCGGAGCGCAAGCGGCTGCAGATAGAACATGCCCCCCATCTCTCCGCAAGGGCGAAGCTGGTGAAGCTGGCGGACAAGATCTCCAACGTCCGGGCAATCGACCTGACCCCGCCTGCCAATTGGCCACTGGAGCGCAGGCTGGACTACCTCGACTGGACCGAAAAGGTCGTAGCGGGACTGCGGGGATGCAACAAGCTGTTGGAAGAACTGTACGACCTTACCCTGGGCCGGGCGCGGGAAACTCTCGGCGCCGGTCATTTCAACTAAGCGCATGATCACTCTCTCCGCCCCCTACCCGGAAACATCGCCATGGACGACGTGCTGAACCTGTTCCATCCGCTGGTGGCCCGCTGGTTCTCCGAGCGGATGGGAAGCCCCACCCCCATCCAGTCCCTGGCCTGGCGGGAGATCGCGGCCGGCAGCCACGTGCTCGCCACGGCCCCGACCGGAAGCGGCAAGACCCTGGCGGCCTTTCTCTGGGGTGTAAACCAGCTGCTGACGGGAAACTGGCCGGGGGGCCAGGTGCGCGTCCTGTACGTCTCTCCCCTCAAGGCGCTCAACAACGATATCAGGAGGAACCTCTTCGCGCCCCTGGACGGGCTGGCCGACTGCTTTGACAGTGCCGGACACCCTTTCCCCCGGATCCGGGTGATGACCCGGAGCGGCGACACCCCTCCGGACGAGCGGCGGGCCATCCGGAGGCATCCGCCAGAGATCCTGATCACCACCCCGGAAAGCCTGAATATCATGCTTACCGCCAGAGGGGGTGAGGAGCTCTTCCGCGGGATCCGGACCGTGATACTGGACGAGATCCACGCAGTAGCCGCCAGCAAGCGGGGCACCCACCTCATTACGGCAATCGAGCGACTCACCCTGACCAGCGGCGAATTCCAGCGTATCGCCCTTTCCGCCACGGTGCGGCCGCTGGAGGTCATCGCTGATTTCATCGGCGGCTTCCAGCGCTCGGACGG
>JARKOC010000102.1 GCA_029975915.1 Bryobacteraceae bacterium
CAGGTAAGGGACTATGACCCAGGATAAAATTATCGTTCGCGGCGCGCGTGAGCATAATCTGAAAAACATAGACGTTGAAATCCCGCGCAACAAGATGGTCGTCATTACCGGCCTGTCGGGTTCGGGCAAGTCGTCGCTGGCATTTGATACGATCTTCGCGGAAGGCCAGCGCCGGTACGTAGAGAGCCTCAGTGCCTATGCCCGGCAGTTCCTCGGCCAGATGGAGAAACCGGACGTAGACCAGATCGAAGGTCTCAGTCCGGCGGTTTCGATTGACCAGAAAGGCGTCAGCCACAACCCCCGCTCGACGGTGGGTACGGTGACGGAAATTTATGATTACCTGCGGCTGCTGTACGCGCGCATTGGCATCCCCCACTGCCCCGTATGCGGCGAAGAGGTGGTCGCCCAGAGCGCGCAGCAGATTGTGGACGCGGTGCAGGCCATGCCGGAGAACACGCGGATTCAAATTCTCGCGCCGGTGATCAAGGGGCGTAAAGGCCACCACGAGAAAGTATTTGAGGATATTCGTAAAGCGGGTTTCACCCGCGCCCGCGTGGACGGCGAGGTGCTGGATGTGGGCGAGGACATCAGCCTCGACCGCTACAGCATTCATAATATTGAAGTGGTGGTAGACCGGCTGATTATCCGGCGCTACGACAGCGCCGAGGAAGCGCAGAGCGCCGAAAGCCGGCTGACGGAAGCGATTGAAACGGCGCTCGAAATCGGCGACGGCGTGGTGATCGTCAATGACCTCAGCCAGACGCCGCCAGTGGACATCCTGTTCAGCGAGAACCTGGCCTGCATACACGGGCATGGCAGCATCCCGGAAATTGAACCGCGCACCTTCAGCTTTAACACGCCGAAGGGGGCGTGCCCGGACTGTCAGGGTCTGGGTTTCCGGCTGGAACTCGACCCGTCGCTGCTCATCCCGAACCCGGACCTGAGCCTGGGGCAGGGCGCGGTAGACAGCAACGGCTGGAACTTCATGGACCCCGACAGTTGGGGGCGCAACATGATCGAGGCCATCGCCCGGCACTACGGGTTTTCGATGGATACGAAGTGGCGCGACCTGACGGCGGAACAGCGTCAGGTGGTGCTGTACGGCACGAACGGCCATAAAATCCGCATCCACTACACCAACCAGCGCGGCGACCGGCGCGAGTACATGACCTCCTACGAGGGGGTGATTAATAACCTCGCCCGCCGCTACCGCGAAACCGACTCCGAGTACATTCGGGAGAAGATCGAGTCGTTCATGTCGAAAGTGCCGTGCAATACCTGCGGCGGCAAGCGCCTGCGCCCCGAAGCGTTAGCCGTGACGGTGGCCGGCCAGAACATCTACGATGTGACCCTCACGCCGGTGTCCGATCTGCTGGACTGGAT
>JARKOC010000485.1 GCA_029975915.1 Bryobacteraceae bacterium
CGACCTCGACGACGACCCCACCCGCATCAGCTGGTCCAGTAGTCTCAAGCCAAGGGCTCTCAGAGGCGAGCAGCACGCATACCAAGGACGGCCGCGCGCTGCCCTCTACCGGCCATTCACGAAACAAGAGCTCTACTTCGATCCGATCTTCAACCACAGGCCCGGCAAGATGCCGACAATCTTCCCGACCGCCAACACACCCAACATCGGCTTCTATCTCACAGGATCAGGAGCCACCAAGGCCTTCTCAGTACTAGCCGCATCGTCCTTGCCTGACGCCAACGTGTTCGGATCGGAAGGAGGTCAGTTCTTCCCCCGCTACACCTACGAACCCGCAGCCAAACGCGCCCAGCCCGAAGCCCTCTTCGAGGCCGCGGATGCCGATGTCTTCGACGGCTACCGCCGCATCGACAACATCACCGACACCGCCTTGGCGTCCTACCGCAAGGCATTCGGACCCCAGGTCACCAAGGACGACATCTTCCACTACATCTACACGGTGCTGCACTCGTCGCAATACCGGGAACGGTTCGCCGCCGACCTGAAGAAGATGCTGCCGCGCATCCCCTTGGCCGCCACCACCGCAGACTTCCGCACCTTCATTGACGCCGGGCAAACCCTGCTGCGGCTACACATCGGATACGAAACCGTCGAACCCTATCCACTCGAAGAGCACGTCACCGCTCCGTTCGACCTCAACGAACGCGAACTGTACCGGGTCGAGCAGAAGATGCGGTTCCCCAAGACCCACGGCCAGACCGACCGATCGTCCCTGATCTACAACCACCACATCACCCTGCGCGGCATCCCCGAAGACGCATACCGCTACCAACTCGGCTCCCGCTCCGCGCTCGAATGGATCATCGACCGCTACTACATCCGCACCGACAAACCATCCGGCATCATCAACGACCCCAACACCTACTCGCCCGACCCCCGCTACATCATCAACCTCATCAAACGCGTCATCACCGTGTCGATAGCAACGATGAAGAGCGTGGACGCCCTGCCAGATCTGCCATTGTCGGGCTCACGTGCGGGATGCGCTTGAGGAAGGAGCCGTCGGTATGGATCCGCGTCTCCCTGCGGTTAAGCTTCCGAGTCCCTTCGCGATTGAGCACCCAACTGGCCTCATTCGTTTCACTCCCGCGGAACCAGAGGGACAAAGCTGCGTTGGGCAAGTGGCAGCCAGCCCACCGCTGAGCCCCTGGTACTCGGACCGGTGTCCCATCTGCCTAGCACCGCATCCGAGAAGTCGCGAACACGTGCCGCCGAAATTCATGGACGGTCAAGCTCTCACCCGGACTTGCACGAAATGCAACAATGATCTCGGCGCGCTGACTGAAGCCACCCTGAGCGACTGGTATTCGACCTCCGTGTCGAACGTCCGTCTCCATCACCGTGATCGTGCGATGCGCTTGGGCACCGCGCAGGTCTGGCGGTCTGAGAACGGGCCGTCGTTGGTCTTCAAAGGTCCCTTCGGCGAGGGCATTGCTGCCAGCCTCTGCGACGACGAGCCAAAGTCGATTTCGTACACGATCCCTTCTGCACGGATCGTCGGGGCGGCTCTGCTGAAATCAACCTACCTCGCGACATGCGTGGCACTTCGCGCGATCCCCGACGGCC
>JARKOC010000491.1 GCA_029975915.1 Bryobacteraceae bacterium
CTGGGCAAGCTCTACGGCCAGGAAAAAAACCTGACCACATCCTCCATCGCCCGGATGAACCTTTTTCTCCACGGCGCGGAAGATTTCCATATCGAACGCGGCGACACCCTGCGCTTGCCCGCCTTTTATTCAGGCGACAGCCTCGCCACCTTTGACTGCGTCATCGCCAATCCTCCCTTCTCCCTGGAAAAGTGGGGAGATGACGTCTGGATCAACGACCCCTACGGCCGCAACTTTGCCGGGCTGCCGCCAGCCAAGTCCGGCGACTTCGCCTGGGTCCAGCACATGATCAAGTCCATGGCCCGCAAGACCGGTCGCATGGCCGTGGTGCTTCCCCATGGCGTGCTGTTCCGCATGTCCAAAGAAGGCGAGATCCGCCGCAAGCTTCTGGAGATGGACATGCTCGAAGCGGTGATCGGTCTCGGTCAGAACATTTTCTACGGCACCGGTCTCGCGCCCTGCGTCCTGGTTTTCCGTGACAGCAAGCCCAAGGCCCACCGCCAGAAGGTGCTGTTCATCGACGCATCGAAGGAATTCAAGACCGGCCGCGCCCAGAACGAGCTGCTGCCGGAACACGCGGACAACATCCATCGCTGGTACGAGGGCTATCAGGATGTGGAAGGGATCTGCCGGGTGGTCACGCTCGACGAGATCCGCGAGAACGATTTCAACCTGAACATCCCCCGCTACGTGGAGCCGGTGATCGAGGAAGAATCCATGACCATCGATCAGGCCATCGCCAACCTCAAGGAATCGCTGCAGGCAGCGTATGCGGCCGAGGATCGCCTGAAGGGGCTGCTGCTCCGGGAGGGTCTGCTGTGAAAGTCTACCAGTACAAATCACCCACCGGCCTCTTCCTCATCAAACCGCAAGCCAACGGTCGTTGGGGGCTGTGGTTCAAGGATGACCTGCTCGGCTCCTATCACTCGGCCATGGCGGCCGCCGATGACGTCTACATGCAGGCGACCGGCGATTACGACTGGGACTCCCTGGATGGCGTCGATATTCCAACGGACATTTCTGAATGGGAAGTGGTAGCGCGATGAAGAAAAGCAAACACATTTCCCAATCGGAGCTCGAATCCTACCTCTGGGGCGCGGCCACCTTGCTGCGCGGCTACATCGACGCCGGGGACTACAAGCAGTTCATCTTCCCGCTGCTGTTCTACAAGCGCCTGTGCGACGTCTATGACGAGGAGCTGGCCGATGCGTTGGAGGAGTCCGGCGGCGATCAGGAATACGCCACGCTTCCTGAACAGCACCGCTTCCAGATCCCGGAGGACGCCCACTGGAAGGCCACCCGCACCAAGGTCAAGAATGTGGGCAAGGCCATCCAGGACGCCCTGCGGGCCATTGAGACGGCCAATCCCGACACTCTGTACGGGGTCTTCGGCGACGCCCAGTGGACCAACAAGGACCGCCTGCCGGACCGCATGCTGCGCGAGTTGATCGAGCATTTCAGCTCGCAGACGCTTTCACTCGCCAACTGCCCGGAGGATGAGCTGGGCGTGGGCTACGAGTTTCTGATCAAGAAGTTCGCCGACGATTCCGGCCACACCGCTGCGGAGTTCTATACCAACCGCACCGTGGTCCATCTGATGACCGAGATGCTCGAACCCAAACCGGGCGAGTCGATCTATGACCCCACCTGCGGTTCGGCGGGCATGCTGCTCTCCGCCGTCGCCCATCTGAAACGGCAGAACAAGGAGTGGCGGAATCTGCGGCTGTTCGGCCAGGAGCGCAACCTGCTCACCTCCGCCATCGGCCGGATGAACCTGTTCCTGCACGGCATCGAGGACTTCCGCATTGTCCGGGGCGATACCCTGGCCAACCCAGCCTTTGTCGAAGGCGACCGGCTCATGCAGTTCGATGTGGTCCTGGCCAATCCGCCGTACTCCATCAAACAGTGGGATCGCGATGCCTGGTCCGCCGATCCGTGGGGCCGGAACATCTACGGCACGCCGCCCCAGGGCCGCGCCGACTATGCCTTCTGGCAGCACATCATCAAGAGCATGAAGGCCCAGAGTGGCCGCTGCGCCATCCTGTTTCCGCATGGTGTCCTCTTCCGCAACGAAGAGTCCGCCATGCGCGAGAAGCTGGTCGCACACGACGTGGTGGAGTGTGTGCTGGGCCTCGGTCCCAACCTCTTTTACAACTCGCCCATGGAAGCCTGCGTCGTTATCTGCCGCATGA
>JARKOC010000500.1 GCA_029975915.1 Bryobacteraceae bacterium
AATCGTCGCCGCAGATCACCGTGGCGACTATTTCAGCGCGGTCGCCGAGCGCTTTCCGCAGGGCCAGACCGGGGCCCACGGGCCCTTCCTTGACGGTGAAACCCACGCCGGCCTTGTCTTCACCGCCGACCTGCCCGAAAAACTGGTTGAGATAGTTGACCACTCTCAATTTCTTTTCGCCCATGGTTTCATCCTCCCTTATGGACTAGTATTCCTTGACGATGACCCTGGCGCCGCCCGTGCAGTCGAGAACGCCGGGGAGCAGGTACTCCTCGATGTCGATGACCGGGTCTCCGGCATATTGAACGATGGGGTCCGGGCAGAAGATCCTGGTTTCGGCGGTCCCGCCCAGGAACCTGTCCGCCTTCCAGGGAACCTTGGTTCTCTCGAAGGTTGCCGAAGCCGCGAGGATCAGGTCCAGACACGGCGCATTGAACAGGATGGTGTCGGACAGGGTGCCGAACGGGGTCCGAGGCTGCGTGAAGATGGCGGTCTTCACCCCGAGCTTTTCGCATTCCTCCCCGGTTACTGACAGGTCGATATGGGGCATCCCGCCCGTGACCTTGGCCAGGATCACGCCGTCGGCCCCCAGGACGTTCTTCAGCAGGTTGGCTGCCATGAAAGCGCACCGTACCCTGTTGGCCGGCTCGGCATTGGCGCACACGCCGACCACGCCGACAAAATTCAGGTCCCTGCCGTGGCGCCGGTACAGCTCCCTGATGATGCCGTGGTTCTGGATGCTGTAGGTATCGATGGCCTTGACCACGTTCCAGCCTACGATTCCCCCGTCCAGGACTTCATTGGGATGGAGGATCGTGGGCGTCAGGGTGCGGACATGGGTCCCGTAGAAACAGGGGTCGGAGGTAGCGAGGTAATCGAACTGGGGGGTGTAGATCTGGTAATAGAAGGCAACCCGGGGAAGGGGCGATGCGGGGTCAATTTTCGGGATGTCCAGGTCGAACACTTCCACCTCGTCGACCGGGTGCCCGTCGGCGGCCCGCGCCAGATACACGGCGGTCGCCAGTCCCGCTATCTTCACCGCGTCCTCGAAATCCCGCTCTTCGATTCCGTCGGCAATCCTCGGCGCGATACTGACGTTTTTCATTTTCCCGTAGGGGCTTTTCTCGGCAATAGGTCCGCACATGTCGAGGACGCCTATCTCCTTCCGGTTCGTGCAGGGATTGGATACGATGATCGCAACGCCCCGCAGGGATCTGGTGCGGCCGCTTCCGGCGGTCTGCATCCTGCCGATGAAGCCGGGGAAGTCGGCATCCTCCCGCCCGATCTTGCAGCGCGGCTGCACCACGTCGCAGATGTTCAGGATACGG
>JARKOC010000515.1 GCA_029975915.1 Bryobacteraceae bacterium
CGTTGATGAAGGGGTACAGCGAGTCCTATCGCAGCCGCGTCGTCGAGCTTGCGCCGCAGATAAACCGCATGGCCAGGCATGTTCCGTCCCGTCGCGCAAGAAAGCTGCATAACGGTCTCTTCGGGTATGCGCGTGAATTGGACGGGGTCAGCCTGCCGCGGGCGAATTCCTTCACGTGCTCCCTGTACTCACTCGGGCTGCCGCCGGAACTGATAGCCTTTGACGCCCTGAGCGGGGACGACCTGGCCTTCATCCGGGAAGAGTACCCGTCCTTTACGGCGATAGTGGCCGAGGCGCTGCGCTTCACGGACATGGAGAGCCCGCTCATGACCGACTCGCTGCGCAGGTCGCTGCAGCGGGCGGGATTCGACTGTTCGACCGACACGGACCATCTGAAAATCGTGCGCCGCATACGTGAAATGTCCAATCGGAACGACGGGACGCAGGTCGGCGATCTTATGCTGCGTGCCGCTTTGATTCGCCGTTTTCTCGGGTAGGCGGCTCGACCGCGATAGCTATCACGATGGATTTGTGCCTCCGGAGTGATGGGCGGGTTCGGCGTGTAGGGAGGGAAAAGCGGCCAGTACCGTGCGGACCGCGACGACGGAGAGGCTGTTTCCGATCAGGCGCCACCTGGTCCTGCAGGACATGTGCGGCGGGAAGCTGAAGCCGTCGGGGAAATGCAGCAACCGGGCGATCTCTTCGGGTGCGAAGCGACGCACCGCGGTTCCCTGTCTGAGGTAGGCGCCCGCATGCATGATGGACCTTCCGTAGCCGGAGGTGAAGCAGGTTGTGTAGACATCGGGGGCGCCGATGTCCAGAATGCGCAGGCCGTCCCCGAATCTGTCGGTGATTTCGGCAGGCACCAGCAACGTTTCGGGGATGTTCCGTGAGAGGGTCGGATCAAGGTAGCAGGCCAAGGGATTCATCCCGGGTTGAGGCGAAACCCGTACTTCATGCACTGCCGATCGTGACGCGGCCAGGTAGTAGCGCGGCCGGCGGGAGGGGATGCCGAGGTGCGACGGGCAGAGCCGGAATTCCAGCACCCGGTAGCCTCTTGCTGTGAGCAGGGCGAGCAGGCGTTCGCGTGACTTGGACAGGGTAAAACCTTCCACGTTTTCCAGCGCCAGGTGGGTCGGCAGCCGGCCTGTCGGGATGCGCGGAAACTCGTCCATGATGTTCGCAAGGCTTCGCGCCCGGGGATCGGCCAGGTCGCGGCGTGCGCCCCGCACGCTGTATGGCTGGCACGGGGGCGACAGCCACCAGAAGTCCGCATGGTACGAGGCAAGTTCTTCCGCGGTGATTCGCTCCAGGTCGGCCTGAACCGCGCGATGGGCGGGGAAGTTCAGCCGGTAGACGGCCAGCGCTTCTTGGCTCTGGTCGAGAGCCCCGACGATGCGCACGGGAAGACCCGCCGCTGCGGCCGCAAAGCCGCCGATCCCGCAGAAAAGCTCCAGCGCCGTGATCGTCATAGCCCTATCTCCTCACGGGTAGACATCCTACTCCATAGCGGCGTCGCGAAACAAGTCGGATATGCGGAAGCCGGATCCACGGTTCCTCCTTGCTGT
>JARKOC010000007.1 GCA_029975915.1 Bryobacteraceae bacterium
CACGCGCCACCCTGTCGCGCTACCGCCAGGTTTCCCAGCTCTCCGGCGGCAAGGTGCCGTCCAAGAGCGAAATGGACACCGCCGAGGCAAACCTGAAGAGGGCCGAGGCCAATGACGCCAGCGCCCGCGCCGGTGTCACACAGGCTCGGGCCGCCCTTCAATCAAACGAAACCGACCTTACCAAGGCCAGCATCCGGTCACCCATAAACGGCGTGGTGCTGAAACGACAGGTTGAGCCCGGACAGACGGTGGCTGCCTCCTTCCAGGCGCCGGTCTTGTTCACGCTGGCAGAGGATCTCTCGAAGATGGAGTTGCAGGTGGATGTAGACGAGGCGGATGTAGGCCAGGTTAAGAATGGCCAGAAGGCCCTCTTCAGCGTCGACGCCTGGCCCGGCCGCCAGTATGCCGCGGTGATCACGCGGGTAGTGTACGGCTCCCAGTAAAAGGACGGAGTAGTTTCTTACCTCACCGTGCTCGAGGTGAGAAACGACGACCTTTCCTTGCGCCCCGGCATGACCGGCACCGCGGAGATCACCACCCTGATGCGCGAAAACGCGCTTCTGGTTCCGAACGCCGCGCTGCGCTTCACCCCGCAGGAGGCAGGCGCGTCAAAGAAAAAATCTGGAGGGAGCGTAGTGGGCGCACTGATGCCCAGGCCTCCGAGACAGGCGCCAAAAGTGAAGTCTACGAACGGCAAGGGCGCGCCGCGGGTGTGGGTGCTGCGCGACGGTCAACCCGCGCCGGTGGACGTGAAGACCGGCGCAACAAACGGCAGGATGACGGAGATTGTGGGCGGCCCCCTCAAGTCCGGAACTCAGGTAATCACCGAATTGCTTGGTGGCGCGTCATGAGCGACGAGCCCCTTATCCTGCTGTCCGGCATCACCAAGACCTACGGCGACGGCCAGGCCGCCTTCCAGGCCCTGAAAGGGATCGATCTTGCAATTCAATCCGGTGACTTCGTGGCTATCATGGGTCACAGCGGATCCGGCAAATCCACGACCATGAACATCCTTGGTTGCCTAGATACCCCCACCAGCGGCAGCTACCAGTTCCTGGGAGTTCATGTGGAACAGATGTCGCGCAACCAGCGCGCGCTGCTGCGGCGCAATTACCTTGGCTTCATCTTCCAGGGCTTCAACCTGCTGTCACGTACTACCGCCCTGGAAAACGTGGAGCTGCCGCTTATCTACCGAGGTGAACCCGTCGCGGCACGTCACCAGATGGCGCGCGCCGCATTGGAGCAGGTAGGCCTCCGGGACTGGGAAAACCATACGCCGGCGGAACTGTCCGGAGGCCAGCAGCAGAGGGTGGCTATCGCCCGCGCCATCGTCACCAGGCCCGTGGTGCTGCTGGCGGACGAGCCCACCGGAAATCTGGACACCCGAACCAGCAGGGAAATCATGGAACTGATAACAACCTTCAACCGCGAACACGGAATTACCGTCCTCATGGTCACCCACGAGCCGGACATGGCGGCCTATGCCGGACGCGTCATCAGCTTCGTGGACGGCAGGGTGGAAAACGACAGCCGCAACGGGGAGGCGTCCTGATGCTCTGGAACACGCTGCTTCTGGCACTGCGCGCCATCCGGCGCAACCTGATGCGCTCCTTCCTCACGGTTCTCGGGATCGTCATCGGCGTCGCAGCCGTCATCACCATGGTCACCCTCGGCAACGGCGCCACCAAGTCCGTTTCCGACCAGATATCCAGCATGGGGAGCAACATGCTGATAGTGATCCCCGGCCAGCGTTTCGGGCCCGGCTCCGAG
>JARKOC010000087.1 GCA_029975915.1 Bryobacteraceae bacterium
CGGTCGCGCATCCCGCCAGAAGGGCGGCAAGGATGAAGGCCATGCGGAGGCGCATGCCGAGCGTCCGTGCGTTGCTCATACCACTACCAGCACTGTTTTTCAACGAAGATTGGCGAATCATCAAAACTCCAGTCCCTGGCCGGCCTCCTCATAGGTCACGCCATCACGGATGTGATAGATGCGTTTGAACGTCGGGATGATTTTTTCGTCGTGAGTGACGACAATGATGGCGGTCTCGTATGTGCGGGCCATCTCGTTCAAAATCCGGATAACCGCCAAGGCACGCTCGCTGTCGAGCGGCGCTGTGGGCTCATCAGCGAGAATAACCGGGGGACGATTGACCAATCCGCGCGCTATTGCCACCCGCTGCTGTTCTCCGCCGGAGAGCTGAGACGGCATGGCCGTGGCGCGATGTTCCACATCGAGCGCTTTCAGCAGGTCCAGCGCCTGATCGCGCGCCTCTGCGTTAGACTTTCCGGCCAGCATCGGCAGCAGGGCAATGTTATCGGTGACGTTGAGGAAGGAGATAAGGTAGGGCGCCTGAAAGATGAAGCCGATGCTGTCGCGGCGCAGTGCCCGCAGATCCTTGACCTTCCAGCCGTCGTTATAGATCACCTCGTCATCGAGAATCATGCGCCCGACGGTCGGTTCGATGACCGCGCCCAGGCATTTGAGCAAGGTACTCTTGCCCGAACCAGAAGGGCCGATCAGGCCCACCAACTCGCCGGGGGAGACCTGCATATCGACCTGCTTCAAGGCATCGATAGCGGTGTCGCCGCTGCCATAGCGTTTCTGTAAACCCTCGATACGAATTCCCGTGCCGGTCATATCAACCTCCAATGGCTTCGGCCGGATCGACCTTGAGGGCCGCACGGATGGCAATACTGCTCGATACTGCGCAGATCACGACCACGGCAACGAAGCCCTTGACGGAGTCGAGCGGTTCCAATAGCACATATTTCGGAAACATCGGCGCCATCACGAGGGTAGCGGTGATCTTGCCCACCACAAAACCGATCATTCCCAATGCGACGGCCTGTTGCATGATCAGGCCGGCAATGGTGCGGTTCCTGGTGCCGATCAGTTTGAGCACCGCGATCTCGCGGATCTTGCCGAGTGTCAGTGTGTAGATAATAAAAGCGACAATTGCCGCGCTGACAATCGAGAGAATCGCCAGGAACATTCCGATCTTCTTCAATCTTTCAACCCTGTGCCGTAACGGATTTCAGCGGCGAACCAAATTCAGGTAAGACAATAAAACGATTTGATGTATACTTTCACACGAAGATTGCTTCCATCCCCCGTCCCTGGTGAATTATGGCCGATCTAGACATTTTCATCGCAGATGACGAGCCGCATATCGTCCGAGCTCTGAGCTTTGTTTTCGTGAAGGAGGGGTACAGCGTAGAGACCGCCTCCAACGGTGACGAGGCGCTGGAGAAGATCCGGGAGATGATGCCGAGACTGATTTTTCTCGACCTCATCATGCCGAAGAGAACGGGAAATGAG
>JARKOC010000048.1 GCA_029975915.1 Bryobacteraceae bacterium
TTCGACGGACGGTCTGGTCCGCGGTCAGCAGGTTCTCGACACCGGCAAGCAGATAGTCATGCCGGTCGGTCGTCAGACCCTGGGACGTATTCTGAACATCATCGGCGAGCCGGTTGACGAGATGGGCCCCATCAAGGCCGAAAAGGAATACGAGATCCATCGTCAGCCGCCCGCGTTTCTCCAGCAGTCGACCAAGGTCGAAGCCTTCACCACCGGCATCAAGGTTGTGGACCTGCTTGCCCCCTACGCCCGCGGCGGCAAGATCGGGCTTTTCGGTGGCGCCGGCGTCGGCAAGACCGTCATCATCATGGAGCTCATCAACAACATTGCCAAGCAGCACGGCGGCTTTTCCGTTTTCGCCGGCGTGGGCGAGCGTACCCGCGAGGGGAACGACCTCTGGAACGAGATGAAGGAATCCGGCGTTCTGGACAAGGCCGCCCTGGTGTACGGCCAGATGAACGAGCCCCCCGGCGCCCGCTCCCGCGTAGCGCTTTCCGCGCTCTCGGTTGCCGAGTACTTCCGGGACGAGGAAGGCCAGAACGTGCTCCTGTTCATCGACAATATCTTCCGCTTCACCCAGGCCGGTTCCGAGGTCTCGGCGCTCCTCGGGCGCATTCCTTCCGCGGTCGGTTACCAGCCGACCCTCGCCACGGAAATGGGGGAGCTTCAGGAGCGAATCACCTCCACCGACAAGGGATCCATCACGTCGGTTCAGGCAATCTACGTTCCCGCGGACGACCTGACCGACCCGGCGCCGGCTACCGCGTTCGCTCACCTGGACGCTACCACGGTTCTTTCCCGCCAGATTGCGGAGCTGGGTATCTATCCGGCGGTTGACCCCCTTGATTCCACCTCAAGAATTCTCGATCCCCAGATTATCGGCGAAGAGCACTACGCCATCGCCCGCGAGGTCCAGTACGTGCTCCAGCGCTACAAGGACCTCCAGGATATCATCGCGATTCTCGGTATGGACGAGCTCTCCGAAGAGGACCGCCAGGTCGTGGCCCGTGCACGGAAGATCCAGCGCTTCCTGTCCCAGCCGTTCCACGTGGCCGAAACATTTACCGGCACACCGGGCAAATACGTGGAACTGAAGGACACCATCAAGGGCTTCCAGGAAATCGTGGCGGGCAAGCATGACGATATCCCCGA
>JARKOC010000080.1 GCA_029975915.1 Bryobacteraceae bacterium
CCGGGAAACGGCGCCGCCGTGATGGCTCCCCTGATATCATTGCCGGGAAGCCCGGATGAGTGGTTCAGCAGCATTCGCACGGTCATATCCCGGTATCGCGGGTCAAGGGGCATGCTGAAATTCTTGATGTAGGTCGTTACAGGTTCATCCAGGGAAACAAGCCCCTGGTCCACAAGGATCATGGTCGCCACCGTGGCAAGCATCTTGCTGACGGAGCAGGCAGCGAAGAGAGTAGCGGTTGTCGCTTCCCGGCCTGATTTCTGATCGACGACGCCGAAAGCCTCCGACCAGACCACCCTGTCGCCGTCAACCAGGGCGACGGAGATCGATGTGGCGCCGGTTTCCGCCATGATATCCTTCACCGCGGCGCGGCCTTCGGCGATGGTGGCGGAGTAGGGGGCGTCCGGATGTGGCGATTCGCCGCAGCCGGCAAGCAGCGCTGAGGCAAAAAAAATGCAGCAAGCAGTCAGAAAGAGAGGGGAACGCATAAACAAGAGCCTCCGGTTTATATTTTGTGTCGCTTACTTTAATTCGTTCATGGGACAAAAGGTTGGAACGGAGCGGGTGAGGTGTGCTGAAACAGACCACATCGCATCCTGATTCCCGGGACCCGGAAGGTGACCGCATCGTGGCGTCGGGTGGCTTCATTGGCACTTCCGGCGACCTGCGGTATACATGTACACAATGGCTCTTCAATACAAGAAGGGGCCGATTTTTCGTGGGATGCAAGTAGTCAGCCGCTGTCCGGAGGATCATTGCGAACTCGTCGGATACGGGGTAGCATGCCTTCTTCGAGAGCCGGGCTCGGTGTAGTAAAGTGGCGCGTACGCGCCTTTGGAAAGGGGATGAGATGATCGTCGATCCCATATCGCTCAAGCTCTTCGTCGCCATTGTGGAAGAGGGTACCATCGCCGCTGCCGCGGAACGGGAACATATCGCCGCGTCCGCGGTGAGCAAGCGCATCGGCGATCTGGAGGACACGCTCCAGACGCAGCTGCTCAGGCGGACCAACAAGGGGGTTGTGCCGACAGCGGCGGGGGTTACGCTGCTCAATCTCGCGCGGGGCGTCCTG
>JARKOC010000106.1 GCA_029975915.1 Bryobacteraceae bacterium
GCTGCTGCTGACCGTGGCCGGGATGGGTGTTGCCTGGATCCTGCGCAACGCGAAGGTGAAGAGCTACTGGCCGTACCTGCTGCTGGCCGGCGTGCCGAGCTGGTTCGGGCTCCACGAGGCCCACCTCCATCCTGCCCTGGCCCTGGTTTTCATCGTGCCGTTTTTCCCTCACGGGAGCCGCGAATCCAAGCACCTCTTTGAAGAAGACCCATCCGACCGTTCGACCCTGTCGCGTTTCGAGCATGACTGGAAGATCATCGTGGATTTCGGGCTGTTCATGTTCGGGCTGGCCAATGCCGGAGTCGCGTTCTCCGGTGTCGGCACGGCCACGTGGCTGGTGTTCCTATCCCTGCTGACGGGCAAGACGATCGGCATCTTCTCCTTCGGATTTCTCGGGAAGAAGCTGGGCTTTCCCCTGCCGGACGGCATGAAGAAACGCGACCTGATGGTGGCCGGGGTGATTGCGGGTATCGGCTTTACCGTGGCCCTGTTCGTGGCGGGCGAGGCGTTCACCGATCCCGAGGTTCAGGGCGCGGCCAAGATGGGCGCCATGTTCAGCATCGCGGCGTTTCCCGTGGCAATTGTTCTGGCGAGATTCGCGGGTATCCGCAAGAGGGTATAGGCGCATGCGACGGCAGTGCCGCGCAGATATGTCCGAACTGCTGTTTCAAAAAAAGGCTGCCGGGACATCCCGGCAGCCTTCTATCCTCTTCCTCTCTTGAGGGCTTCGATCCGTTCTTCCAGCGGCGGATGGGTCATGAACAGTCGTCTCAGTCCGCCTCCTGCCGAGCCGGAGATGCCGAAGGCAGCCATCTGGTCCGGCAGGTGCGGCTGTCCCGCGTTGCGGCGCAACGTTTCCAGCGCCGCAACCATCTTTTCTCTTCCCGCCAGTCTGGCGGCGCCGGCATCGGCGCGAAACTCCCGCTGCCTGCTGAACCAGAAAACGATGATGCTTGCAAGGATGCCGAATACCATCTGGGCTATCAAGGTGGTGATAAAAAAGCCGGGACCATGGCCCCGTTCGGTCCGGAACACCACCCGGTCTACCAGGTACCCGACCACCCGTGATGCAACGATGACAAACGTGTTCACGACCCCCTGGATCAGCGCCAGGGTGATCATGTCTCCGTTTGCCACATGACTTATTTCGTGGGCCAGAACCGCTTCAGCTTCATTGCGATCCATGGCTCTCAGAAGGCCGGTGCTCACTGCGACCAGCGAACTGTTGCGGCGCATGCCGGTGGCAAAGGCGTTCACATCCGGCGCATCGTAGATCGCAACCTCGGGCATGCCGACCCCGGCATTTTGAGCCTGACGGCGGACTGTCTCCACCAGCCACACTTCCAGTTCGGTCGACGGTTGGACAATCACCCGTGCGCCGGTGAGGCGCTTGGCGGTCCATTTGGAAATCGCCAGAGAGATGAGTGAGCCGCCAAAACCGAATACTGCGGCAAAGGCAATCAAATTGGCCAGGTTCAGGCCCTGCTGATCCAGCATCGGTCCGATCCCGAGCAGCTTGAGAACGATGCTGAGGACGAAGATGATTGCCAGGTTGGTGTTCATGTACAGTGTGATTCTCTTGAACATTGGTTCTCTCTCCTTTGTTTTCCGTTACGGCGAGTTCTTTGTTTACTCTGA
>JARKOC010000115.1 GCA_029975915.1 Bryobacteraceae bacterium
GCGGGCCAGGGGCCCGGTATGGCCTGCGACTCCATGTAGGCCCGCATCTCTTCATCCACGCGGGCGGCAGCGCGACGCAGGGAAAGCTCCCGCAGGGCTATCAGGTTTCCCCGCCGGAAGAATTTCTCCATTGCCCGGGCAGCCTGATCAGGTAAATAGACCTTCCCGTCCCGGAGGCGCTGCAGCAGTTCGTCGGGCGGGATATCCACGAGCCGTATCTCAGCCGCCTGATCCAGGAGGCTGTCGGGAACGGTCTCGCGCGTCACCACACCGGTAATCTGTTGCACAATGTCGTTGAGGCTCTCGAAATGCTGGATATTGACCGTGGTATAGACCTCGATGCCCGCGGCAAGGAGTTCCTCCACGTCCTGCCAGCGCTTCTCGTGACGGGAACCGGGGGCATTGGTATGGGCCAGTTCGTCCACCAGGGCGATCTGGGGTCTTCTCTCCAGGACAGCGTCGACATCCGGTTCCGGAAGGCGCACCCCCTCGTAATCGAGCCACGCCTTCGGGATCTCTTCCAGGCCGTCCAGGAGAGCATCGGTATCGGCCCGGCCATGGGACTCCACGTATGCCGCAACCACGTCACGCCCTTCGGCCTTACGCTCGCGGGCAGCTTCCAGCATGGCATACGTCTTCCCCACGCCCGCCGCATACCCGAGGAATATCTTCAGCCTGCCTCTACCGGATTGTGCTTCTTCGGCCTTGGCCAGCCTGAGCATGGCCTCCGGCGAGGGGCGTCTTTCGTCTTCTCCCATGAATGTCTCACGAAGTAATGGTTACGATATCACCTTTTCCGACTCGGTGAGGGTGAGTCGGCACGAAAGCGCATGGCCTACGGTTTCAGTGTATCCAGTTCCAGGTTCAACTCAAGCACATTCACCCGCGGACTTCCCAGAATACCCAACTGACGATCTTCGATATGGGCCCGGACAAGCCCTTCCAACGCCACCGTGCTCATCACTCGTACTTTGGCGATCCGGGGGATCTGAACCATGGCCGCCCCCGGAGGGATGTGCGGATCAAGCCCGCTGGCGGACGCCTGCACAAGCTCGGCCGGAACCGGCCCGGTAAGGCCGGCATGACGCAGTGTCTTAACCCTCTCCGCCACGGTTGCCAGGTAAGCGGGATTTGTCGGTCCGGCATTGGAACCGCCGGAAGCCGCCGGGTTATTGGCGAAGTCCGCGGTGGCGGAAGGGCGCGGCCAGAAATACTTCGGATCGGAAAACGGCTGGCCGATCAGGACGGAGCCGACCACACGGCCGGTTTTGTCCTTGATGACGCTCCCGTTTGCCTGGTACGGAAAAACGGCCTGGGCAATAGCCGTAACCAGCGCCGGGTAGACTCCGCCGCAGATGACGGTAAAGACGATGAGCATCAGGATCGCTGTTTTCAGGTCTTTCATGAATTACGTTCTCCACGTAATGAACCGGCCAATGGCAACGGACGAAGGGCTAACGGAACACAGTCCCTCCCCTTCAGTCTTCTACCTTCAGCCTATTGCCTGCCTACACACAAACATCCCCACCACCAGGTCAATCGCCTTGAGCCCGATGAACGGCGCGATGATCCCGCCC
>JARKOC010000116.1 GCA_029975915.1 Bryobacteraceae bacterium
GGTTGTCAAAGGCGTGGTGATGAGCGGCCACAAGTACGCAGAGGTCATCGAGAAGGGGCGGAGGCCCGGCCGGGGCATGCCTCCCACAGGCACGCTGCAACGCTGGATAGAGGTGAAGATGGGGCTGGATCCGGTGTCGGCAAAGCGTATCGAATTCGTGGTCCGCCGCAAGATTGGTCAAAAGGGTTTTGAGGGTGCTCATATGTTCGAGAGGGCGTTGACCGAGAATATGGGCAGGCTGCAGGCCCTGGCCGAGGCCGAAGGGCTGGCCGTGAGCCGGGAGATGACCGAATGAGTTACAGCGACATCGTGAGCGACATCGCGACCAGGATGGAAACCATACCGTCGATCGGCATCGTGCACGACTACTACCGATATACGGCGGACGCGGCGAAATTCCTGCAGCTGTTCAAGTGCTCCATCGGCGGCAAGGAGCAGATCCGGGGATGGGAAATCACCCGCATATCGGCGCCCGAGGCGCGCACAGGCGCGTATTTCCGCTACCACAAATTCCGCATCACCGGCTATCTGGGCCTGTGCGACGCCGACGCCACGGACAAGACGTTCCAGACCCTGATTGACGATGTCTGTGAACTGTTCCGCACCGCGGAACCGCCCGGCGGGAGCAGCTGGTATTACCTGGATCTGGCCCTGCCGGGCGATCTCCCGGCCCAGGCCGTCGTGATCGAACCGCGCATGTTCGGCTCCGTGCTCTGCCACTACGCCGAGATACTGTTGACCGTAACCGAACGGATTCTGCCGTAGAAAAAGGAGGCTTCAATGGCTGACAAACCGACATTTACCGTTACCGTGAACGACGCGTCGAAAACGATTGTCGTTGATGAGGGGACTGCAAAAGCGAAGGGGAAAACCAAGGAGGAGGTGACCAACGATGTTGACCAGGCGTAGGGTACTCGCGGCGAAAATCGAAAGCGTGGAAGGTACCGCGGAGTCCATCACCGTATCGGACGCCGGGATACTGGCAATCGATCCGAAGGTGGATCCCGATTTCAAAAAGAATGAACGCAGCATTGCGCTGAACACCCTGTCCAAGCTGGTCCCGGTCATGGGCACACAGTCGGCGAGGTTGACATTCAAGGCCGAATTGAAGGGACCCGGAGCGGCCTATTCCTCCTCGGTGACCCCTGCGTTGGGCAAGTATCTGCGGGCGTGCGGTTTTGCGGAAACCATCGTCACCACCTCCGGGAGCGAGACGGCCACCTACAAACCGGCGAGCACCGGGGTTCCGTCGCTCACCATCTGGTGTTACGAGGACGGAGTCATCAAGAAAATGAAGGGCTGCCGCGGCAATGTACAGTTTTCCGGCAAGAACGGAGAACCGTGTTATGCGGAGTTTGATTTTCTGGGCGTTTACGATGGTACGGTGGATGGCGCTATTGTCTCCCCCACCTTCGAGGCAACGGTTCCCCCGGTGCTCCTCTCCGCGATCCTGAACCTGGACGCCTACGCGGCGATAGCATCCAGCTGGAGCGTGGACATGGGCAACGACACCCAGTTGCGGGAGAGTTTTTCAGCCGCAGCCGGCTACCTGTCATGCCTCATCACCGACCGCCGCCCGACCGGGAAGTTCGACCCTGAATTCGTGCTGGTCGCCACCCACGATTTCCTGGGCAAGTGGAAAGCGGGTACCTCGATCGCCCTGACTCTCGGGCCGGTGGGCGCAACGCAGTACAACAAGTACACCAT
>JARKOC010000097.1 GCA_029975915.1 Bryobacteraceae bacterium
CTTGCGGACAACGATGCGGTGGCGGTGTTCTCCGCCGCCGTGGCTGGCTATAATCCGGAACCGGTCGCCCTGTGAGACAGCGATCACGGACGTGGTGTCGCCCATCTCCGCGATGTCGGCCGAACCCGAATACAGTGCCTCGGCGCAGGCGGGGCCGCTGGTGAAACGGGATGGAGTGATCGCGAGACCCTGTTGCCGGAAAAATCCTTTTTCCACGGCCACGATACAGAGCGCGCTGCCGACCCGGTCCTGGTAGACGAAGCGGATCGGCGCCCCGGCGCGGGAATCCCCGGGAACGGCAAGCGGCGCCAGCGCCGCGGTCAGTGTGATAACCGTGAGAAGCATGACCAAGCGTTTCATCTTCTACTCCTATTTTCGTTGTGGCGGCAGGCAGCACGGCATGTCGTCGAGGACGGCGCGCAGGCCGCGCATGGTTTCTTTCAGGTCGGATGAGGTGCGCGGGCGGGGCCGCGGAAGATCGATGGGGACCTCACGTTTTACGCTGCCGGGAGGAGTCCCGATGATAATTACCCTGTCGGCGAGCAAGGCGGCCTCCTCAACGCTGTGGGTGACGAAGATGATGGTGCGCCGTTTTGCCCGCCACAGACGCAGCAGTTCGTCCTGCAGCCGCTCGCGCGAGTTGGCGTCGAGGGCGCTGAAGGGTTCGTCCATGAGGAGCGCGGGCGGGTCCAGCGCCAGGACGCGGGCCAGCGCGGCGCGCTGCCGCATACCGCCGGAGAGCTCATGCCGGTAGGCGTCCTCGTATCCGGCAAGACCTACCATGGCGATGCACTCGCCGCTTATCAGCCGCCGTTCTTCCCTGGACAGCTTCATGCATCGCAGACCGAACTCGACGTTGCCGCGTACCGTGAGCCAGGGGAACAGGGTGGGATCCTGGAACACCACGGACCGCTCAGGTGACGGCTCAGTAACCGGAGAACCGCGAAAGAGGACCCGCCCGGATGTGGGTCTCAGAAAACCGGCAATCAGGTTCAGGAGGCTGGTTTTCCCGCAGCCGCTCGGCCCGAGCAGGCAAACGAATTCCCCTTGCCCGATTTCGAGGCTGACATTGTCGAGCACAGGCGGGCCGCTGCCGTTGGCGTTCGGGTAGCGCAGTGAAAGGTTCTCCATGATGATCACAGAGCGCCTCCGGAATCCGTGAGTCGCCACCGTTCCACCGTCCAGCGTTCCAGTGTGGCGATCACGATACGCTCAAATCCAAGCCCGATAAGCATGATGACCAACAGGCAGGCAAAGGCCGAGGTGTAGT
>JARKOC010000135.1 GCA_029975915.1 Bryobacteraceae bacterium
CTGCCACGCCTCCACGGTCACCGGCCTGTCCATGAGCTTCGGCAGCGCCTCCATGACCGGCTCCTTCGAGGATATTCTTCACGCCGACGTGCTGTTCGTCATCGGCGCCAACCCCACAGAGGCGCACCCCATGGTTGGAGCAAGGATCCTCCAGGCGGTTGCCAAGGGCGCCAAGATGGTGGTGGCGGATCCGAGAAGGATCGAGCTGGCGGAAAAGGCGGATTACTTCATGCAAATCAGGCCCGGCACCGACATCCCGCTCATGAACGGGCTGATGCACATCATCCTCAAGGAGAACCTGCACGACAGGAAATTCATAGAGGAAAGGACCGAAGGCTTCGCCGAACTGGAAGCCGTGGTGAAGAACTATACCCCGGAAAAGGTTTCCCAGATAACGGACGTCCCCGTTGACGTGCTCTACGACGTGGCCCGGCTCTACGCCAAAGCCCCCAATGCGGTCATCGTGTATACACTGGGCATCACCGAGCACATCTGCGGCACCTATAACGTCATGAGCTGCGCCAACATGGCCATGGTTACCGGTCATATCGGACGGCTGGGCTCCGGCGTAAGCCCGCTGCGCGGCCAGAACAACGTGCAGGGCGCCTGCGACATGGGCGCGCTCCCCGGCGATTTCCCCGGTTACCAGAAGGTGGCGAATCCCGAGGTCATCGCCAAGTTCGAAAAGGCCTGGGGCGTGAAGCTCAATCCCAAGGTCGGCATGACGATCCCGGCCATGATGGACGCGGCCGTGGAAGGAAAGGTGAAGGGGATGTACATCATGGGCGAAGACCCGGTCCTCACCGACCCCAACGCCCACCACATCAGGAAGGCCATGGAATCCCTCGATTTCCTGGTGGTGCAGGAGCTGTTCATGTCCGAGACCGCCAAGCTGGCCCACGTGGTCCTGCCCGGTGCAAGCTTCGCCGAAAAGGACGGCACCTTCACCAACGCGGAACGAAGGGTACAGCTGGTGCGCAAGGCCATCGAGCCCATCGCCGACACCCGTCCCGACTGGTGGATCGTCTGCGAAATCGCGAAACGCATGGGGTATCCCATGGAGTACTCCTGGCCCGGCGAAATATGGGACGAAATGGCGGCACTCTCCCCCATCTTCTCTGGCATGAATTACGAACGCCTCGATAATGCCGGCCTGCAATGGCCCTGTCCGTCACTCGACCATCCCGGTACGGCCATACTGCACACCAAGACCTTCACAAGGGGTCTGGGGCTCTTGAAGGGGATCGAGCACATTCCGCCCGCGGAACTGCCCGACGAGGAATACCCCTTCCTCCTTTCCACCGGCCGCATCCTGTCCCACTACAACGTCACCACCCGTCAATCCGGCGCACTGGCGGAGTACGTGCCGGAAGAGGCGGCCATGGTCCATCCGACCGACGCGAAAAACCTGTCCGTATGTGACGGCGACCGGCTGCGGGTCACCTCCCGCCGCGGCAGCGTCACCACCGGGGTGCAGGTGACCGACAAGGTGCAGCCGGGCATGATCTGGATGAGCTTCCACCATGCCACGACACCCACCAATGAGCTGACCGTACACGCCTTCGACCCCATCAGCCAGACGGGCGAGTACAAAATCTGCGCGGTTCAGCTGGAAAAACTCGCGTAACCTCCGCTACAAACACCGCCGGGCGCTCCTCGCGCCCGGCGG
>JARKOC010000139.1 GCA_029975915.1 Bryobacteraceae bacterium
ACATCGACGACCATCTCGTATCCGATATAGCCTGTCTGGTAGACGGTGTCGTTCTGCCGCACCCCGTCCACCAGGAGCAGGAACCGGGTCCCGTAATCCCCGGGGATTCCCAGGCCGCGTATCCCGGCGTAACGGTAGTTGTGGTCATTGGTCACCGAGAAGCCCGGGACGCTCTGCAGGATGTCGGCCAGGGTCCGGTAGCCGTACATCTTTATCTCTTCGGTCGTGACGATGGTGACCGAGGCAGGCGCCTCGGTGATCGGCTGTTCATATCTCGAAGCGCCGGACACCGTATCCACCTCGACCTCCATCAACTGTTCGATGGTAAGTGTGGTCAGGTCCGCGGGCGGAGGGCCGTCCGGGGCGCCGTCTTCGGCGCGTGCCCGTGAGAGCGGCAGCGCAAGGAGCGTAAACAGCAGCACGAACGCTGCCAGGCGAGCGGAGGAAAGGACCGCCGGTGTCGGAATGATCCTGTCGGCATGGTCGTGACCGGTGAAAAAAGCCCGTTTCATCATGGCTCGATCACCTCCCTGGCCAGCTTCAGCAACTGGGAGCTGATCCGGATCCCCACCTGTTGAGCGGCGCGGTTGTTGATCTCGAATCCAACCCGCTTCCCCTGCGTCACCATGCCGATCATCACACCGGAGCGGGTGAATCCCTGGCTGTCCCCGACCGTCAGGACCGGCCGGTTGCGGAGTGCTTTCATGATGCGGGGCAGCGCCCGTTTCTCCGATGCGCTGATGAACAGGATGTCCGCGTCCCGCGCCTCCTCAGGGTCATCGTAGTGTTTTATCACCACTTGCCTCCCCTTGGCGATCTTCCCATTCAGGGAATCGATGGCGCCTTCGAAAGGGTCGCGCCCCAGGATGCCTATGATGAAGGCATCCGACGATGGGGAGGTATCCGGCCACTCGATGAAATTTGTGAAATTGAGGATGAAAGCGGCCTTGACATGGTATTCACCGACCGGCTGGGAACTCGCGTAGGCCGCGCAGGGCGCTGGAGGCAGCAGGAAGGCAAGCGCGACCAGAAGCGTGAGCGGCGCGCTCAGCAAGCGGCGCACCCCGGCGTTCCCGGCCGTTTGCACCGCAGACGGGCACGCGATAGTGATTCTATGTGCGCTGGTTATTGCTTCCATGCACCGCTCCTGAACATGGTCCACTCCTTCCCTGTTTACCCCATGGATGCTGCTTCCCGGGCGGGCAGGTACTGCTCGAACTGCTTCTTTTCCTGGGCGCAGCGGTAGGCCTCTTCCGGGGTGATGCGCTTCGTCTTCAGGAGATCGAGGATGTGCTGGTCCATGAGCTGCATCCCGTCCTTGCGCGCGGTCTGGATGATGGACGGGATCTGGAAGGTCTTTCCCTCGCGGATGAGGTTGGCGATGGCCGGGGTCCCCACCATGATCTCCATGGCGGCCACGCGCCCCTTGCCCTCGGCGACCTTCAGGAGCTGCTGGCAGACGACACCCTTGAGGGATTCGGAGAGCATGGTGCGGATCTGCTCCTGGCCGTCGCGGGGAAAGGCGTCGATGATGCGGTCGATGGTCTTGGCCGCGGAATTGGTGTGGAGGGTGCCGAACACCAGGTGGCCGGTCTCGGCCGCGGTCATGGCC
>JARKOC010000142.1 GCA_029975915.1 Bryobacteraceae bacterium
CTCCTCAACCGGCTGTGGCCACTAGTCAACGACCGGTTGAACTTCTTCACCCCCACGAAGAAACCAATCGGCTGGGCCACCGATGCCGTCGGTCGTCGCAAACGCGTCTACGACCAGCCCAAAACGCCCTGCCAGCGGCTCGTCGACGCCGGGGTCCTCAGCCGAGCCCAGCAAGCTGAGCTGGCCGCATACAAGACCACCTTGCAGCCCGCTGCGATGGCCCGACAGATCGGCCTGATCCGGCAAGACCTCACCCGCCACGCCGGCCTGAAAACCCGCCGTCTAGAAGAACAAACACGACCACGCCCACCCAACCCCACCGGCATCCGGCTAACCGCCAGCTGAACCCCTTCGCGAGGAAAACAATGTGAGGCACGACCCCCCGTTTCGCGGGATTTGACAATGAGGCACCACGCGGGCGTGACTTCTCTGGTTGTGGTGATGTTTCTCCGAGGCGGCTCCACGCCACCGGGCGAGACCGTTTGCTTGGCCACAATTCGCCTCTTGCTGACTCCTGGCGCGTAACGCGGGACATCATGTGCCAAGATTGCCATTGAACCCGAATGTGCCGCGCGCGCCTATCGGGTCGTCTCCGGGGGCTGCGCGTGTGAAGGGCGTGCTGGCATGGTTGGCAAAGCGGGTTTTCGGTATGACACCATCATAAGCGGTGCAGGTGCATCGGTTGGCGTGGAGATTGGCTCAGGTCGGGTTGTGCCTCTCGGGGATGAACTCGCACGGCAGGCCTGGCACAGGCTCGTTCGAGGTGTGGGAACGGCAGAGCCGGATCTGCATCACGAGATCCTCACTGGGTTTGAAGACGCGGCTTTTCGATCCGGGTACAAGGACAACGCAAACGAAAGTGAAGAGCGCTTTAAGGATCTGTATGGAGTGCGCCTGGAGTATCTGATGCAGGTCATCTTCGACGCAGTCGACACAGCTCTCCTGAGAGAGGCCGGCGCGAATGAGGGCGGCGTCGAGGCCTCAACTGCGTCACGTGCCGAGGATTGGGCCAGCGCCTTCTACTATTCGGCACTGGCTGGCGGGGTGCCTGCAAAGCGCCACTTCTATCTTTGTGAGTTGGGAGCATCTCAGCTCACATTGAACATGGATCTTCTTCTTGAGGCAGCGGGCGCCCAGAACGTCGTACATCTTCACGGCACGTATCGCGATCCGCACAGCATTCGAACCACAGCTAAGCATTACCTCAGCGGTCTCAACGCGAGCATCCTGCCCAGCTTAGACGCAGCACTCCGAGGCAAGAACGTTCTTGTGGCCGGTTACAGCGGGCGGGATCGGGACGTTACTCCCTATCTACTTCGCTGCAACCCGAGCAGGATTACTTGGCTGCACCACTCCAGAGAGAGAGGGCCCAGTTTCGAGGTAGGCAGGCTCGCTGCGCGTTGCAGAGCGGCCGGAATTGAGTTTCAGCTCGAGGTGTCCTCTATTGAGAAGTGGGCGGAGAAGGCAGGGCTGCATATCGGCACCGGGGAACTAGTGGCGAGACAGGCGGATGCAGAACGGCGCCTTCGTGAGCCGTACTTCAGCAAACCATCGATGCGCGACGTTCCTTTGTCCGCAACAACCCGAGTGCTGGCGATCTACCAAACCGTCACCTCGCTTGGTTACGCACGGCTCGCAGCCAGCTATCTTGATGCCATCCGGGCTCAGCATCCCAGCTTGAATCAGGGCATTCTACGAAAGGCGCTTGCCCGCAACGCGAGCGCCCAGAACCACAATGCTCGAGCCCTCCGAATTCTCCTTGCTGAACCTATTGTCAACGGCGACCTCAGACAGCAGGTGGGGCGCCGCTCCTACGCGGGAAACCTCAATGAAGGTGCCGCTATGCTCCGGCGGGCAACCGGAGGATCCTACCTTGACCCGTTGCTTCGAGCGCTCACCAATCCTGGACGACGACCAGATGCCCTCAAAACACACGTCGCGGTCTGCCAGAGGATCGCGCACACACAGGCGATGGCGGGGAACGTGGGGCGCGCGCTAGGCATGTTGATGCCGCTCGAGGCGCTAATCGATGGGGACCTGGATCCTCAGATCCGTGTCAATGCGTACGCGTTCTACTCCGACTACCTGCGAGCAGCCGGTCATTATGAGAAGGCGGCCCAAATCAATGACGAGGCGGTGCTTGACGCACCGTACGCTCAGTTACGAACGCGCGCCTACGCGCTGCTGTTCGCTGCGCATATAGCGCTCTCTCGTGGAGACCACAGCAAAGCCAATGAGATTCTTCGAGTCGCTGAGGACCTTGCGGGGCTTGGACAGACTCAACTCACTGCATCCAACCGGGCGTTGTTGGGTTGGTTATCTATCCTTCACTCGAACGTACACATGCGTGCGCAGGCTCCCGAGCGTGCTCAGGCGGCGCTGGCCGTTGCTCTCTCTCTTGCGGCGAACGAGTGGGATCACCGTCTCGGGCAGCCACTCGCTCGGCTCCACCAGGCTGCTCTGCACCGGACGCAGGACCAGCCCCGAAGGTGCGTGGCAGAAGCAGACGCGCTAGTTGCCGATTTGCGCAAGCCTCATGATCATTTTCGACACGTCGCACTTGCCGCGCAGCTAATCCGTGAAGAAGCGGTCGCGTTCGATCTCAAGGAGCGCCCAAAGGAACATTCCCGAGTCGTCCTTGAGGAGATCGCTCTAGGCTTTCGCTCGTTGGGTTACCGCACGGCCGCCGCGCGGGCCATGATTTCGGCTGGCAAGGTATGCGGATCTGCAGTAAGCGCTGTGCAGATCGACGGGTGGTATACGCGTGGGTGGTTCAACGAACTGGAATGGTTTGATGCCGACCCTGCGACTCCACATCACTGGGTGCTTCCTATCTAAACTTGCTGTTTCATCAGTTGAAGGACACGGAAATGGGCGAATGGTGGGACTCGTGGCTGAATGACCTAACTTTGGAGTCGATCAGCGAAATAGGTACGCTAGTGCTAGCAGGTGTAGCTCTCATCATCTCGCTCCTCGTCGCCTATTACACGGTCCGGGCCGAGCGGAGGATGGCGAAGATGGCTACCTACGAGCGGATTCATGAGCAGTTGGTTTCTTTGCAGGCTGCCAGCGGGCGGAGGGCGTTGTTTCTTCATGGTGACGACTCCAATTTTCCTTTGCCGCGCTCGGAATCACATTCGCAGGTGTGTAGTTGCGGAGGTGATCCAGATCTATGGGATATCATTAACCAGTCGTTGGCTTTGTACGACACGCTGGCGACCTATTACTTGCACCGGGAGGTTCCTCGCAAGGTAGTTCTCGACGCTTGGTATCATCCTCTTATTGCCATTCGCCCGCACGTTTATCGGTTTCTGGATCACCGCGCCCGACAAAACATCGAACAGCCATGGGCCGCGTTGCAGATTCTCGTCGATGCGACCCTGTGGTACAAGTGCAAATGTCGAGTCTGCTCTCAAGGCAAGCGCCCTCCGGCGCAACGCCAGCCGAGTGGCTATACCTGCAAATGCAAAATGTGCTCTGAGCGGGAAAGGGCCTATCCGGCGATGGAAACCAGTCGTCCATGGTCTCGAGGACGGGCGATCAGCAGCCTGCGGTCGAAGTTCGGAAAAGGGGCTCTTCCGTGGGCCGGACTCCTCGAATCTACCCAAGAGCCTGAGCCATCCGCGTCAGGGTCGCCTTCTTCGCCTGATTTGGTCGTTCATGATCGGACGTCTGATGAGGCGTAGTGAAGGGGTTCTTCAAGGCTCTGGTGCCCCGCGCCCCGACTCGGTCAGGGCGGTCCGGCGGCGGTTGCTGGTGAGCGCACGGACGTGCTGTCGACACCTGCCCGGCTGCGCGTCCATCACTTGTTTCGAGCGCCAGCCTTGACGCGGATCATCAGTCTGGAGGGTTTGTGGCCGGACGGGGGCCACCTTCGGATAAGTCGAGATGGTCATCGAACCGACGCTCAGAATGCTCAGTTGTGCGTCAAGACCGCGCTCACTTCGGTTCCTCTCGGAGGCGCGCCTTCTTGCGAGGATCGGTCTCCACTAGTGTGTCTGCCTAGAGACAATGACAAGCGAGGCTACCGCGTATGGAGACCTGGGTGATGGGCATGCGTGATGATCGCACTTCGGCGACTGTCGCGTGGCAGAGGCTCCTCTATTGGCGACTAACTCGGCAGCACTTCATGGCGGTCGGAGCGTACTCCGGAACCACTCAGCGACTTGAGCTTGCCCGCGGCGAACGGTCCAGCGTCTACCTCTTCCTTGGTCGGTGCGAGCCCCGCTACGGAGATCTCGCCATCGCTCATGACCCCCCGATTGGCGGCGACTTCCGCGTATCGCCGTTTGACACAGGTGGAGTCAGCTCCGGCCTTGTCAAGACGACCTGCGTCATGTGTACGCAGGAGCGTTGCGACCTGGTCGTGGCGTGGTCGTTCGAGCCCGAACGATATCGCGAGCGGTTCATCGAGTGGGGAACCCGAGCTTACGACACTAGCTCACAGTACAGTCGCGGTGAGCGGCCGAAGTTCCATGCAGTGAGCGTGATCGATGTTTCTCCCACAAGCGAGAACACAAGCCACGCTTGGGACTGGGAAGGTCGCGTCGCAGCCGAGCAGGCTAGCTGCAGCTACCTTGCTCCTGTGAGACTCATTATCGACACGGATCGCCTCAGGGCGTATCGGACATGGCTGCGAGATGAGAAGATACTAGGTATTGACGAATATGATTCACACATGAACTTCATCGCCCGTATCCGCATCGATCCGATGGGACGGGCGTCCGCAGAGGTGATGAACTCGCTGTTGGAGAAGGAGGAGCAGTGGTGAACCCAGAGCTCCGTAGTGAGGAAGGTTTTGTCGTTGTCGGCTTCGTGGGAGATCACCGGGGCGATAAGGGATCGATAGCGTTCCATCGGCCGGTTGTGAAGCGCAACGGAGAGGTGCTTGCGGCAGTCAGTGACGACTGGGGAAGCAATACTGATCTCGTGCAGGTAGGCGATCATGAGCCCTACACGCGACTGCCGTCAGCCGCTGTCGGGAAGAAGGAGCCATCCTTCGTCGGAATCCTCCCTGGTCAGGGCATTTGGCTGGCGGGGCAGATATTCGTGAACAGGTGCGTCGATATCGGCGCTGACGGGGTGGCTCTTCGTCTTTGGCCCGAATTTGGAAGTGAGTTCGTATACCGGATCGGTACTCGCCGGGAGTTTGTTGAGTTTTCGAACAAGCTCTTTCACGCCGCTGCGCTTCAGATGGTGCAGGCTCTGGGAAGCCCGGACGAATACCGTTCAGGTGTCTCCACTATCGCTTTTGAGGTGCTTAACAATCTTCACGAGGTGGACGCTCGGGAGCAGGCACTTCAGCGGGCCATTTATTACTCTGAGCGCAGCGATCTTTACAGCCGCGATCTGGTCGCTTTGGATGTGGTTCGGGATGGGTTGGTGGAATCTCGAGCATCGTTCATCGCCGAGGTGGATGACGCCAGACAGTTGCTTCACCAGCGGAAGCTACGCGACGCGATCGGTGGTTCGCGTCCGCAGGGCGTCGAGCGTCTGGGCTTGGGTGATGCCAGGGCAATGAGCATGAGGGGGATGCGTGCAATGATGCGCGCCTATAACGACGAGTACTTCAGAATGCCAGTCGCGACGTTAAGGGATGCTGCGACATCTCGAGATCCTTCCGTAGGGCGAGATTGGACGCTGTTGGTGGCGGAACTCGCGCTCCGAAACGGGTTGGCCGAGGTTCTTGGTGAAGTAGACTCCACCGAGATCGCAGGTACGCCGTATGGACAATGAAGAGATCGCGGGCGCGCTTGTCGAACCGACCCTGTTTGAACCTGCGGAAGGGAGCGCCTCTATGGACGAGGACGACGTTCGTGGGGGAGCCCTGCCGCTCTCCTTTGACGACGTTAGGCAGTCGCTCGAAGCCGATATGAAACGGCGACTTGAAGAGTATCGTCAGCGGATCAAACAACCGGAGTACGTTGAGAGTCTGAAGTCAGTGGTCGCTGAGTACTTGTCTCCGACCTCATTTTCGCCGGGAGATTTGATCTCCTGGAAACGCTCTTTAAAGGCGTCATGGTACCCTGACTACGGCGCACCGGCAGTTTTTATCCGTTACCTGAATGAACAGGACCCGCTGCCCGAGAATCCAATGATCGACCAGGATTGCGTGATCGGATGGCTTGACGAGGACTTAGACTTCGTCGTCGGGCGCGGGAACTCACGCCGGTTTACGCTATGGCAGTCAGTCTGAACTAGCGAGTAACACGACTTGGCTCTGGCCGAGATAGCCGCTGGCTCGCGATGATCCACACCAGCAAGCGCGCTCGAACCGCAGAGAGGACGTCCATGCCCTCTCTGCGGTGTCGAGCGTCGTCGGCAACCCATCGGCTCAACGTGCAGACCAGATGGGCGGCCTCCTAAGAGCCGGTCGGGAGAGGCGGACACCGAGCGTTAAGAACACGGTCGGGTATGTCACCACTGTGATCGCGGCACTGCGCGACCCAGACGTTGACCGGCTTGGGCCAGTTCGATCAGCGGTCGGCGAACGGATTGAGACACAGGACTGGGACGCCATCGCCCGGGGGGTGACGCTCGTCTACTATGACCCGAGTCCGTCCAGCTCACCCGATCAGCCAGCACCGACGCCGGCATATCTGGCCCGCCCGATAACAATCGCGCGCCCCGGCCTCAACCGTGCGGACGGCGTCTCGATCAGCGTACTTACATACACCGGTGGCGCCTGCGACTTCACCGCCTTGATCACCGTCGTACGCGAGAACCTAAGCCGCGCAGCGATCCGCACATTCGGCGCCCCCCTCCGCGGCAACCTCTTGATCAACACCCAATCCTCCAAAGTGATCACTCTCCGATCGTTGGCGAGTACCCACCTTTCACCGGCAACTGTTCAGTTTTCAAGCAGCGTCGAGATGAATCTCGCTGACGAGACTGTTGGTATTGACTGGCCGATTCCGCTGTCGGAAGCGATCTTGTCTGATGCGGATCTGCGCACCCGCGTTCGGCGGCCGTGGTCCCGATGCAGCCACACCGAACGATGATTGTGGGAGTGGGCGGTCAGCTTGGTTGAGTTATTGCGCGAGGCGCGGCCTGATGCCGTTGCACTAGGCCCCGGAGATATGTTGCGCACTCAGCCTCATGCTCTGGTAGGTCAGTATCTCGGTACTCATCGCGATGGTGCACCGCTTCTTAGTCGTGCCATGGTGCGTCGCCCAACCCAGTCTATTCGCACTACCACATTTACAAATCTTGTCGACCTTAGTGCTGTATCGGCGAGACGGGAGGCTCGGCCAAGCGTTCACATGCGCCTCGCGTAGCGGTGGATCCAGACCGATGAGGCGTGCGGAACCTCAGGTTCAGCGCGCGGGGCTCGCGTATGCTGACATAGGAAGGTGTTACTCAAAGTCTCCTTTAACCTGGATGCGAGGGAATGTCCATGGAAACGGATTCGCCGCAAGTGGGCTCGGCCGATGATGAGACAAATATCGGCATGGGGCAGGTGGATGGGCATATGCGCAGCTCGTGTAGCCAGGAAGAGGTCTGTAGAGGTCTTGCTGATCAATGTAGGGAATTGTCGGATTCTATCGAGGCCTATACGATCGCAGCCGATAAGTACTTCGGTCTTGTGGGTACACTCGGGATCGGAGCGTTGGCGATACTGGTCGGCAATAGCAGCTCCGAAAAGGTGTTGGCAGTAATTGTTGTCTTGCCGATAGTATTGGCTGTCATTCTGCATTATGTTTGCCAGTTGCTTACGGAGAAGGCCGCGAGGAGTGGGGCGAAGCAGGCGCTCGAGGAGCGGTTGGCCGTGATTGCTCCAGGTGGGCAATTCAAACTTGAGGAGCATCTCTCGACGGTTGTTGGCCAAAGGCGCCGTAGTGTAATCATATCTATCCTGCTTTACGGGCTATTTCTGATTGCGCTCGTGTTCGGGGCGGGCCGCGCGGCTATCTCGCTGGATGGGGGTGTCTGCGGGCGAGTCTTCTGGGGCCTCACGGTTGCGCTTGCTTCTTTAAGTGTGGCTCTTGGTGTTTCGGCTCGAGAGATGCTGACGGCATACGATAGGTCGCTGACTCGCGCACGCCGAGACTCTACGACCTCGCCGAGTTCATGAGGACTGTGATTGTAACAGACTCCTTCGTCCCGCGTGTGGACGGAATTGCGGTTGCTACGCAGACGAGAATTCGGGAGTTGGCAGAAGCTGATTCCCTTGCCGGAGTCCTGGCTATATCCACGGATCCAAGCCTCGCTTGTGAGGTGATTCCGGGTTCCGCTGGTCGATATATTGTTGGTCCTTTCTACTCCGGAGGTGTCTATCCTATCGCTGTCATCTCGTCTTGCGCCGTGGCTCGCCTGATATCAGCCTGGCAGGGTGAGATTATTGAAATTCACACAGTGGGGGCAGTAGGGATAGTTGCCCTGCGAGTTGCTGAGGCGCACAGACTTCCGGTGCGATTGTTTTGGCATACCGATCTCGTTGCCTATGCAGAGCATTTTCCGGTGATGGCCCGGATGTTTCTCTTCTTCGTCGATTCTGCCTCGCGCGCTCCTTCTCAATTGCGGGTGCCCATTGAATGGATCGCTGAGCGCTTCCTTAGCCGTCTGCTAAGGCAGGTTGAGTGTGTCGTGGCGCCTTCCCTTAAGGCCATTCGTACCGTGAGGGGATTGGGCTACACAGGGCAAGTGGAACTACTGCGTACGACTCTTGATATCCCGGGCGCCACAGTTCCGGTCTCGACGGCCGCCTCCGAGGCGACATTTCTCTATTTGGGTCGGCTATCGCGGGAGAAGAATCTTCGGCTTCTTCTCGATGCCTTTGAACTCGTCCTGGAAGAGCGACCTGAAGTCCGTCTCAGGCTCGTGGGTCCCACGGACGACAGAAGGACCCTGCGGACGCTGCAGGCGTCACAACGCCGGCATCCGAGATCGATCGAGATCCCAGGCGCAGTGCGACATGATCGGATTCGGGAGGAATTCGAGCGATGCGTTGCACTGGTCAGTCCATCGCTGACGGAGATGCAGGGCCTGGCTGTCAGAGAGGCCATCGGGTTGGGTGTACTAGTCTTGGTTGGGGACCGGGAACTCGCCGCGGAGTATGCCGGTCATGGTCAAGTTAGGCCTTTCGTGCCCGATGCACTGAGTCTCGCTCAGGCCATGCTCTCTGTGCTTCGTGAGCAATCAGGCTTCTGAATGAGCGGCGTCAGCCCACCTGTACTGCACATGCGAAGCGCTCAGCGACTGGGTTGACCCGCTGATCGGCGAGCTGCTGTGCGGGGGACCCAGTGGCGGGGGCTCTACAGGGCGTTCTCGATGGTCTCTGAACAGACGTCTTGGTCATCGTCCGCACAAACGCCACGAAGCCAATCCCGAAACCGACACCGCTTGTGTGCAGACCCCACCACGAGTCACCTGGCCGCACTTGATTGACCGGACAATCGATAGCATTGATTCAGCTCCGGAGAACGGGCAAAGCCCACCGACTACCTGAACGGGGTGGTGGCTTTGAAGGCCGTTGTGGTTATCGCAACAGTGGGT
>JARKOC010000149.1 GCA_029975915.1 Bryobacteraceae bacterium
GCATCGACAAGCGTCTGGATCGGATAGTAGATCATCGGCTTGTCATAGACAGGCAACAGGTGCTTGTTGGTGATCTTGGTGAGGGGATACAGACGGCTACCCTTGCCGCCCGCCAGTACGACGCCTTTCATTGAACAACTCCTCCGTATTCGAAAGTTTACTGAGCGGGGAAATGAGACATCAGGCTCGGAAAGACGAGTTGGACGAATTCGGCTGCCGTCTTTTCTGCCGCCTGCACATCGCCGTTGAGTGCGGGAGCGATCACGCGAACGATGGATGTATCGGTCCGCCGGTATCGCAATCCGTCCAGCACGGTGTAGATCTTCGCCTGATACTCGTCGGCGATGATGCGCCGGGAGGTCTGATACCAGTAGAGAACCACACTTTTGTTTTCGCCCCTGGATACGACCGAATGGTTGACCTGAATCGGCTCGGCTCGGCCAGGCACCTGCAAGAGAATGTGGTCTTCTCGCGACGATGTCCAACCGTTTCCAGGCAGGCAGACCTTGGGCGAGTGTGGCGAGATGCCGGTGCGCTGAGTTTTGTAATAGGCCACGAAAAGGGAAACAGGAGTGCGGCCCTGATCGGAGACGTAGAAGCGATTCAGAGAGTCATCCGACTGCAAGAGATTTTCGACATCCGTTTCGAGAGGGATGTCCCGCTCGAGGCGCCAGGGGCCGATGACGGTGGAGACTTCGGCGAGAGGTCGCGCAACCGGCACGACTTCCGTCTTGGGATAGGCATAGTAGATTCCGACCTGAATGAGCAACAGGACGGTGATGACGAGAGTATTCTTGGAGGTGAAGAGGCGCTTCATTCTGGTGTCCCGTCGGTTCGCGGCAGGAAGCTCTTGATGATCAGGTGGGTTGCCACCAGTAAGACGCCGGCAATGGTGGTGAGTACAGCGCCTTCAAGTGCGTGGAGAACCCCCTGGGCAAGTTCGGGCTTGTACTGATAGAAGATGCCGGTGAGGGTGACGCGAAACGCATTGACTCCGATACCAATCGGCAAAGTGGCGAGAACGAGAAACACCTTCATCCAGCGTTGCGGGGCAAAGAAATGTCCGTAAACCAAGGCGAAGAAGAGCAACGCCATGAGCGACCGGATCCCGCTACAAGCCTCGGCAACGTTGAGTGTATGTTCAGCCAGTTCGAGGACGTTGCCCTCACGAATGGCGGCGATCCCGATGGCCTGGAGCGAAAGTTCGGCAACCTGGCTGGCCAGTAGTTGGAGGGGGAGGGTGATCTGGCTGTAGATGAACAATGGAATCCTGATCATGAAGAGGGAAAGGGCCAATGGAAACGCCATAGCCCGCACCATGGGGAAGCCACAGGTGGCCAGCAGGATGCCCAGCGCTGAGATCAGGAAGGCGGTGCGCATCAGGAACATGTCGGCGCCGGCAGTACCGGCCAGCAACTGAACAAAGCCCCAAATGATGAGCAGGTAGCCCGACCAATGAGGCCGTAATGAGATTTGGAGCAACTTGTCACGGCGCTCCCAAATGATGAAGAGCACGGCCGCCGGTACGAACAGGCCGTGGTTCATGTCGTCGTTGGTCACCCATTCGTAGGCCATGCGCGCCAAGACGGGTGCGTAGAGTATGAGAACCAACCCGGAAAGCAGAGCGATAACATGCCAGGGCACTTTCGCTTGAGTGGTCCCAGCATTCTCTGCAAGCGCGGTATCGATTGGGGCCATGTTCTGACAGTGTGGCATAAAAGCCGCTAAAACGGCTGACAAGTCAGGGGTATGCGGTACTAGGCAATTACCGGACTGGTGCCATGGCAGCCGTCAACGCTGCTCAGAGAGATGAACCAGACGAATCTCGCAGACAACACATGGGCCAGTGCCTCAAGGAATGAGCACTCGGAGCCCCTTCATGTACCAAGGACGTACGGCGCCCGGCATCATCTTTGAGATGGACGACAGTCTCACAAAATCATCTTCCTCAAGTGCTCTTGTCAGACGTAGAAACACTAGGTAGGTCACCACGCCGACAAGTACGCCTACGACAAGGGAGATCCATGGAATAGAAAAGCGCGAAGACAGAAGAACGCAAAAAGCCATGAATAGACCAGAAGCAACAACGCGCGCCAGGCGGTTCCAGGGGATTTTAACTGGATGATGCCTGGACAGCAGACTCCAGCCGATAGCCATTCCAGCCAACTGGGAAAATCCGTTGCACCAGGCGGCGCCGACGCTGCCAAACGGCGGAATGAGCAGATAAGCCAAGGAAAGGTTAATTACGCTGGCGTAACCGGTGCAGCGGATCATGAGATCCTGCCGCTCGGCAGCGCTGCAAAACTGCTCGACGGGCAATAGAAACGCGCGTCCAAACCCCAAGGCTCCGACGATGGCCAAGACAGGAATGGCTGGCAGGTACTGTGACCCGTAGAGAACAGTCATAAGTGGTCCGCTGAGCACAGCGAGGCCAAAAGTGACGGGAATCGCAACGAGAGCAATATAACGGACCAGTGTCGAAATCATACGGGTTGCACTGGTTGGGTCGTTCAGGACACGATGCATGAGATTAATGCCGGCAACGAGAGAAACAGAGCGGTAGAGGATTGTGGTCTGTTGAACAAGAGAAAAGGAAATTGAGTAGAAGGCTATGTCTTTGGGAGTCGCGAAAGCCTTCAGAAACAACAATTCAGATCGATCCCAAACAACCAAATTTACAAGTTGCAAGGCTAATGTTTGCACGGAAAATTTAATGATTCTTTTTTTAAGTTCATTGTCGATGCCGATTGCAGACAAAGCGTCTTGACTCACGGTAGACAAGAATTTAAAATTTTTAACATAAGCGAAATATACAAACGAAAAACTAATAATGCGGCCCAAAAGAAAAGAAGCAATAAGAAGAGTTGGGCCGAGTTTCAAGACAAGCACAACGACAGAGCAGAGAACATACACAGTAGTCCCTATAGCGGAGGCGCGAATATTTGACATCATGTCTTTAATCGCCGTATTGGCTCCGGCGAACACAGCCATGAAAAGGCTCGGCACCATGGACGCAACGCCCAGTAACCCAAGTAAGTGGTAGTTTGCTGGAAGACTGTAAAGGACAAAGGCTGAGGCGGAAGCGAAGGCAACGGCCGCGAGAAGTGTTTGAGCCAGGCCAATGAGCTTCAGAACGGATCGGATGGTTGAAAACTGTTTCTTGGCTATGAGCTCCATCACATAACGGCGGACGACAATAACAATGCCGCCTTGTCCTGCCAGAACTGCACTGAGCATTGCAATCCAAAGGACGAACACATAATAGCCCATGATTTCCGGGCCAAATGTCCTGGCGGCAAATATTGAGATAAGCGTTCCGGCGATGAACGTGAACAAATTGTCCATAGAATGCCAGAACGAATTCTTGAAGATGAAACTGCTATCGGTTTTGACGTCGGAAGTCGGGGGCAAGCCAGAACTGGAGGCCCATGCGGGTGTTGGTGGGCGTGGCTCGATGTTATTGTTATTGCTCATGACTGAGTTGGTGTAAGAATTTGTTTAGCAACAATTTGAGCGACGAAGCGGGCCCCTTCTTCGCAGAAATGAAAATGGTCGCTATAAATGCCAATACGAGAGGGCAAATGAGCCCGGAGGTCAACGTTCTCCACGCCGTATTCATTGCAAACGTCGGTGGTGATGGCATCGGAGTGCTTACAGAGTTTGAAAAGATCTGAGTGGGAAAGGAATCGTGCTGGAGCGCGATCTTTCGGATGACCTATTCTTCCACTCCAAAGATGTCTCTCTTCTTCTTGGGTGAACGAGGGTTTCTCAAGCCAGGGCTGTCGAATGAAGATGATGCGGTAGTTTTGCGAGCGCGACAATGCAATAAGACGTCGGAGGTTTTGTATGTATTTGTCAAATACATGCTCTGGCGTGGAAGGAAGCGTGGCGTGGTTTTGAATGAGCGCACGACTTGCGCGCTCGGATGCATTATGATTTCCAATGGATGGATGGTGAGTGATTGCGTGGAAGATCACTATGCGGAGATATTTATAAAGATCTTTGATGGCGAGGTGCTTCAGAGAGTATGCTATCTTCGGATGGTTGAAAAATATCGTTTCGAGAGGAATATCTGACGGAAGACAAGTTGCAGGGGCGCCAGCCCCAAGCCACCTGAGGAAATCTGAAAAGCCTGTCATTATGATCAGTGCTCCGAGGTTTGGGTAAGCAGGATGTAGTGCCTCTAGCATTTGACAGACCGCAGTGGAATCGAATTCAGACCGAGCGACAAGGCCGACATGTGCCCGTGAATGACCCAAAATGCTGAGCGATTGCGGTTGGTTGAGGATTGCCTGCAATTGTGCGGACCAGGTCTTGTGCTGGTCGAGTAAACCACACTCAGCGGCACTGCCGCCCAGCACCAGGACTCGAAAGCAATCTTTGCCAGGCGGTGGCTCATCGCCGCGTTCACCTTGGGAATTCACTCTGTAAGTTACGTCCCGCTGGTGGAGAGCCGGAAAGGCATTAGGATTCAAATGCCATTTCAAGTGCGTATGGGGAATGTGCACGAAGGGACGGAGGATGTGCTTTAAAAAAAACCGGGCTGAGAGTTCGGCGGCAAACGCCAGGAGCAGGATGCCGAGGATTGCTGCGAATGCCAGAGGAAGAAAAGACATGGCTCAGTGTATGGTTGAACGAACTGTCCAGGGCGGAGCGTTTCAGTATCATAGCAGAGGAATGATTGCGCTCAAAGTTCTGTTTATCAGTAGGTTCCGGGACAGACGTACCATGACCACGACGAGGAGCCACGGTCGGGAGCAAGGCGTTCAGTGTTTGCGGAGAGGCAGGTGGCGGCCGGGCTGAATAGGAAGTGCGCGAATGAATGTGCCTCGACTGCCGTTGTCGCCGTACAGGGCGCATGTCAAATCTGACCGCGACGGCAGCGGCTCATTGAGACCGCACACCCAAGAAGGCATCGCTCTTTGGACTGGTGCGAAATTGGTGCGGCGGCGGAAGGCGGAAGATGGACGAGACGGTTCTAGACCAATGGCGGTTGTGCCAAATACACCATGTGCTAGGATGTCGGGAACGAGGCGGGGAGGAGGCACGGGAAAGGCCCAAACATGGATGGGAAACTACTGGCATACAAGGGACGGACGGCTGAAAGCGTCAGAGCACAATATGAAATTGAAAAAGAACTAGCTCTTCGTCTTAAGAACGCGCCACGGGAAGAGCGGGCAAAACTCTATCCAGCCGTTTATAACGAACTGTTTCAACGGGTGCCTGATCATCCCCAGAATACAAAACAGGGAACGGCGAGACAGGCCCAAACGCTTCGCGTCCAGCATCGAATTCTGGCCCCGTACTTAAACCCAGGCGTGAGCTTCCTGGAAATAGGTGCAGGCGATTGTGCGCTAAGCCACGGGGTAGCTCCAAAAGTAAGACAGGTGTTTGGGCTAGAGGTCTCCTCGGAAATTCCACGAGCTGGCGAGGACCCGACCAATTTCACATTTGTCCTATCGGACGGGGTGGGTGTCCCCCTGGATGCGAACAGCATCGATGTCGCGTTCAGTTGGCAAGTAGTGGAACACATACACCCAGAAGATGCGGCCGGGCAATTGCGTGAGATCTTCCGCGTACTCAAGCCGCATGGGATATACCTGTGCGTTACGCCAAACCGTTTAATCGGACCGGGCGATGTTTCGATCTTCTTTGACCGCGAGTCGCAAGGACTACATCTGAAAGAATACTCGGTTCGTGAACTGGCCGAACTCTTCACGGGTGCCGGCTTCCGGCGGGTTTGGGTCGAACGCTTACTGTGGGGGACGCGCCGAGTCCGGTTGCCTATCTGGCCAATGGCATTTCTGGAGCACTTGCTCGAGATGCTTCCCTGGGCGCTTCGCGTGAAGATCGCACGAACGAAGTTTATGAAGCGGGTACTCGACCTCACGGTTGGCGCCCAGAAGTAAGGGAATGGTCAAGGTGCCAAAATGGCCAGTTCTTGCATTTTGCGATGTTTGCATCGTGGCAAGTCTGAAGTGCAGTAAACTCGTACCGGGAACAATCAATGTCTAAAATTTTAGCTAGTATCTTGCAGGGGGCATATGGCGACTATTACGAGCAGGCCCTATGCTTAAAGCATTTGGCTCTGACAAACCCCGATATTACTCTAAAGCTTTACGCTGCGTCCGAACATCGCCTGAAAGAGTTGAAAATACTTGATTTTAGTTTTGCCTCCTCGTTTGAGCACTGGACCGAGATGGCAAGCGCGCCGATTGACGAAGTCCTACAGTTCCATGTCAGAGACGTGGAGTTTCAACAGGATGTGTACAAGAATCTTCCTGGCCGCATCCAGAACATGATTGATCTTCACGTCAACCACACTCCTTGGAACTATTTGAGAAAAATTATCCCGGTCAAGCCGGAACATCAAATTTTATTGAATCAGGAAGGACAATCTAAAGTTTCAGACATCCTAAAGACAAGCGGCATCGATGATTCTGTGTTCATGAAGCCCACAATTGGATTTCTGTGGCGGCATCGTAAGAATACTGGCGCCGTGAAGCCATACCTGCAACAATCGGCGGAGGAGCTTGTCAATAAATATTCAAATGTGTTTCGTCGTGTTTTGAAAACTTATGATTGCTCCGTGCTGATCTGCGGAATGCGTGTTAAGCGGAATGAAGAGAACTTTTATCGTGTGGATGGCAAGTATCCAGAGTTTGGACTCGACCTGCCGGCGGATCGGTGCTACTACCTGGGAGGTCTCAGTTGGGCGGCTGAAGTCGAAATTCTGAATCGCTGTTCGTTTTGCGTTGGACATCCTTCAGGGTTCACTGAGGCGCTTGAGATTCGGAGACCTGGGAGCGTTATGCTGGTGGACCCCCTGCCGCATTATCTATTGAAGCTATTGAAGTACCGGATGCCGTTTTTCGGTAACATGACGCCCCGGGGAATGATGGAGTTGTGGAGGTTCAGGGATTCAGAGGAAAGGCTCTTCAGGAGAATTTCGAGGCGAATTGAAGGTTGCGTGACAGGGTGAGGCGCCTGAGACGATAATAGTGGGCATCAAGTGATTCGGCTTTAATGTACTACCAGCACTTTGGCTTGACCAAGCCGCCCTTCTCCAACACGCCGGACCCGGACTTCCTCTTTGAGAGCAAGCAGCACTCCGAGGCGCTGGCGATTCTCTTCTACGGCGTGATGGCTCGCAAGGGCTTCATGTGCCTGACAGGCGAGGTAGGAACGGGCAAGACCCTTGTGCTTGAATGTTTGCGGCGCGCGCTGGCGACACGACCAGTCACCTTCGCATCGTTGATGCATTCCAGCGTGACGCCGGAGGAGTTCTTCGCGCTTTGCGCCCAGGACTTCGGGCTTGATTGCTTCGAGAAGCCCAAGATTCAAATTCTGTTGGAGTTGCACCGGTATCTGATCCGGCAGGCCTCGGAGAAGCGAGTCACTTGCCTCATCATCGACGAGGCTCAGAATTTGGAGCCACGGGTGCTTGAGGAGATCCGGCTGCTTGGGAATCTCGAGACCCCAACTCACGGAAAGCTTCTTCAAGTTGTTCTGGCTGGACAGCCTGAGTTTGATCAGATGCTGGATTCATTTGGGCTGCGGCAGTTACGCCAGAGAATTGAGTTGCGGTGGCGGCTCACACCATTCACCCCTCAGGAGACCAGCAAGTACATCGATAGCCGGCTGGATCGTGCAGGGTTGCCGGACCAGCAACTCATCCCGGATGCGGTTAAGGACGCGATTTACGAGCAGAGTAAGGGCATCCCGCGTTTGGTGAACGTACTGTGCGACAACCTGCTGCTCTCGGTGTTCTCGAGTGGAGAGGAACGAGCTTCCGTCGAGAGATTGTCGGAAGTCTGCCGGGACCTGTTTCCGGCACTTCGGCTGGAGGCGCCGCAGAACACTGACGGCGCCATGGGTTCACCTGGGGCTGCGTAAGCCTCAGGCGCGGACTACCCGATCGCTTTCAGAATCTCATTGATCCTGGCCACGTCGGCTTCGCTCGGCTTGTTGGCGAGCGCGTTTCGAAGCGTCTGGCGGGCCCCCGTCTTGTCGCCCTTTTGATACTGGGCGAGGCCGAGGTGAAAGAGCCATTCCGGATTGTTGGGCTGCTTCTCAAGGAGTCGGCGGAAGATGGGGATGGCGCTGTCCGGCAAGTTCTTTTTTAGATAGACCCAGCCCAGGGTGTCCTCAAAGACTGGAGTATTTGGGGCGTTTTTGACCGCCTGTTCGGCATAGCGCAATGCGCGGTCCAGATCCTGGCCTTTGTCGGCTAGCCGGTAGGCGAGATTGTTGAGGGCGATAGAGTTGCCCGAATCGGTCTTCAAAACCGCCTCGTAGTAGGGCGTGGAATCGGCCTGACGGCCGACGGCATCCAGTGCTAGAGCGAGTTGGAGGTTGGCGACTGGATTATCGGGCGCCAGGGAGTGGGCTTTTTGGAAGGATGCCAATGACTCGGGGAAGGCGCGTTTGAAGCGCAGAATCTCACCCAGGCGCAGGTGGTCCTGAACGCTGTTGGGATCGCGCTCCAGGAGCTTCTGGATGTGGCCGGCGGCAATGTCAACCTGGTTGTTCCGCAGAGCGGCGATTGAGGCGGCGCGGCGGACTTCGGGCATCTTGTCATTCTTGGCAGCCGCGGCCTCCATGATCTTGAAGGCCTCCTGCCGGTTCCCTTTGGCCGCGACCGCTTCGGCGAGTCCGATGGCGAAACGAGGGTCCTCGGGATGCTTCTGGTACAACTGGCGAAGCGTCGCTTCGGCTTCGTTCACCTTACCTTCGCGTAAATTGAGGGAAGCCAACTCCGCCATGATCATTGGATTCGTAGGGTTGAGTTTCAGCGCCTCCTCAATGCTTCGGCGGGCCTGAGCGTAGTCTTGGCTTTGGATGAGAGCCGCGGCTTTCGTCGTGTAAGCCAGGATGGTTCGCGGTTCACGCTTAATCACTTCGTCGCAAAGCTGAATCGCCTTGCCGATTGCGCGTTGGCGTAGATAGACCTGGGCCAAGCTCATCCTTGGCCCAGTGAGGCCAGGCGCCGCCTTGATCGCATCCTCATATTGCATGGCTGCCTTCGCCAGGTCGCCAGTGAGTTCATACGCCCTGCCAAGCGAGGCCCGGACTTTCGACATCATGAGGACATCATCTGTTTTCGTCGAGGGGGCCTTGGCGGCGACCAAGGCTTCGAAGTCCTTGATGGCCGCCTGGAGCTGTGTTTTGTCGTTTCCTTTGGCCTCGGCGAGCCTTAGATTGAGTTCACCGCGGACGTGCTGTGCGGTGTAGTATTTGGGGCTTGTCTGGAGGATGGAATTGAGTTGGTTAAGGGCTTCGTCTGCTTTGTTCTGCGCGAGCTTGACTTGAACTACGCGCAACCGGTACTCATCGGCTCTCTTTTGATCCTGGGCTGCACCTTCCTGGTAGAGCTTTTCGGCACGGTCGAAGATCTGAAGACGGAAATAGAAATCGCCGACCTCCATACGGCCGTTGGGGAAATCTGCTGGACGGGCAACGATGTCGTTAAGGATCTGCTCGGAACGCTCTTTCTGGTTATTGCTCAGGTAGAAAGCCGCCTGCTCCAAGCGAGCCTGGCTGTTCTTTGGGTTCTTTTCCGTACGTTTGGCGAGAATCGCCTCTATCTCAGGGATCCTCTTCTGTGCGGCATAGAGACGGATGAGAAACCTGTAGGCCTCGAGGTACGTTGGGTTCCTTTCGATAAGATCCTTGGCGACCGTTTCGGCCTCGGGAAGCTTCCGCATTGCGGCAAGGGCTTGCGTCAGAGCAAAAGGAGCCTCGGGACGATTGGGATTAATTTGAATCGCCAAGTTTAGTTTTTCGGCGGCCATCGGCATGTCGTTTTGAAGCATCGACAGGAGACCTTCGAGACGCAACCCTTCATACGACTTGGGATCTTTCTTCAGGAGGTCTTTGGCGAGCCCGTCGACGTCCTTGAGAATCTCGGGATCTTTTTGCCGCTGCACCGAATAGATGGTGAGTAGTGTCTCAGCGAGCATGTTGGCTGGTTCGGGCCGGCCGGGCATCAATTCCACTGCACGCCGTAAGGCGCCGATACCGTTTCGAATGTTTTCAGCGCGCAGCTCAGCTTCGCCGAGCTTCCAATAGGCTTCGCCAAATCGAGGGTTCCTCTTGATTGCGGTGCGGAAGAAGACGGACGCGCTTTTGTAGTCCCCATCGGTCAGAGCGGTCATACCTCTCTCGTAGTACTTCTCTGGCGTCCGGTTGCGCATGACAAAGAAACCGGTCACGCCAGCCGCGACCAGAACAACCAGAGCCAGTCCAACAATCAGCTTCTTTCGCCGCATCTCCGATATCCTCCTGCTGTGATTCCCTTAGAGTACTTTACTTTGAAGAACATGCAATGCCAAACGAAACGGTCTCAGATCCTGCTCGGCTCACCGCCGTCGAGCAGCTCCGGGTTTGCCAAGAGATAGTCGACCGTGCTGACGACGGCATCCTTGATCGTCAGGTCCGGCGCCCAGCCCAAACTTCGGACCTTTGCGCAATCCAGGAAGATGAACGGACTGTCCCCGATCCAGCCTCTTTCTCCTCCTGAGTAGGTTCGCCGTGGTTTGAGCCCGAGGCGGCCAGTAATCCACGAGACGGAGTCGTTCACGGTGCAATATTCATCCGTGCCGAGATTGTAGATATTGATCTTGCCAGTGCTCTTCTCCAGGGCGCACTGGATAGCGTTCACGCAATCACCGACGTATAGATAGGATTTACGCTGGAGGCCGTTGCCGAGGATGTGAAGGTGGTCCGGGTGCTCCCTGAGTTGGCGTAAAAAATCGAAGATATGGCCGTGGGTGTAACGCGGCCCGAGAATCGAGACAAAGCGGAAGATGCAGGCCTGGATCCCAAAACCCTCCGCGTAGGCTTGAATGAGCCCTTCAGCGGCAAGCTTTGATGCGCCATATAGGGAGGTTTGAATCGGGAACGGGCAGGTCTCCGGGGTTGGGAACACTGTGGGTTCGCCGTAGATCGAGCCGGTGGAAGCAAACCCAATTCTGGGAACGCCGTTGCGGCGCATTGCTTCGAGAACGTTCCACGTTCCGATCGCGTTCTGATCCAGATCCTTGCGCGGGTGCTCGGTGCCGAAACGAACGTCGGCGTTGGCTGCAAGATGCAGGACCAGGTCAGCGCCAGACATGGCTCCGGTGAGGGCGTCGAGGTCCAAAAGATCAGCCCTGTGGAGCGTGAACCCTGAGAGCTTCCGAGCCTCGGCCAAGAAGTACTCCTTGCCGGTAGAGAAATTGTCGTATCCAACAACTTCATGCCCTTGGCCAAGATAGTGATCCGCCAGATTGCTGCCGATGAATCCCGCAGCCCCAGTAATGAAAACTCTCAATCCGTGCTTCCCTTCTCGACTTAGTGTAGATGGAACCGCGGTGCGGCACCAGTCCGTGAAATGGGAGATCCAGATGGCAAGTACTAGAACACAAAGCAATTAGCGCACAGCGTGCTGTTCTTAAGGGTTTGTGCGACGGCTGTACGGGAGCTTACAATTGACTGATTATGTGTCCCGGCCTTGCCGGCTGGTACAACTTCCGCGCCCTGCGGCGAGGAAGAGGAGGAGGCCGATTTGATCATCACGCGCAGTCCCCTTCGAATTTCACTCGGAGGCGGAGGAACTGATCTGCCGTCTTACTACCGGGAGTTCGGAGGATTTCTCGTCGCGGCGGCGATGGATAAACACGTTTACATCACCGTCCACGAACCGTTCGTCGAAGACGTCATCGTCAAATACTCACAGATGGAGGTGGTGCCGGAGACCAGCGCCGTCAGGCACCCGATCGTCCGCGAGGCGTTGCGTCTGACCGGCTTCACCAAGCGCATTGAGATTGCCAGCATGTCCGACATCCCCGCAGGAACAGGGCTAGGCTCATCAGGCAGTTTCACAACAGCGCTGCTGCGGGCTTTGCATATGTTGCGCAAACAATTTTTACCTCCGCAGGAACTGGCCGAGGAGGCGTGCCATATCGAAATCGATCTACTGGGCGAACCCGTCGGCAAGCAGGACCAGTACATCGCTGCCTTTGGCGGGGTGACCTGCTTCACCTTCGAGCCTGACGGTTCAGTCAAAGCTGAGCCTCTGCGCATGCCCGAAGAGGCGCTCGCGAACCTGGAAGACAATCTTTGCCTCTTCTTCACCGGCTATACGCGAAACGCCTCGGACATTCTCAAAGACCAGGAGCAGCGCAGCAAGAAGCACGATCAGTCCATGATCGACAACCTGCACTACACCAAGGAACTAGGATTCAGGAGCAAGGAGGCCTTGGAGGCCGGCGAACTGCGGCAGTTTGCCGCCCTGATGCACGAGCACTGGGAGCGCAAGCGCCAGCGCACCCAGGGCATGAGCAACAGCCGCATCGACGACTGGTACGAACTCGGCCGGCAAAACGGCGCTCTGGGCGGAAAGCTGATTGGCGCCGGCGGCGGCGGCTTCCTCATGTTCTACACCGAGGACAAGACCCGCCTGCGTCACGCTATGGTCGGCGCCGGTTTGCGTGAGGTGCGTTTCCGGTTTGATTTCCAGGGCACCTCGATCGTGGCGCAATCGTGAGCGGAATGTTTCCAGTCGCCATCCTCGCCGGTGGATTAGCAACCCGGCTGCGCCCGCTAACCGAGAAGATCCCCAAGTCTCTTGTCGAGGTCGCCGGCGAGCCCTTTATCGCGCATCAACTCCGGCTGTTAAAGTCAGCGGGCGCGGATCGGGTCGTTATCTGCACGGGATTCCTGGGCGAGCAAGTGGAGGCCTTCGTCGGCGATGGGTCGCGCTTTGGGCTCAAGGTGTCCTATTCGCCCGACGGACCTAAGTTGCTCGGTACGGCCGGCGCCCTGCGGCAGGCGCTTCCATTGTTGGACGACTGCTTTTTCGTGGTCTATGGCGATTCTTATCTACCGTGTGATTACGCCGCCGTGCAAAGGGCCTTCGTCGAGAGTGGCAAGGATGGACTAATGACGGTCTTCCGCAACGAAGGGCGCTGGGATACGAGCAATGTCGAGTTTGACGGAACGCGAATCGTAGCCTACAGCAAAACCAACCGGACGCCGCGGATGGCGTTCATCGACTACGGTTTAGGCGCATTCCGCCGATCTATGATGGAGAGCCTCCCCGCGGGCGAGCCCATCGATTTGGCAAAGGTCTACGAGGGGTTGTTAGCCTGGGATCGATTGGCCGCCTACGAGGTGACCCAACGGTTTTACGAAGTGGGTTCGCACGAGGGAATACGGGAGTTGTCGGAGTATTTGGGGAAGGGAGTAGTTGACCGATGACATTTGCGAAGAGCTTCATTGAGGAAGCCAAACAGGTGCTGGACCAGCTCGACGTCGACGCGATCGAACGAATGGCTGAGATCCTGGCAGGCGTTCGGGCCTCGGGCGGCCGGTTGTTCATTCTCGGCGTCGGCGGAAGCGCGGCCAACGCATCTCACGCTGTGAACGACTTCCGGAAAATCACAGGAATTGAAGCGTATGCGCCAACCGACAACGTCTCGGAACTCACGGCTCGCACAAACGATGAGGGCTGGGCCGGGGTGTTTGAAAGCTGGCTTCGTACCAGTCGTCTGAAGGCCGAAGACGGCCTCCTGGTGTTCTCTGTCGGCGGCGGCAATCTCGAAAAGAATGTCAGTCCAAACCTGGTGGCGGCCCTGCAGTATGCCAAGACGGTGGGATCGAAGATCTTGGGCATTGTCGGCCGGGATGGCGGCTTTACGGCGACAGTCGCCGACGCCTGTGCCATCATCCCGACCGTAAATACGGTGCACACGACGCCGCACGCCGAGGCATTCCAGGCGATAGTGTGGCACCTGTTGGTTTCGCACCCGAGTCTGAAACAGGCGGAGACCAAATGGGAGTCGGTCCGCTGAAACGCGCGGTATTTCTCGATCGCGATGGCGTGTTGAACAAGGCGGTGGTCCGCGACGGCAAGCCCTATCCGCCAGCCACAGCGGACGAGATGGAAATTGTTCCGGAAGCGGCAGCCGCCCTGGCCAATCTCAAGGGGTTGGGGTATCTCCTAATCGTTGTGACGAATCAACCGGACGTCGCTAGAGGGACACAGAGCCGTGAAGCCGTGGAGGAGATGCACCGCCGGATGGCGGCTGTCCTGCCCGTGGATGAGTTTCGAGTGTGTTATCACGACAGCGCCGACGGTTGCGCGTGCCGCAAACCCAAGCCTGGGATGCTGCTAGAAGCTGCTGCCGAACACGGCATCGATCTGGGCGCGAGTTTTATGATCGGCGACCGGTGGCGTGATGTGGAGGCTGGCCAGGCGGCCGGATGCCGCGTGGTATGGATCGATTACGGTTACCGGGAGAAAGGTCCTGGTACGGCTCCTGACGTCAAGGTGAGCGATTTGCGACAGGCCGTGGATTGGATTGTTGCACAATCAATCTAATGGAGGAGTGGCTGCAATGAAAGCAGTGAACGACTTGAAGGTGAAGCTCTTCGCTGACGGCGCTGAGAAGTTGTCGATGCTTGAGTTGTACCGGAATCCTTTGATCAAGGGCTTCACGACGAACCCTACGCTCATGCGAAAGGCTGGGATCTCAGACTATGAAGCCTTTGCGCGGGACATCCTGGAAGCCATCCCAGATCGGCCGATTTCGCTCGAAGTCTTTGCCGATGACTTTCCTGACATGGCCCGCCAGGCCCGAAAAATCGCCGCCTGGGGACCGAACGTCTACGTGAAGATCCCGGTGACCAACACGCGCCGGGAATCGTCGGCCGACCTGGTTCGAGCCCTGACCCAAGACGGCGTCAAGTTGAACGTGACCGCGATCCTGGCACTTGACCAGGTGCGTGAGGTGGTGAACGCGCTCTCCGGCGGCGCGCCGTCGAATGTGAGTGTCTTTGCCGGCCGCATCGCCGACACGGGAATCGACCCGGTACCGTTGATGGCCTCGGCGATGGAGATTTTGCGGCCGCACCCGCAGATGGAACTGATCTGGGCCAGTCCGCGCGAACTGCTCAACGTTTTCCAGGCCGACGACATCGGCTGCCACATCATTACCGCAACACCGGATATCCTGAAAAAACTCAGTCTGGTGGGCAAGGACCTCAGCGAGTACTCACTCGACACGGTCAGGATGTTCTATGACGACGCGACGAAGTCGGGTTTCCGGCTTTAGCCGGCGAATCACAGCATGAAACTGCCAAAACACGCGGAGATCTGGCTGCCCGGCTACGTGGCCAGCCGGTTCAGACGCATGTTTCACACCGCTGCGGCCAGACGGGTTTGGGTGTCGATCGCTGATCATTACGAGCCGTACTGGCGTAATAGCCAGGACAGCGTGGCCTTGGACCGCGTGCGGCTTTGGCGCGAGCGCTGGCCCGAGATCGCTCAGCGCCACGCCGACTCGATTGGGCAACCTCCTCAGTACACATTCTTCTACCCTGAGGAGGAATACCGGCCCGAGTTGCTCGATCTGCTGGCCGAAATTAAACTTCTCGGTCTCGGCGACGTGGAGGTCCACCTCCACCACGACCATGACACCGAATCCGCCTTTATCGACAAGGTAAGCGCCTATAAGCAAGCCTTGCACCAGAACCACGGGCTGCTCAGAAAAAACAACGGCGAGATTGTCTTCGGCTTCATCCATGGCAACTGGTGCCTGGACAATTCGCATCCCGAGGGGCGCTACTGCGGCCTGAATAACGAGATCACGCTATTGAAGCAACTCGGTTGCTATGCAGACTTCACCATGCCCTGTGGACCCTCTGACATGCAGGCCCGTCTGCTCAACGAAATCTATTGGGTGGTGGACGATCCGGCGGCGCCGAAGTCGTATGATTCCGGGCAGATCGTGAAACAGGGCCAGCCCGGTTCCGGCGACTTGCTCATGATCCCCGGCCCCTGGGGCCTAGTGTACCGCGATCGAACCCGGCTCACCCTTGAGATTGGCGAACTGGCGCACTACAATCCGCTGATCCCCAAGCGCGTGGCGACCTGGTTTGACGTTGCGCCTCGCGTCGGTTCCGACATTTTTATCAAAATATTTACGCACGGAACGCAGGAGAGCACCTCGCAGCATCTCCTTTCACATACACTGGACAACCTGTTCGAATGGGTATCAGCCGAGGCAGCACGCCGGGACCTGGAATTGCACTATGTATCCGCACACGGCCTTTACCGGGCCGTCTTTCAGGCCTGTGGAGGCACTGCGCCCCATTGAAGGAAATGGCAAGTAATCCATGCTCATCGCCATCTTTCTAACGACGTTCCTGATCTACATGACGTCATTCAACGATCTGTTCCCGGAGTTGGCTTTTCTCCGTTTGGGCCTCATTCTCAACGTTGCCAGTATGGGTGCCTTGATCCTTTCTTTTGCGATTTCCGCCAAGCGGACTTGGGCACCGCAACATACCCTGATACTCGCGCTCTGGGGGCTGGTTGTGGTTTCTCGAATTCTGAATGGCCGCTACTCAGCCTCCCTTGACGCCCTTATGCTCTTCATGCCGTGCGTCATGCTGTATCTGCTGCTGTCGTGGGGAGCCCGCAAGCGGGAGGATTTGGTCTTAGGCCTTCGAGGGATCGTCTTGACCGCCACCGTTCTCAGCGTGGCGGCCATCGCGGCGGCCTACTGGGGGGGCGATGATACGCCGTGGGTTCTACAGCAGGGGAAAAGCGAACTGGACGACTTTGGTGTTCGTGAGTATATCGCCCGCTCGCAGGCGCTCGGCACATTGAATGATCCAAATGCCTTCGCCCAGTTCTTGATTGCGGTTCTGCCGCTAGTGTGGGTCTTTATTCGCGGGACGTCGCCCATCTGGACGGCCATCCGCGTCTGCTCCACTGGCGCGATTCTGTACTGCGCGTATCTGACTCGATCAAGAGGCGGGCTGATCGGGCTGGCTGTTTTCAGCATGCTCCTCCTGAAACGCAAAGTCGGGGCCGTGTTATCAATTGCCGTTGGCGCCTCCATGTTCCTGACTCTTTTGGCCGCCGGTTTCTCTGGGGGAAGGTCGATTTCTCTAACTGAAGGCGAGAATCGAATGGATATCTGGGCCGACGGGCTGGCCGCTTTCAAGTCGTCTCCGGTTTGGGGAGTCGGCTTCGGGTTGTTCACGGAACACTCGCTTTACTCGGCACATAACGCTTTGGTCGAGTGCTTCACTGAGCTTGGATTTGTGGGCTACTTCGTCTGGCTCGCATTGCTCGTCACGACATATTGGCAGTTGAACGCCATCGAACGCTACGTTCTTCTCGGAGAACTCGACGCCTGGTTTGCTTCCGCAGCCTGGGCCATGAAGCTCTCGTTGGCCTCATATGTGACGATGTCGTTATTTCTTGCCCGGGCTTTTGCTGTGCCGCTCTATGTCCTTCTTGGCGGAGCCGTAGCTCTCTACTCGCTTGCTGTGGACTCCTCGCCGGACTTGATCCAAGAACGCCCGCCCTCGAAATGGCTCAGGGACACCCTAGTCGTCGCGTGCCTGTCGTTCTTGGCGCTCTATGCGCTGCTTTGGATAACTTGATGACGAGTCATGCTGGAGAGAGTATGAGCCGCGACCTTCCGCCGAGAATCTGCCAGGTGGTCGAGAACCTCGAAGTGGGCGGGTTGGAGAGAATCGCGGTCGACCTAGGCGCAGCACTGGCGCAAAGTTGCGCGTCGAGTTCGATCTATTGCCTGTTCGAACCGGGCACGCTGTCGTGCCAGGCGGTTGACGCGGGGGTTGGCATAAGGGCTCTGCGCAAGGCTCCCGGTTTCACACTGGGGGCTGTTAAGCAACTGGCCCGCTGGTTGCGCGAAGACCGCATTGACTTGGTCCATACGCACAACTCGGTGGTGCATCACTACGCCGTACTTGCCGCCAAGCTCGCGGGCGTTCGACATATCGTCAACACCCGTCACGGCCTTGGAATCGTCCACACGTCTTCGCGCCAGGAGCTTTATTATCGGGCCGTCTTACCGCTGACTGATGCCGTGGTCTGTGTCAGTGAGAATGCCCGGCGGTTCTTCATCACCCATCGGGGCGTGCCTGAGAAGAAGTGCCGTGTGATTCTGAATGGAATCCCCACCAGTCACTTCGTCCTGCACAGCGCATCACCTGGCTCCAGACTGCCGGTAGTTCGCTTCGGAACTGTTGGCCGGTTGACCGAGGCCAAAGCGCACAGCGTGCTTCTCGATGCGTTTGCTCGGGTGCGCCGCGAAAATCGGCATGCCGAGCTGAAAGTGTTTGGAGACGGCTCTTTGAAGGCCGCGCTGCGCGCCAAAGCGGTGTCGCTCGACCTGGACCCCGATCAGATCTTCCCTGGATCCACGCTCGACACAGCCACCGCGCTCGAAGCCATGGATGTCTTCGTTCTCTCGTCAATCACTGAAGGCTTGCCTGTCTCCGTTCTCGAGGCGATGGCGGCTGGCTTGCCGGTAGTTGCAACGTCTGTCGGTGGAGTTCCCGAAGTGATAAAGGATGGCCTGACGGGGTGGCTCTGTGCGGCTGGAGACGCAGGCAGCCTGGCTGCCGCCATGTCCATGGCGGCCAATTCTACCAAGCTTGCCGAAATGGGCCGGAGGGCGCAGCTCGAAGCCGAGTCCCGATTCACTGTCGAGAGAATGGAGCGAGAGTACCGTGCCTTGTACAACCAAATCATTGCTGGAACGCTAGGATCGGCCTCGCCAAGATGAAAACCGCACCCCCAATGAGCAACAAGCGGAAGAGATTGCTCCTGGTGTCATATCTGTTCCCTCCGGTGGGTGGAGTCGGAGTTCAGCGCGCCATCAGTTTCGTCAAGTACCTCCCTCCATTGGGGTGTGACGTCTTTGTCCTCACAACGAAGAATCCGGCGGTTCCAACAGTTGATCCGAGTCTTCTGGCCGCCCTTCCTCCAAAGACACCAATACACCGCGCCTTCACGCCGGAATTCTCTTTTGAGTTTCGTCAGCGGGTGCTCAGGCTGCTTGGCCGTGGATCCCAGCCCGCCGGGAATTCCCCTAACGCGCCATTGGCCACTCATCCCAGGGCCACCACTCTTGTGGGTTTAAAGAAACTCGCCGTCGCCTTCTTTGAACGCCTAATGTGCCCCGATCCGCAAAGATTCTGGGTTCCGTTCGCTATTCGAGCGGGGAAGAAACTCATCACGGAGCACAAGATTGACGCGGTCCTGGTTACATCTCCTCCGTTTTCAGCCTTCCAGGTTGGGGTGGCGTTGAAGCGTAAATATCCCCACTTGAAGTTGATTCTTGATTACCGGGATCAATGGATCGGTTACATCTTCCGCTCGAATTCCAACATTAGCGCTTACAGAGAGCGTCGCGTCCGGGAGTTGGAGCGGGAAGCCGTTTCTCTTGCCGATTACGTCGTCTCTGTCACGCCGACGTGGGTTCAGCAAATCCGGAATCGGTACCCTGAACAACCATCCGGCAAATTTCTATGCGTTCCCAATGGTTATGATCCTGGGCTGCTGACGAGCCAGAACATATGCTCGCAGGATGCTTCTCCTGACTCAAAAAGCAAGATGGTCATTACCTATACGGGGAGCCTCCAGGATAGCGACGTTTACTCACCACGCTCTCTTGTCGAGGCGTTGCTCTCATTGCCCGAGACGGTCGCCTCAAAGTTGGAACTCCGCATTGCCGGCCGTGTCGCTCCGGAGGCTCTGCGCTTGCTGCAAGGGTGCGGCCCTGTGGCCCGGCTCCTTGGGTTCCTGCCCCAAAACGAGGCCTTCTCTCATGTGCGCGAAGCCGACTACACCCTCCTGATCGTGGGGACGCCAGATGCTCAGTCAGGCAAGCTCTTCGAATACCTTGCGGCCGGAAAGCCGGTTCTGGCGCTGACGCCGCCGCATGGAGAGATTGCTAGAGTACTGAACGAGACAAAGGCGGGCTGGTGCGTCCCGCAAGACGACCCAGTCGCCATCAAGCAACTACTCATTGATGCTTTTGAACGCTGGCAAACCTCGGCTGGCCAGCCCATCATTCGCCCCGACTGGGATGCCATTCACCAGTATGAACGCCCGCGACTGGTGGCCACCCTGGCGAGGGCCACCGGTTTGCTGGGAGGCTCTCGGTGACGCGCCCCGCTCGCAGCCATCCAAGAATCGCCGTCGTCACGCCGCTGTTTCCGCTTCGCGCTGAACCTTACAGAGGCCACCCGATCTACCAAACCGTTCTAGCACTCTGCGATCTGGCTGACGTCGAAGTTTTTTGCCCGGTTGCTGCCTACCCGAAATGGAGACTCCTCCAGCCACGCACCTACCAAACCCGCCCGATCGACCCTACCTATCAGCCTGCGGGAGTGAGAACGAAGTACTTTGAGCATCCAACCTTACCCGTGATAGGGCGCCTCATCAATGGTTTGGCTAGTGCGTCGCGGCTCCTTCCATTCATCAGAGACTTCAAGCCCGACGTGATCCTGGCGTATTGGATCTATCCGTATGGGTATGCAGCCTTGAAAGTTGGAAAAGAGCTGAAGGTCCCTGTTGTAGCCGGCTCACGAGGTTCTGACCTGCTTCGAATCCCGGACCGGATCAGCCGTGCTTACATAGGCAAGACGGTTCGTGAAGCCGACAGAGTCCTGACCGTGACCGAAGAGCTTCGCCGAACCGCGATCGAACTCGGCGCAAACCAACAGAATGTCCGTGTCATCACCAACGGTTGCAACACCAATCTGTTCTGCCCAGGTGACCAGATGGCAGCCCGGGCTCAGATTGGAATCGGTCCGGACGCGAAACTGATCGTCTATGTCGGCCACCTGATTGCAACCAAAGGCTTGAGAGAGCTTTCGTCCGCATTCATAGAGCTCGCTTGCCGGCTCCCGAATCTCGAATTGGCCTGCATCGGCGAGGGATCCATGCGAACTGAACTTGAGCAGACTCGGACAAAGTCGGGCTTGGCGGGCCGCTTCCACTTACCCGGCTCAGCCTCTTCGGCGCAGGTGGCTCAATGGCTATCGGGCGCCGACATCTTTTGCCTGCCTAGCTACTCTGAAGGATGCCCCAATGTTGTACTGGAGGCCTTGGCCTGTGGAACGCCCGTCGTCGGGACAGCGATCGGCGGCATTCCGGATCTGTTATCGGCGATTTCGGGCATCCTTGTCGCCCCGCGGGACGCGGTCTCTCTCGCTGCGGGTATTGAACGCGCGTTGAACGTTCCGTGGGACCGTGCTGCGATTTCGAACACCTTCAAGCGCAGTTGGCAGGATGTCGGGCGGGAAACATTTGAAGTCTGTGCACAACTTCTCCGAAGGGAGATCGGCCAGTAGACCATGCCGGCAGAGAGCGTACTCGTGGTTGGCGCAACCGGGCTCACTGGAGAGTTTCTTCTTCCGCTCCTGATCGAACAAGGCTACCAGGTGAATTGTCTGGTCAGAAACCAGGACAAAGCCGAGAAACTGCGCTCCAACACTTTACTTCGAGTGCTCTACGGCAACATCAACGACCCTCTGGCCCTCAGCGCGGCGCTTGAGGGCGTTCAGTATCTGGTGCACATTCCTAACATTCTTAGTGTCAATCATTTGCAGACACTCGAATGCTGCCGTTTGGCTGGAGTGAGGCGCGCCGTCTTTTTTTCAACCACAGCCATCTTCACCACAATCCCTTCGGAGCACCGGGCCCACCGCCTCAAGGCCGAACGCGAGATTCTCGCCGCCCCACTGGAGACGGTCATCCTCCGCCCCACGATGATCTACGGCAGCGCCCGCGACAAGAACATGTCGCGGCTGATTCGCTACCTGTCCACGCACCGCGTCTTGCCCGTGGTGGGCGATGGTCGCGCGCTGCAACAGCCCGTTTACGCCGGAGATGTCGCCTTCGCAATCACTCAGGCGTTGGCCCGTCCGGAAGCTGTTGGCCGGACATACAACCTGCCGGGCAAGCAACCAATTGAATTCAATGCCCTCGTCAAGGAGATCGCGGCGCAGCTCGGCCGTGCGGTCCGTCTTATCCACCTGCCCGCCTGGCCGGTCATTCAGCTTGTCTCTTTACTTGAAAAGGGGCAGATTGCTCTGCCCCTTCGATCTGAACAATTGATCCGCCTGCGCGAGAATAAGGTCTTTGATTATAAGGAGGCTTGCGGAGATCTTGAGTACTCTCCGCTTGCGTTTGCCGATGGGATCCGCCGCGAGATCGCAAGCCTCCAGCTTCCGTCTCATCAGTAGCGGGTTGCCCGATCTACACACGGCAACCCGCTTTGGAGGTCAAATTACATCACTGAGCGCTCTGCGAAATCGTGATCAGTTTATTCGTAATCGCCAAGTAGCCAGAGCGTGCGACACCCGACGTATTCGGGGCCACGCTCACCTTGACGGTCCCATTGCCGGTCAGTGGCCCAGCGCCAGATGTCACGGTTACCCACGGTGTAGCGCTCTTTGCCGTCCAAGAACAACCCGCAGTCGCCGTGACCTGGAAGCTGAGCGTTCCGCCAGCCTTTGATATGCTCGCCGATGTCGGACTGACCGAGTAGGAACAAACTCCGTCAGCCTGACTAATGGTCACCGTTTTGCCAGCAACCGTTATCGTTCCGCTTCTGGCCAATCCCGTATTCGCCGTCACTTTCACCTGAACCGTGCCGTTGCCGCTGCCGGCTGACCCGGA
>JARKOC010000165.1 GCA_029975915.1 Bryobacteraceae bacterium
CCGGGCCGTGGTCACCGACCCGACCATCCTGGTGGCCGACGAGCCCACCGGCGACCTGGACCGCCAGTCCGCGGCCGAGATCCTGGACCTCATGGACCGCCTCAATCGCGAATCGGGAAAGACCATCATCATGGTGACCCACGATCCCCGGGCAGCGGAAAAGGCCCATGTCATCCGCTTTCTGGACAAAGGGATCCTGACCGATGTACATCCTTAAACTCCTCTGGAGAAACGCGTTCCGTCACCGTCTGCGCACCTTCCTCACCGTGCTGGGGATAACCGTGGCCATCCTCGCCTTCGGCATGCTGCGTACGCTGGTCGATATCTGGTACTCCGGCGTGGAGGCCTCGTCGGCAACCCGCCTCGTCACCCGCAACGCCGTGTCCCTGATCTTTCCCCTGCCCATTTCCTACAAGGACAGGATCCGGCAATTCGAGGGGGTGAAGCTGGTTTCCTGGGGGAACTGGTTCGGCGGCATCTTCATCGAAGAGAAGAACTTCTTCGCCAATTTCGCCGTGGACATGGAGAGCTACCTGAAACTCTATCCCGAGTTCATCCTGTCGCCGGACCAGGCGGCCGCGGTGAACCGGGACCGCAAGGCGTGCGTTGTGGGACGCAAGCTGGCTGACCGTTTCGGCTGGAAGATCGGCGACACCATCCCCCTTAAGGGAACGATATATCCGGGTACCTGGGAGTTCGTGCTGCGCGGCATCTACCACGGCAGGGACAAAAGCACCGACGAGACCCAGATGTTCTTTCACTGGGACTACCTGAACGAAGCCCTGAAGAAGACCGTGCCCCGCCGTGCCGATCAGGCCGGCTTCTACATGATAGGGATCACCACTCCTTCCGTGTCATCGGATGTGGCCGCGGCAATCGACGGGACCTTCCGCAATTCCCTGGCCGAGACCATGACCGAGTCGGAAAAGGCGTTCGCCATGGGCTTCATCTCCATGACCGAGGCCATCCTCATCGCCATCAAGCTCGTCTCCTTCGTGGTGATCGTCATCATCATGGCGGTGGTGGCCAACACCATGGCCATGACCGCGCGGGAACGGATCGGCGAGTACGCGGTGTTCAAGACCCTGGGTTTCGGCGCGTTCCATATCGCCGGCCTGATCTTCGGCGAGTCCCTGGTCATCAGCATGACCGGCTGCGCCTTTGGAATTGCGCTCACCTTTCCCGCGGCCCGGGCGTTTGCGTCGTACCTGTCCAACTATTTTCCCTTCTTCAACGTGTCCTCCACGACAATCGTCATGGACGTGGCCGCCGCCCTGCTGGTGGGGATCGTGGCCGCGATTTTTCCCACGTGGCGGGCGGTGAACATCCGCATCGCGGACGGGCTGCGGCGGATCGGGTGAGGTTGTAAAAGACCTGCCGGGTTTTGAAAACCTGGCTGGTCTGAGAAAGTATTGAATATGTCCATCCCATTCTCCTACAGCCTGCGCAACCTCTGGACCCGCCGCCTGACCACCGTCCTGACCGCGGGCGGCATGGCCCTGGTGGTGTTCGTGTTTGCGGCAATCCTGATGCTGGCCGAGGGGTTGCGCAAGACCCTGGTGGACACCGGCTCACCGGACAACGTGGTGGTGATCCGCAAGGGCGCCGGCACCGACGTGCAGAGCGGCGTGGAACGGCTGCAGGCGTCCATCGTGGAGACCGAACCGGAGGTTGCCTTCTCCGGCGACGGGCGTCGCCTGCTGGCCAAGGAGATGGTGGTGCTCATCAACCTGCCGAAGCGGGGGAGCAACAAACCGGCCCACGTTGTCATCAGGGGGATACAGCCAAGCTCGTTGCAGCTGCGGCCCCAGGTGCGCATCACGGAAGGGCGCATGCCCCGCTTCGGATCGTCGGAGATCGTTGCCGGAGCCAGCATCGCCAAGCGCTTCAAGGGGGGAGGGGTGGGGGAGACCCTCCGTTTCGGCATGCGGGACTGGACGGTGGTGGGGATATTCGATGCGGGCAACAGCGGGTTCAGTTCGGAGATCTGGGGGGACGCGGACCAGCTGATGCAGGCGTTCCGTCGGCCGGTCTATTCCCTGGTGATCTTCCGGTTGGCCGATACCGCGGCGTTCGACACGGTGAAGGCGCGCATCGAGGGGGACCCGCGCCTGACCCTGGAGGCGCGGCGCGAGACCAAATACTACGCGGACCAGTCGGAGATGATGGCCAAGTTCCTGCGCGTGCTCGGTATTTCCCTGACGGTGATCTTCTCCCTGGGCGCGGTCATCGGCGCCATGATCACCATGTACGCGGCGGTCGCCAACCGCACCAACGAGATCGGCACCCTGCGCGCCCTGGGTTTCCGGAGGAGGAGCATCATCGGGGCGTTCATCCTGGAATCCCTGCTGCT
>JARKOC010000166.1 GCA_029975915.1 Bryobacteraceae bacterium
CACGTCTGCGGCCTTCGGCGCGAATTGTGGGTCGGTGCTGATGCACCAACTCCGGCGCCGCTGAAGCTGGATCCCGTGCTTCCTCAGCACCGCCCAGACGTGATCGGCCGACACGTCACCAAGCGCCTTCGCGACCAGGCCACCCGTCCACGTCGCGTACCCAGACGGCGGCTTCTTGTCGAGTTGCGACAGGATCCGCTTCTCGGTCGCCTCGTCGTACCGACGCTTCCTGCCACGCCCCGGCTTGTCCATGACCCCCGCGATCCGCTGCTCCGCGAAACGCAGGCGCCACTTGCTCACCGTCGCGGGCCTGATGTCCAGTTGCTCGGCGATCGCGTTGGTACCCTGGCCACTTGCGGCGGCAAGGATGATTCGCGACCTCAGCACCAGCCGCTGCTCGGTCGCTTGGCCGCCCGACCACGACTCCAGCATCGTCCGCTCGCCCTCGCTCAACTCAATCTGGGTGGGTTTGTAACTCATGCCCACCCACTATCACGTTACGCTCTATTGGTCAAGCAAGTACTAGGAACACCATTGTCGCGGGCAATGCCTTCATGTGTATCTCCCTCGGTCACCGCAGAAATCATGTGGGATCTGTGGCGCGCGATTCAAGTCGAACAGAGCACCTCATGGAAGAGGGCAGACGAAACGCTGTCGTCCGAGCGGTCGACAGCGCTGCGCGCGTTCGACGGCGTTCCAGCGCGGGGATGTCGAAGCGGAGCTGGTGGTTGACCGCGCATGGGGAGGGGAAGTGGCGTTGCGGGCGAAGGCGATTGGTGAGTCAAGGATTGCAGAGGTCCAATCATGGAGCCCAATCAAGGCACTTTCGCCATTCGACGTCAGGGTTCCAGACTGCATCGATGATTTCGGGGCATCTCGGGTCAATGGGGGCATCGGTGGAGGGCCAGTCTTCAACCGGGGGACTGACCCAGTCGCATGGCAGGCAGGTCGACTTGAACCAGCAACAGTACTCATCGCTGGCAGCGCAGGCCCATGTCATCATGCCTCCGTGGGCAAGGCAGTTACAGTAGGGCGGCGCGTAGCAATTACACGGATTGGGTGAGTGTCCAAAGAAGCCGGGAAGATCCACGGTTTCCCAGGCGAGACAGTCAGCGCTCCAGGGGGCGTCAGGAACACTACCGCCAGAGTCGAGCCTCGCGGCGTCTGTTGAAGTGGCGTCAGGATGGTCGGATTGGCTGTCCAACGAGGAAACGGTGCTTGATGAACATCCGAGGCTTACGAGAATGACCAGAGGCGAGATGCGAGCACCAGCCATGCGTGGTTTCAGCATCATTTTCCCCTCATGGCCACCACGCTGGTGTCCTGGAGTGGCCGAGATTCGTTCAAGATCCAGGACCTTGTCAGGTATGGCCATTGCCAGCAGACGGCAACAGTATACGGATCGGAGCCGGGGGATTTCACGAAGAGATGGGATTGCCATCCCCGGGAGAGGTCGCGGAGAACTCGCGGTGGAATGGTGTCCTTTGCCCGTCGAACGGTTTGCGCGTCACCGGCGGACGCGTGCCTGGCCGCCAGGCCAGGCCGGGGCGCGCCGGTTGCGGCCCGCGGCCGAAGGTCGCCCCTCGTTCTTGTTCCAGTCCATCCGAGCCGCGGGCTCGTGCAAACGGCGTGTCCCGAGCGTCCGACCGCGTGAACGCGCTTGTTCGACGGCCCTCTCCGCGCCGGTAGGTCGGCCCCTGTTTGTTTCAAAGGGTGGCGCAGTCGGTTAGGATTCGGCACGAGTCCGATGGAGGGCGAGAATGGCTGGCAAGGGACGCGCCGTGCAGAACGGTCAGGACCTGCGGGATGCGGTGGCGGATCTCGGTCGTAGCATGGGTTTGGAGACCGAAATCGAGGTCCAGGTGGGGCGACGGCTTTGGGGCGCACGTCGCAGGATTGATGTAGTAGTACGGCATCCGGAGACCCGGAGGACGTTGGGCATCGAGTGCAAGTACCAGGCGACGCAGGGAACGGCCCAGGAGAAGATTTCGGCGACCATCGAAGACATGAAGGGATGGCCGATTCGGGGCATCGTGGTCTTCGACGGTGACGGCTTCACGAGTGACATGGTGGCGTACTTGCTTTCGACCGGTAAGGCGATCGAGTTCCAGGACGTGCGGAAGTGGCTTGAACTCTACTTCGGTTTGTAGCGGGGGTTCCGACCTTGGGGGAGTTTCGTCCGTTTCTGAAGTGGGCGGGAGGCAAGCGGCAGTTGCTGCCTGCGCTGGCGGGACACGTCCAGCGGTTGGGGCCGTTTCGCGCGTACCACGAGCCGTTCGTGGGCGGCGGCGCACTGTTCTTTGAGTTGCGCAACCAGAAACTGATCGAGGACGGCGTTTCGCTGTCTGACGTCAATGTGCGTTTGATTGAGGCGTACCAGGGCGTCGCGACTGATGTGGACGAGGTCGTACGGCACCTTCGCAGCCACGCGGAGAGGCACTCTACGGACTACTTCTACGCGGTTCGGGCGTCGGTTCCTGCAACGGTCGCGGAGCGGGCCGCACGTCTGATCTACTTGAATCGCACCTGTTTCAACGGCCTTTACCGTGAGAACAGCAAGGGCCAGTTCAACGTGCCGATTGGCCGGTACGTGAACCCGACCATCTGCGACGAAGAGACGCTTCGTGCGGCGTCGGCTGCGCTTAGACCGGCCAAGTTGTCCGTTCGCTCGTTCGAGGGCGTGATCGAGGATGCGCAGCCGGGTGACTTGGTCTACTTCGATCCGCCTTACGTGCCGGTTTCCAAGACAGCATCTTTCACCGCGTACGCTCAGGACGGGTTCTCGATGGCGGACCAGGCACGCTTGGCAGATGTCTTCTCAGCGTTGGCGGAGCGTGGCGTGCACGTGATGCTGTCGAACTCGAAGACGGACGTGGTGGTGGCCATGTATTCGAAGTTTCGCATCGACACGGTGCTGGCGAAGCGGGCCGTGAACCGGGATGCGGATGGCCGCGGTAAGGTCGAGGAAGTCATCGTCACGAGTTTCTGATCCGGGTGGTTGTTGCCACACGTTGAATTCGCCTGGATGTTCTCTGCCCGTCGAACGGCTTGCGGCTGAACGGCAAGCCCCGGTGCCGCCGCAGGCGGCAGCCGGCGCGGTCCCTGCGGCCCCGCCAAGCCGGACCTTCAAACTACTGGGGCCATCGAGGCGGGGCCGGTGCAGGGACCGTGTCGGCAGGGGGTTGACCGTTCAAGCCGTTTGTTGGACGGCCTTCTTCGAACAAACAGGGTGGGACGGAAGGGAAGCGAGTCTCCGGTTCACGCTGCCACGTCGACTTCTAGACTGCGATTGACACCCCGGATTGGGCAGAAGAAGATTGGACCGGCGATGATGCCCGCCGTTCGACGTGGGGTGGGCCGCTCTTTCTGAGGGCACCGATGAAGCAGATCGTTCTGGCCGACAACCTAGCCTATCTGTCCACCATTCCGAGTGGCTCGGTGGACTTGATCTACATCGACCCGCCTTTCAATACCGGCAAGGAGCAGCGCCGAACTCGTTTGGAGACGATCCAGGACGAGGAGAACGGGGACCGGACGGGGTTTCAGGGCAAGCGGTACCGTTCAGTCCAAAAGGGGAGTCTGGCGTTCGAGGACAACTTCGATGACTTCCTGGAGTTTCTGAAGCCTCGGTTGCTGGAAGCACGCCGAGTCCTCGCTCCCACGGGCTCGTTCTTCTTCCACATCGACTATCGGGAAGTCCACTACTGCAAAGTGCTGCTCGATAAAATCTTCGGGCGGGAGCGGTTCATCAACGAGATCATCTGGGCCTATGACTATGGTGCGCGGCCGAAGAACCGGTGGCCCGCCAAGCACGACAACATCCTCTGGTACGCGAACGACCCCGAGAACTACACATTCAACTTCGACGAGATGGATCGGATCCCGTACATGGCCCCTGGCCTCGTGGGGCCAGAGAAGGCCGAAAGGGGCAAGACCCCGACAGACGTTTGGTGGCACACGATCGTCCCGACCAACGGCCGGGAGAAGACCGGTTATCCGACACAGAAGCCCCTCGGGATCATCGAGCGAATCGTGAAAGTCCACTCCAAACCGGGCGACCTTCTCCTGGACTTTTTCGCGGGAAGCGGGACTCTCGGGGAGGCGGCCGCGCGACTGTGCCGCAAGTTTATCCTGATCGACCACAGCGTCGAGGCCGTCCGGATCGCCGCTCGTCGGCTCGCCTGGGCCGAGCCTGAGTGCGTCAATTTCGAGCCGGAAGGCGCTGAACCCGTCCAAGCCACTCTTCTGTGAGGTGCGGATGAACAGGGTCATAACCGATCCAGAGGTGCAGGCGTTGGCCGCCCTGGCCACCACACTGCAGGCCGACTACGCCGCGGAGGATCTGGCGTGGCAGGGCAGTCCGTTCGCCTGGATCAAGTCCCGGCCATCGAGGCAGCGCGGCAAGATCGGGGAGCAACTGGTTGCCGGTTGGTGTGCTTCCCGCGATCTGGACGTAATGGGGCCGCCGGATAGCGACTGTGACCGGGTGATCGGTGGGCTTCGGGCGGAGATCAAATTCTCCACATGGTGGGCGCAAGGGGGCTACACTTTTCAGCAGTTCAGAGACCAAGAGTACGACATTGCCATCTGCCTTGGGATCAGTCCTTTCGACGCACATTGCTGGGCGATCCCGAAGCACATCCTTCGTCAGCACGTGATCGGCCACCTTCCCCAGCACACGGGTACCGGGGGCACCGAGACATTCTGGCTCCAGTCGCTGAACCCGGATGATGTACCGGATTGGCTCGCGCCATGGGGCGGGCGACTCGGTGACGCGCTGAAGGCGCTGCGGAAGGTGTCGAAGGGCTGACCATACGGTTTGGGATTCTCTTGAGGCACGCCGTGGACGTTACCCTTTTGTTTGAGGACGTAGGTAAGGCGATCTTGCTGGCACTTCGCACGATGGGCAAGTTCGGGGGCCTTGAAGGTCACTACACGAACAGTCTGAGGTCCCACTTTATCGGGAAGCTTGGAGAGTTCGCCGTGCTTCGGTGGGCTGAAGGACATGCTCTTGAAACCGAGGGGCGGTTCCTCGACCCGGGTATGGATGGGGAGTGCGACTTGGTCATCGAGTTTCCTGCCGGTGCCAAGAGGGTCGAGGTCAAGGCATGGAGCCTCAAGTACTGGTCCGAACTTGGTCGATGTGTCGCGGTCGAACAGTTGCCCATCATCCGTGATAAGGCAGACATCATCGTTTGGGTGGTGGTTTCCGGGAACGGGGCGCTGGCGCCAACGGTGAGTCTCAAGGGGTGGTCGACCATTGCTGAAGTTCAGGCCACGGCCCCGAGGATGACTGGCTGGAAGGGCATGCGACTGGTCAACAACCATCAGGTCGAGGAAAGGGATCTGCACCCCCTCGCGGAGTTGCTTCAGTAGGGAGCAACGTGCATCTGGCCTTGCCCGTCCAACGGTTTGCGCGTCACCGGCGGACGCGTGGCCGGCCGCCAGGCCGGACCGGGGCGCGCCGGTTGCGGCCCGCGGCCAGAGGCCGCCCCTCGTTTGGTTCCCGGTCCGTCCGAGCCGCGGGCTCGATGCAACCGGCGTGTCCCGAGCGTCCGTCCGGTGTATGCGCTTGTTCGGCGGCCCCTTACTGTGTGCGTTGATGATCTTCTTGCGGTTCGTGGATTGCAATGGCTCTGAATTTTGCGAATAGTTTTCGACATCGCTACGGCCGATGATTCGGCCATTGGAGGGGCTGGGGTGGGAATTCGTCTGCACTTTACCGTGGTTGCCCTCGTTGCCATGTCGTTTGTCGGATGCGACAGTGATGGTGAATCGACGCCTTACCCGGGCTGTCAATGCGATACCACGCTGCCAGTTCCTGAAACCAATGTGATGTGGGTCAGCACAGGGACGACAGACTTCACTTACGCGTCATCGCTCTGCGAATACATCCTGAGCGAGGATTGGGATGACCCTCGGCCGGTTCGGATGATTGGGACGGTGACGGGGGTGGGGCTGGATTCGGAAGAGGCCGCCCTGGTGCGGGAGAGTGTCTGCGACGTAAGCGAAATCGCCTGTCGGTACTACTTCGATTCTGTTTTGGAGGTGACTGTCGAACATGATTTCGATGGGAGGCGGCATCCTGGCATGTCGCTCTACCTCCTCGCGATCGGCCCTGGGACGGAGCACGCTAGAGAGATATATGAGGGACACAGGTTGATGTTCTTTGGGAAAATTTTGAGGGGTAATGATCCTCTTGTTGCGATTGCAATCGTTCCCGCGATGTTCACCGAGCGCAACTGCTACGTCTTCGCGCCAGACAACGTCGCAATCACCCGGCAGTTTGGGGAGTCACCCGTCACCGAGGCAGAGATGGCTTCGTTGGTCGAGGAGACCCTCAGGGTCGGAGTCGAAGCCTGCAACGAACGGACTGACAATCCTTCGTCTCCCTGACCGCCGAACGGCATGCGCGTCACCGGCGGACGCGTGCCCGGCCGCCAGGCCGGGCCGGGGCGCGCCGGTTGCGGCCCGCGGCCACAGGCCGCCCCTCGTCTTGTTCCTGTCCGTCCGAGCCGCGGGCTCAATGCAACCGGCGTGTCCCGAGCGTCCGACCGCGTGAACGCGCTTGTTCGACGGCATCCTGTTCATGACGTGCTAACGAACAACGTTCTCGTCGGGGAGCACCAAGTCGCAGGCGAAAATGGTGCAGGCCCCATTGAGCAGGGCAACCGCGGTTGGGTGTAGCGTCCCATCGAGTAGATGCGGTTCAAACGCCTGCTGGACTTCCCCCAATTTCGAGAGCGGTAAGATGATTGGAGTGGGGTCAGAGTTGTTGATAGAACAGGAGGCTTCGAACAAGTCATCTTTGAGTATTGACGAGTTCGCCTCGGTGGCAAGATCGCAGGGCTGAAATCCACCGGTACTGGCGCATCCCATAAGTGCGATGCCCTCGGCCTCGACGTACGGCAGTCCGTCCCTCTGTCCAAGTTCACTGACGCGGGCCACAAGTTCCAGCAAATCGGCAGGAGGAGGACCGGGCGTCCAGGTTGGACTTTGACAGTATGTCTCGCTGGCGAAACTCGGATGAGCACTCGTGCCGATCTCAAGACCTCGCCAGCGTGCGTAGATGCCTGTCGTTCCAGCGTCCGCGGGCTGACAAGCCTGGTATTGGACGCCGTCCGCCTCCACGACGGTTTCGTTGATTAGGGAGACAATCTCCCAGAACTCGGGATCAGGCAGTTGGTAGGTTTCATATGCTCTGCATGGCCCAGATGCCGGTTCAGGTGATGCGGTCTTGATCACTCTTCCGTCACCATAGAGATAAACGGCGCTTGCGCCTCTCCGATGGTCGAAGAACGGTTCGGCAGGATCCGTCAGGAAGCCAGCGTAGAACCGCATGGCTACAACCAATCCAGGAACCACGGGAACGCACTGGGTACTCAATGGTCCGCAATCGGCAGTGCAGAGGGCGACGCAGTCCCCGTCTGACATCTCCCAAGAACAGCCCGACGGGACGCAACTCAACTTGCCAGATTCTGGGCACCGGAAGCCGGTAGAACAGAGGGTGGGTGAACAATCCAGCGTGGAAATGTTGGGCCATGGGGGAGGACCGCAGGGGTCGTTGGAAGCGCTGTCGCAACCGATTTCGGTTCCAAAGAGCAGAAAAGTCGCAATCGCAATAGCGTTTTTCATGGCACAGCCTTGTGAAACCTCTGGAAGTGTCGCGATTTGCGAGAGCGTGATCAACCGCCCTTCTTGGCGTTTCACGGCGTTTGCTGCCTGTGCTGTCGAGAAGATGTGCGCGACACGGGTGCACATGGTGCCCTTGCCCGTCGAACGGTTTGCGCGTCACCGGCGGACGCGTGCCTGGCCGCCAGGCCGGGCCGGGGCGCGCCGGTTGCGGCCCGCGGCCAGAGGCCGCCATTCGATCGTGTTGCTGTCCGTCCGAGCCGCGGGCTCGATGCAACCGGCGTGTCCCGAGCGTCCGACCGCGTGAACGCGCTTGTTCGACGGCCCTCTAGGCGCCAGGAGGTTTGCGCCGGTTCGGTGTGCAGGGGAACGGGGTGCGGGATGGAATGATGTCGCATCAGGAAGAAACCTGGTCAATCGATGCAGAGGGCGGAAAGGCACTTCTCGTCGAAACACAGTTCGCAGTAGCAGCCTTGAGGGCCGATGGGTTGAGGTTTGCGAAGACAGCCTGAATTGTCGCCGCACTGGGACAGTGAGTACGAGTCTGCAAGTTCCAGGTAGTCGCGGCAGATATCGGGGTGCGCGAGGCAACAGTCACGGATCGCCACTGTTGGGAATCCTTCCAGGTCGGGAGTGCCCACTACGTCTTGGCCGTGATCCGCGGAATTGGCGTCGGAGGGCGCCGCGTCATTGAGCGAGCAGGCGGCAAGCGATGCTAGTACTTACTTGCAAATATCCGCGTAACGTTTCTTGGGGGTAGTCGGATGGACCACCTCCTTGGTCCACTGGAACGGGTGTGCGTTTTCGTTGTACGCCTCGATGAAGCGGTCGATGGCAATGCGCACCTGGCGCGGCGTGGTGAAACTTCGGCCC
>JARKOC010000183.1 GCA_029975915.1 Bryobacteraceae bacterium
CACGAAACGGACGAGACGCTGTCGGCCCACGTCATCCTGGAGAACCTGGCCAGCAAGGCGGGCAGCGTGCTCGCGCTCCTCCACCTGCTGAAGAAGGCGGGAATGGGAGCGGAGGAGGTCGACTTCCTCGTGGAATGTTCCGAGGAGGCGGTGGGTGACATGAACCAGCGGGGCGGCGGCAACCTGGCCAAGGCAATCGCCGAGATCACAGGTTGCGTCAATGCCAGCGGCCTCGATGTCCGCGCTTTCTGCGCAGCCCCGGTCAATGCGCTCATTACCGGCGCGTCCCTGGTGGCTTCCGGCGCCCGCGGGAACGTGGTCGTGCTGGCGGGCGGGGCGCTGCCCAAGCTCTTCATGAATTCGCGCGACCATGTGAAGAAAAATCACCCGGCCCTGGAGAACTGCCTGGGCAACTTCGCGGTGCTGCTGGCGCCCGATGACGGAACAGCGCCGGTCATCCGCCTCGACGCCCTCGGTAAGCACTCGGTGGGGGCCGGGGCGTCACCCCAGGCAGTGACCACCACCCTGGTGTGGGACCCGTTGCGGAAAGCGGGGCTGAACTTTGCCGACGTGGACAAGTATGCGGCAGAGCTTCAGATCCCCGAAATCACGGTCCCGGCCGGCGCCGGGGATGTGCCCGAGGCCAATGCGAAGATGATCGCGGCCCTGGCCGTCCTGAAAGGGCAGCTTGAGCGGGCGGCCATCGGCGATTTCGTAGCCAGACACGGCCTTGTCGGTTTTGCCCATACCCAGGGCCATATCCCTTCGGGAGTACCCTTTCTCGGTCACGCGGTGGACGCCATTGCCTCGGGCGAGATGAAGCGGGCCATGATCATCGGCAAGGGGAGCCTCTTCCTTGCCCGGATGACCGGGCTTTCCGACGGGGCGTCGTTCCTGGTGGAAGCATCGTCGGGCGAACCGGCCGCCGGCCTCACCCGCGACGAGGTGAAGAACGTCCTGCTGGATGCCCTGGCGGACCTGGCCGATTCCCTGCGGAAGGCAGAGTGAGGAGGTGGTATGAAGGACAAACGCCAGATTATAGGTGAGGCCCTGGCGGAACTGGTGGAGCAGGCCCGCACAGGCGGCCCCAAAATTCCGGTCGGTCTCATGGCAGCGGGAAGCGAGCTGGGCGCGGAGGAGCTCCTGGCCGGGGCGAAGCTCGCCATGGAGCAGGATTGCCGTCTCCAGGTGACGGCCATCGGCCCCAGGCTGGCCGGATACGACAGCGTGCAGTGGATCGAAACATCCGAAGATGAGGCGGCGATAACCGCGGCCATGGAGTCGGCGCTTTCCGATGGCAGGATCAGCGCGGCCGTTGCCCTCCACTACCCGTTTCCTATTGGTGTGACCACTATCGGGCGAGTGGTGACGCCGGCCAGGGGGAGGCCTCTGCTCATCGCATCATCCACCGGCATGTCCGCGACATCCCGGATCGATGCCATGGTGCGTAACGCCGTGTACGGCGTGGCCGTGGCAAAGGCGCTCGGCATGGAGACACCCACGGTCGGTGTCCTCAACCTGGACGGCGCCGCCTCGGCGCAGCGCGCCCTTGCCCGTCTGGCGGAAAGGGGCTACCCCATCACCTTCGCCGGCAGCGTCAGGGCGGACGGCGGAAGTCTCCTCCGGGGCAACGACCTCCTGGCCGGCGCAACGGACGTGTGCGTCTGCGACACGCTCACCGGCAATGTGCTGATGAAGCTCTTTTCCGCGTTCACTACCGGAGGCGGATACGAGGCGGTCGGATGGGGGTACGGCCCGTCGGTCGGCGAAAACTGGGGCAAGGTGGTGAGCATCATTTCCCGGGCATCCGGGGCGCCGGTCATAGCCAATGCCTTGTGTTACACCGCGGCCCTCGTAAGGGGAGGACTGGTCCGCCATGTGGAGGCCGAGGTGAATGCAGCCAGGAACGCGGGTCTGGATACGATTATTGCTTCGTTCGCGCCACCGCCCGCGGCCGGGGAAGAGGTTGCCGCGCCTGCCCGGCAACCGACGGACTCGGAGATCCAGGGAATCGACGTGCTTGCCGTTGAAGCGGCCGTGAAAGTGCTGTGGAAAGCGGGGATCTACGCGGAATCCGGGATGGGCTGCACCGGGCCGGTGGTCAAGGTTCCGGGAAGCGCTGCAGGGAAGGCCAGGGAAGAATTGAGCAGGAGCGGTTATCTATAGCTTGGGCACGAAGGAGACAG
>JARKOC010000184.1 GCA_029975915.1 Bryobacteraceae bacterium
ATCGACGGTTCGCTGTCCGCCGCCGCCAACGGCCTGGTCTTCCAGATCGGCGCCAACGCCGGCCAGACAATGACGGTCAACATCGCCAACATGCAGCAGACCGCGGGTGGCCTTGCTATCGCCGCCCTCACCATCAGCACCCGGACCGGCGCTTCTTCCGCCGTCGGCACGATCAGCACCGCCATCCAGACGGTGTCCAACACCCGCTCCCGTCTGGGCGCCGTGCAGAACCGCCTTGAGCACACGGTCAACAACCTCGGCACGACCTCCGAAAACCTGCAGGCCGCCGAATCCCGTATCCGCGACGTCGACATGGCCAAAGAGATGATGAACTTCACCAAGCTCAGCATTCTCCAGCAGTCGGCCACCGCGATGCTGGCCCAGGCCAACCAGCAGCCCCAGGGCGTGCTCCAGCTCCTCAAGTAGTGAGCCGCAAGGCTAAACCATAAAAGTTTTCCCCTCCGGCCGGAGAGCAAGAAGCGATCCCATCTAAGGCAAGGATGCCTGAAATCTTCAAGGAGGAAAAAAGACCATGATTATCAACCACAACATCGCCGCCATGAACACCTGGCGTCAGCTGACGGGCAACAACAGCGCCACCAGCAAGTCCCTCGAGAAACTGTCGTCCGGCCTGCGCATCAACCGCGCCGGCGACGACGCCGCCGGCCTCTCCATCTCGGAAAAGATGCGGGCCCAGATCAAAGGTCTCGACATGGCTTCCAAGAACGCCCAGGACGGCATCTCCCTCATCCAGACGGCAGAAGGCGCGCTGAACGAAACCCACTCCATGCTCCAGCGCATGCGCGAACTGGCCGTCCAGTCCATCAACGACACCAACACCAACGTCGACCGTACCGCCCTCAACAACGAGGTCAGCCAGCTGAAACTGGAGATCACCCGTATCGCCACCACCACCGAGTTCAACAGCAAAAAGCTCATCCAGGGCAGTGTGGCTACCGGTACCGGCTCGCTGGTCTTCCAGATCGGCGCCAACGCCGGCCAGACCATGACCGTCCGCATCGCCAACATGTCGGCCGGTGCCACCGGGCTCAACGTCACCCGCGTCAGCGTCAGCGTCCGCGCCTCGGCCGTCAACGCGGTCGGCTGGATAAGCAGCGCCATCCAGTCGGTGTCGAACGCCCGCTCCCAGCTGGGCGCCGTGCAGAACCGCCTCGAGCACACCGTCAACAACCTCGGCACGACCTCCGAAAACCTGCAGGCCGCCGAATCCCGTATCCGCGACGTCGACATGGCCAAGGAAATGATGAACTTCACCAAGCTCAGCATCCTCCAGCAGTCGGCCACCGCGATGCTGGCCCAGGCCAACCAGCAGCCCCAGGGCGTTCTCCAGCTCCTCAAGTAGTAAGCCGCAACCAGCATAGGACAGGCAAGGATGCCTGACGAAAATTCAAGGAGGAAACCCCGATGATTATCAACCACAACATCGCCGCTATGAACACCTGGCGTCAGCTGACGGGCAACAACAGTGCCACCAGCAAGTCCCTCGAGAAACTGTCGTCCGGCCTGCGCATCAACCGCGCCGGCGACGACGCAGCTGGCCTCTCCATCTCGGAAAAGATGCGGGCCCAGATCAAAGGCCTCGACATGGCTTCCAAGAACGCCCAGGACGGCATCTCGCTCATCCAGACGGCTGAAGGCGCGCTGAACGAAACCCACTCCATGCTCCAGCGCATGCGCGAACTGGCCGTCCAGTCCATCAACGACACCAACACCAACACCGACCGCCTCGCGCTCCAGAACGAGGTCGTCCAGTTGAGGACCGAGATCACCCGGATTGCCACGACCACCGAGTTCAATAGCAAAAAGCTCATCGACGGAACCCTGCGCGCAGGCGGCGGCAGTTCGCTGCTCTTCCAGATCGGCGCCAACGCCGGCCAGACCATGGTCGTCAACATCGCCAACATGTCGGCCGGTGCCAACGGCCTCTCCGTCAACGCCCTCACCATCAGCACCCGGACCGGCGCTTCTTCCGCCGTCGGCACGATCAGCACTGCCATCCAGTCGGTCTCGAACGCCCGCTCCCAGTTGGGCGCCGTGCAGAACCGCCTTGAGCACACGGTCAACAACCTCGGCACGACCTCCGAAAACCTGCAGGCCGCCGAATCCCGTATCCGCGACGTCGACATGGCCAAGGAAATGATGAACTTCACCAAGCTCAGCATTCTCCAGCAGTCGGCCACCGCGATGCTGGCCCAGGCCAACCAGCAGCCCCAGGGCGTGCTCCAACTCCTAAAGTAACCGGCCCTGAGGCTGACGGTTACCAACAGTAGGCAAGGAAGCCTTAAGAACTTTCAAGGAGGAATAAGCCCGTGATTATCAACCACAACATCGCGGCAATGAACACCTGGCGTCAGTTGACGGGCAATAACAGCGCGACCAGCAAGTCGCTTGAGAAACTGTCGTCCGGCCTGCGCATCAACCGCGCCGGCGACGACGCCGCCGGTCTGTCGATCTCGGAAAAAATGCGGGCCCAGATCAAAGGCCTCGACATGGCTTCCAAGAACGCCCAGGACGGCATCTCGCTCATCCAGACG
>JARKOC010000208.1 GCA_029975915.1 Bryobacteraceae bacterium
GCTGTTTTATGACCGGGCCGCCCTGGAGCGGCTCCTCGTGAACAAGGGAGTCGTCGCGATACTGGGCAGGGCGGGATACCGTGAGGCCTGTGATGTCGACGGACTGTTGTCCGCGTTCGCGTCCCGCTTCGGTTCCGGCGGGGTCCCTCACGAAATCGGGCTTATCCTTGGCTATCCGATCAAGGATGTGGCCGGCTTCGTGGGGCTGGGCCGGCTGCGGTTCAGCTGCCAGGGGCCGTGGCGGATCTACGGAAACCCCCGGGAGAGCCTTATGCTGGCGGAGAGTCATCTGCAGTGCCGCTGCCGGATGGCGGGGCGCCTGATGGCGGGGTGTGTGCCCTACGAGTGTCTCGGTTGTCCGGTCGGCGATAGCGGGTTACAGCGGGACGGTATTTTTTTTGTCACATAAATGAAAAAGAAAATCAATATTACAAAAAGGAGGCGGACGATATGTGTGTCGCTCTGATAGGCGGGATGGATCGTCTTGAACGGCAGTACCTTGAGGAAGCGGCAAAATTGGGCATCGACCTCAGGGTCTTCACCAGGACCGAGGCCGGGATCTCCTCCAAGATCCGCAACGTGGACGCCATGGTCATCTTCACCAACAAGGTGTCGCACCAGGTGAAGAAGCAGGCGGTGAACATGGCCAAGGCCAATGACATACCAGTGTTCATGCACCATTCATGCGGGATTTGCACTCTCAGGGAGTGCCTGGGCTGTCTCAACACAATACAAGGAGGAGTAAGGAATGCGTAGTGCTTTGAAGAGGATACTGCCGGTTGTTGCTGTTGTGCTCATGTCGGCGGGGAATGCTCTTGCCGCCCACCCGCTCATCACCGACGACACCGGGACCCAGGGAAAAGGGAGATTCCAGCTGGAAGTGAACGGCGAATACGGCGACGACAGTGAAACCACGCTGGATGTCAAGGCCGATACGAGCGGATCGGCGCTGGAGTCGGTGTTTTCCGTGGGTATCGCGGATACGGTCGACTTGGTCCTGGCTGTTCCCTACGAATGGAGCCGGGCGAAAGAGAACGGCGAGCTGACTTCGGACACGGACGGAATTGCCGACCTGTCGCTGGAACTGAAGTGGCGGTTTTTCGAGAAGAACGGTTTCAGCCTTGCTTTCAAGCCGGCGGTGAGCTTCCCTTCGGGGGATGTGGACAAGGGGCTGGGCACGGGCAAGGTCGGCTACGGGGCTACCCTGATCGTCACCCATGCGTTTGATCCCTTTGCCGTTCACCTGAACCTCGGGTATTCCCATACGCGGTTCAACCTGCAGGAAGACCGGGATGCGAACCGGACCGACATATGGCATGTCTCGATCGCCGGAACGGCCCAAGCCATGGAGGGGCTCCAGCTGGCCGCCAACGTGGGGCTGGAGACCTGCTCGGACAAGACCTCGGATACGCCCCCGGCATTCTTCATCGGGGGTGCCATCTACTCGCTGAACGACTATCTCGACCTGGACCTGGGTGTCAAGGTGGGTCTGACGAAACCGGAAACCGACGTCGCGCTTCTGGGCGGTGTCTCCCTGCGTTTCTGACCCGTGTACACGAAGGCGGGAAGGGAACGGATAGAGTTGCCACTGTCTTACCGTTCCCATGCGTTACCTCGGCAAAAAAGGAGTTTCCATGATACCCTTTGACCTTATCAGTCACGGTGAGTCGGATGAAACCGAGCAGTTCACCGACTGTCACGCGCCCTCGCCACTTTCAGCCGCGGAGGTCAACGCCTTCAGTATCCCGCACTGCCCGGCGGAGAGGCTGTCGTCGCAGCAGGCCCGCAGGGCGGCCAACTGTTCTCCCAGGCTGCGCAACACCTCAATCTGGTGACGTACCCGAGCGATCTGCCGGTCAATCAACTCGCTGATCCCGGCGCAGGGCTCCTGGGGATTGGCCTGAAATCCCTGCAGGACCTTGATTTCCGCCAGGGTCATCCCCAGGGAACGGCAGTGCCGCACGAAGTTGAGCTGGGCAAGGTGGGCTTCGGAATACTTCCTGTAGCCGGAATCCGATCGGTAAGGCTTCCCCAGCAGCCCTTCACGCTCATAGAAGCGTATTGTTCCGGCATCACATCCCGCGTGTTTGGCCAGTTCTCCAATCAGCATTTTTCCCCTCCGAAAAACCGTTTGACCTTACACCTGCTGCAAGGTTCTATACTAATTCTATAGAACATCGCTCAGCGTCGCAATCCCTTACCGCGTCGCAAAAAAAGGGGGCTCTATGAGCACCGCAAACCATACCGCACAAGCAGATAACCCGTTGGAATCGGCCTGTTCCTGCTGTTACGTGGAAAACCATGGACACGAAAACGGCCATGACGCAAAGCTTCACGAACTTCCCCTCCCCGAGGGGAGCAAAACGGCGCGGTTCCTGATCCTTAATATGTGCTGCCCGACCGAGGAGCATATAATCAGGAATGCCTTGGAAAGCATGTCTGGCATCCACCGGCTTGAATTCAACACGCTCGACCGTGTGCTGACCATATACCACAGTCTGGCTGATACCGGCGGCATCGTCGCCCAGCTCACCGCAATCGACATGCATCCCCGCGAACTGACCGGAGACCGGCCCCGGAAACAGGAAAAGCCCTCACCCGATTCCGTCCTCGGTTCATGGTGGCTGCTGGCTATCAGCGGCGCCGCGGCGGTAGGATCGGAAATCATATCCTGGATAACCGGCGCCGACAGCTCACCGCTCATCATCGCCCTGGTGATCCTCTCGATTCTCACCGCGGGCCTGCCGACCCTCAAGCGGGGCTGGACCGCCCTGAAGAGCCTGTCCCTCAACATCAACTTCCTCATGTCCATCGCCGTGATCGGCGCAATCGCCATCGGCCAGTGGCCGGAAGCGGCGGTGGTCATCTGGCTGTTCGCCGTTGCCGAGAAAATAGAGACCCTCTCCCTGGACCGGGCGCGCACCGCCATACGCGGGTTGATGGCGATCTCGCCGGAAACCGCCACGGTCCGTGAAGAGGGCGATCAGTGGCGGGAAGTCGAGGCGGCGGCGGTCAGGCCCGGCCAGGTCTGCCGGGTGCGACCGGGCGAGCGGGTCCCGCTGGACGGCGTGGTCACGGCCGGATATTCGAGCGTCAACCAGGCGCCCATTACCGGGGAAAGCCTGCCGGTGGAGAAGGTTGAGGGGGATACGGTGTTT
>JARKOC010000211.1 GCA_029975915.1 Bryobacteraceae bacterium
ATCGTGCTGTCGGCAGCCCTTTTCAGGATACCGGGCGGCATTGGAGCGGCGCTGCTGGCCGGTCTGGTGATTGGTCCCTTCATGCCTCTCTACGTGCCGAGGGGGATACCCCAACCGGCAGCCAACTGGATGGCCCGAACAGGCTTTTTTCTGCTCATCGGTACCTTCACGGGCATGCTCTTCACCTGGCTGACCGCCCAGTATGACCGGCTGAAAAAGGCTCATGAGGAGTTGCTGCAGTCACACCGGCAGCTTCGGGACACCCAGATGGAGCTGATACAGGCCGCCAAGCTCGAGTCCATCGGGCGGCTGGCGGCCGGTGTGGCCCATGAGGTCAAAAACCCCCTGGCCGTTATCCAGATGGGGGTCGACTATCTGGACGCGACCCTGGACGCCGACCAAGACGTGAAGGAAGTGCTGGACGAGATGGCCGCAGCCGTGAAACGGGCTGATTCCGTGATCAAGGGCCTGGTGAATTTCTCCCGTTCGGAGGAGTTGGAGCTGACCCCAGCCGACCTGAACGGGATCATAGAGAACGCTCTGAATCTGGTCAGGCACGAGCTGAAAAAAGAACATATCACGCTGGAAACAAGGCTGGACCGATCGATATCTCCAGTGGCCGTGGACCGGAACAAGATTCAGCAGGTATTCATCAACCTGTTCATGAACGCGGTGCAGGCAATGGATGGGGGGGGAAGCCTTGCGGTGACGACGGCGCAAAGGAAACTGTCCGGAGAGGAATACGGTTGCCTGTCCCGGGGGAAGCAGCGATTCTCGGCAGGGGACAGCGCTGTGGTTGTGGAGATATCCGACACCGGTCCCGGCATCCCCGAGAAAATCCTGGACAAGCTGTTCGATCCGTTCTTCACCACCAAGCCGGTCGGCAAGGGGACCGGCCTGGGATTGTCCGTCTCCCGCACCATCATCGAACACCACGACGCCGTGATCGCCATCCGGAACCGGGAACAGGGAGGAGCGCTCGCGACGCTTCTGTTCAAGCCAATCCGGGAGAGTAATCCATCATGAAGAAGAGGATTCTGGTTGTAGATGACGAAGCGAGCCTGACGCGCATGATAAAAAGAGGGCAGGAGGCAAAGGGAGATTACAAGGTACAGGAAGAGAATTCCGGAGAAAGGGCTCTTGTGGCGGCCCGAGACTTCAAGCCCGACCTGGTCCTGCTGGATGTCATGATGCCCGAGTGTGACGGCGGCGCTATTGCGGCCGATTTCGAGGAGGCGGATGACCTGAAGCATATCCCCATCGTTTTCCTTACCGCAATCGTGACCAAGGAGGAGACGGATCCATGCGGCACCAGGATCGGCAGACATACCTTCCTTGCCAAGCCTGTTGATCTGGATGACCTGGTGACGTGCATCAAGGACCATATCGGTCCCTAGGTGACTGACTGGTTCAGCCGCCATTACCGCTACCCGGACACGGCTCGTGGAGAAAAACCAGTGGTGGAAACGGTCTGAAAAGCGCCGGTTCACTATCCCGATGGCCGTCCGCGACACAATGATGCTTGAAAGGAGTAAGAATATGAATGCAAAAGCTGTCCTATTGAGTATTCCACTGTTCATCTTCTCGTCCATGCCGGCGGGAACGCTCGTGAGCGCCCAGGAATCCGGTTCCGCAGATATGCGGAATAACGAGAAGCAGGCCATGGCCGTAATGAAGCGTATGGCAGACTACCTTTCCAACGCCAAACGTTTCAGTGTCACGGTTGACACGGGGTTCGACGCGGTTCAGGAGTTCGGGCAGAAAATCGAATTCGGTGAAACGCGCAGGATCGTGCTCAACCGCCCAAATCAACTCCGCGTAGATGCGACGAAACGCGACGGGTCGAAAAGCGAATTTGTCTTCGACGGCAAGGACATCGCGCTCTTCTTTTCCAGGGAGAATGTCTATGCAACCGCGGCCAGGCCGGGAACCCTGGATCAGGCAGTCGATTATTTCACCAATGACCTGGACATGCGTCTGCCGTTGGCCGAGATGCTGTCCGGCAAACTGGCCCGGGAGTTGCCGGCTCTCGTGCTTGATGCCGTCTACGTGGAGAAATCATCTATCGCTGGAATCCCCTGTGATCACGTGGCGTTCCGGGGCGACCAGGCTGATCTGCAGTTGTGGGTCGCGCAAGGAGACAAACCGCTGCCGCAACGGGTAGTGATCACCTATACCCGGATTGATGGACGGCCGCAGTTCTGGGCCCAGTTCAGCAAATGGAACCTTGCGCCGGAAGTCCCCAGTTCGCTGTTTGTCTTTACACCACCCGCGGGCGCGGCAAAAATCGCTTTTGCTCCCGCGCTGATGATGCATACAACGAAAGAAGGTAAACAGCCATGAGAACGCATACATTGATGCAATGGACGGCCTGGCTCGGCCTGGTCCTGATGGGTGTTTTTGTCGCGGCCGAGATTGCCGACGCAAGGGGTGGCGGTGGCGGCCGCAGTGGTGGCGGTGTTTCCCGAAGTTCCTCCGCCGGCAGCGGGCGAATGGGCGGCGGTGGCGGAGGGTATTCCCAAGGCGCGGCCGCCGGCAGCGGCAACGTACAGGCCAATCGCGCCGGCGCGCAGTCCCGCCAGACGCAACGGCAGGAGTCCGGACAACAGCGGCAGGAAAGCCGGCAGGACTACGGAAAAGAGAGGCAGGAGAGCCGTCAAGACTACGGACAACAGCGGCAGGAGAATCGGCAGGATTTTGTCAATGACTACGACGACTACCATCACGGATATCGCGGTGGCGCTGTCGCGGCCGGGGTTGTCGCCGGCGCCGTCATCGGCTCAACCATGACGGCCGCCGCCTTCGCGGCGCAACCGGTCCCTCCGACTGTCGTGGTAGTGGGCGGCGTCACCTATTACCAGTCCGGATCGACCTGGTACCAGCAGGTGTATCAAGGGGGAGCGGTGACGTACATTGTCGTTGCTCCGCCACAATAAAGGAAGGACGGCAGCAGGCCAAACACCCTCCCTGCCATCCGCAGGGAGGGAAGATGAACGCTCCTTAGCCGGGCCGCAAATCGGCAGCAAACTAAGAGGCCAAACCGCGGTGCGGGGGGATGAATCCATGAAAAAAAGCGACGCGACAGAGACAAATATCGAGGAGAAACGGTTGCAGGAAGCCCGGGAAGGCAACGTTCCCTGGAAAAAATGGGGGCCGTATCTCTCCGAGCGGCAGTGGGGGACGGTGCGGGAGGACTACAGCGAGGGCGGCGACGCCTGGGATTTCTTCACCCATGACCACGCCCGTTCACGGGCGTACCGTTGGGGCGAGGACGGCCTGGGAGGAATCTCCGACGACAAGCAGCGGCTCTGCTTCGCCCTGGCGTTGTGGAACGGCAAGGACCCCATTCTCAAGGAGCGGCTCTTCGGGCTCACCAACAGCGAGGCGAACCACGGCGAGGACGTCAAGGAGTACTACTTCTACCTCGACAGCACGCCGACCCACTCCTACATGAAATATCTGTACAAGTATCCCCAAGGGGCCTTTCCCTACGCCGACCTGGTGGAGACGAACCGGCGGCGCAGCCGCGAGGAAATGGAGTACGAACTCCTCGACACGGGCATTTTCACGGAGGACCGTTACTTCGACGTCTTCGTGGAGTACGCCAAGGCCGGACCGGAGGACATCCTGGTGCGGATAACGGCCTTCAATCGGGGCCCGGATGCGGCCGAGCTGCACCTGCTGCCGACCCTGTGGTTCCGCAACGACTGGGCCGAGTGGATAACCAGACCGTCCCCGAAGCCGGAACTCAGACAGATCAAGGGGCCGTCGGGCACGAGTGCGGTAGAGACAACCCATTCGATACAGGGGTCGCACTACCTGTACTGCGAAGGCGACGCGCCGCTGCTCTTCACCGAGAACTCGACCAATCACGCCAGGCTCGGCCTTGACTACCCCGACATCGGCCCGTACCTCAAGGACGGCATCAACAACTGCGTGGTGAACGGCCGGCAGGACGCGGTGAATCCCGAAAAGACGGGAACAAAGGTGTCGGCTCACTATCGGGTCAACGTCGAGGCCGGCACGTCGGCGGTGATCCGGCTGCGGCTCACCGATTCACCGCCGCAGGGGAAGGAAAAACCCTTCGGCAAGGGTTTTGATGAAGTGTTTACGGCAAGGCTCCGTGAGGCTGATGAGTTTTACCAGTCCGTGACGCCTCCCTCGGTGAGCGAAGATGCCGCCAGCGTGATGCGCCAGGCCCTCGCCGGCATGCTCTGGTCCAAGCAGTATTACTACTGGGACGGCGATGCGTGGCTGGAGGAGCACAACGCACACCCCCTCCATCACGGCTACCGCGCCTTCCGGAACGGGGAGTGGTTCCACATGATCAACGACGACATCATCTCCATGCCCGACAA
>JARKOC010000114.1 GCA_029975915.1 Bryobacteraceae bacterium
CATGGAGGGGAAGGAAAACGACACCTACGTCGTCAAGAAGCTCCTCTCCTTCTACGAGGAGTTTTTCCGGACCCATGTGCTCGGCGGGGATCTCCGCCTGACACTGCGGGTCCCCAACCCCACCTTCGAGCCGGCAGAGGCAAAGATCCTGCTCGAATGTCTCGAGAGCATCCCCCGCTCGTTCGAAGCGGCCCGGCTCTTCTCTGGAGGGGACGTCGCCCCCATCTGCGAGGTCATTCTTCCCATGACCACATCGGCGCGCAGCCTCGATCGCATCTACCGCTACTATACCGATCAGATCATAGCGCGCCAGTATAACCGCTTCCGCGACGACGACATAACCATCGCAGAATGGATTGGCAGGTCATACCCCGAGAGCATCCAGGTAATCCCGTTGTTCGAAGACGTGGACTCCATGTTGCGGGCAGCGTCTATCGTGGAGGAGTACCTGGAGGATAAGGATCTGACCGACCAACGGGTTTTTCTTGCGCGTTCGGACACGGCCCTGAACTACGGCCTTGCCTCTGCGGCACTCGCCAACAAGATCGCGTTGGCTGATTTCGGAGAGCTTGCGGTCCGCTCCGGCGTTAGAATCCATCCCATCATCGGCATGGGGTCCGCACCGTTCCGGGGAGGATTGTCGCCGCTGACGGCGGAACGGGTCGGAACGGAATACCCGAGCGTGGTGACATTCACGATCCAGTCGGCATTCAAGTACGACTACCCTGCCGAGCAGGTCAGGACCGCGTGCGATTACCTGAGAAGCCGTCCCGTCGGCAGCCCCTCGCCGGTCGACAGGGAGCGGGCGATGGCGTTGATGAAGGGGTACAGCGAGTCCTATCGCAGCCGCGTCGTCGAGCTGGCGCCGCGGATAAACCGCATGGCCAGGCATGTTCCGTCCCGACGTGCGCGAAAGCTGCATATCGGTCTTTTCGGGTATGCGCGTGAACTGGACGGAGTCAGCCTGCCGCGGGCGATTTCCTTCACGTGCTCCCTGTACTCACTCGGGCTGCCGCCGGAACTGATAGGCTTCGATGCCCTGAGCCGGGATGACCTGGCCTTCATCCGGGAAGAGTACCCGTCCTTCACGGAGATAGTGGCTGAGGCGCTGCGCTTCACGGACATGGAGAGCCCGCTCATGACGGATTCGTTGCGCAGGGCGCTGCAGCAGGCGGGATTCGACTGTTCGCCCGATTCGGACCATCTGAAAATCGTGCGCCGCATACGAGAAATGTCCAATCGGAACGACGGGACGCAGGTCGGCGATCTTATGCTGCGTGCCGCTTTGATTCGCCGTTTTCTCGGGTAGGCGGCTCGACCGCGATAGCTATCACGATGGATTTGTGC
>JARKOC010000217.1 GCA_029975915.1 Bryobacteraceae bacterium
GATCTCCTTTACGGAGGTGGTGCTGTTCGCCTCCCATGACCACGAATTCGTCTCCACGGTGGCGAACCGTATCGTGGAGATCACCCCGGCCGGGTTCATCGACCGGGTGATGGGCTTTGACGAGTACCTGGAAAACGCGGACGTGGCGCGGATGCGGGACGAGATGAGCGGGGGCAATCGGGGACTGAGCCTGTAATATCCGGACTTCAGAGACCTGCCGGGTTTTGAAAACCCGGCAGGTCTGCGTACCCGTCAAGAAAGGCCCGCACACGCGGGCCTTTCTTTTTCATGAGAGCCCTGGAGACGGATTGCACGAGCAAATATCCCGGTTACACTGTAAACGGTCACAGAAAGAAGCGGACCCAGGGCGGGACGTGGACGGGGGACGGAAACGCAATGATGGAGAAAACACGGTTTTCACTGGATATAAACCGGACGTGGATGACTCTGTTTGTCGTTATTGCAGTGGCGGTTCTGGCGGGAGGCTACGGATACTACCGCGCCGAGGAAGGACGCATCAGCCGGGAGAAATTCCGGACAATCGCGGCCATCGCGGAACTTAAGGAAGGACAGATCCGGCAATGGCGCATGGAGCGCCTGTCCGACGTCCGCAGACCCGCGGAGAGTCCCTTCTTTCGGAGTGAGATGCAGGAATGGCAACGAACCGGTTTTTCCTCCGGCCGCCGGGTGGAATTCCGGGAACGCCTGAAGCTGGAACGGTCCGGCGGCTTCGACGACGCCCTCATCCTGTCTCCGGACGGGAAAATTCTGCTTTCCGCGACGGATAACCCCGACCCGGTGAGCCCCGCCACGATGCGTGCCGTTACGGCCGCCCTGGCCGGTGGCGAAGCGGTGATCTCGGATTTCTACCGCTCTCCCCTGGGCAGGGTCCATATCGACGCGGTAGCCCCGGTGCTGGACAACGCCCGCAAGCCACTGGCCGTATTGGTGTAGCGAAGCGCAGCGGCAACCTACCTCTATCCGCTGATCCAATCCTGGCCGATTCCCAACAACAGCGCCGAGTCGATTCTCATTGAGCGGCAGGGCGACGGAGTCCTGTACCTAAACGATCTGCGTCAGCGGCCCGGGACCGCCCTGTCCCTTCGCGTTCCCCTTGCCCGAGCCGATGTCCCGGCCGTGCAGGCGGTTATGGGAAAGAAGGGGCCGTTTCGGGGGCGGGACTACCGCGACGTAGAGGTGCTGGCCGACCTGCGCCCTGTCGCCGGGTCGCCCTGGTTTCTGGTTGCCAAGGTGGATACGAACGAAATCCTCGCGGAGGCCCGCTACCGGGCGGTGGTCATCGCACTGGCCGCGGTCTGCTTCATCCTGCTGGCAGCATTGGCCACCGCCTATGTCTATCGACGCAAGCAGGCAGAGATTTACATGGATCTGTATCGCTCGGAACGGGAGCAGCGTGAGGCCCGGGATGAGTTCCGCACCATCCTCTACAGCATCGGCGATGCGGTAATCACCACCGACAGGGAAGGAAAGGTCCGGAGGATGAATCAGGTGGCGGAACGGCTTACCGGCCGGCAGGAGGCCGAGGCGCACGGCAGGCCGCTCGACGAAGTGTTTCATGTCATCAACGAAGTGACCCTCTCCCCCGCGGAAAACCCCGTACAACGGGTACTGAACGAAGGGAGGCTGGTGGAAGGCGCCGACCATGCGATTCTCGCGTCCGGGGACGGGACCAAACGGCCCATCGACCACAGTGGATCGCCCATCCGTGACGAAAGAGGCAGGATAACCGGCGTGGCTCTGGTCTTCCGCGACATCACCGGACGTAAGGCCGTGGAGGACGCTTTTCGGGAAAAAGAGGAAATGTACCGCCTGCTTGTCGACAACCTGCAGAACGCAGTGGTCTATCAGATCACCGCCACTCCTGACGGAGGCAGGCGTTTTACGTATGTAAGCCGCGCGGTGGAGCGGCTGAATGAAACTACGGTCGAAGAGGTGCTGGCCGACGCCGGCGTTATCTATGGGCAGGTGTTGCCTGAATATCAAGCGGTGGTGCGTGCTTGTGAGGAGGAAGCCCTCAAGAATACGGCTTCCCTTCATGTCGAGGTCCAAAGCCGGCTGCCGAGCGGCCGAATCCGCTGGTTTGAATACACCTCAACCCCGCACAGGAGAAACGACGGTCAACTTGTTTGGGATGGGGTTCAAATGGATATCACCGAACGCAAACGGGCGGAGGAAGCGCTGCGGGAAAGCGAGGAACGAGTCCGGACAAAGTTGAACGCCATCCTGCTGCCGGAAGGAGACATCAAAGCGCTGGAACTGGACGACATCATTGATGTGAAGGCGCTCCAGAGCCTGATGGATGATTATTTCGCCATGGAGAACCTGGTTACCGCCATCGTGGATATCCATGGAAAGGTTCTGGTTGCCTCGGGCTGGCAAGACATCTGCACCAGGTTCCATCGCGTCCATCCCGAAACGTGCAGGAATTGCATCGAAAGCGACACGCTTCTGTCCGCGGGCATTGAACCGGGCGCTTTCAAGCTGTACAAATGCAAGAACAACCTGTGGGACCTGGCGACGCCCATCATCGTGGGCGGCAGACATCTGGGCAATCTGTTCTCGGGCCAGTTCCTGCTGGAAGACGAAGAGCCCGATTATGAGATATTTCGCGACCAGGCGCGGCGGTACGGTTTCAATGAGGAAGACTATCTCGCGGCCCTGGAGCGCGTCCCCCGCTGGAGCCGGGAAAAGATAAACCGGGTCATGGCCTTCTTCGCCGGATTTGCCCGGATGATATCCGGCTTGAGTTACGCAAACATCAAGCTGGCCCGGATGTTGACCGAGCGGGAAAAGATGGAGGCGCAATTCCTCCAGGCCCAGAAGATGGAGGCGGTAGGACGTCTTGCGGGCGGTGTGGCCCACGATTTCAACAACATGCTGAATGTGATCCTGGGGTATGCGGACATGGCTCTCATGAAACTGGAACCATCCGGCCCCATCCATGGATACCTCAAGGAAATCTCCAGGGCCGGCCTGCGCTCCGCTGACCTTACGCGGCAGCTTCTCGCCTTTGCCAGGAAGCAGACCATCGCTCCGAAAATCCTGGATCTCAACGACACCGTTGCCGGCATGCTCAAAATGCTCATGCGGCTGATTGGCGAGGATATCGAGCTGATCTGGAAACCGGCGCCCGCTCTGTGGCCGGTGAATCTGGACCCGGCCCAGATCGACCAGATTCTCGCGAACCTGGTGGTCAATGCCCGCGACGCCATCTCCGGTGTCGGCAGGATACTCATTGAAACGGGCACTGCGGAGTTCGACCAGGCGTACTGCGATTGTCACGCAGGCCTCGTACCGGGACGGTATGTCCTGCTGACGGTCGGTGATACCGGGTGCGGTATGGACGAGGATACCCTGGACCGGCTTTTCGAGCCCTTTTTCACCACCAAGGAGGTCGGGAAGGGAACCGGGCTCGGTCTGGCCACGGTGTACGGCATCGTTCAACAGAATTCAGGGTTCATCACGGTCGACAGCGAACCGGGCAGGGGAACAACCTTCAGGATCTACCTGCCCCGACACGAGACGGAACAGACGATAGCGGCTGCAACGCAAAAAACGGTCGAGGCCCCGACCGGCACGGAAACCGTTCTGCTGGTCGAGGACGAGGCTTCACTGCTTGATCTCGGCACCCTGCTCCTGGAAGATCTCGGTTACACGGTTCTTCCCGCGGCCGGGCCGAATCACGCGCTCCGCCTTGCCGATGAGTATGCGGGCGAGATTGATCTGCTCCTCACCGACGTGATCATGCCGGGCATGAGCGGCAGCGACCTCTGTAAAGAAATAGCGACCCGGAGATCGAATCTCAGATTCCTGTTCATGTCCGGCTACACCGCCGAGGTTGTTGCCCACCACGGCGTCCTCCATGAAGGTGTCCACTTTCTGCAGAAGCCGTTCTCCGCCCGGGACCTCGCCGTTAAGCTGCGCGAGGCCCTGAGCGGATGAGACTCAGCGATCTCCACCTATGAGCGTGCCCAGGGAACCCAGGATCGATCCTTCGTCCTTGCCGCCGCCCCGCTGGGGAGACGCCTGGAGCATGCGCCCGGCAAGGCGCGAGAAGGGGAGGGACTGGAGCCAGACCTTGCCGGGGCCGGCCAGGCGGGCAAAGAACAACCCCTCGCCGCCGAACATGGCGGTCTTGATGTTGCCCGCCTGCTGGATGTCGAAGTCAACGGTGGGCTCCATGGCCACCAGGCAGCCCGTGTCCACGTGCAGGATTTCCCCCGGATTCAGCTGCCGCTCGACCACGGTGCCGCCTGCATGGAGAAACGCCAGCCCGTCTCCGTCCAGCTTTTCCATGATGAACCCTTCCCCGCCGAACAGGCCCGTCATGATCCTCCGCTGGAAAAAGATGCCGATG
>JARKOC010000218.1 GCA_029975915.1 Bryobacteraceae bacterium
GGCCTCGCACAGCATGGCCATCGACGTCCTCTGATAGCCGTTTTTATTGAAAATTACCGCCGCCTTCTCGATAATCGCCTGTCGTGTTTCTTCCGCTTTTCCCAAGGGAATCTCCGGTACTGTTGTATGGATATGAAAAAAATATACCGAATGGTATATTTATGTCAAGCCAAAAAATACCGATCGGTATAAAATCAGGGTTGCCCCCGGGGATCAGGCCTCCGCGCGCAAGCGATAGCCCACGCCGGGCTCGGTGATGATGTAATGGGGACTTGAGGCGTCCGATTCGATCTTGCGGCGCAGATTGATGATGTTGACCCGCAGCACATGGGGCTGCTCCACATAGGCCGCGCCCCAGATCCGGCTCAGAATCTGGCTGTGGGTGAGGACCTTTCCGGCGTGCATCACCAGCAGGCGCAACAGCTCGTATTCGGTGGGAGTAAGTTGCACTTCGCAGCCGCGCACCACGACCCGCCGCCGGGACAGATCGACTTCCAGTTCATGTATTCTGTACACCGGCTCCGGGGCCTGCTGAAGGGAACGTCGCAGCGCCACGCGGATCCTCGCCAGGAGTTCCGCGACGCCGAAAGGCTTCGTCAGGTAGTCGTCCGCGCCGGCATCCAGCGCCCTCACCTTGTCTTCTTCCCGCTCCCGTACCGACAGCACGAGTATCGGCACCTCCGTCCACTCACGTATCCGCCGAATGACCTCTACCCCTTCCATGTCCGGCAGCCCCAGGTCCAGGAGGATCACCGCCGGTTTCAGCACGGCCGCGGCCGCAAGGGCCGAATGCCCGTTCTCGGCCTCATGCACGGAAAACTCTTCGCTGTCCAGTACGGTGCGCAGGAAGCGGCGGATCGCCGGTTCATCATCGACGATCAGTATCCGAGGCGGATTGATTTCCTTCGGCATCCCCGGTACCCCCTATCTCAGCGGCAGGGTGACAACGACGCGCATCCCTCCGCCTGTTCGATTTTCGGCCCGGATTCCTCCCCCATGCGCCTCGACAATGCCCTTGCATATGGAAAGCCCCAGCCCGGGTCCATGGACCCCCTCAGGGACCTGGATTCGGTAGAACTTCTCGAAAATCCTCTCCAGATCATGTTCGGGAACGCCGGAACCGCGATCGGAGACTTCCAGCACCAGCAGGGCGCCGGCCGTCCCTGCCGAGATCTCGATACCGCTGTCAGGGGGCGAATATTTCAGGGAATTGTCAAGCAGGTTCACCAACACCTGGGTCATCAGCGCCATATCCAGCGGGACGAACGGAAGGTCAGGCTTCAGATGGACAACGATGTTTCTGGCGCCGATCCTTTGCTCCAGTGCGACAATAGCGCAGCCCACAAGGTCCTGGATATCGCACGGTTCTTTCTTAACCCTGAGCACTCCCGCTTCCAGGCGGGAGATGTCCAGCAGGTTGCCCACAAACCGGTTGAGACGGGCCGCCTCTTCGGAGGCGGTCTCCAGCATCAGGCGGCGGGCGCCTTCGCCCAGTTCGTGCCCCTCATCCCTGAGCATGTCCAGCGCTCCGGTTATGGATACAAGGGGAGTGCGCAGGTCGTGGGATATGGAGTTGAGGAGCGCCCGCTCCAGGCTTTCCCTGGCCTCCAGCAACTGGGCCTCTTCGGCCTTTCGGGACAGCAGGATCCTCTCCATGGCCATGGCTGTCTGGCCGGCAAATGCGTCGAGGAGGCGGCGGATCCGGGACATCCGGTATCCTCCCTCATCTTCCAGCTTGATGCCCAGGATGCCGAGAACACCACCTGACGCCTGCAGGGGAAGGTTGAGAAATTCCGCCGAACCGAGGGTCTCGGTGCCCCGGCCCGCGGGCCGCCGATTGCGGAACGCCCAGTCGGCAACGGCCAACTCCTTTTCCGCGGCCGCGACGCCCGCTCCGGCGGCGGCGACCTTCAGGCTTTCACCGTCCGGAAGGAGTACCATGATACCGGCATGAAGGGTCTCCCCCACATTCCTGACCACAGCCTCCATGACTGCGTCCATTGTCGCGGCCGATGCCAGATCGCGGGTGAGGTAATACAGGCTGTTTGTCTGTGCCTCGCGCTCGCGCAGCGCCTCCGCCCGCTCGCGGACCTTGGAGACGAGGGAGCTTATGATCACCCCGACGGCAAAAAGGGCCGCGAACGTGATCAGATACTGGGTATCCGACACCGCGAAGGTGAGACGGGGCGGAACAACGAAAAAGTCGAAGGCGAGCACCCCGAGAAACGCCGTGAGAATGGCGGGCTTCAGACCGAGTCGCAGCGACGCGATTACGACCGCGAGAAGGTATGCCATAACCATATTGGCAGGCTCGAGAATTCCGCGAAGCGGAACGCAGACAAAGGTTGCGACGACAACCAGTATCATGCCCGCCAGGTAGCGAGACACCGTAATCCGCTTTCCCGTCGCATCGACAGGGGCGCCCGGCTTCACTTGGGCCGAGGCTATGCTGACCACATAGATGTCGATTGGGCCGCTGCGGCGGATCAGCTGATCCACGAGGGGGGGGATCAGCAGCTCCCGCCAGCGAGGCTTCGCGGGTTTGCCCACCACTATCCTGGTGATGTTGTGTTGCACGGCATAATCGATGACGGCGTCGGCGACCGAAGCGGAGGTCAGCGTGGACACCTGGGCCCCGAGGCTTTCGGCGAGACGCAGGTCCCTCCAGACACGCTCCCGGTTTTCCTGAAGGTGCCTGCCGCTGCCGGGGGTCTCCACGTACACCGTGAACCAGGGGATATTCATCTCGTCCGCCAGCCGGCGCGTTGTGCGGATCAGTTTTTCGCTGTAGGGACTGCCGCTGACGCAGACAAGGAGGCGTTCTGCCGCGGGCCATGGCCCCGGAATGGACTGGGACTCCATGTAGGCCCGCATCTCCTCGTCCACCCGGGCGGCGGCGCGGCGCAGCGAAAGCTCCCGCAGGGCTATCAGGTTTCCCCTGCGGAAGAATTTCTCCATGGCCCGGGCAGCCTGCTCGGGGAAGTACACCTTCCCATCCGCGAGGCGCTGCAGAAGCTCATCCGGAGGGATATCCACGAGCCGAATCTCCGAAGCCTGATCGAGGAGGCTGTCGGGAACGGTCTCGCGAACCGTCACGTCGGTAATCTGTTCAACGATGTCGTTGAGGCTCTCGAAATGCTGGATGTTGATCGTGGTATAGACGTCAATGCCCGCGGCCAGCAGCTCCTCCACATCCTGCCAGCGTTTCTCGTGGCGGGAGCCGGGGGCGTTGGTGTGGGCCAGTTCGTCCACCAGCGCGATCCGCGGTTTCCTTGCAAGGACAGCGTCGATATCCGGCTCCGGAAGGAGCACCCCCTGGTACTCGACCCATGCCTTTGGCATCGTTTCCAGATCTTGGAGAAGCGCATCGGTTTCGGGCCTATCGTGGGACTCCACGTATGCCGCCACAACATCCTGACCCTCGGCTTTCCTTTCATGAGCCGCCTCCAGCATGGCGTACGTCTTTCCCACACCGGCGGCGTAACCGAGAAATATTTTCAGCCTGCCTCGATCTGATTGCTCCTCTTCGGCCAGGGCCAGCCTGAGCATGGCCTCCGGCGTGGGTCGTCTTTCGTCATCTCCCATGGACGTCTCTCTTGGCAATGGTTTCGACGCCACCCGATGGCGCGGTGATGAACAGGCGGCGCACAGGCGACGGGTTACGGTTTCAGTGTATCCAATTCCAGGTTCAGCTCAAGCACATTCACCCGCGGACTTCCCAGAATACCCAGCTGTCGATCTTCGGTATGGGCCTGGACCAGTCTCCCCAGCGCGACCTCGCTCACCCCACGTAACCCGGCAAGTCGGGGAACCTGCGCCATGGCCGCCTCCGGAGATATATGCGGATCAAGCCCGCTGGCGGACGCCTGCACAAGCTCGGCAGGGACCGACC
>JARKOC010000226.1 GCA_029975915.1 Bryobacteraceae bacterium
GCATCCACCGGCTTGAATTCAACACGCTCGACCGTGTGCTGACCATATACCACAGTCTGGCTGATACCGGCGGCATCGTCGCCCAGCTCACCGCAATCGACATGCATCCCCGCGAACTGGCAGGAGACCGGCCCCGGAAACAGGAAAAGCCCTCACCCTATTCCGTCCTCGGTTCATGGTGGCTGCTGGCCATCAGCGGCGCCGCGGCGGTAGGATCGGAAATCATCTCCTGGGTAACCGGCTCCGACAACTCACTGCTCATCATCGCCCTGGTGATCCTCTCGATACTCACCGCGGGCCTGCCGACCCTCAAGCGGGGCTGGACCGCCCTGAAGAACCTGTCACTCAACATCAACTTCCTCATGTCCATCGCCGTGATCGGAGCAATCGCCGTCGGCCAGTGGCCGGAAGCGGCGGTGGTCATCTGGCTGTTCGCCATAGCCGAGAAAATAGAGACCCTCTCCCTGGATCGGGCGCGAAACGCCATCCGCGGATTGATGGCCATAGCCCCGGAAACCGCAACGGTCCGCCTGGAGAGCGGCCAATGGTGCGAGGTGGAGGCGGCAGCGGTCAGACCCGGCCAGGTCTGCCGGGTGAGGCCGGGAGAGCGCATCCCGCTCGACGGAGTTGTAACGGCGGGATATTCGAGCGTCAACCAGGCGCCCATTACCGGGGAAAGTCTGCCGGTGGAGAAGGCTGAGGGGGATACGGTGTTTGCCGGCACGGTTAACGAGAACGGCGTCTTCGAGTTCAGGGTGACCGGAGATTACGAGCACACAACCCTGGCACGGATAATTCAAACCGTGCAGGAAGCTCAGTCGCAGCAGGCGCCGGCCCAGCGTCTGGTCGATGCCTTTGCCGGACGGTATACCCCGATCGTGGTGGTCGTGGCCCTGCTGGTGGCGGTGATTCCGCCGCTGTTCATGGGGCTGGCATGGAGCGACTGGGTCTACAAGGCCCTGGTCCTTCTGGTCATCTCCTGCCCGTGCGCCCTGGTGATCTCCATCCCGGTTTCGGTTGTCAGCGGCCTTGCCGCCGCGGCCCACCACGGGATCCTGGTGAAAGGGGGCGTGTACCTGGAAGAGGGGCGGAAGCTTCGTTCCGTGGCGCTGGACAAGACCGGCACCCTGACCCGGGGCAAGCCGGTGGTGACAGACATCATCCCCTTGGGGCACGGGGACGCCGGTACTGTGCTCCGGATTGCCGCCAGCCTGGAGGAGCATGCCGGCCATCCGATTGCGCGATCCATCGTGGAGCACTGGAAAGCCGGCCCCGGCAGGGAGCCCATGTTCGCCGTGGTCAACTTCATGAACATGCCCGGCCGTGGAGTGGCCGGAGAGATTGACGGGGAGAGTTGCTACCTCGGCAACCGGCGGATACTGGAGGATCTGGAAATCCGCGGTCCTGCGCTCGAACAGGAGTTGAGCCGCCTCGAACAGGAGGGAAAGACCTGCGTGGTGCTGGCCAAAGCCGACGGGCCCTTGGCCGTGATCTGCGTGGCGGACGTCATCAGGGATTCCGGCAGGCGGGCCATTGCCTCGCTGCACGACCTGGACGTCAGGACCGTGATGCTGTCGGGCGACAACGAGACGTCGGTCAGGGTCATTGCCGCGGCCGCCGGGATCGACGACTCCCGGGGCAATCTGCTGCCGGACGATAAACTGAATGCCATTACCGAACTTCAGCGGTCCGGCGCCGTGGGCATGGTCGGCGACGGGATTAATGACGCCCCGGCCCTGGCCAGGGCGAACATAGGCTTTGCCATGGGCGCGGTCGGCTCCGACACGGCACTGGAAACCGCCGACGTGGCACTGATGGATGACGACCTGAACAAGATTCCGGACTTCATCCGTCTGAGCCGGGAGACCTGGCGCATCATCACCCAGAACGTGGTCTTCGCGCTGGGCGCCAAGGCATTGTTTTTCGGTCTGGCGCTGGCGGGGCAGGCAACCTTGTGGATG
>JARKOC010000230.1 GCA_029975915.1 Bryobacteraceae bacterium
AGGCGGAGCAAGTGGTGTGGCCGTTCCACGTCGAGCGGAAGATGTGGCTGGAACGCCGATCGAGAGGTGTATCGGAAAGGTCGGTCGAGAACCTCCCCCAAAATAGCCCAAACGCGGATCCGGTAGGTCGAACGGTTTGCGTCTGAACGGCAAGCCCCGGTGCCGCCGAAGGCGGCAGCCGGCGCGGTCCCTGCGGCCCCGCCAAGCCGGCCCTTCGAACTACTGGGGCCAACGAGGCGGGGCCGGTGCAGGGACCGTGTCGGCAGGGGTTTGACCGTTCAAGACGCTTGTTAGGGGGCCATTCCTGGTTGCTGGACGAGCGACCGGCAGGACCAACAGCACCGCGGCTGCGGGTGGGCGGGCGGGAGCGCGCCTTCGCTTGTACCGCCCGGCAGTCGCTTGGCACGGACAGGCAGGTTGGTGCCGAATCCGACCTTGATGCTCACGGGCGTCCCCGAACTGCCTTGTTGACCTTGGGGATGTCCGCCCGCTTGAGACCGGCGTTCCTGGCGTGGGCGCGCAGTCGCTTGAGAGCGGCTTCGAACTCCTCGCTGGATGGGGTTTCGATGACCTTGAGCATCAGCGCGTCGCCCGATGCCATGACGATGAACTCGTCTCCCTCACGCAGGCCCATCTTCTTTCGAATGGCCAGGGGGATGACGACCTGTCCCCTGGAGGACATCTTGGTGGTTGCAAGTGCCATGGCGACCTCCGTCGCGATCTTCCCCCCTGACTGTAGGGACGTCCGGTTCGAGATGGAAGGGAGCGCCGGAATCTGGTGTCTCCAGACCCCCTACGGCTAATCAGCGGCGGGCACCTGTGCGGCATGCCAGACGCCGACGATCCAGATTGTGTCGGCTTCTTGGCGGTAGAAGAAGCGGTAGGGCGCGACCTGCACTTCCCGAAAGGGCAGTTCAGGGAACTCAGGGACACGTCGCCCAGATTCCGGGAAATCGATGAGTCGGCGAACCACCCGTTCGGCCTTTTTGCGCATTCTGACGGCAGCCGAGGGGTTGTCGATGCGAATGTACTCGAGGGCCGCAAGGAATTGCGTCCTTGCCTGCGGGGTGAACAGGATTCGCACCATCAGCCTCCGGCGAGGAGTTTGTCGGCTTCCGCAAGGACGTCATCGAGGTCATGGCCCTTTCCCGCACGGACTTCACCGTCACCTCGGGCCAGGATGTAGAGCAGTTGTCGTTCGTGTTCGGACCGCTCGTGCTCATCGACGCTCATGAGGATTGCGGCAGCGCGGCCACGTCGGGTGATGACGACCGATTCCTTGTCGCGCAGGAGGCGACTCAGGATTCCAGCTGCATCCTGTCGAAAATCGCTGACGGGGACGATGTTGGACGCCTTGGGCATTGTCGTACTCCGAAACGTACAAGCAATAGTACAGATGGATGGGGCAGAGGGCAACCCGGAACCGGAGGATTGTTGCCTGACCTTGGGGAATCGACTCTTGGCGCCCGAACTTCGATACGGTTGTTCCCAGGCCCCCCTAACGGTTTGCGCGTCACCGGCGGGCGCGTGCCTGGCCGCCAGGCCAGGCCGGGGCGCGCCGGTTGCGGCCCGCGGCCAAAGGCCGCCATTCGAACGAGTTCCTGTCCGTCCGAGCCGCGGGCTCGAAGCAGCCGGCGTGTCCCGAGCGTGCGTCCGGTGTATGCGCTTGTTAGGGGGCCATTTTCGTCTTCGGCGCGTTCGCGTGGCAAGACAACCGGCACGGCGGCTGCGGGTGGGAGGGCGGGAGCGCGCCTTCGTCGGCGTCGCCTGGGAGTCGCCCTGCATGGTGCGTCGGATCTAGAGAACGACCGGCACTACCAGGTCTCAACCGTCAGGCCATCGACTTCGGAGAAATGCGGGTCGCGAGTCACAACGGTCAGACCGTGTTCCTTGGCGATCGCGGCGATCCAGATGTCGTTCTCTGGAATCGGGCGTCCCTTTCGTCGCAAGTTGTTTTTGATGGAGGCGTACGCCTTCGCGGTGGAACGACTGACGTCAAGTAGCGAGACGGACTGGGAGAAATCCAGAACGCGTCGTTCGTTCTCCTGGGACCGAGCGGACTTCGCGGCACCGTAGAGCAGTTCGCCGACGACGATGACGGGAACGAACACCTGGGGAAGGGATTCGACTCGTTCAACGACGGCCGCTTCGTCAGCGAAGAAGGCAATGATGATGTTGGAGTCGAGCAGGAATCTACCACTCATCGGTGGACACCTGCTCACAGCCCGCCTCGATCTCGGCACTCATGACCTTGAGGTCGTCAGGCGGAATGGAGCCTGCGAACCGGGTCAACTTTCGGCCGACGGTTCCGCGGCGTCGCGTCCGCGACGTGGCGGAGAGGGCACGAGCCAGGTCGAGCAACTGGCGCCTCTGCTTGGGTCCAAGCTGCTCGATCTCGTCGTGCAACAACTTGGTAACGGCTTCGCCCATGTCGGCAGACCTCCAGAAACTCTCGATCCCGGGCCATTGTACCTTCGAGAGGCCAGCGTTTCCATCGGTCGCACGTCTGCCGCCAGTGGGTGAACGATGTGGCGTCGGGGTTGGCGTGGCACCAAGCCTGTCCATTGATTTCGAGGCAGTTGTCCCCAGCCCCCCTAACGGTGTTGCGCGTCACCGGCGGACGCGTGCCCGGCCGCCAGGCCGGGCCGGGGCGCGCCGGTTGCGGCCCGCGAGCGAAGGCACAAAGCATTGGATTTGTAATCGACGCGGGCCAGTAGCAACCGGCGTGTCCCGAGTG
>JARKOC010000233.1 GCA_029975915.1 Bryobacteraceae bacterium
GAAAACCGCCAAGGAGCTCGGCATGGGCACCATCCTGGTGGGCGACGGCGACCAGCCGCACTTCGTCGATGCCACCGTGCCGAGCGCGGTTCAGGTGCCGGAAGCGCTGAAATACTGGGCCGGCGCCTGAGCAGATTAACAGTCTGCTGTCCTTCCGGAAACCGGATTAATATCCCTGGCAATAAACCTGATAACGGCGTATAGTCAAAAACTGACCTAACAATCGAAAACATTTCTCTCACCATTCTCACCCGCCCTCTGTTTTCCGGTCATCTCCAGCCACATCTCCGCACCTCCCCCCTGGGACAGTCTGCACGGTTCCTTTCCGAGCCTTTCCGTCACGTGACATTTTTCACCAAGACCGAACGTTCGGACTACGTAGTGAGTAAAGGACACATTTTGGGCGTCGGCATTCTCATTGGTTACTTCGCACAACAAGATGAAGCTCGGAGGTCTCTCCGGGAATTGGCAAAACAAGGCTTCACCCGCACCGCCCTGGCGCATAGGAGCTCGGACGGTGATATCCACATCACGGACCCTTTCTTTCGGCGCCGTGCCCTCGGAGCAACTCTGGCCGCGATCCTGTCCGGGGGGATTGGCGGGATTGCCGCTCTGCTCGTTACCTGGTCACAATTGCTTCCAGCCTGGAGACACACCACTTCCCTGGCGGCAATCCTCGCATGTGCCGCAATCGGCACACTGGCAGGCCTTTTGTGGCTGCGACGCTCCAGGCACGGTGTTGAGCCGGGGGAACTGCGTGATCATGCCCGTCGACTCGTGTCCGGTGAATCCGTCCTGATCCTCCAGGCAACCGTCGAATCTTTACAGCGACCGATGGCTCTGCTGAGGGAAAGCGGTGAGATCCCCCCCGCCCTGTTCGTCATACATCCCAGACGCGAGCGGAGAGTAACGGAGCGGGCCTCCGCGGGAAAGCTCTCCCCGGCACAAATTCAGGAGCATGCCCATTGCCATGCCAAGGAACAGCAGGTGGACCCAAGTGCGGGGCACACTACCGTATTGCTTAGGCGAATAAAGCAGTCACGGGAATGGGTCCGTCAGGTCTGTGTGGATCTCACTGCGGCAAGCCGCCTGGAACAGAAAGCAACGCCTGCCGCAGACTGGATACTTGATAACGAGTACATCCTGGAGGGAAACGTCCGCGATGTCCTGCTGAACCTTCCCCGCAGCTTTTACCGTCAGCTGCCCACACTTGACTCTGATACCTACCGGGGGCTGCCGTGCATCTACGGTCTGGCCAAAGATCTCGTCTCCCATACGGAACTACGCCTGGACCGGGAGAACATCCTGGCCTTTATCGAGGCATACCAATCCGCACGCACGCTGACGATCGGCGAACTCTGGGCAATTCCCCAGATGCTGCGCATCGCGCTAATCGAAAGTATCCAGAGCCTTGCCGTTACCGCCCTTGCGGATCTGCGCGAGCGTCAGTTAGCAGACTTCTGGGCGAACCGGCTGGTCACCGCCAATCGCCGCGATTCCAACCAGCTCTTCATGCTCCTTGCGGAACTTGCTAAATCGGAGCCGTGTCCCAGCCCTTATTTCGGTACACAGCTGGTCGACCTGCTGTACGACGAAGCGGCGGCATTGTCGCCGGTCCGGAGCTGGCTCGAGCGCACGCTCAAAATACCCCTGCGCGACCTCACTTTGCGCGAACATAACCGGCAGACCAGTGAGCAGCTGTCCTGCGGCAATGCCTTCACCAGCCTGCGCCAACTGGCCCTGCTGGACTGGCGGGAGATCTTCGAGAAGCTCAGCCGGGTGGATCAGATGCTGCGCCGCGATCCGTCCGGCGTCTATGCCGGGATGGATTTCGCAACCCGCGACCGCTGTCGGAGGGCGATTGAAACGCTTGCCCGCGCTTCCGGTCGGACTGAGGAAGAGGTCGCGGAACGCATCTTTACGCTGGCGACACAGGCCAAGCGTGAATCAGCGCCAGATGAACGGCGCAGTCACGTCGGCGCCTGGCTGGTCGGGGAGGGACGGTTTGACCTGGCCCGACTGCTCGCATGCCGTGAAACGTGCCACTACCGCTCCCTGGAGTGGATCTATCGCCACGCAACCGCCGTCTACGCACTCGGCATCGTCGGCTTCACCTCGCTGCTTTTATTCTTGCTTGGATCGGTCGGATTGGCAGGATCTGTCGGATCAACAGGACCGGCAGGACTGACAGGAGTGTCTCTGCTCCTTTTGATTCCGGTCAGCCAGCTGGCGATCGAGGCGGTCAATTACCTGAGCACGCGACTCCTGCCGCCCCGACCCTTGCCCAAGATGGATTTCGAGGACTCGGGGATTCCCGATGAATTCCGCACCCTGGTAGTCGTGCCGATGATGCTGGTGAACACGGAGACGGTACGAACCGAGGTGGAGAAGCTGGAGATCCGCTACCTGGCCAACAAGGAAGCAAATCTTCTCTTCAGCCTGTTCACGGACTACACCGATTCAGCCACGCCTACACGGGAAGACGACAGCCGGTTGCTCCAGACCGCGAAAGAATCCATGGAGGCCCTTAACCGACGCCATGGCGGGGAACGTTTTTTCCTTTTCCATCGGGAGCGAACCTGGAGCGAATCGGAGCAGAAATTCATCGGTTGGGAGCGCAAACGGGGCAAACTGGAGGAGCTCAACCGACTTATCGACGGAACGCGACCTGAAGACGCAGCATCCCTGGTCTACGAGGGAAACCCGGATAGCCTTTCGGATGTGCGCTTTGTCATAACCCTGGACAGCGATACCCAGTTGCCGCACGCAACGGCCCGCAGAATGGTCGAGACACTGGCCCACCCCCTCAACCAGCCGCGCTTCGACGGGTTGGGCAACATCACGGCCGGCTCCTACACCATTATCCAGCCGCGGGTCAGCCCGTCACTGACGAGCACAAACGCCTCGACCTTCAGCCGTCTCTTCGCCGATGCGGTCGGCATCGACCCTTACACCCAGGCTGTCTCCGATGTCTATCAGGACCTGAGTGGTGAAGGGTCGTACCATGGCAAGGGGATCTATGACGTGCGCGCTTTCAGCCGCGTACTGTCGGGACGGTTCCCGGAAGAGTGGGTGCTGAGCCACGACCTGATCGAAGGCGCCCACGTCAGAGTGGGGCTGGCCAGCGATATTGAGCTCTTTGACGAGTTCCCGCAAGGGTACCAGAGCTACAGCAGTCGGGCCCATCGCTGGATTCGCGGGGACTGGCAGATCGCAGGGTGGATTTTTCCACGTGTTCCGCACCCTACCGGGGGCCGTGGACGGAACCCGCTCTCTCTGTTGAACCGCTGGAAGATCCTCGACAACCTGCGCCGCAGCCTTTTGCCCGCCGCCAGCCTGGGCCTGTTGATTGCCTCCTGGCTCATTTCCCCGAGAATCGGCGGGATCGCCGGGCTGGTGGTCGGCATGCAGCTTCTCTTCCACCCTCTTGCGCAGCCCTTCACCATGGCAACCACCCGCAAGGGGTTGAAGTACTTCAATCTGTCGAAGGTGATGCACGACTTGCTGCGGGCGATTACCGACGCCGCGCTGTTGCCGCACCAGGCCGCGGTTGCTCTGGATGCCGTTGCCCGGGTCTGCTACCGGCGCATGTTCTCCCGGCGGGGACTGCTGGAGTGGACTGCCCAGGCCACCCACTGGAGCGCCTCCCGCCGGCAACCGCTCTTCGTCGCAGGCCTTGCGTTGGGGAGCCTTTTCAGTGTCATTGTTTGCTGGGCAATCTGGCGGGTTATGCCGGCGAGCCTCCCCTTCGCAGCTCCCTGGCTCGGGCTCTGGTTTCTCTCCCCCCTGCTCGGCTGGCTCCTCAATCTGCGTCCTGTCGAGCAAAAACGGGACCACCCTCTGCCGGAGACGGACCACCGCTTCCTCAGGCAGGTTGCACGGCGGACCTGGCGCTATTTCTCGTCATTCGTGAACGCCGACACCTCGTGGCTGCCGCCCGACAACTTCCAGGTCTCCCATCAGAACGGCCTGGCCATGCGTACCAGTCCGACCAACATCGGCCTCTGGATGACCAGCGCTCTGGGCGCCCATGATTCCGGCTACCTTACCGTCGACCAGGTCGTCGAGAAACTGACATGCACCATGGAAACCATAGGCCGCATGGAGCGCTATGAAGGGCATCTCCTGAACTGGTACGATATCCGGACCCTGGCCCCTCTGGAGCCTCGCTATGTCTCCACTGTCGACAGCGGCAACCTGCTGGGCGCCCTGTGGGCTCTGGGACAGGGTCTTGACGAGTTGGTGAACGGACCGATCCTTGATGGCAAAACATTTGCCGGCTTCGGCGACACCGGCAGAATACTGAAACAGGTCGCAGGCCTTGAACGCCGTTCCGGCTTCGATCTCCATATCCTGGACGAGCTGATGAACGAATGGGACTCCCCACCAGAGCGCATCGCTGATGCACTGCGCCTGTTGCGGAGAATGGAGAAAAGCTTCAGGGTCCCCCTGGTTCCCGGAGGAGCAGCCTCATGGGCCGGGGAGATGGAGGAGCAGGTTGATGCATGGATAATGATCGCGGATCGCTATCTAACCTGGATCGAAATCCTTGCCGAAAAGACGGAGCCGGAGCTCGCCCAACTGGGTGATCCGGCCCTGACAGCCATCCGCGGGGAACTTTCCCAGGCGCCTTCGCTCTTCGATCTTGCCCATGGGAGGGTAGACTCTATCCGCATCCTCAAAGAAATACGTGAGGAGTGTCGCGATGCCTGCTCATTGCTCAACCCATGGCTCGACCGCGTTATCGGGGCCTTTGAAACCGGCAAATGGCTTGCCGGCGAAACCCTGGGGATGGCTGAACGCTTGAATATCAACATCCGCGAGCTGTCGGACGGGATTACCATGGCTTTCCTGTACGATCCCCGGCGCAGGCTGTTCGCCATCGGCTACAACGTATCCACGGACCGTCCGGACGTTTCCAGCTATGACCTCCTGGCCAGTGAAGCGCGTCTCGGAAGTTTCGTAGCCATTGCCCGAGGCGATGTCCCCCTGGAACACTGGTTTTCCTTGAGCCGACCGTACGGCGCTATCGGCAGGAAACGGGTTCTGCTCAGCTGGACCGGGACCATGTTCGAATACCTGATGCCTCTCCTGTTCCAGCGTTCCTACGGTTATTCGCTCCTGGACAAGGCGGCCGGTGAAGCGGTAGCGATCCAGATCACCTATGGACGCACGCATCGTGTACCGTGGGGTATTTCCGAGTCGGCCTATGCCGATCTGGACCTCAACAAGACCTATCAGTACAAGGCCTTCGGCGTTCCGGCTCTCGGTTTGAAGCGAGGCCTGGAGGAACAGCTGGTCGTCGCTCCCTATGCCACCCTGCTGGCACTGAACGTGGCGCCGATAGAGACCGTGCGGAATCTGAAAAAACTGGCCGGGCTGGGGCTGCTTGGCGATTACGGCTATTACGAGGCCATGGATTTCAGCCGGCAACCGCGGCGTGAGACCCGGGGTCATGCTCTCAAACGCGGGGTGATTGTCGAGGCGTATATGGCACATCACCAGGGGATGGCATTTCTGGCGTTGACCAACTTCCTCCACGGCAACCCGTTCCCACGGCGGTTTCACAGCGACCCGCGGGTACGTGCCTTTGAGGCCCTGCTCCAGGAGCGCATCCCGACCCTTCCGCCGCTGCACCTTATCTCGACACGGCCGAGTGAGCCTGCGCCGACGGGTGCAGACCTGATCGCGCCGTCGGGAAGCACCTTTACCACTCCCCATACCGCCACGCCCAGGAGCCTGCTGCTCAGCAACGGCCGCTACGGGTTGATGATCACCAACAGCGGCGGCGGCTACAGTCAATGGGGAGACCGGGAACTTACCCGCTGGCGTTCGGATAAGACCTGTGACAGCCGGGGAACCTTCTGCTACGTCCATGAGGCAGATCCGGAGTGTCTCTGGTCCACCACGTATCACCCGGTCGGCGGAAAGGCTGAAGGGTATTCCGCGGACTTTGCCCTTGACCGGGCCGTCTTCCACCGCATTTATAATGGTATCCATACGGAAACGGAGATCATCGTCTCACCGGAAGACGATGTTGAGGTGCGCCGGATTACCCTGGTCAACCGCTCCACCCGCGCACGGCGCCTCAACCTCACCAGCTACATTGAACTCTCCATGGCGCACCACAATGCGGACCGCCAGCACCCGGCTTTCAACAAGCTGTTCATCCAGACCGAGGCGGTCCCTGAGCACCAGGCGCTGCTCGCCTACCGGCGGACGCGGGATGAAAACGAAGCGCCCCTGTATGTGGCCCATTGCCTGACGCTTCAGCATGCAGGGAATGACAGCGTGCATGAAAAGGGATGGCAGTTTGAAACCGACCGGGAACGTTTCATCGGCCGCGGCCGCACCCTTGCCAATCCCATGGGGGCCATTCAGGACCTGGGCAACAGCCAGGGTTTTGTCCTTGATCCGATACTCAGTCTTCGGCGGAGTTTTTCCCTGGAGCCGGGGCAGCGCGCGCAGGTTTCCCTGGTGCTCGCTGCCGGAGCAACCCGCGAGCAGGTCCTGCTGCTGATGGATAAATACAACGACCCCCATGCGACCAATCGGGCCATGGATTTTGCCTGGGGCTCGGCCCAGCAGCAGTTGCAGATGCTGCACATCCAGCCTGACGAAGCGCGCCGTTTTCAGCACCTGGCAAGTCACCTGCTGTTTCCCAATCCACTCTTGCGCACTCCCGCCGAACGCCTGAAAGACAACCATAAGGGGCAGGCGGGATTGTGGCCCTATGCCATCTCGGGCGACCTGCCGATAGCGCTGATCACCATCGGAGAGGCGCGGGATATCAGCCTCGTTCGCCAGATGCTCCAGGCCCACACCTATTGGCGGATGCACGGATTATCCACCGACCTGGTGATACTCAACGAGGAGGCGGGAAGCTATGAACGGCCGCTCCAGGAACGACTGGAGCAGCTTATCCATGCCCATTCCCTCTCCGCGGCGTCCGATCGGCCGGGCGGGATCTTCCTGAAGAGCGCGGCGCATATCCCGGAGGAAGACCTGAATCTCCTCAAGGCCGCGGCCGGCATCATGCTGGTGGCGGCACGCGGCACGCTGCCCCAGCAATTGTGGGCGCCGGTAGAGGCTCCAGAGCTGCCGGAAAAGCTGTCCGGAAAGCCTGCTCCCCGGGAGCCCTCGGCTCCGCTTCCCTTCATGGAGTTAAACTACTTCAACAGCCTCGGAGGCTTTACACCGGACGGGCGTGAATACGCCATCTATCTCGGCCCCGGCAGCAACACCCCTGCGCCGTGGGTTAACGTCATCAGCAACCCGACCTTCGGCACCATGGTCAGCGAAACCGGCTCCGGCTTCACCTGGTACGGCAACAGCCAGCGCAATCGTCTGACCGGCTGGTCCAACGATCCGGTGCTGGACCCGGCGTCGGAGGCTCTGTACATCCGCGACGAGGAGAGCGGCCTCTTCTGGACGCCAACCGCGGCCCCGATCCGCGAGGAGAACGCCTATCGGGCGAGGCACGGGGCAGGCTATACGGTCTTCGAGCACAACAGCAACGGTATCGAACAGGAGCTGACCGTCTTCGTGCCGGTGGACGAGAGCGGAGGGAAATCAATCAAACTGCAGCGACTGCGGCTTACCAACGCTTCTTCCAGAAGACGGCGGCTCACACTAACCTATTATGTGGAGCTTACCATCGGCGAGAACCGCGAAACCACCCAGATGCATGTCGTGACCAACTGGGATGACGAATCCCGTGCCCTGCTGGCGCACAACCGCTACCACCCCGAGTACGGAGAGCGGGTCTCTTTCACGGCCATGGTTCCCCCGGTCGACTCATACGGCGGTGACCGCACCGCATTCATCGGCCGCAACCGCTCGTTGGCCAACCCGGCAGCAATGGCGTTGACCCGCCTGTCACAACGGACCGGAGCAGGGCTGGATCCGTGCGCGGCATTGCGGGTCAGCCTGGAAATGGCTCCGGGCGAGCAACGCGATACCACCTTCATGCTTGGCCAGGCCGGGTCAGTGGCGGAAGCCAGGAAACTGGTGCAAAGTTACCGGGAGGATCGGGCGTTTGAGGACGCGTTTGATGAGACCAGGGCCTGGTGGGATACGCTGCTCGGCACGATTGAGGTGCACACCCCGGTTCTGTCCGCGGACCTCCTGATCAACCGCTGGCTTCAGTACCAGTCCCTGAGCTGCCGCCTCTGGGGACGCTCCGCTTTTTACCAGTCAGGCGGCGCATTCGGTTTTCGCGATCAATTACAGGACGTCACGGCGTTCCTGTACTCCAGGCCCGAACTGGCGCGCGACCAGATCCTTCTGGCAGCGAGCCGGCAGTTCAGGGAGGGGGATGTCCAGCATTGGTGGCACGAACCGGGAGGCGCTGGGATCCGCTCGCGTATCTCCGACGACCTCCTCTGGCTCCCGTACGTGGTCGCCTACTATGTCCGGACAACTGGCGACGCCGACATTCTCAAGGAGGAGGTGTCCTTCCTCAACGCGCCCCTGTTGGCAGACGATCAGCATGAGCAATTCTCCACGCCGGAGGTCACCTTTGAAGGCGCCACCATCTTCGAACACTGCCGGCGCTCAGTCACCCGCGGCCTGACATCAGGACCCCATGGCCTACCCCTCATGGGTACGGGTGATTGGAACGACGGGATGAACATGGTGGGCGCCGGGGGCAAGGGTGAGAGTGTATGGCTCGCCTGGTTCCTGTGTGATCTGTTGCAGGGGATGGCTGAGATGTCGATCATCGCGCAGCAGCCGGAGCTGGGCAAAACCTACCAGGAGGACAGATCCGCCCTGATCCGGCGTATCGAACAGGCCGGGTGGGACGGGGAGTGGTATCTGCGGGGGACTTTCGATGACGGCGCCCCGCTCGGCTCCGCGCTCAACGGGGAGGCTAGGATCGATTCCCTGCCCCAATCGTGGGCTTGGCTTTCCGGCGCAGCCGACCCGCGGCGCGCGGATCAGGCCCTGGAGTCGGCCTGGAACCATCTCGTCAGGGAAGATGAAGGTCTGGCGCTGCTCTTCGAGCCCCCTTTCAACACCTCAGATCCATCGCCCGGATACATCAAAGGGTATCCTCCCGGAGTGCGGGAGAACGGCGGCCAGTACACCCATGCCTCCCTCTGGATGGCCATGGCCATGGCCCGCAAAGGGGATGGAGATCGGGCCGTACGGCTTCTGCGCATGCTCAATCCCATTGAGCACGCTCGTGACGCGGAAGGGGTCTGGCAGTACGGGGTTGAACCTTACGTTGTAGCGGCCGACGTCTACCGGTTGCCCGGCCGGATCGGCCGGGGAGGGTGGTCCTGGTATACCGGTTCTTCGGCGTGGATGTACCGGGCCTGGGTTGAAGAGGTCCTGGGCTTACAGGTGCGGAACGGACTGATGCGGTTGAATCCTGTCATGCCGGCGTCGTGGGAGGGTTTCAGCCTGAGGTACCGGCACGGTGAGACGATCTACGCGATCCAGGTGGAAAATCCGAACGGTTTCGAGAGCGGTGTCTCCTGGGTGGAGATGGACGGCCGCCGTGTGACTGGGGGAGCGATCACGCTGGAGCGGGGGCTGGTAAAACACCGGATCCGCGTCAGGATGGGTAACCCGGAACAGGTGGCGGAGATAGAAGGCTGAAGGTATACCAAGCGTAACGAACGGATTGCTCCTGTCTGAGTACATTTCACGGCAAAAACTTGACTCCGGCTCTCGGCTTTGCAAAAGTGTAATGGAATGACATCACGTCTCAACGGCACAGCAAAGGATAAGGAGCCGGCCATGGCCTCTCTGGATTTTGAACAGGAAAAAATCGTCTTCAGAAAATACTACGAAAGCAACCGAAAACATTTCGCAGACGCCAAGAACGCTTATATCCGCATTATCAATTCACTGATCAAGCGGTCTGATGTAGGTGAGGTGACAAAAATAGAAGGTCGGGTCAAGGACAAAGAGGAGTGCATCAAGAAATTTCAAAGCAAATATCAGAGCACACTCGAAGCCGATGAACAACCCTTCGAGATCAAGGATTTCATTTCCGATCTGATAGGCATCCGGATCGTTTGCCTCTATGAAGACCAAATCCCTTTGGTGTCGGAGGTGCTGCAACGAAACTTCAAGACTCTCGACGTCACCGACAAGATATCGGCCGTGGTGAGTACCGAGGATTCCTTCGGCTACAAGGGCCTGCACATGGATCTGGCCCTGAATGATGA
>JARKOC010000263.1 GCA_029975915.1 Bryobacteraceae bacterium
ATCCTCCGGATGATCGCCGGCTTCGAGACGGCGTCGTCGGGCTCGATCCATGTCGGCGGCGTGGAGATGACGCACTTGCCGCCGGCCAAACGCAATGTCGGCATGGTGTTTCAGGCCTACGCGCTGTTTCCCAACCTGACGGTGGCCGGCAACATCGGCTTCGGGCTGAAGATCGCCGGCAAGGACAAGGGCGAGATCGACGCGCGCGTCGCCGAGATGCTGGAACTCATCAAGTTGCCGGACCTCGGCGGCCGCTACCCCTACCAGCTCTCCGGCGGCCAGCAGCAGCGCGTGGCGCTCGCTCGCGCGCTGGCGATCAAGCCGCAGGTGTTGCTGCTCGACGAGCCCCTGTCGGCGCTCGACGCCAAAATCCGCGTATCCCTGCGCGAGGAGATTCGGGCTCTCCAGCGCGAGCTGGGCATCACCACCGTCTTCGTCACGCACGACCAGGAGGAGGCGCTGTCCATCTCCGACCGCATCGTGGTGATGAACGAGGGGAGGGTGGAGCAGTCCGGCACACCCGAAGAGGTCTACGATAAGCCTGCCAATCCGTTCGTGTTCAACTTTCTGGGCAATGTCAACCTGTTCCACGGCAGGGTGGACGGGGGGGCGGCGAAGATTGCCCACATCAGCGTCGATCTTCCCGGACACGGCGATAAGGATGGGGCGGCCGTGGTTGCCTATGTGCGCCCGTACGACATCGAGATCAACCGTGTTCGCCAGGGAAGCGAGGAGATCCAGGCAATCGTGCGGCACATCCAGGGGGCCGGAGCGGTTGCACGGTTCGAGCTCGAACGTCTGGACTCCCGCGAAATCATCGAAGCGGAGCTGACCAGGGAGCGCTATCGGGAACTCGGGCTGCAAACCGGCGATACGGTGTTTGTCAGACCGAGGAACATGCGGGTGTTTACCCAGGATTATCAGATCTGACGGCATCGTCCGGGAATACGGAAGACATCCGGCCAGGGAGGCGGGGAGCCATGGCAGTAAGGCATATAGCCTTTTACGGAAGGGGAGGGGTCGGTACATCCGCGGTTGCGTCCAATGTCAGCGCTGCCCTCGCGGAGGCGGGGCATCGGGTCATCCAGATCGGCTGCGACCCGCAGAGCGACTCCACAAGCATGTTGCGGCGAGGCATGGATCTGCCGACGGTGCTGGAGTCCCTGGGAAAACAGTGCGAAGTGAGGATCGAAGACGTATCTCTTACGGGATTCAACGGGGTCCTCTGCATCGAAGCCATGAGCCTGCTCCAGTCAGGCGACTGCGCCGGCAGGGGCCTCGGCGAGGTGTTTTCCTTTTTCCGGAGAGAACGACTGTTCGAGGCATATAAGCCTGATTTCGTCCTCTACGATCTGCCCATGCAGACGCTCTGCGGCGCATTCAGTGATCCGTCGCACCATATCGGGTTCCAGCAGGCTTACGTGGTCACCACCCACGATTTCCCGACCCTGTTTATCACCAACACGATCCTGCGTATTCTCGCGAACACTCACCCTTCGCCAGGAGCGAGTCTGGGTGGTATTATCGCCAACGGCCTGACCGGGCCGTTGGCCGAATCAATCGTGCGGGACTTTGCCAAGCGGACGGCGGTGCGGGCAGTTTCATATCTGCCCAATTCAACGGTGGTGCTCCAGAGCGAACTGTACGGTCAAACCGTTCTTGAAGCGGCGCCCAGGTCCAATCACGCCTTCATTTTCCGTAGGTTGGCGAAGCAGGTGGTCGAGAACGGGAACGGCAGCGTCCCCAACCCGCTTGGCGCGGAGGAGCTGCGCAGGTGGGCGCGGGATTGGGGTGACCGCATTTTCGAACTCGAGATGGGATTTATCAGCGCGGGCGCGGCAATCTGAAAGATGGCGCCATGCCGTATACAGGATAAAATAATTGTGCAGCACCAGCACCCTCAGGAGGTTGCAGTAATGTATCTCCCGCTTATGGATGAACTTGAAATAGTGTCGACACTGGATGGGAGCGTGGAAAAAGCGCTTTTCCTTCGGCCGTCAGGAACGGAAAAGGCTCCGCTTGTGGTGGGGCTCCATACCTGGAGTTACGACCGCTTCAACCAGGTCGATCCGGTGCTCCCCCTGTGCCGTGAACGGGGATGGGCGCTGCTGTTGCCCGAGTTCCGGGGGCCGAACCTGGTATCCAATCCGCGTGCGCGCAAGGCGTGCGGTTCCACCCATGCCCGCAGGGATATCCTGGATGCGCTGGATGCCGTGACCGGGGCATATGCCATCGATAACGATGCGATATTCCTCCTCGGCGGCAGCGGCGGAGGACACATGGCGCTGCTGATGGCGGCCCATGCCCCCCGGCGCTGGAAGGCGGTCAGCGCCTGGGTGCCGATCACCGACCTGGCTGTCTGGCACGGAGAAAATCCCGACTACGCACTTCACGTGTCCGCCTGCTGCGGTGGCGATCCGGGCACGGGAATAGCGGTCGACCGCGAATATCGCGAACGCTCGCCCCTGAGCTATGTCAACGAGCTTTCATCGGTGAATCTGTCCATTCACCATGGACGCCACGATCCGGTGGTCTCCTGCCGGCATTCCTGGAGACTCGCCCGTCAACTGGAACGGCAAGGCGCGGAGCGATTCTATTTCGATATCTTTGACGGAGGGCACGATATCCACTACGAACGGGCCTTTTCCTGGTTCGACCGGCAAGCGGGGAAGGGAGCGGAATCGGGTGTCACCTTGAGCGGCTGAAGATGACTTTTTTTATTGTTAATAAAGTGTGGAAAACAAATTATTAGTTGACAAAATAGATGTAATAAAATAGGGTTAAAATACTTTATAAGTCAACTTAATTGGTGTATTAATGAGGCCGGCACTTTTTGGTATCGTGCCGGTTCCAACCATAACCGGCTGCATGTTATTCGCTGCCCGGCGAAAGGAGAACAAATCATGAGCAAGGTATACGAGGACAATTCCCGTTCCATCGGCAACACCCCCCTGGTTCGACTCAACAGGATTACCGCGGGAGCGGGAGCCACCGTTCTGGCCAAGATAGAAGGACGGAATCCCGCCTATTCGGTCAAGTGCCGTATCGGCGCCAGCATGATCTGGGACGCCGAAAAGCGCGGCGTACTGAAGCCGGGCGTGGAAATCATCGAGCCCACCAGCGGCAATACCGGAATCGCCCTTGCCTATGTGGCCGCCGCCCGCGGGTACAAACTGACCCTGACCATGCCGGAGACCATGAGCATCGAGCGGCGGCGGGTGCTTGCCCATCTCGGCGCCAACCTGATCCTTACCCCCGGAGCCCAGGGGATGAAGGGCGCCATCGCCAAGGCCGAGGAGATCGCCGCTTCCGATCCTGAGAAGTATTTCCTCCCCCAGCAGTTCAAGAATCCGGCAAACCCGGCCATCCACGAGCAGACCACCGGCCCGGAGATCTGGGACGACACCGATGGCGCGATTGACGTGCTGGTGGCCGGTGTCGGCACCGGCGGTACCATCTCCGGGGTTTCCCGCTATATCAAGAACCGGAAGGGGAAGCAGATAACC
>JARKOC010000272.1 GCA_029975915.1 Bryobacteraceae bacterium
GAAAATCAGGTCTTCGGGCGGCAGCCCCCGGCTCTCCGCCTCTTTCAGGGAAAGGTATTCCCGCTCGCGCCGCCCCGCGTCCAGGACCTTTTTCACCACAGTCCTCAACGCATCGGGGTCTTTCAGCGGCTTGGTGAGAAAGTCGGCCGCACCTTCCTTGATGGCGGACACCGCCTCCTCAATCGTGCCGTAGGCGGTAATCAGCAGGAAGGGAGGGGGCGCGGCGTACGATCTCGTCTCCCGAAAAAGCTCCATGCCGCTCCTGCCCGGCATCCGCAGGTCCGAGACAATCAGGTCGAACTCGCTGTGCCGAAGCATTGCCAGGGCCTTCTCGCCGTCTTCCGCCTCGGCGACCTCGTACCCCTCGCCGACAAGGATCGTGCCAAGCAGGCTTCTGAAGGTGGCATCGTCTTCCACTACAAGGATTCGTTCCATTCTCCGCTCCATCATATTGTCCGTGTCGCTTTGCCGAAGGCGGTCGTTATCCCTTGTGCCGAACAAGGGGAAGCTCAACGACAATTGTTGTCCCGTCGGCGGAACTGTCGCCGACCCTGACGACTCCCCCGTGATCTTCGACAATTTTCCTGCATATGGCCAGGCCGAGACCGGTTCCGCGGGCACGCGTCGTGTGGAACGGTTCGAAAATCCTCTCCCACTCCGCTTCGGGGATGCCGTGCCCCGTGTCCCGGACCTCAATCCGTGCCATGCCTCGCCGTTCGGCCATTCGCACCTCAAGAATTCCACCCTCGGCCACGGCTTGCAGGCTGTTTCTCAGCAGGTTGAGAAAGACCTGCTCCAATCCGTCCGCGTCACCCGCGATCACCAAGTCTTCCGCGAGATCAGCAATGATGGTGACCCTCCTGCGCGCAGCCTCGGGCTCCGCAATCTCCAGGGAACGGCGGATGACAGCGCCGGGATTCACGGGGGTATGGGGCGTTGCGGGCGGGCGCACGAAGCAGAGGAGGTCGTTTACCAGCCGTTCGAGGCGCAGCGACTCCTCCACGATAAGGGCCGCGGGCCTCGCAACCGACGCCGCGGAGCGATTCTCCTGAAGCAGCTGCGCATAGCCCTTTATTCCCGCAAGTGGATTTCGGATTTCATGGGCTATGGCGGCCCCCATCTCGCCAAGCTGGGCGAGCCTCCGACGGTGCGCCATCTCCTCCCGAAACCCTTCCGCCCGCACGTGCAGACGAAACAGAAGGAGTCCCAGGATCCAGGCCAGGGCA
>JARKOC010000273.1 GCA_029975915.1 Bryobacteraceae bacterium
GAGAGGCTCAGCGCAACGTCCGGCATATCGAGAGGCAAAATCGAGGATGTTGCGTCCCAAATCAGTACGAAGTTCGTGTCTGACCCCTGGTGGGAGGGGTGGGGCAGGGTTTTCGTGTGCCAAAATTTTGGCAAATGTCGAGCCCGGACCTTAACAATAAGGCATATATAAGAGGTTATCTGAACGATGAGCCTCTCCATTCTAGTGTTTTGGATACTTTGATGTGCCTTTGCGTTACTCCGTATACGTTTTAGTGTGCGGAGAGGCAAAGGTGTATCGCCGAGACACAGAAAGGAGGTGTAATATGTCTCAGATTAACCTTCCGTACGGCATCGAGCTGGGTGGTAACACCTGGCGGGATGCCGAAAAGTCCACCCTCATCACCCTGTATGGGGATGAGAGGGCGGACTACGCCCCCTGGGCAATGGACGCTGCCATGGCGTCACATCCCAGGGAGGCAGCTCTCGCTCCGCACCGCATGATTGCGGTGTGCGGGCGGTGGCGCGACCCCCGCCCGTATGGGCGGGTGGTCGAAACCCTTGAGGCGGCTCAGCGGCTGCTTGAGGAGGCCGGCTGGCAGATCGCCAGCCGTGTCGAGGGTATCCTCGACACGGGAATAATCATCGACGACCTTCGGGTCGTCGATGAGTTCCCGGAAGAAGAACGCGCAGGCGGCTACAACGCCGCCTGCGCGTTCATGTTCGAGTGTGAGAAGCCCGATCAGGGTTTCGCGTACTCGAACGGCGAGGTCGCGGCGCTGACCGCACTCGCCCAGCAGGTGCTCGACCTGCTGTAAACAAAAATCGAGACTCGGCCAATCCCGAGCGTTTTTGTCCACGATGTCGTGCGGATTGGCGCATAACATCACATCTACGGGAGAGGGGAGGTGAAAACCTTGAAAATCCTGTGGATGTCGCGGCACGCGCCGCTCACCTCGCAAGAGGCGGAGTTGGCGCGGCTGTTCGGTGCGGAAGTTCGCGTCGAACAGGATCCTCGGCCGTT
>JARKOC010000291.1 GCA_029975915.1 Bryobacteraceae bacterium
GTGTTGAGCGACTCGGCGATGGTCTGCAGGTTGAGCATCAGCTTGGTGTCGCTGCCGATGAACTGGCCCACCTCGTCCACGAAGAAGTTAAGTCGGAATGCCGGGTCCCCCTGCTTGTCCAGCCAGGCCTTCACCTCATCGGCGAAGTCCTCGATCGAGACCGCGTACGAGGCGCTGTACTGCCGGATGATGCCGTCGGCGGTGCCGCCGTTGACCTCGGCGAAGGCCCGGTCGATGCTCGGTCCCTCCAGTGCGCTCTGCTCGCGCCCCTGAGTCCACGGAATGCCCGCGATCCGCTCGAACGCCTCCTGGAAGGCCTGGTACTGACCGCGGTTATCCAGGTCGCGCTCGAAGCGAGCGACATGGCCCTGGTTGCCGTAGTAGCCTCGCGACTCGTCGAAGACCTTGACGAACACCTTGAGCAGCGCGTCGGTCTGATCCTTGGATATCAGCGTGGCTTTCTGGTCGATGTTGAACAGCAGGCTCCTAGCAGGGATACGGTCGGCCTTGTTGAGCAGGCCAGGAAGGAACGCATCGGGGGACTTGGCGCGGAAACTGTCCGAGATGCTTTGGCGTGGGAAGTCCTGGCCTTCGACGTCGCCCAACAGGTGGGCCAGCATCTTGAGCAGGTGTGACTTGCCGGAGCCGAAAAAGCCGGAGATCCAGACGCCGTTTGCGTTGGTGTAGGAGGTGTATTCCTCCAGTAGTCCCTCCAGACCGATGGCTACCTCGTTCGTTAGGACGTACTCCTCGACCTCGGTGCCCAGGTGTGCGGCGTCATCGGCCTTGATGACGCCGTCGATCGGGCGCTGGATGCTCTTGGCGAAAATCTGATCGAGCTTCATCGTGCTACGCCTCCTGATCCACAATGTTCTTGGCCCGGTAGTACTGATCGTCCTTGAGTCGACCGAACAGGACGAGCGATGAGCCCAACGTCTTGGATTGCTCGTAGCGGCCCGGGAAGAACATGAGCATCGGCTTGTCTGTGACCACCGACTGCAAGTTGTTCAGCACATTGTGCGAGCGGATGTACGGAAAGACCTCGCCGATACCGGTGAGGAAGAATATGTCGAACTGCTCCTGGGCGAGGCGATCGCGGATGGCCGGAGCAATGTGCAGCTGCGGATCGAGCATCCCCTGGAGCATCTCGCGGAAGTCGTCCTTATCCATGCTCGGTTCGATCGCCAGCACTCGGTCCCAGACGTTGCGGTCCTTGAGTAGTTCGACCGATAGGTCGTATAGGTTGATCTCAAAGACTGTGACCCCGGCGCCGGCCAGCCGGTTCTTGATCCGCCTTTTCGCTGCGGCAACAGTGAGCGCGTCCTCCGGCGAGTAGGGGTAGATGAAGAATGGCACCTCATTGCTCAGCCCCTCCATCTGCAGGAAACGCCGGCCGCTGAGCACCTTGAACAGGTGCTCCTCCTGCTCGGGCAGGGTCTTCGGGATCACGATGCAGCCCCCTGCTCGGTAGCGGTCATGGTCGGGAAGAAGCGCAGGTCGCTCGGCGTGCGGGCGCCGAGCCTCGCTGCCACACGCTCGGATAACACAGCAGGCATGATGTAGCCCGCCTCCGACAGGAGGTCGGCTTCATGCAGCAACTTGAACCCGTTTGACCTCAACTTCTGCAACGTCGACTTCATGATCATCGCCAGTTCCTCGTGCCAGAGCGCCTAGGCTCGGATGAAGCTGTCGAACTCCGCATGCCCCAGCGATGACGCGAGGGTGAGATACCGCTCCCGCAGCACTTCTTCGGCGAACTCACCGATGAGCTCGTAGCGACGGCAGACAGCCGACCACATCAGGTAGCCCCTCTCCGAGGCG
>JARKOC010000297.1 GCA_029975915.1 Bryobacteraceae bacterium
AACTGGCCGATATTTTCGATGTTGGTCCGGTAATCCCCCTCGGCCTGCAGGAACACCTGCCACTGGCGGCCGAAGCGGTTGAAGTAGTTGATGAAGCCGCTCCCCATGAAGCTCTGCAGGACCTTGTAGACGTCAGAGATGTTGACCCCCTGCTTCAGCACCTTGTCGCGGTCCACGTCCACGAACAGCTGGGGCACCGTGGGGAGGAAGGTGGTGGTGACCCGTCCCAGCTCCGGCCGCTTCTGGGCGGCCTCGATGAACTTCTTGGTGTTCTCGGAGAGGAAGGAGATGTCTTTCCCGGCCCGGTCCTGGAGGATGAAGGTGACGCCGCCCGAGGTGCCGACCCCCATGATCGCGGGAGGCGGGAAGGCGAAGCCCATGGCGCCCGGTATGCCGGCCATCTTCTTCGAGATGGACGCCTTGATGGCCTCGTATTTTTCTTCCGGCTTCTTGCGCTTGCCCCACTCCTCCAGCGAGATGAAGAAGAAGGCGCTGTAGCTGTTCTGCACCTGGCTGAGCATGTTGTAGCCGATGATGGAGGAGCAGTACTTCACCCCGGGGGTCTTGGTGATGATCTCCTCGGCCTGCCGCGCGACCTCGCCGGTCCGCTGCAGCGACGCGGCGTTGGGGAGCTGGATCCCGGCGAAGATGAACCCCTGGTCTTCGTCAGGGAGGAAGCTGCTGGGGATGCTCTTGCCGGTGAAGCCCGCCAGCAGCGTGATGCCCACAAGGAGGAGCAGGCTGATCAGGCTCTTGCGGATAGCGATGGAGCAGCCGCTGATATAGCCGTCCGTGGCCCGGCCGAAGACCCGGTTGAACCAGTCGTAGAACTTCTGCAGGGGACCGCTCCCTTTGACCTTGGGCTTCAGCAGCAACGCGCACAGGGCCGGGGAGAGAGAAAGGGCGTTGAAGGCCGAGAAAATGACCGAGATGGCGATGGTCACCGCGAACTGCTGGTAGAGCTGGCCGGTGATCCCCGGTATGAAGGCTGTCGGCACGAACACCGCCGACAGGATGATGGCGATGGCGATAACCGGCCCGGAGACCTCCTCCATGGCCTTCAGGGCCGCATCCTTGGGTGTCATCCCCTGCTCGATGTGGTGCTCCACCGCCTCGACCACGACGATGGCGTCGTCCACGACCAGGCCGATGGCCAGCACCAGGCCGAACAGGGAGAGGGTGTTGATGGAGAAGCCCAGCATGGGGAAGACGATGAAGGTGCCGACCAGCGATACCGGTACCGCCAGCAGCGGAATCAGGGTGGCGCGCCACCCCTGGAGGAAGATGAACACCACCAGCACCACCAGGAACAGCGCCTCGAAGAAGGTCTGCTGGATT
>JARKOC010000302.1 GCA_029975915.1 Bryobacteraceae bacterium
CACGTCGGTGTCTCCGGTCATCTCCACATAGGCGGCGCGCAGGCTGGTGAAAGCCGGAACCCCGCGCAGGTCCTCGGCAGGCTGGAGGCCGAACATGCCGTCGAAGGCTGCCTGAAGCTTCTCTCCGCTCTCCCGCCCGACCCGGACATCGCCCACTCCCACGACAGCGCCGGAGCCCATTACCGCGTCCAGCATCTCCTTGGTTCCCTTGATGGCCGCCTGGAGCTCGGTGACCTCGAAAACCTTGCCGTCGAACTGTTCCCTCAAATTCTTCGCCGCCGCATCCGGCAGCTTACTTGCGGTCAGTTCGCGTTCCAGGGTCATGGAACAGGCCATCAGCTTCAGCTCCTTCACCTCGTCGCGCTCTCCGGTGACAAGCGTCTCCTTGATGGTTGCGGCAATGGCCGCCACCAGCTTTTCATTGTTCCCGTCCCCTCCGGCATCCTTCACCGTTGCGGCCGCCACCATCTGCAGGGCTTGGTCCTCGGTGATTGTCCCCGCTTCCATTCCATCGTTGATCTGCTTGTGCAGATCGGGCCGCGTCTTCTGCAAGGCGGCCAACAGCTTCTTCAGCATTGCGTCCTCCTCCTGGCCTGCCTGTTGGGCTGCGGCCATCCGTAAAAATTGACCGTTATTGGTCGGGTTGTACACCACATCCACCTCGACGGCGGTGATCTCCGTCGGCTCCTTCATCTTCTTGCCGGCCACCAGCTTGGTGACCGCTTTTCCGGTAACGTCGTGGGAGAGGCCGAACAGGGTCGGATTGCCCCGCTCGTGGGAATCCACCAGGCCGTCGCGCAGCCACTTGGCGCTTTTCAGGATGAACATGTCCGCCTCGATGCCGGCGCCGGTATCCTGCGGGTTCTTCAGCCAACCCACGATCTCCCGCACCGATTTGCCGAAGGGCTTTGCGCCTGCCTGGTGCTGGGAATCATTGAGGGCGAACACCCTGGCGCCTTCATACAGGCCGATGGCCGCCACCAGCGGCTCACGCGGCCAGTTGATCCTGCCGTCCGCGCCGGGGCCGTACTCGATGACCTGAACCCTCCACTGGTACCCGTAGTCTTCTGACGCGGGGTCACCTACCGCGGCCAGGATTCGGCTCGCGGCCTGGAGCGGAATATACTCGACCTGCCGCTTCACCTCGGTTGCGTCCCCCAGCGTTACCTGGTCGTCAACGATGGCGAAGGTGCGGCGGAACAGCGTGTCCTCCTGTTCGTAGATCACCGAGTCGGCATACATCTCCACA
>JARKOC010000119.1 GCA_029975915.1 Bryobacteraceae bacterium
CTCATTGCCCGGGCGCTCGTCGACATGATGAACGAAGTCCTGCCGCCAGGCCTGCTGCAGATCATCCACGGCGACGGTGAACAGGGACGGGCGCTGGTGGAAAGCGACGTAAACATGATAGCCTTCACCGGCTCACGGGAGGCGGGCAGGGATATCATGGCTCGGGCGGCATCGTGTCTGAAACGTCTGGTGATGGAACTGGGGGGGAACGACCCCATGATCGTCATGCACGATGCCGACGTGGAACAGGCTGCCCGTTTCGCCGTGGCCAACAGCTTCGAAAACGCGGGGCAGATGTGTATCGCGACCGAGCGCATCTATGTTGACGGGAAGATCGCCGAGCGGTTCGAGAAACGCGTCGTCGAACTGGCTGCCTGCTGCAAGGTCGGCCCCTGGGATATGCCCGACGTCGATATCGGGCCAATCATCAGCGCCGTGCAGCATGGCACGATCGTGGAGCACATCCGCGACGCCGAAGCCAAAGGCGCCAGGGTGCTCCTGGGCGGCTCCCGACAGCCGGAACGGTACATCCACCCGACCGTCATCTGCGACATGACGCCGGACATGCTGGTGGAGCAGGAGGAGACCTTCGGCCCCGTGGTCGCCATCAGCCGCTATGCAGATGTCCGTGAAGCCGTTCAACGGGCCAATGCCTCCACCTACGGGCTCGGCGCCGTGGTTTTCGGGGGGCCGGAGGCGGAAGCGGTTGCCGATGAGCTGGAAGCGGGCATGATCGGCGTCAACCAGGGCGTAGGCGGTGGCGGCGATGCGCCGTGGGTGGGCGCGAAGCAGAGCGGTTTCGGCTTCCACGGCTCGCCTGACGGTCATCGTCAGTTCGCCCAGCTCCGGGTCGTGAGCCGTTCGGCGGGATGATGACGCGGTATGGTGATGTATGATCCAGGATTCGGCAGGTGGAGTCATCCTTCGTTCACTCCGCACGACCCCACCTGCCATTTTCAGATTGGATCCGGCTGAGGACTTCCACCCCGTTCCGAATCGTTACATGACGGAAGGGCGCCCGTTCCGTCCGGATCGTTCGCGGGCGACGGAACGGCCGAGGTCCGCTTTTTTCTCCGCCGCTTGAGCAGACGCTGCTCATGGGTGGTTTCTTCGTCCTGCTCCTCGAAGGCGCATAATCCCATCAGGCGTAAAGCCAGCGCGATTTCAACCGTCGTGGAATAGCGCCAGGTGTATTGGTGGTGGGTAACCTTGCCGCTCCCCAGGCAGACGCATTTTCGCCAGATATCGGGAGGGAGGCTCCTGAGCCTGTCTCTCTGGATGAATGTGAGAAGGATTATTTTCTTCATCCCTGTCTCCATGCCCTGGTATCGTCGCAGGTCCGAAGCGAGCCCGCAGGAACGGGGTTCCGTGCGTTGGGCAGTCAGACCAGCGTGGCAATCCGGCCGAATTTCGGATGATAGCGATCCGGAAGATCCCGGATTTTGGTTGTGCTGACCCACAGGGTCGGAATGCCCGGATCAATGTCGGGACTTTTGCCCTGGAGGTCGGTCAGGTAGATAATGCAGCCTGCATCGGTCACGTTTTTCATCGCCCACTCAAAAGGAGGGCGCAGGTCTGTTCCGCCGCCTCCGACCGGCTTCAGTTCCACGGGGTATTCGTCCGAGGTGAAAATCCGGGCGCCGGTTATCCGGCTGTCGCAGTACACCACATGTACGGTAGTGGGAAAACTTTGCAGGATGTCGTTCAGTTCAGCCTGAAACTGGTTCAGCTCGCCCTGTCCGATGGAACCTGAGGTGTCCACGGCCAGCACAAGAGGCTTCAGCCCGTTCGAGCGGAAACTGGGAAGGTAGATTCCGCCGGCTATGTGCCGCCGGTTGGGATGGAGCCACGAATAGTCGTTGCGGGCCGCGTGATCGACGAAGGTCCTCAGTATTTCGCGCCATTCGAGGATGGGGTGGACCATCTCGTCCACCAGGCGGGCGAGGGCTCCGGGCAGCTTTCCCTGCGCTTTCGCCGCCTGGGCCGCCTGCTGCACCGCAATGGCGACCCTGGCTTCTTCCTGTTGCCGTTCAGCTTTCGTCAGCGGCTGGCCGGTATCGCCTTTTGCGTCTTCGAAGCCGCCGCACCCGCCCGGGTCTTCATTCTTTTCGTCGTCCTGCTCTTCACCCGTTCCGCCTCCGCCACCGGGCGCGCCGGGCAACCGATCGTAGATCTGTTCCGCGGCAAGGTAGCGGAACTCCGCCTTGTACAAGGCGCCGGGCAGCATGCTGAGACCGGCATCCAGGAGGATGCCGTTGATTGCGAAATCTCCGGCCTTGTTGAACCTGTCGAGCCTCCGGTTGCTGCGCCGCAGGGGATGGAGATGGGCCACATGCATGACCAGGTGCGCGAGAACGAACACGACCTGATCCACGCGCAGCGGATCGATGAAATCCGGGTTATAGCGGATTTCCCCGCCGTCGGTGCAGGCGGTCTT
>JARKOC010000320.1 GCA_029975915.1 Bryobacteraceae bacterium
GCCGTCGCTGCGGATAAACCGGTACTGGACTCTGGCCGGTCCTGAAACCGAGATCCGGCCCATGAACCGGATCTCCGCCGGGCACCTTCCCGTATACTCCGGCGGATGCGCCGATACCGTGGCGGTGATGGCGGTTGCCGAGGAGACGGAAACCCCTCCGATGAAAAGAAACAGAAGACCCGCTACCCCTGCAAGAGCAACTTTCATCATGATCCTCCTTATATGGCTGTGTATGGCCGTGTTCAGTCAGCCTTCAATCCCGCCACCTGAGTGATTGCTAACGTTTTCATTTTCTTCTCTCCCCGCGAAATGTCAAGCAGGCAGTGCGGAAGCATCATCTTAACCCCCCTTGAATATATCGGCGAATGGCATTACTCTTAGAAAACGGAATTGCCAAAACGCTGGAACAAACATCAGCAACCGTGAAATTATTCCGTTTCCAAGCATCACCTCGTATTGAGAGTGTACCCCCTCCGTGAGAGCGCGGAAACGGTTCGGTTTTAGCCTGGAGATAGTGTGAGATTTGAGACTGTCGGACCGTACAAACGCGTAATCATCCTCCCCGGGGAGTTTTTCGTTTCGTCGAAACCCATCGTTATTTCAACCCTTCTCGGCTCATGCGTCGCCGCCTGCCTCTATGATCCGCACCAGCGGATCATCGGGATGAATCATTTCCTGATAAGCGGAAACACCCAGTTGCCGTCCACCCCGATCTGCCTTTCCGAAGCGGGACGCTACGGGATCCATGCCATGGAGCTTCTTATCAATGAAATGATGAAACAGGGAGCACAGCGAGACAACCTGCGCGCGAAAGTATTCGGGGGAAGCGCTCTCGGCGGTACGCACGGGCGATCCGTGTACCGCGTCGGGGAGAATAACAGCCGCTTTGTCATCGAATGTCTGAACCTGGAAAACATACCGATCGATGCCAGCGATCTGGGAGGCACGCACGGGAGAGTGCTGCATTTCTGCCATGGGGATTATTCGGTATACGTGCGGAAGATACGGTCCGACCAGAACGATCACCTCGCCAGACGGGACCGGCAGTGCTGGATCGATGCTCTGAGAAGGCAGGAGCACGGGGAGACTTCGGTGGATCTGTGGGAGTAACCGATTACCCCGTTCTTTTCGGGGGGCGCGATAGCAGGTATTCCCTGAGTGCGACCGCTTGATTGTGGTCGGCATCGCGAGCTGAAAACAAAAGTGTCACCCGGCCTTTAGCCGTTTCATCAAGGAGCATCGCCACGGCCTCGGGGTGGGCGTCAAGCTCCGAGAAGTAGCGGCTCTTGAATTCCTCCCATTGCGACTGGTCGTGCCCGAACCACTTTCGCAGAGCCGTGCTCGGAGCCACGTCCTTCAGCCACACGTCAGCCTGAACCTGCTCTTTCGTCATGCCGCGCGGCCATACCCGGTCAACAAGAACCCGGAAGCCGTCGCGCGGATCGGCCGGTTCGTATACCCGTTTCGTTCCAATGTCCATGTTTTCCATCATAAGCCACATCCCTCTCCCGAAAGTCAAAAGCCGCCCTATCAGCATTGCGCTGACGGAAGCGGCTTTCATTCAATTCCCATGATTCAGGCGGCGCATGTCACTTCGTTCCTCATGAACACCTTTTCAAGAAGCATCAAATGCAGAGATGTAGTAGCGCATTATCTCGCGATCTTTCAACATTTCAAAAAGCGTTCGACAGGAACTTGTCGAGATATGCAATCTCTGTCAGCCATCCCTTCCCCTGCCTGGCCTAACCGAGTATCATAGCGTCCGAAGGCGCGAGCGTAGCGTATCGCTCATGAGAGCCATTTTGATCGGGGATAGGCGCGGGAATTCTTTCAGCAGGTCGCGAAGGAAAATCAAGAACATGTCAAATGAGGCCATTCACCTGGCCGCTGATACCAGCTTGTTCCGCATCTATTTGAATTTATTTGCGTCTTCGCATGATCAAATGCCGTTTCTTGGATGAAATCTTTCCTTTTGGTATGTAATCTCGGACGGCAACGTCTGTGCCGGCAGGTAATGCGCCATTGTACTGGCAATAGGGGGAATCTACTTGATCTCCTCCGGCTTGACGGCATACCCCATATAATTACCCGCAATGTTCGGACCTTCCTCCGTCCCTCCGGCACACCTCCCAAACTCGGCAGCAGAGATTCTCCCCGTGTTGTATCTGCGCATGGTCATAATCATTCGCAAAGGATTTCCGGGCGGTTTGGTACCCTTGATGTCCCTGTGCTCCAGGGTATGGTGTTTCAGTGACGCCTTCAGTTCTTCCGGTTTGATGAACATCTCCCAGACATGAAAATTGGGCGGCAGGAAGCGCGTTAATCTCCATTCCTGTCCCAGCTTGATGAAAATTACTTTGCTCAGTGTCGTGCGATTGATGGTGTCGTAGAAAAACACACCTCCAGGTTTGAGCACTCGCGCGATTTCGGAAATCACCGCTTCCCAGTGGAGAATGTGTTCAAGCACATCGCAGCAGTAGACAACATCGAATAATTCATCCTCGAAAGGAAGCCTCTCGCCGCTCCCCACTCGATAGTCGATCTTCAGCCCGCTTTGCACGGCGTGCCTCCGCGCGGCTTCGATGGATCCCCCGGACGGATCGATGCCCGTCACGTCAAACCCCATGGATGCGAAATCCTCGGCCAATATGCCGCCACCGCACCCAACATCCAACGCGCGCTTCCCCTTCGGATTAATCTTCAGGTCCTGCATTAGTACTCGCTTGAAGTACGGAACCCGCCAAGGGTTGGAGATATGCTTGAGCATTGAGGCGAAGCCGTCATCGCTCCACCATTTTTCCGCATGCCGGTTGTAAATGTCATTGTCAATCGGAATGATGGCTGCTGCATCCATGGTGCGTCTCCTTGAGTTTAATGGGTCGCCTTATCTATGAAGTCAGACAAAACATTCGCCGAACAGTCGCATACACCGGACCTTGCCCTTCATGCGGATCTTGCCTCGAAGGACGGCCCAGATCATGCCGCGCTCCCCGGCAAGCACCTTGAGCCAGGTATCGCTGTCCGCCCTGACGACGACATCGGCGACACCGACATGCCCTTGGGAAACATTGAGCGCGCTGTCGCGGATGGTCATTGTCGCCCGGCATTCTTCGCGCCCGGAAAAGGTGAAATGGACGGTTACGGCAATTCCGGATGCCTTGCGGCGCTGAAACTTGAGGGGCGCGCCTTTGAGGAAGCCGGCGATCGACTGCGCGCGCATGCCGTTGCCGATGCGCCGCAGCTCCTTGTGCGGAAAGTGCCTGGCTGCATAGACCTCGGCGTCCGACCCTGCTACCACATAGACTCTCTCGCGTTTTTCCCGCAGCGGCCGCGCCACTTCGGCAAAAAACCGCGCCCGGTCGGCAAGAAACGGACCGATGACATCTTCCCCTGCCGGACATACCGCCATACAGTATGCGGTGCGGTACACCGGACCGACGGTAAGAGCCTGCCAGACAGTCGAGGTCTCGCTGTCGTCCACCCGGCGACGGTAGGCAAGCCGGTTGGGACTGTCAGCGACGCGTTCGATCCAGTCACCGAAGCCGGTCAGGGAAAAGCGGTAGCAATTGGCGTAACAGGATGAAAAATCGAACTCCCCCTCTGAACCGAGAGCCCCGACCGGACAGACGGCGACACATGCCCTGCAGTCCAGACAGGGGGAAAAAGAGAGTTTTTCACCGTACGCGCTGACCGGGGCATCCAGGAGCACGGTTCCGAGCACTACGAAAACCCCGAAACGCGGATGCGCGACCAACCTGTTGCGGACCATCCGTCCAAGACCGGCAGTCACTGCCACAGGCTTGTGCCCGACAATCCACGGCTGTTTGTCAGGGAATATTTCAATCTCCACGGGAAGCGTGGCCGGGACGGGCAGGGCGCGGATTCCCGCCGCGGAGAGCGTGGTGGCGATCCTCCGTCCCACCTCGTCGGTGTGTCGAGTGCCGCGGTTGAACTCGAGCTGAGCCGGGGAGCGCGTCGGGCTTCGCATGCTTTCCGGATGGAGACGGCAGACATAGCTCGCCAGGGTGCGGGCGTGGGGGAATGCGTACAGGATGGCGTCGCGCTGCTCCGCGATATCCGGATGGTCGATTGAAACAAAACCGGTATCGTCGGCTCCCGCTTCAAGGCATTGTTTCCGCAACCATGCGGCGTCGATGACGTCCGCTGAACCGGGTCCGGCGGACGGCGGCGGAAGGGAACGACGGCGTACGGCTGAAACGGTAGGATGCTCTTCGAGCTTCATAGTCACGACCTCCTTCTGAACTATATTTCCGTATCAGGCAGGGCGGAGGGAACTGAAAAGGGCCGGCGCCGGTTCGATTCAGCGCTCCTCAGGCTTGACGGCATACCCAATCAAGGCGCAATCGATGGTGACGCCTTCCCGCTTGCCGGATTCAAGGTTTCGGAACGATTGTCCATGCCCGGATATGATGCGGCGGCGCTTTCAGTATTGATGACTACGATAACGAACCCGTTTTTTCACCTGTAAGAAATTACAGGGGGACCGCCCTCTCGCTCGAGCAGATGGAAGACGCCGTGTAATCAAAAACCGTCCCTTCAACAATCCGTCAGTCAAGGTCTACCAATCCGAGATGGATGGCGACTGCTACGGCCTGGGGCCTGTTTGTTACATTCAGTTTTTCCATGATGTTATAAACGTGGTAATTGACCGTGCGTTCGCTTATTCCCAGGATAACGGAGATATCCCAGGAGCTTTTTCCCCGCTTCAGCCAGTTGATGACTTCCTTTTCGCGCTCGGAAAGGACAGCGCGCGTTTCCGGCCGCGTATTGTTGAAGATATGGGAAAGGGTCAGATGCAGGTGGGGAGTCAGGAGGTGAAGTATGGCTTCGGTGCGTTTCTCCTGCTTCACGGACGGGCTTGCAAAGCAGAACATGCTTCCGCAATTTCCCGGAATTGACGGGGCCGTGCCGTGGCAATAGGATTCCAGTACACCGAAATCCCTGTTCAGTGATTTGATTTCCCGCGGAACGTGGATGTTTTTCTGTTTGAAGTACGACCAGTGATTCAGTGTATAGGTCTTGAACGTTTCCTGCGTCGCCGCATCCAAATGGAAGTAACGATGGGACAGATATTCGTTGAGCCATTCTTGCGGAAAGCTGATATTGATTCCGTACGCCATGATAAAACCAATGCCGTCGTCGATGCGGCCCAGTATGGCGCCGGCGAAGTCAAACGGAAAAAGCGCCCGAATGCGGGAAATCACCCTGGAAAAATCCTCTTTAGTATTGCAGGACAGGTTTTCGTGGATGATTTCCAGGAGTGTTTTCGCATCGCCGCCGGAAAGGGAGGAAATCGATGTTGACGGTTCACGTAATGACATTTTTTCACTCTCGGTGTCAATGCGGCATTATGTTAGTATCTGCCTTCCACCATAGTGCCTGAACGGTCCAGGGTCATCATGCCGAAGTTCGTCTGCCATTCCCCATCGGGATGGGCATGGCGGGATAAACAGTATTATTCAAGATATTTCACCCGATACTCCTTTTTTGGGGCCGCGAAAGAAGATATTCTCTGAGTGCTACCGCTTGGTTGTGGTCGGCATCGCGAGCTGAATACAAAAGTGTCAGCCGGCATTTCTCCGTCTCATCGAGAAGCCGTTCCACTGCCTCTGGTTGAGCATCAAGCTCCGAGAAGTAGCGGCTCTTGAATTCCTCCCATTTCGACTGGTCGTGACCGAACCACTTTCGCAGAGCCGTGCTCGGAGCCACATCCTTCAGCCACAAGTCAGCCTGAACCTGCTCTTTCGTCATGCCGCGCGGCCATACCCGGTCGACAAGGACACGACAGCCGTCGCGCGGATTGGCGGGTTCGTATACCCGTTTCGTTCCAATGTCCGTGATTTCCGTCATCTGCCCATCCATTACCGCGCCTCACGGGCCGCGAGGCAACAAGCGGTCCTCGTGCAGGCGTTCATTACGGGGGCCGCCCGCGCTTTCATGTCGTGGCCTTGAGGGTAAACATCGCATCCAGCGCGGCTTGGAGCATCGCCTCGAACGCCGCGTCCCCCCACCCGCCGGTCACGTCCTTATTTCACCGGTAATGAGCCGGTGCATACATCACCTTCTTCCGTTCCAACCAGCCATCGTCGAAGTTGTTGCGTCCTCTGGCTCGTGAGCTTCTTCATCCAGTGCGCATAACACATCGGATACGCGGAACCATACGCTACCTGTTTTTCGGGATCCGGGAAAATCGCCTCCAGTTCGGCATCCCGGAGTGAAATCCATGCCCGTTGCGCTGCTTTCAGGCGATCGAGAAACACGGGATCCTTAGCGTTTCGCTTCAGGATTTCCCTATAGACCCGATTCAGCTCATCATCTGCTTCTTTCAGCTCACGTGCCGCGCATTGGTTCAACTCGAACTGGTTGTTCGCCGTGTGGAAGCAGGAATTCTGTTTGGCTCCGAAGGCCGGGGTTGCGAAGGTAATAAGGAGAAGCGCCGCGAAAAGCCTTGTTGCCGTCATATGAGATCCTCTCAGCTACCGGTATCGGCCTGAATTCGGATCATCTTTACCGGCCTCCCGCCGGCACATTTTTCATAAAAACCGTGTGCAGGGATTCAGTTTCTCATCGTCATGATATATATCAATAGGGAATAACGCTTCACCCCATTCTGATTGCAACACGGTATCAATTCCCGTTGGGAGCGCCCATGCGCAGGGGGCCGCCGCGGGCCGTCGTCCAGAGCAGGCATTTGCATCCGGAACCGGGGACCGTGAAGATATCCAGCCCGTGATCGAAGGTCTGTACCAGGATCTCCAGTTGTCCGTCGCCGTCCAGGTCGGCAATCGTGGGGGCGGCCGGTGCGCCGTTGCCGTTGCCGTTGGAGCCGGGATTGGGAAGGGATACGTCATGAAGCAATGCGCCGTTGGCCGTAAGGATGATCAGGTGTCCGGAATCGAGGGCTTTCGGGTCGCCATAGGTGCTGAAGACCAGTTCGGGCGAACCGTCCTGATTCAAATCGGAGGCCGTGACCTCGGAGGCGAACATGATCGCCTTGCCATGGGTGTAGTTGTAGCGCCACAGACGGTTGCCCGCGGCGTCAAAGGCATGGACAAAGCCGTCGTTGAGGGAAACCACGATTTCAGGCCTGGAATCACCCGAGATATTGATAGTGGTTGCGGCCGGCACTCCCCTGGGCGGATACCAGCCGTCGACACTGATGGGAGCGCCTCCCCGCGGCAGGGTTTCCCATCCGGCAAGTCGCATGGCGCTCCGTGAGCCGTCGCCGTATGCGCCCTCCAATACCATCAGGGCGTAAGCCTGTGTTTCGTAGGGTATGTTTTTCTCCACGTTGGGGACTCCCAGAACCTCGTTGCGGCCGTCGCCGTTCAGGTCCACCACGTTGGGCGGGGAGGCGGTCCATTGCAGCCACTCCTGCCCGGTTCCGGGATCTGGCCAATCCCCGGTGTTCAGGTGATAGTGGTTTTCTTCCACAGTCGGATCCGCCCAGCGAATGAACTGACCCCAGGCCAGACGCATCCCCGCATAGCCGGAGGCCCGATTGGTAAACCACGGCGAGGCGTCGATGGCCTGCCCATCCATCTTGAACGCCTCGATGGTGTGATTGTCGTAGGTGACGATGATTTCCAGGTTCGCATCGTCATCGATATTTCCGATCCCCACATTGAGGCCGTAGCACCCGTACCCGTGCAGACCGGCGCCGTTTCTGCCGACGTCGCCTCCCATCCCGGTTCGGGTATTGTATCGAGGCCAGGCCTGGTAGGTCACGTCTGCCGGCTGGAAGAGTGAGCCTTTTGCGGAGAAAACGAACACCTGCGCCCCCTCGGACCTGGTCTGGGTGGTGGTGGCGACTACCTCGATCCTGCCGTCACGATCGAGGTCGCCTGCCGCCAACCCCCGCACCTCCGGGGTCTGGCCGGCCGAGGTGGTGTCCGCCGGCCAGCCGTTCTTCACGGACAGTTTCCTGTTGCGCCATTCATAGGCATACACCTTGCCGCCCTGCCCGACGACAATCTCCCGAATTCCATCTCCTTCCAGGTCGGTCACCACATGGGGGGCATAGATGCGGCTGCCGTTGCCCGGGGCGCTGTCGAGAAGCTTTCCACCGGCGTCATGCACATACAGCGTATAATAGGCTGAAATCAGCTCTTTGGAGCCGTCGCCGTCCAGATCGGCCACGAGCGGTGAGGCAAACCAGCCGGTCTGACCCGACAGGTTGCGCATGAAAACGGGCCGTTGCACGGGGCCGCTGCTCTTCCCGGCCGCGCATACCGGCGTCACGAGACCACCGGTGGCTCCGTCCCCTCCTTCCGAGGAAGGAGTGTCGGCGCCTCCGCTGCCGCCGGTACTACCGTCGCTGCCGGTAGCGCCGCTATGTGCGCTGCCGCCGCCGTTACAACTACCGCTACCTCCTCCACCTCCTCCGCCGCAGCCGACTATCAGACTCATCAGGAAAATCACGATAACCTCTTTCAAATCTCTTCGCATGGAACCCTCCCGATACGGTGACGACCTCTTGTCGTATTTTTCCCCCTTCGTCCACCGGTTCAGACCGCCGGAAACAGAACAGCCGGGGCTGAAATATGGATGATATTTCGGCAACCCGGCTGTCTCGGCGAGACCCTGTAGGCTTTCCGCCCCATCCTCACGGATGGTTGAGTAGTATCGTCTATCCCATGGGGTAATTTAGTTTGAGTGAATCCTACGTCATGAAAAGGAACAAGTCAACCGTGTGATATGAAAGCATCATGTTATTTCCTTGCCGTTTCCGCAACCGCCCCTTTTTCATTCCGCGAGCAGCTTCGCGCTATCGTACTCGAAGTGCTGGTAATCGAGGAGGTGCTTCCAGGCGCCGCCCCAGTCGAAGCCCCGGTCGGCGAAGAAGCCGACTTCCCTGCCGCCGGTCCTGAGCAGTCCCGGCTCTTTCCTTGAGCGGTCCGCGTAGACGGCGCCCGTTGCGGGCAGCACCAGGCAATCCGCGGGACGGGCTGTGCAGAAGGCCAGGGCAGGAGACGGGGCGTCAAAGCCATTACGGCGAAGGAACTCTCCCTTGTCCTCCGCGCCGTCCCAGCCGAGCGTCCTGAGAACGTCGCTCCTTGGGGAGATGTACGGGTTCTGGAGCGGGTTGATATCGATGGCGCCTCCGTAGCTGTGCTTGGACCAGACGCCGGGTTTGCCGGTGACGTCCCGGCAGTTGAAGGCCGACGTGTTGTTGGCCACCATGGAGCGATCATCACTGGCGTCGTATTTCTCAATCAGCTCCATCCGCTCGATGGGATACTGTTCGGTGTAAAGATCGCCGAAAGCCTTGACCACCGGGAGCGCCAGCTTCCGGTGCACCACCAGTTCCCCCACCTTGTGCGTGCCGTCGAACCCGCGATGGACGAGCACCAGGTACCGCAGGTCGGAAATCGACACCGGACACCCTTCCTTCCAGCTTTTTTTCAGCCGCATCTCGTCCGCCAGGTTTTTCGGCACGGACAGGGCCATGCCGAAGAATCCGTCCGCTCCACGGTACTCCACCTGTCGCTCTCCCAGACCGGCAAGCCTGGACCGTACCTGCTTCTCCGGCCCGCCGGCCTGCTCACCAATGGGTGCCAGACGCGACAGTCCGGGCAGTGTCGCCAGGTCATGACGGTTCGCCATGAGCATCTGCGGTTTTTTCGAAGGATCGAGCCAGGCGAGAATCCTTACCAACTCAGGTTCGTCTACCGCCACACACCCGGACGTCGTTACGCCCTCCTCCAACCGGACATGGAGAAAGATCGCACTGCCGAGGCCCTTGACAACGGGGTTGCGGTTATAGCCGATCACGATCCCGTGCCGGTAGCGGTGATCCGTACGCTTCATCACCTCGTACGACGCGGCGCCGGTCTCGTTCCGCTTCGCCCAGGTGTTGTAGTCGGACGCATTCACGTCATCCACCCAGATATCCTCTTCCGTTGCCTGACGGTAGGGCATGCGGCTTTCGACTGCCGACGCATAGCCGAATGCGAATTCCAGGGGGAATACACCGGTCGGAGTCCGTCCGTCGCCTTCCCGTTTCTCCTCCCGTGGGGCGATTCCGTTTCGGCCTATCATGGCCGGAACCGGAGCGAAGCGGGCTTCCCATCCCGCGGCGGTGCGTTCCAAAACGTAGAGACGCGCCAGGGAGGTGTCCGGTGTGTCGGCCACCACCAGCAAAAGCTGGTCCCCTTTGATTTCTGATTCGGACAGGGCCTCCGGGGCATCGCCCGGCGTGTCCGGGGAACAGCCGGCGCCAACCAGCAGCGCCAACAGGAGCAGGAAACCCAGTGTATTTCTCTTTTCTCTCATAAAGAACCTTCTCTTTCTGTGTAATGGTTGAATTGAACCCGCGGTTCCCAGCGTCCCCGTGCACTCCTGTTTAGGATGAGCCTGGAGCAGAAGAAACAGGACGGAGGTTACGAAGGATTACTCCACCTGCCGAATCCGATGATCTCAGTGCGCTCAAAAACACATTGTTGTTCCGGGATGAATTCAGCCTTCACCATCATAGCCGCCTCTGCGCTCATGGAGCATCCGTCCGGAAAAAACCCCGCTCCATTCTGGATTCCGGTGCATGGCCCGCGGTTTCACGTCCCCCAGCCTTTGGCCGAGTTCCGTGCACCTCCGCAGATAGGATTCCCGGCCGTTCGCAGCGATGCGGAATACGCGTAACGGCGCCAGTTGCCCCAGGTCGCGGCAGTAGCGGTAGTGGTAATTCTCTCCGAGCAGGCCGTCCATCGCTTCCCCCATGCGGGCCAGTGCGTCGTCGGCCGCGTCCGGAGCTTCCACATAGATCACATAGGCGGGCGGGGTCTGCTCGTCGAAGGCGAGCATGTCAAAGGTGGGGTGTAATCCGGTCTGTTGCGCGGCTTTCCGGAGCGCTTGGCAGACGTGCTCTTCGTGAAGCTTCTCGCCGAAGCGGTCCGAGATGAAGTCGGCCTTGCCGACAAAGCGCAGCAGCGGCGTCCCGCGATGGAAACCCGTGACCCGCACCAGGTCGTGGAGACGGTAGCGGTACAGCCCGCCAGCGGTGGTGACCGCCAGGGAATAGGTTTTCCCGGCTTCGAGCTGGTGGAGCAGCCGTGCCTCTCCCCCGTCATGGGGGAGAAATTCGAAGAAGTGGGAGCGGATGGCGGGGAGGCAACCGTCAAGGCCGGTCAGCGGCAGGGTGGCGAAGCATTCGGTGGCGAGCAGACCCTTGCCCTGGACCACGGCGTGGGGGAATAGGCGTTCCAGATCCTCAGCCGGTCCGGCGGCGGCCGCATCCCGCCAGCAGCTGACCAGCCGCAGGCGGGGCCAGATGGCACGGTGAACGTCTCCGGGTGAGGCATTGCCGGAAAAGGCTTGTCTGATTTCAACGGCGCGGGCTGTGTCAGACCGGTTGAGCCGTCCCAGTCGTTCCGCCAGGGACGGTTCCAGGGTCGCGGGGGGCGTCAGGGTCCCTGCGGCCACATCGTCGGCTAGTTGTGGCCACCAGCGCAGCAGATGGTCGCAGAGGATGGTCAGGAACGTGGGATTCCAGACCGAGACCAGGGTCAACCGGCGGCTGCGCATCAGGAACAGGAGCGTGATGTACCAGAAGCTCTCCATGTCGCGGATCAGCTTGACTTCCGGCGGAACCGCCTGCGCCGAGCGGACCAGCCATCCCTTGAATCCTCCCAGGTACTCGCTGTCGTCCTCGAAGCCAACCGGTATGCCGCCGCCGGTTCTTTCCGGTTTCCGGGCAGCAGGGGTGATCGACCAGTAGCTCCGGCCGGTAATCAGCGAGGGAAAGGCGAGGTACAGGTCGGCGATCCAGGGGGCGATTCCCCGCTGGAACTGGCTTTTGAGCCCTTCGGTATAGGGTATCAGCTTGGAAGCGGCGGCCGAGCCGCTGGTAGGCTCCAGCAGAAGAACCGGATCAGCAGTCAGTATGCCCGGTTCTCCGGCGGCGATCCTGCCGATGTACGGCTCGAAATCCCTGTAGTCGGCCAGGGGCGCCGCTGCCTGGTACTCCCTGGGGGTACGGATGGCGGCGAAGCCGTGGAGACGTCCGTATTCGGTGTCTGCGTTCCGTCGGAGTATGTCCCGCAGCGCCGCCCACTGCGAGGCCTCGCACCTGCCGAGGTCCCGGTGGAAACGCCATGCTTCGGGCAGGGTGGAAAGGAACCAGAGGCCGTTTGCGATGGCGCTCCTGAGCAGTCCTATCATTCTTCTCCCCGCTTCAGGCCGAGCATCCTCCTGCCGGCCGGGGTCAGGTTGCGGAGATCCACTTCGGTCAGGCAGACCAGTTCATCCCCGTGCAGGTGGCCGGAATTGGCCTTTTGAAAGAAAGCGACGTGGGGGTCTTTCAGGCGCTGCTCCGTCACATCCGCCACTCCGGCCTTGAGAGGCGTCGGTTCCTTCAGGCGCACCACGCCGCTTTCCGCGTCGTATTCGTGGGGAAACTTGCGGGACGCCAGACGGTCCATGATGCGGCGTACGCCAGACGGGCACGGGCGTTCACGGCAGGGATGGAAGGTCCTGAAAAATACCGGCAGGAACCGGTAGGTCTTGTATCCCGAGCTGATGAGGAACCAGTACACCGCACGGTCTTTGATCCCCTCCGCCAGATGGAAGAAGAGTCTGCCCAGGAGGCGTGGAAGGAGGGTTTCCCGCCGGAAATCATGGCTGACCACCGTGTCGCCGGAAAAGAAGGCCGTCACCGGCCTCCCGTCGATCTCTTCTTCCAGACGCATCAGGGTGGAAAATCCGCGCAGCGCGCCGCCGTCCATCTCGTGGAGGAGGGCCACCCATTCCTTTTCGGAAAGGTCCGCTTCGAAATGTTCCGGCCGGACATTATCATAGTACCTCTCCATGAGCCGGAACATGGCGCCCCGATCCCCATCGCTCAGTTCCCGCACCGGCCTGACGGTCCCACGGAGGCGACCCTCGATGAGCGGTCCCGGCAGGTCAGAGCACGGCGAGTTCCACATGGCTGATGCGTGAGTCAAGGCGGTCATGAAATTCGCTCCCGTCGTCCCAGCCGACCGTATAGAGTCTGCTGGTATAGTCTATATGGGGATAGCGGCGCGCCGCTTTCAGGAAGGGGTCATGCTCGGCCATGCCGAGCATGAGAAACCCTTGGCCCCGTCTGTGGGTCGATTGTATCACCTGCCGCAGCAGGAGGTCGAATACCACGGGTTCATTGTCCGCGATACAGGTAAAAGCGGCGTAGCCCATGGAAATGGCCTCTCCCGGCCGGGGAAGGGGCCGAAATCCCCGCAGGCGGGCATACAGGTCGTACAGGGGCCGCCCCCGGCGAAGAAACCCGCCATAGACGTGAACCACCGACTGCTTGAAGGAGGACTGGTCCCAAAGGCCCATGACGCCTGCAATGCGGCCGCGCCGCAGGGCAACCAGGAAGTCAGACGGCCGGAAACCCCTTGTCCGCGCGGCTTCCGGCGCGAAGTCCGCGACCGCGCATACCGGGAAAAACTGCCGCCGCGCCCCGCACCGGTTGAGGAATTCGACCATGTCGTCCAGGTGGATTCCATTGCCGTCGCGCACTTCGAACCCTGCCGGGATCATCGCTTCAATCCGCCGCGCATGCAGGGCCAGGGTGTGGATGCGGGCCAGCGGCCGATAGACCGGGAAATGGCGTCTCGCCCTGTTCACCAGCACCCCTTCCGCTTCCCGGTTTCCCTCGATAATGGTGGTCAGGTATCCCCTGGTCCGCCGGTCTTCGTGCAGCTCCCTGAGGAAGCGGAATCCCCCCGAAACCAGCCATCGGGAGCGGAAGCGGCGGTCCACCCGCAGCTGCCCCAGGTAGCCGACGGTCTCCTCCCGGCCGTTGATGAACAGCCGTCGCAGGGATCGGCCCGCCAGGGCGGCGATGTCGCCGCTCGGCAGGCGCCGGGCCACCAGGGTCTGGTGGAGATCGCCCATCACATCGCAGCCGTGGAAGTAGGAGGGAGAGCGCTCGTATCTCACCGAGACGCTGCCCGGCACCGGGTTCTCCCGCAGGAGCCGCAGGATCGCCTCATCGTCGTCGGGCGTGGCAAGGTCGAAGGTGAATTCGGTCATAGGCGCTCGGAATTATTTTCCCCCAGGGGAAGGGGGACTTCAAAAACCTTGATAATATCCAAATTACAGAGACAGGCTATCTGCGTCCGGCAACGGCTCAGTGAACCCCTCGTCCCCCAGCGGATACTCTCTCCGCTGCCGCGCCTCGCGCCGCATCAGGAGGTTGATCAGGAAGAAGTGGAACCCCATGAAAGCGGTGCGACTGTTGACCCTGAAGTCCAGGCCCCGGCGCAGGATGGAGCGCAGACCGAAGAAACGGCGGCGGGCTGCCGAGCACCGTTCTTCCAGCTCGCCAGCGGAAATGCCCTCCGGCGCGAACGGCAGCATGCCGTAGCGGTACCCGGGATCGAGCCACCAGCGGTCGAAGAGAAGGCGGCCCTCCTCTTCCAGCCGCAGGTAGAGGGGAGTTCCCGGAAAAGGGGTGAGATGGTTGAAGGCGGTGAGGAAAAAGCGGTGGGCCTCGGCAAATGTCGCTGTCCTGTCCACCGTTTCCGCCGTGTCGCTCCCGTACCCGAAGACAAAGGTCACGTAGAGCCGGATACCAAAGCGGCGCAGGTTGGAGAGCGCGGCCTCGTAGGTCCCGAAGGGGGTGACGAAGCCTTTTCCCATGGTCTCCAGGGTTTCCCGGTCAAGGCTTTCCAGACCGATGAGGAGCCCCTGGCAGCCGCTTTGCGCCAGCAATCCCAGCAGTTCATCGTCAAAGGCCGCGCCGATCCCGGCCTGGCCGACCCACTTGATCTTCAGGGGAATCAGCGCCAGGAGCAGGTCCCGCGCCTCTTCCGGGTCCGCAACGATATTGTCGTCCACGAAAAAGACCAGCGGCTTGTCGATGCGGGACAGTTCCGCGACCACTTCGTCGACGGGACGGCGGCGGCGGGTGCGCCGGAAAAAGGTCTGGATGGCGCAGAACTCGCACGGGTACGGGCAACCGCGTCCGGTCTCCACCAGCGCCACCGGGAGATAGTTTCTGCCCTCGAAGATGGAGCGGTCCGGCGCGCACCCCGCCAGGGAAGGAAGGGATTCGTGGCGATAGAAGCGGGCCGGCCGGTTACGGCGGAAATCGTCGATCACCCGCGGCCAGAGCCCTTCCGCCTCGCCGATTACCACTGCGTCGGCGTATTCGGCCACTTCGTCCGGCGCCAGCGTGGCATGAAATCCTCCCATGACCACCGGCGCCCCCCGCTTCCGGTATTCCGAGGCAATCTGGTAAGAGCGCCTGGCGGTATAGGTCTCCACCGTAATCGCCACCAGGTCGGTGGGGTCGTCAAAGGGAATCACCTCCATGCGGTCGTCATGGAATCTGATCTCCACGTCATCCGGGGTCAGCGCCGCCAGTACCGCCGGGGCGAGCGGCTCCATCTGCCAGGAGCGGATGTAGGGTTCGCCTGTGCGGCGTCCCATGCAGGGCTGGATGATGGTTAGCCTCACGGGCGTGCCTCCGCCGGGACCCGGCCGCGGTACCAGCGTTCATCGGGCGGCGTACCGGGATTGTCCAGGGAAAAGGGATGGGCGAAGCGCTGTTCGCTGTACAGACGGCGCACGAAGATGCGGTAGGTGAGGTTGCCGACGAAGTTGATGAGGGAGTTGGTGGAGAGCCCCCGCATGCGCCGGGCAGCATGGCCGATGCGGAAGGTCTCCCGGTACGCCCGTTTGAAGCCCCGGTACAGTTCCTCCGGGGTCATGAGCGCCGGTTGGATGACCACGTGCATGGTGTCGTAGTCGTCCCAGTTGTAGCTGAGGATCCTCCCCTCCGCCTGAAGGCGCCGGAACAGCTCGGTTCCGGGATAGGGGGTATAGATGGAGTAACGGGGGATATCGATCTTCAGTTCGTTGACCCGATCCACGGTCCGCGGGAAGGTCTCCGCGGTGTCGTGATCGAACCCGAACACAAAACACCCCTGAACGCTGATCCCCATGCCGTGCATGGCGCGGATGAGCTCATCGTAATTCACCGGCGTGTTGAATCCCTTCCTGATCTCCTTCAGGACGGTCCGGCTGTCGGACTCGAAGCCGAACAGGAGGTAGCGGCAGCCGCTGGCCTTCATCAGGTCCAGCAGCTCCGGGTCGTTGACGATATCCACCGTGGCAAGGCCCCCCCATTTCTTCCCCAGGGGTATCATGGCCCGGAACAACTCCTTGGCGTACTCCGGATCCTCTGCGATGCTCACGTCGTTGAAGACGATGTATCTCCCCCGGGTCAGCCTGATGTCGCGGATCACGTCTCCCACCGGCCTGCGGAGATAGTTGGGCCAGACACCGGGCACGGTGCAGAAGTCGCACACCTTCTTGCAGCCCCGCGTCGCCTGGATGGTGTCGGGGATCATGTAGCCCGAACGCCGGTGCAGGTCGCGGCGGGGAGGCGGCACGCCGGGCAGCGTGTCAAGAAGGGGCTCTTCCTCGTAGACTCTTTTCATGCGTCCCGCGCGGAAGTCCTCGATGAGCCGGGGCCAAGCATCCTCTCCCCGGCCGATGACAATGGCGTCGGCGTGGCGGATCGCCTCCCCCGGCAGGAGGGTGACATGCACGCCCCCCAGGACCACCGGGATGCCCCTCGCCCGGAAACGATCGGCCAGGGCGTAGCCGCTGTTTGCGCAGCCGGTAATAAGACTGATGGCCACCAGGTCGGCATCCGCGTCGAGCGGGATCGGGTCCACGCTGCCGTCCACCAGACGGATATCCATGTCCGGGTATGCCGGGGTCAGGGCCGCCAGGGTGCAGATGGAGAGCGGCATCTCCCTCATGGAGCGGACCAGGGGGCCGAGCCTCAGCTTGTGCATGTGCGCGTCCGGCATGATGAGCAGCAGCTTCACAGGCGGTTCTCCGTTTTATATTCGCGCTTCCGTTCGAATCCCCGATACCCCAGCATCATGCCGTGCTTCTTCATCATCTCGCTCCGGAACAGCGGGTTGTAGGCGAAGTAGGTCAGCAGGCTCCGCAAATCCTTGGCATTGGTCTTGAAATCCGTGGCGCGGCGAAGGATCTGGTACGGTGAACTGTGCCTCATGCGGGCCACGTGGCCGAGCCCGGAAAGCCTCTCAGGGGTCAGGCGCCGGGGCCGGAAGGCTGCGTCACCGAAGCGGTACTCGTCATGGAGCCACCAGCGGCCGTCATACAAGAGCCTCCCTTCGGCCTTCATCCTCTCATAAAACGCCGTGCCAGGATAGGGGGTGAGGATGTTGAAGGCCGAAAAGGCGAACTTCTTGGACAGCGCCCAGTCGATGGTGTCGAGGATGCTCGCCTCGGTTTCGTGGTCATAGCCCAGAAGGAACGCGGCCCACAGCATGATGCCCGCGTCCCGTATCCTCTCCACCGCCTCGTCGTAGGTTCCGAACGCCAGGTTGGTCATTTTGTTCATTATGGCCAGGTTGGCCGGATCCCGCGACTCGAACCCCACCACCAGCCCGGCGCAGCCGCTGCGCGCCATCAGGTCCAACAGTTCCGGGTCGGCCGCGAAATTGAGGCTCGTCTGGGCCGTCCAGCGCAGCTTCAGGGGGACCAGTTCACGGAACAGGGCCTTGGCCGCCTCCGCATCGGCGATGATGTTGTCGTCCACGAAGAAAACCAGCTTCCGCCCGTCCCGGGCCACTTCATCAGCAACCTCCTTTGGGGAGCGACAGCTGAAGCCGCCGCGGTACAGGTTGCCGGTAACGCAGTATTCGCAGGTATTGACGCATCCCCTGGAAAGCTGGGTAAGCATGACCGGCAGATACTTCTTCCCCTGATAGATGTCGCGGCGCGGCTGTATTGGCCCGGAAGCGCCGGTGTCAGCGAAGGGGCGGCGGTACACGGGTTTCAGTCTTCCGGCTTCGGCGTCCTCAAGGATGTCCGTCCATCCGTCATCGATGTCCCCCATCGCCAGCGCGTCCGCATGAAGGGCGGCCTCCTGCGGGATCATGGTGGCGTGGCACCCGCCAAGCGCCACCTTCGCGCCCACCTCCCGGAAGCGGTCGGCGATTTCGTAGGCCCTGCGCGCGGTATAGATTTCCGTATTGATGGCAACCATATCCCAGTGTTCGCCGTAGGGGACCGGCTCGAACCGGTCGTCGCAGAGCGAGACCCGGTGGCGATTCGGAGTGAACCCGGCCAGCACGGCGAAGGTGTGGGGTTCCATCCTGCCGTGGTCGTTGTACGGCCGCCCCCGGACCAGCCCCATGTTGGGCTTGACGAAGAGGATCTTCACCGCGCCGCCCCCCGTAGACGGGACTTGGCCCGGATATCCATCCCGGAAACGAGATTCGCCTTCAGAAACACGGCCAGATTGTCCAGACTGCCGAAATGGGCGCGGGAGGGGAGCCGGCGGATGATTCCCGGCAGGCTGTGAAAGCTCTCCCGTGCCCTGCGGCACCCCTCGGTGAGCTGGCCGGCGCTCATGCCGCGGGGATGGAGGAGGGCCTCCTGCCACCGGTAGGACGGCTCCAGCCACCAGCGGTCATACACCAGGCGTCCTTCCCCGGAAAGCCGCTCGTAGAGCGGTGTGCCCGGTATGGGCTGGAGCGGGTTGAAGTTGGCGAGGCACAGTTTCTGCCGCAGGGCGAACTCCAGGGTACGCTCGATGGCGCCGGGCCCATCGTTGTCATAGCCGAACAGGAACGTGCCGTAGACCATGATGCCGGCAGTGCGGATGCGGCCGAGGCGCGATGCGAATTCAGAGGCGCGGTTCCACCCCTTGCCCATCTGCCGGAGGTTGTCACTGTCCAGCGATTCGAATCCGATGATCAGGCTCTGGCAACCGCTCAGCCGCGCCAGGGCCAGCAGCCCCGGATCGTCGGCGATGCCCGCGTCCATCTGGGCGGACCAGCGCACTTTCAGCGGCAGCAGGGCCTCCATCAGGGAGCGGAGCGCATCGCGGTCCGACATCATGTTGTCGTCCACAAACAGGATCCTCCGGCTGCGGCACGACTCGATCTCTTCCACCACCGCGGCCACGGGCCTGTGCCGTACCCGGCCGCCGTAAAACGCCCGAATGGAACAGAATTCACAGGAGCGCGGGCATCCCCTGGCGAACTGCACCGGGCGGATGGGGAGGTAGTTCCTCCCTTCGTAGATGGAACGGTCAGGCTGAGCAGCCTCCGAGGGGCCGGGTGTTGCCGGGGCATAGAGACGTCGGAGCCTGCCGGACGCCGCATCGGCCAGGACCCGGGGCCAACTCGCCTCCGCGTCCCCCGTGACAACGGCGTCCGCATGTTTCAGCGCCTCCTCCGGGAGCAGGGTCGGATGGAAGCCCCCCATCACGACCGGTACGCCCCGCTTCCGGTAGTCGGCGGCTATCTCGTAGGCCCGCCTGGCGGAAAAGGTGCAGGCGGAGATGGAGGCCAGGTCGGCCGTGTCGTCATGGGGGTTTTCTCCCAGGCGCTCGTCAACGGCCCGGACCTCGTGTTCCTTTGGCGTAAGAGCGGCAAGAACGGCCAGCGCCAGCGGTTCCATAATGGCCGGAGAACGGTATCCCTCGCTGGAGCGGGGACGAATCAGGGTGATTTTCATGGAACCGCCTCCCTGTTCCGGGTAAAAAAACAATAATCAATCAGGATTCACGGGCTGTTATTGCACTTCTTCCATGCCGTGTCAACGGGGTATAACGGCGGCGCCCCGAATTTCGCGACGGGCGCGGGCACGCCTTGACATTCCCTGTCACGGCTGGTATGTTGTCTTTTGACAACTAACAGTGAGGTGTCCCCATGGAAGAGCTGACCCCCCGCCAGCAACAGGTGCTGGCATTCGTCACCGAATTCATCGACGCAAACGGCTATCCCCCCACCCTGCGGGAGATCGCGGCCCACCTGGAGGTCAACGGGACCCTGGGGGTGATGCGCCACCTGGACGCCCTGGAGAAAAAGGGGTACCTCACCAAGGCCGCGGGCAGCTCCAGGGGGATCGTGCTCGCCGGCCGCGCCTCCGCCGTCCCCCTTCCCATCGTCGGGGTGGTGCGGGCCGGCCTTCCCCAGCCCGCGGTGGAGGACATCGAGGGATTCTTCGCCATCGACTCCACCCAGCTCCGCTCCGGCGGCTCCTTCTTCCTCCGGGTCAAGGGGGACTCCATGATCGGCGCATCCATCCTGGAAGGGGACCTGGCCCTGGTGCGGCCCCAGCCCTCGGCGGAGAACCGCGATCTGGTGGTGGCCATGGTGGACGGCGAGGCCACCCTGAAGCGGTTCTTCCGGGAACGGGGAAGGATCCGGCTGGAGGCCGCCAACCCCAACTACGACGACATCATCGTCCGGCCGGGCAAAGGCGAGGTGACGATCGTCGGCAAAGTGGTCGGCATCTACCGCCCCCTGGAGTGAAGCCATGGAAAGGATTCGGGAGCCGGTGCGGGTGGCCGTCATCTTTACCCCTGGGAGGAACATCCGACCGGTTTGGTTCGACTGGAAGCGCAGGAAGCACACCGTCCTGGAGACACCCTACTCCTGGCCGGAGAAGGCCGGGGACAAACTCTTCCTCCACTTCGCGGTGATGGACGGAGAGGCCCTCTACGAGCTGGTATACGATACAAGGGAGCAGAGTTGGACACTGAACGGGGTGGAGGCGGAACCGTGACCTATCGCGCCATCCTTCACATCGACATGAACGCCTTCTTCGCCAGCGTGGAGCAGGCAATGAACCCGGCCCTGCGGGGCAAGCCGGTGGCGGTCATCGGATCGGCCAAGCGCACGGTGATCACCACTTCGTCCTATGAGGCGCGAAGGTATGGGGTGAAGACCGGCATGGCGGTGTGGGAGGCAAAGCGCTGCTGCCCCGACCTGATCCTGGTCGTCGGCAACAATCGCCGCTACACCCACACCTCGGCCGGGATCATCCGGATGATGCTGGACTACACGCCACTGGTGGAGGTCTTTTCCATCGACGAGGCATTCATGGACGTGACCGGTTCCCTGAGGCTGTTCGGCCCTGCCGAAAACATCGCCATGCTCCTGAAATCGCGCATCCGTCATCGCTTCGGCATCACCTGTTCCATCGGCATCGCTCCCAACAAGATGCTGGCAAAACTGGC
>JARKOC010000321.1 GCA_029975915.1 Bryobacteraceae bacterium
ACCTCCGTCGAGGCTGAGCAAGGTCCGCACTTCGTCGTCATCCCAGTTCCGTCCAACAAGTGCAATGACGAACTGCCGGATGTGTGCGGCTGGGAACGCATCCACCGCAGCCTTCGCGGCGTCAACCGCCACCTGCAAACGATCCTGCTGCACAGTATCCCCGATATCAGCGATATGCAGCACAAACAACACTGTCTGGCCGGGCAGATCAGCGGCAATCTCGGCCAGCGCACCGCCCAGTTCATCAGAGGAGGGCACCCTTGTCACAATGGACGCCGGCTGCAGCAAGGCCACTGCCCTGTCAGCAGCCTTCTCAGCGTCCGAACCGTAGCCGATGACAAAAGCGACTGATGTCACTTAGATTCCCTGACTGAATTGCTGTGACAGGAGCTGCCGTTTGCTGGAACTCAACTCCTCCAAAGCCTCTTCTCGCAGCTGTTCTGCCGCTTCGCGCTCCTTCGGAGCCCCTTGCGCTGCGTCGCGGTATCGTTCGGCCCATGCGACTATGGTCTCCAAGATGTCGATCTTTGTGGGCAGATCGGCTTGACGTCGCAGTTCGGCGACGAACTCGCCGTTGAGTTGGCGATACTGCGCGTTGCTGGATATGCCATTCAGCAACTCTTCGAGCGTTGAACCGAGCCACGTGGCAAACGGACGTGCCCTCCAGTATCCGTTGTCCGCGCGGTAGCTGGTTTCGCCTTTCCAGCGTCCGTCCACCGTCTCCAGCGGGATGCCGACCGCTTCAGCGTCAGCATCCGGACCGAATACCTTCGCAACGAGGTCGGCATCGCTGAGCAGTCTCGCACCGAGCATTGCCTGCACAACGACCTCCGCGGCCATCTCGAAATCGTTGTACTGGGGCTCCACAGGTTCCAGATATGTCTCCAGGCCCCTCGCGAGGTGCGGCGAGCGACGATTCCCATCCTTATCAACGACCAGTGATCTGTCGTAGGCGCCGCGCCAGTTGGCCACCGACACCAACGAATGAGCCGAGACACCCCACACGGTGGTCACACCTAGGATGCGCTCCTGGTCGGCCCAGTCCACCACCTGGATTCCGCTGCCGGTCGGCATCAGGGTCTCGTAGGCCGCGGCCAAGCCGCGCGGGCGGGCAATCACCACCGATGGAGATATCGGACGATCCGCGGGCAGCTTCGTCTGGTCCACCGGCAGCAGCGGCGACTTGGCCAGCGCGCTCAGACTGGTCAGCGCGCGCTGCAAGCTCTGCCCATGGTCGACCCGTTCCGAGGCCGCCTCAAGCGATCTGGGCAGATAGAGCAGATGATCATTGGACACTCCGTCGACCGTCTCGGTCGGGATACTCAGCTGCAACGCGTACCTGTCGGCCAATTCCTCCAGCTGACCCACGAGCACACGAAGCGCATTGCCCGACTTGTCTTCTGAACGGGATCCCAGATCAAGCGCCGCGCGGGAGCCGGGCCGGCTACGCCACGTTCGGTAAAGCTCCGACAAGAGTTCGGTCGAGTCAACTTGCGTCACCGCGGTCAGCATCTCATTGAAGGCCTGCTTCGCGAACTCTGAGTCCTCCACCTCGGGGTGAACATCGGCGGGGATCAGGGCGGTCAGATCGCGAGGGCCGGCGTCTTTTCCGATGAGCTCATCGGCGTGCCAGGCACGCGAGAATCTTTGAGCCTGACCGTGCAGCGTCAGTACAGCCTGGTCCAGTTGGCGGCGCAACTCCTCAATTGCGCTCAGCACCTCCTGGTAGAAGTCGACGCTCGCGGTCGTTCTTGCTTGCTGGATCTCGGCAGTACCGTAGGCCCTCAGGTCGTCACCAAGTTTTCTTGCCAATCGTGCCCGGCCGCCGAACCAGTTCTTCAAGGGGTTGCGGTCGGCCAAGGCCTCGCGAGCCGGACCGATCTCGTCGCCGCAAGTGGCGATGGTGCTCTGTTGGCTCAGTCGGGTCCTCTCGGCCTGGTACTTTTCCTCTTCCACCTGCGCCGAGACTCGTTTGAGCATCTGTGCCAGGTAGGGCAGGCTTCGGCCTTGGCTCATCAGATGACCAACCACCGCGTCGTCCAGCCTGCTGAGCGCCATCAACTTCCTCGCGGCAAGTTGCGCGTTCAGTTCGCTGACAGCCCTTGCCGAGTTCAGCGTGATATCCGCTATCGTCGCCGACACGGTTTGGTCACTGCTGTCCTCCTGCAATGTCTCGGGAGCACGCTGGCATCGGCTGTGGTACGACTTCACATAGTCGTCCAGCTCGAATTGAGTGGCTTCCTGATGAAGTCCCGTGATGATGCCCAAGAGGTTCCCAGTCTCACCGTCTCGTCGCACGAGCTCGCCCATGTCGGGCGTCTCGGTGAGCATCAGGTCACTGATCAGCCAGTTCGCGAATCGGTTGCTGAGATGTTGTCGCAGTGTCTCACCCGGATAGGTGATGCAGCTGACGCCCAAACCGCAGTAGATTCGTCGCCGACCGTGCCGATCGGTATCCTCCAGAAGCGTGTCAGTGTTCGTGCCATTGATCACCATCTGCTGCCCGACTCGAGTCATCAGCTTCTGATAGAGCACGGTCGCCGTCGTGTCGTAGGCGTCGGTCACGCTGCGTAAAAACTGACCGGTCGACAGCTGGCTGTCAACGAGGTACACCTGCTTGACCAGATCGCCGGCGCCTATCGATACCTTCTGTGAGGCAGGGGTGGCCAAATGCTCGTAAAGCGTGTCCGAGTGGACGATGAAGTGGTCGAGTTCGCGCAAGAAGCCGTAGGCGTTAGCCCGCAGATGCTCCGTCTCCAGGCCGGGATTGGTGCTGGACCTCGACACTGCGTCCTCGAAGACCCCAGGCATGTACAAGAACAGCTGGATCTCCGGGGATATCCCGATGCCCGCAGCTGCACCCCACACTCGATAGACAGTCTCCAGCAAACCGGAGCTGCCGGTCCCACCGCACATGGACGAGACGATGTACACCTTGGGGCGTGCGGCGCCCGCGCCGCCGCTCGCCGCGCCGTTCTCCACGTTCTCGGCGGTCAGCTGGGCGGTCCCCCGCAGCCCTTGAGCGATTTTCGCTTCCAGCGTCGATGCCCCCCGGTAGTAGGCAAGCCGTCCGATCATCCGGTCCTGCTTCATGCCGTCTGTCAAGAAGCCAGCCGGAACTCGTCGTCCGTGATCCCACCACCGCGCCAGCGGCGAAGCCCACACGGAATCCGCTTTGACGATCGCAGCTGGTTCAAAGGGGATTTCGGTGAGGTTGTAGAACTCGGATCCCTGTAGGGAGACCCCGACCGGCAGCGGTGGGACCTGCTGGCCCAGTGTCACCGCATCAATGCCCAGAAAACGCAACATCGAGGTCGCCGCAGCTTCAGGGAACTGCGATTCAACCATTGATTTGACTCGCGAGATCGTTTGGATTCCACTGCCTCCCAGACCGATCACCAACCCCTGGGCGAGGGGCGCGATGTCGGGTAAATCTGATTCGATTCC
>JARKOC010000332.1 GCA_029975915.1 Bryobacteraceae bacterium
TCCGGGCCTCGGCATTAGTGTCGAGGCGGCAGGCATCAGTGCCTGCGCTACGAGAGGATGAGGCGGGGTCGGGGGACCCCGCGCGGACCAGGGGGTCCGCCTTCCGGGCTTCGGCAGGAGAGTCTGCGCGGGGAGCGGCAAGGGCGGGGTCAGGGGACCCCGCGCGGACCAGGGGGTCCGCCTTCCGTGCCTTGGCTGGAGTGTCTGCGCGGGGAGCGGCGAGGGCGTCAACGCTGCTGGATGGATTCGGGTTGATCATGTGGAGTCCTCCGGTAGCGGATGGGTATCCGCCGATGTCGACAATGATTGGCCAGTGATCGGATCACGGAGCGACGAATATCTGTAAGTGTTTGATTTGACAACGTCGATTTTGAGGGCCGACTCGTGACGGCGCATTAGGGAATGGCTGGGGCCAGCTATCGCGTTGGAATTGGAAAGGTTGGCGACGTGCCAGGGGCTGTCCACCGCCGGCCCGGGCCTGCGGCAGCAAGGCGGAAGGTCCAATTGATGAAGGGAGAGACGGTGGCGTTGATGTGAAGGAGTCTGACGATTATCCGCTCTTTGAGAACGTCGCCGGCGCGCCGGTCGTGTTGGAGAGGCGGCGCTTACCGAAACCAGGCCGGGCAGATCCGGCGTCCCTCCCGCACGGCATCCCCGAAGGGTTGCCTACTCTACGAGCGAGGTGGGCAGCCGGGCGGCGGAACTGAAGGCGGGCAGAGCACCGGAATCATGAGAGTACATGCAGAAGCTGTATCCGGCTGCGGGTGCGGGGCGGAGTGGAAGGCGGTTAACTCCGCCAGTTGATCCCGGCGCCCAAGCTCTTCTTCGCGTAATCGAGAGAACGCTCAAGATCGACTTTTTGCTGTGCCTTCATCGCGGCCGCATATTCCGGCACGTCTCTCACGCCATCGGCGATCACCATGTGCTTCATCAGCGGCGTGCCCTGCTTGACCAGCGACACGAAACGGGCGAACTCCGAGGCTCGGGCCTTCGGAAAGCCTTTCCAAAAGCTCTCTTCCAAGAACGGCACGATGCGAGGCGGGCGGCCGGTGATGATCTCGAGATGCATGGGCGCCGCCGGGCAGAGTTTCCTGTGAAGACCGACGATTCGCTTGAAGTGAATCGAGCCGTCGCCGAGAGCCGTCCAATGGGCAGCGCAGCCGCTGGGATGCGCGAAAAGGGCGGTATCGCGGACATGCGTGGTCACGGTCACCGGGCCCAGAACTTCCATGGTGACCTCGGGGTGTTCGGCGCACCAGATCGGGTTGCCCGTGTCGAGGCAGGCGCCGACGAACGATTTGCCGGACTCTTCGATGATCGTCCGCGCCTCCCATGCCTGGAGGTCGCCTGAGTGGTTTTCAAGCGCGATCTTCACGCCTGTGGATTCTGCCGCGGTTTTGGCTGCCCGGAAGACCTTGATGGTGTCTTCCATGTGCTGCTCTACGGGCGTGGCGTCGAAGCGGTCGGCGAAGTCGCCGAGGTAGCAGCGGAGTGTGCGGGCGCCGGCGTGTTTAGCTGCTTCGAGGGCGCGGCGGAGTTGGGCCGCGGGCTCCTCCTTGGACCGGTAAGCGCGGGCCGACGGGCAGATGCATCCCGTGCCGGCGTCGATGACTATGTTGGCAGCCCGCGCCTGCTCGCGGATCTTCGCCAGATAAGAGGGTTCGAGCGATTCGAAATCGCTCAGCGACGAGATCTGGATGGCGTCCAACTTGAGCGATGCGGCAAATTCGAGATGGCGGGGCGCCTTCCAGTCCCAGGCGCGGATGGAGTAAGTGTCGTAGCCGAGCATCAGGCCGGGAGCGGCGGCCCGCAAACGGGCAGCGGCGGCCGAGAGTCCAAGCAAGGAAAAAGTTCGCCGGGTCATTACCTAAGAAGTTATCTCACGCCGGACGCGTGGAGGGACCGCGCCTCACCACTCGGCGTAGGGAGTGCCTTCGAGCGACTGTTTATCGGACTTCGATTTAACGTCGAAGATACCGGGTTCGGTCTGATTGACTGACGTCACGGCGTCTTCCATCACGATGGCCCAGTCGGCCTGTCCGGTCATCGGGTCCACCGGGATCTGGCGGAGGTATCCGGCCGAGACGAGATCCTGGAGCGACTGAGGGGCCTTGGCCTTGTCGTAGGTGTACTCGTCAATCACCGTGCGCAGCGAAAACAGGTTCTGGCGGAGGACGCTTTCCTTGGCGCGGATGACCGATTTCTGGTACATCGGCACGGCGATGGCGACCAGGATGCTGATCACCGCCATGACGATCATCAGCTCGATCATGGTGAAGCCGAAGTTGCGCTTACCAGTCCGAGTAAGGTGTGCCATCACCGGCCCTTTCCATGGTCTTCGAGAAGACATCAAAAACATTCTGGCCACCCCAGGCGATCGACTGCGGGTCGTCCTGGGTCGCGCGCAAGCCCCATTCGCGTTGCTTGGTGAACGGGTCCATCGGAATGCGGCGCAGGAAACGGATCTTTTTGCCGGTGGCGTCGTTGGCCATTTTGACGCCCTCGACGAGGATTTCGAGCGTTTCAGGATAGCAGTCGGTTCCGATCTTGGGCGGACCCAGCACGCCCTGGTCGCAGGCGTCCTTGTACTTGTCGATGGCGGTGCGCATCTCGCGTAGCGCGAAGCGCAGCTCGCGCTCATGTTCGCGCCGGACCTTGAAGCGCGCCAGCGGCACGGAGAGCGCAGTGAGCAGCGTCAGGATGGTGAAGGCGACAATGAGCTCAACCAGGGTCATGCCGCGTTGTGCAGACTTGCGCATACGCTCACTTCACGCTGAGGGTGACCGGCGTCGAGGTCACGGCGATCGGCTGCAACTTGCCGTCGCGCAGGGTGATTTCCGGCAAAGACACGCTGCTGGAGCCAGCGCCGATGGTCTGGAAGACCAGCGTGACAAGAGTGCCAGATCCGGAGACGCCGCCAGCGCCGGCCACTCTTTGCAGAGAGACAACCGCGCCGCCGGGATCTTCCGTGATTGTTCTTTCGAACGATACTTGCTGGCCGTCCTGCGACAGGAAGGCGCCCCGCCTGACGTCCATCAACTTCAAAACTTTGTTGTCAAAAGCGACCTTCATCGGCGCGGCAAAGAGGTCTTCGACTGTTTCAACGTTCACGTTTATCATCACCATCGAGTTCAGAGCGGGCTGAATGGTGGAGGGGGCCAGAACCACCCGCGGCGCGGCCGCGGCTGCTCCACCCGGGCGGGCCAGCCCGGGAATGCCGGGCGGCAAGCCGGGGACCTCGGGCACGGGTTGGGACGGCTGCGTTTCTCCCGCCGGGGCGGGCGGCGGTTGTGCCGCGGGTCCGGAGGGCGCAGGAGGAGCGATGGCCGCCGGCGCCTGGATGAGACCGGAAGGCTTTGCGGCCGGTTCGGACTGAGGAGCGGCAGGCTTCGGTTCTTCGGGCGGAGCGCCCTGACGCTGGCCGTAGTTCAGCTTAAAGATGGTTTCAGTGCCGGTGGCGACGCCGCGGAGGTTGTCGGGAGAGATTTCCGGGGCGCGAACGATATGCGGCACGACGACGACCAGCAGGTCGGCATCATTGGTCTCGAGCGTTTCGGAAGAGAACCACCGGCCAATCACCGGCAGATTCATGAGACCTGGCACGCCCGACCGGGAGATGCGCTCAGATCCCTGCATGAGGCCGCCGATCATGGTCGCCTCACCTTCGCGTATCCGGATGATATGCGAGACCTTGCGCTGGCCGATGACGGGCTGTTCGAGGTCGCCGATCTTGATGCGCTCTTTGATGGATGAGACTTCGAGCTCGATCTGCATGGACACTTCGTCGGCGCCGTGGATGCGGGGCGTCAGATCGACGTTCACGCCGACGTCGGCGAACTGAAACTGCGTGGACACCAGAGCGCTGACGGCCGCGCTGGACATGCCTGTCTGAAATGAGCCTGTGGCATAGGGGTATCGGTCGCCCAACTTGAGCGACGCCTTCTGGCCGTCCGTGGCACGGACCTGGGGCGATTGCAGCACCTTGGCGAAGCCGCGCGAGAGGATGGCTGTCAGCTGCGCGCCGGGCAGAGTGACAGTCCAGTCGCTGCTGCGGATCGTATCGAGCTGGTTGAGCGGAAGGGATTCGCTGCCCTTTGCCGGGCTTACAGGGAAGGCCAGGCCGGGAGCGCCGCCGGAGGTGAGCGTCATGGCCCAGTTGCGCGTCTGGCTGCGGCTGGCTTCCATGACCAGGATGTCGACGACCACTTCGGGCTTGGGCTTATCGATGTCCATCAGAACCTTTTCGGCCAGGGCAATCTGGTCGGCCGTACCGCGCACGATGAGGGCGCTTTGCGAGTTAAAGGGAAAGACCTTGCGCACGTCAGTGACGGTGCGCATGGCGGTCATGGCTTCCTGGAGTTCCTGAGGGCTGGTGACGTTTTGGAGGTAGAAGACGCGGGTGACGTGTTCTTCGTAGTCGCGCCGTTTGGTGACGTTGTCGTTGGTGACGAAGATGGCGTTGGCCGACAGCGGCTTCCAGAAGGTCTTGGTGAGGATGGCGACGTAGTCGAGCGCCTGGTCGAGCGAGGAGTTGGCGAGGTCGATGGAGTGGCGCTTGTTGTTATCGGTGAAATCGCTGTCGAACAGGACGTTGATGCCGGTGAGTTTGCCGAGTGTCTCGTAGAGAACCTTGACCGGCTGGTTTGCCATTCTGAGGTTAGTCACGCTGCGCGATAAAGGGCGCAGTTCCGGGGCGGGCGTGATGGCGGCTACTCGCTCCTCGGCCTGCAGCCGGGCGGTCTGGGCGGGCGTCAATCCACGGGCGGCCGTATCGGGTTCGTCCTTGCCTTCCTTCTTGTTCTTTTCACGCTGGATCATCTGGTAGGTGCGGCGCATTTCGGTTTCCGCAATCGACGAGGCCGGATCGATGGCGAAGGCGCGGCGGAATTCCTCCAGAGCGGCTTCAAGATTGCCCTCATTGCGCAACTTCTGGCCGCGATCGACGTGCAACTGGCCCGCCTGGAAGCGGACCCGGTGCACGGACATCTGGTAGGCAGCGTCCATGGGATCCTGTTGGAGCGCCTTCTCATACAGGTCAAGAGCTTCGTCCCATTTCTTCAACGCTTCCGCTTTCCGGCCCTGCTCGACGAACTTGTCGCCCTTGCGGTTGCCAGCCAACAGGAGGGGGAAGGCGAGAAGGAACAGTAGCGTGGCCAGTGTTAACCTGTTCCAGATCAATGCTTTAGAGTGACTAATGCGTATCATGCGTGCTACACTCAATCCATGGTGGCCTGTTGCCTGGGGGCGCAAGCTCACTCGATAAGCTAGACGAGCGGCGGCGCCCAGGCGTGGAAACCGAGGTTTGAATTCAGATGAGCGGAGCGAAGAAAGACGGCGGCTCGAAACTGGTGACCGAGAACCGGAAGGCGTTTCACGACTACTTCGTGCTGGATCGCTTTGAGACCGGAATCGTGCTTACCGGGACCGAGATCAAGTCCGCGCGCGAGGGCAAGGTCCAGTTGCGGGACTCCTATGCCGAACTGGAGAAGGGCGAGATCTGGCTCAAGAATGCCCACTTTTCGCCGTACTCCCACGGCAACATCTGGAATCACGAACCCACGAAGAAGCGCAAGTTATTGATGCGTAAGGCGGAGATCCGCAAGCTGACCGGGAAGACCGTGGAGAAGGGCCTGACGCTGGTGCCGCTGAAGATGTACCTGAAAAACGGCTGGCTGAAGTGCGAACTCGGCCTATGCAAAGGCAAGAAAGACCACGACAAGCGCGACTCGATCGCCGAACGTGAGCAGAATCTCGAAGCCAAACGGGCCATGCGGGCCCGGAATGCAGGAGGCCGCGACGACTGACATGGAACTTAAACTCACCCAGACAAATCTTGAGTCGATGGAGGCAGATGCCGCCGTTGCGCTGTGCTTTACGGGCGGCGCGGCGTGTCCGGCGCTGGCGGGGGCATCCGCCGAACTACTGAAGGAGGTTCTGGCGGGTGGCGAGTTCGAGCCCAAGCCGTTCGAGACGATCCTGGTTCACAGGCCCGAGGGCATTCGCGCCAAGCGGCTCTTGATTGCCGGCGCGGGAGACCGGGAGAAGTTCACCCCGGCGGTGGCGCGGCAGGTGGCCGGGGCAGCCATCCGGAAACTCAAGCCGCTGAAGTTTCGCAGCGCAGGATTCGTTCTGGAAGGCGATTTGGCGTCGCCGGCAATGACCGAGGCGATCGCCGAAGGGGCGCTGCTGGCCGACTTCGAGACCGACAGGCTCAAGACCGACGAGAAGTTGCGCGAGAAGCACATAGACACCGTGTTGATTAGCGCCGGTAAAGTTACGCCGGAGGATGAAGCCGCGCTGCGGAAAGCCATTGCCGTCGCCGGCGGGCAGAACTTCGCGCGGACCCTGGCCAACGAACCTTCCAACCTGATGACGCCGACGAAACTCGCGGAGCACGCCCGGGCGATCGCGGCCGAGCATGGGCTGAAGATCGACATTCTGGATGAAGCGAGGCTCAAGCAGTTGGGCTGTGGCGCGCTGCTTGGCGTAGCGCAGGGGTCGATTCAGCCACCTTGCCTGATTCATCTCGAATACGTTCCCGAAGCGGCCGCCGATGAGACGGTTCACCTGGCGCTGGTCGGCAAGGGCGTCACCTTCGATACAGGGGGCGTTTCCATCAAACCCGCCGACGGGATGGAGAAGATGAAGTACGACATGTCGGGCGCGGCGGCTGTCCTTGGGGCGATGGCGGCGATAGCGCAACTGAAGCCGGCCGTGCGTGTGTCAGGATTCGCGCCGTGCGTCGAGAACATGTTGTCGAACAACGCGCAACGGCCCGGCGATATCGTGCGCACGTTGAGCGGCAAGACGGTGGAAGTGCTCAACACCGACGCCGAGGGCAGACTGATCCTGGCCGACGCGCTCACCTACGCTATCCGGAACTGCGGCGCCACGCATGTTGTGGATGCCGCCACTCTGACCGGGGCCATCGTTGTCGCCTTGGGGCATATCCATACGGGGCTGTTCTCAAACAATCAGGCGCTGCAGGAAGCCATTCTGGCCGCGGCGAAACAGTCCGGCGAGACTTTTTGGCCGATGCCGCTGGACGACGACTACAACGAGTATTTGAAATCGCCGGCAGCCGATCTGCCGAACATCGGCGGACGCTGGGGCGGCGCAGTGACGGCGGCCAAGTTCCTGGAAGCGTTCGCGGATTCCAAGCCGTGGGCGCATCTCGATATCGCGGGCACGGCGTGGCTGGAGGACGGTAAACCGTATATGGCCAAAGGGCCGTCTGGAACGCCGGTACGGACCTTCGTGGAACTGGCTCTCGGCTTTGGGTTGAAATGACGTCACCGGGGCGGTGATAGAATTGCCGCCATGAACCGGCGCGACCTGCTCAGACGGTCGTCGCAGGCGGCCATCGCCTGGACGGCATCTTCGTACGCCAGAATCCTTGGCGCGAACGATAAGATCAACCTTGGCCTGATTGGCTGCGGGGGACGCGGCCGCAGCGTGATGGGCACGTTCATCAAGACCAACCAGGTGAACGTGACCGCCGTGTGCGACGTGTTCACCGAACGCATCGATCAAGCGCAAACGGCCGCTCCAGGGGTCAAGGGGTTTGGCGACCACAGAAAACTTCTGGAAGCCAAGCTCGTTGACGCAGTCCTCATCGCCACGCCGGACCACTGGCACGCCGGCACCGCCATCGATGCGCTGAACGCAGGAAAGGACGTTTATGTCGAGAAGCCGCTGACGCTGACCATCGAGGAAGGTCCGCGGATTGTCAAGGCGGCGAGGGTGAACAACCGCGTCTGTCAGGTCGGAATGCAGCAGCGATCCGGGCAGCATTACATCCAGGCGCGGGAAGAGATCGTCAAGCCAGGCAAACTGGGGAAAGTCACGCTGGCCCGCACGTGGTGGCACGGCAACGGCGCGCACTTGATGAAGGCTCCGCCGCGCATGGCCACCCTGCCGTCGAATCTCGATTGGGCGCGGTTCCTTGGGCCCGTGAAGTGGCGGGAGTACGATCCGCAACAGTATTGGAACTTCCGCGCGTATCTCGATTTTGGCGGCGGCCAGATCACGGATCTGTTCACGCACTGGATCGATGTGGTTCACATGATGCTGGGCGAGGATGGGCCCATCTCGGGCGTCGCCGCCGGCGGCGTCTACCATTACAAAGACGGCCGGACCGCGCCAGACACCATCAATGCGCTGCTCGAATATCCATCCGGTTGGACGGCCACCTTTGAGGGGACGCTGGCGCCGGGCATCACCGGGGCCGGAGTTGAGATTTGCGGCACCGAGGGCAAGCTCTTCATCACACGCAGCAGGTATGAATTCACGCCGGCAGGAAAAGGCGCGCAGCCGACTATCGTTCAGAGCCCGCGCGAGCAGACCATCGACCATGTCGAGAACTTCCTCGATTGCTGCCGCACCCGCAAACGGCCGAATGGCGATGTCTACATCGGGCATCGATCGGCGGCTGCGTCGCATCTGGGCAACATCAGCTACGTCCAGAAACGGCGGCTGCGTTACGATCCGGACCGCGAGGAGATTTTGCCGCTGTAGGCCGGCAAGACGGCCCTTCGCGGCTTCCGGTTAGTAAGAACAGGCCGCAAGGCATTGATAATGAATGGCTTTTGCAGCGGTTTCGCGGCGCCTCCGAGGTGCGGTACGATCCCCACATGCCAACAAGCCAGATTGCTCGCCGCACCTTCCTGCAAGCAGGCGCGTCTGCCGCCATGGCGCCGCGCGCTTTCTCCGCAAACGACCGCATCTCGCTAGCCTTCATCGGGACCGGCGTGATGGGGTCGGAGAACCTCCAGGCCGCGATCGATCAAGGCGGCGTGGCCGTGACCGCCGTTTGTGATGTTTTCCAGCCGAACCTGGAACGGGCGGCCGCCGTGGCCCGGCGCGGGGGCCATCAGCCGAAGGAGGTGCGCGACTTCCGCGAGATCCTGGCTGACAAGTCCATTGACGCAATTTGCATCTCAACACCCGACCACTGGCACCCGTACATCACTGTCGAAGCGTGCAAGGCGGGCAAGGATGTTTATGTGGAGAAGCCAGCGTGCGTGGCCATCGATGAGGGGAGGGTGATGGTGGAGGCGGCGCGGAAGTATAACCGCGTGGTGCAGGCCGGCACATGGCAGCGGTCGGGGGCGCACTTTCAGAAGGCGTGCGAGATGGTCGCCAGCGGTGAACTGGGCAAAGTCGCCTTCGCGCGAAGCTGGATTTACAGCAACCAGCCGCCGAAAGGGATTGGCAATCCCGGCGAGCAACCGCCGCCTCCGGGCCTGGATTGGGATCTCTGGCTGGGGCCGGCTCCGCAACGTCCGTTCAACCCAAACCGCTTTGGAGTATACCCGGACGCTTATTCGTATTTCCGCTTCTTTTGGGACTACGCCGGCGGGCAAGTCACCGACTCAGGTATCCATATGATTGACATCATCCAGATGGCTCTGGGCGACGCTATGCCCGGCGGGGTGGTGGCACTGGGCGGCAAGTACTGGCTTCAAGATGACAGCGAGACGCCCGACACAATGCAGGCCACCTTTGAATATCCGGGCATGATCGGCTCGTGGGAGCACCGTTCGAACAATACCGAACGGAACAAGAGCCGCTTGATGGGGATCAACTTCCATGGCTCCAGGGGCACACTCTATGTCGACCGGGCCGTTCTGCGCGTGACGCCTGAGGAGGGATCAGACTTGCAGCCGTTCGAGATGAAACGCGTGGCCGACCCCCATCCGCTCCATTGGGCCAATTTCCTCGACTGTGTCCGCACGCGGAAACGCCCGAACAGCGATATCGAGACCTGCGTGAAGTCGTCGGTGACTTCGATTCTTTGCAATCTGTCGTTGAAGTCCGGTATGAGGTTGGATTGGGACCAGCAGGCCCAGACGGTGAGGCAGGCGGCGGCGCGCCCGTTGCTGCGCCGCGTATATCGCAAGCCCTGGAAGTTGGAAGCATGATTCGACGCAGAGAGTTCCTGTTGAGCGCATTCGCGATCCGGGCGCTGGCCGGCCCGGCGTTTCGCGCCGAGGTAGGCATCAATCTATATAGTTTGAGGAATGAGGCGGAGAAGGATCTGCCGGGAACGCTCGCTCTGATCGCGCAACTTGGATTCCGCAAAATTGAAGCCGGCAATCTCTACGGCCGGACACCGGGTGAGTTTCTTCGTCTGCTCAAACAGAACGGACTCCAGGCAGTTTCCATGGGGGCTGCCCACGACGCACTGAAACGGGACGCGGCGGCCGTGGGAGCGCAAGCGCGCGCGCTGGGCGCCGGCTATGTGGTTTGCGACACGATCCCGCACAGCGCCAAGCACCTAGCGGAAAGGGACGTTGCGCCCGCGGCGGACGCTCTCAATCGCTGGGGGAAGCGCCTGGCGGAGGATGGATTGCGGCTTTGTTATCACACGCACGGCACCGAGTTCGATCCCTCACCCGACGGAACCCGTTTTGACACGCTGGTGCGGCTGACCGATCCGAAGCATGTCGCTTTTGAGATGGACATCTTCTGGATTGTCTATGGCTTCCAGAATCCGGTGGTGCTGCTGAAGCGCTATCCGGACCGTTTCCCGCTGATGCATATCAAGGATATCCGGAAGGGGACCAAACTGGGCGGTTCGCCGGCCGATGTTCTTGAAGAAGAGAGCGTGCCGTTGGGAACCGGGCTGGTGGATGTCCGGGCGGCGCTGCTGGCGGGCCAAGAGACCGGTGTTCGCCATTTCTTCTTGGAGGAAGAGGCCGTTCCGGCGCTGCCCCAGATCCGCGAAAGCCTGAAGTTCCTCCGGGGCGTCGCCGGCTGAACAGCCATTCAGTTTTATGCCGAAAAATGGGCTTTTTGGCAACGCAACTGTCATCTGCCGGCGTTCGGGGTGACTTATAATAGAGAAGTATCCTTACCAGGAGTCTCTCGTGAACAGTCTCACCAGAACATTTCTCTTACTAGCTCTAGCTGTGTGCCTGGTTGTGCCGGCCGCAGCTCAATCACTGGCAGGTCTCGGCGCCATCAATGGCGTTGTGCGCGATGCGTCGGGCGCTGTCGTTCCGGCCGCCAAGGTTGTCGTTTCGAATGCTTCGAACGGCATCCGCCGCAACTTGGAGACCAACGAATCCGGGCTCTTTGCCGCTCCCTCGCTCACCCCTGGCGAGGGTTATGAAGTTTCGGTTCTCAAGGAAGGCTTCGCGGCTTACACGGCGAAGCAGATTGCGATCCAGGTTGGCCAAAATGTCACCCTGAACATAAGTCTTGACGTGCAGGCGCAGGCACAGGAAGTGACCGTGACGACGTCGGCGCCCATCGTGGACGAAAGCAAGACTGGCGTATCGCAGGTGGTGGGCAGCCGGGAAATCCTGAACCTGCCGATCAACGGGCGCCGGGTGGACAGCTTTGTGCTGCTGACACCGGGCGTGGTGCCCGACGGCACGTTCGGCTTGGTGAGTTTCCGCGGCATCGCCGGCGGCAACGCGTTCCTGACCGACGGCAACGACACCACCAACCAGTTCTATAACGAAAACGCGGGGCGTACGCGCATCAGCACCCAGATCTCGCAGGATGCCGTGCAGGAGTTCCAGGTGCTGACAAACGGCTATTCGGCGGAATTCGGCCGGGCGTCGGGCGGCGTGATCAATACGGTAACGCGCAGCGGCGGAAACGACGTTCATGGGACGGCGTACTGGTTCTTCCGGAACCGGAGCTTGAACGCTCGCGACCGGTATGCGACGCTGAATCCACCTGAGTCTCGCCACCAGACGGGCGCGAGCATCGGCGGCCCCATCCAGAAGGACAAGCTGTTTTACTTTTTCAACGGCGAAATGACCCGCCGCAACTTCCCGGCCCAAAACCGCATCATTTCCTCGGCGCTGACCGATGGCGTGGGTAACTGGACGGCGTCGTGCGGAACGGCCACGCAGGCGCAATGCGATGCGGCGAAGGCATACATCCTGCGCAACAACAATAAGCTGATCGAGCGCACGGCTGACAGCGAGCTGCTGTTCGGCAAGCTCGACTGGCGGCCGAACGAGACGCACAGCCTGAGCGCGAGCTTCAACTACCTGCGCTGGGTTTCACCGAACGGCATCCAGACGCAGGCAGTCCTGACCAACAACAACGCGGCGTCGAACAACGCGAACTCAACGGTGAGGACTCGTTACGGGCGTTTGGCGTGGACATCGATTATCTCCAACAACATCGTGAACGAAGCGCGGTTCGGCTGGTTTAAGGACCGGCTGTTTGACGACTTCAACGATGCCTTCATTCCGGCCGCGACGGGCCGGCTGGGTGTGACGGTGGGCGGCGTGCCGGTGGGCACGGCGATCGACTATCCGAGGTTAAACCCCAGCGAGCAGCGGTACCAACTCGCTGACAACCTGACGTGGACCATCGGCACGCACACGCTGAAGATGGGCATGGACTTGGTGAACACGCAGGATTATCTGAAGATTCTGCGCAATCAGTTCGGCAGCTACAACTATGCCAACTTCGCAAACTTCGCGCTGGACTTCACGGGTAACACGACAGGCGCGAAGCGGTATCAGACGTTCACGCAGACCTTCGGCAATCCCCTGCTGGACTTCACGACGCGGGACTGGGCGTTCTACATCCAGGACCAGTGGCGCGCGGCAAGGAAGCTGACGGTGAATCTGGGAATGCGGTATGAGTACTCGGAACTGCCTCAGCAGAAGCAGGTGAATCCGGATTATCCGCAGACGGGCCGGATTCCGAGCCCGAAGATGAACTTCGGACCGCGCGGCGGCATCGCTTACGCGATGAACGACAAGACGGTGGTGCGCGCCGGGATGGGCGTGTTCTTCGCGAGATTCCAGGGAGCTTTATTGCAGACGCTTTTCTATGGCAATGGGTTGTATCAGCCGCAGATTTCGGTGCTGCCGTCCCAGACGGGCGCGCCGACTTTCCCGAACACGGTGACCGACTTCGCGTCGTTCCCGCGCGGCAGTGTGAGCCTATACTACGCGGCCGACGGGTTCCGGAATCCTTACACGATTCAGGGCGACATCGCGATCGAGCGCCAGTTAGCGCGGGATCTCGGCTTGACGGTGTCCTACGTCTACACGCGCGGCATGCGGATCACGACGACGATGGACCGCAATGTGGGTCCGGAGGGCCCAACGGTGACCTACCGGATCAACGACGCATCGGGCAACCAGGTGGGCACCTATTCGACGCCGACCTACCGATTGGCCAACCGCGTGGACCCGCGCTATCAGCGCGTGTTGCAGGTGGAGAACGGTGGCGACAGTTGGTACAACGGCCTGATGGTGCAGTTGAACAAGCGCATGTCGCGAGGCTTGCAGATGAGTTTCAACTACACATGGTCTCATGCCATCGACAACGCGAATCAGGGCGGCGGCAGCAACGCGCTGTTCTTCGACTCACTGCGATCGACTGCGAACCGCAGCTACGACTCCGACAAGGGTTCATCGTCGCTGGATCAGCGGCACCGGGCGGTGACCAACTTCGTATGGTCGCCGACATTTACCAAGAGCACGGCGCCGGGGGCGCGGTATCTGGTCAACGGCTGGCAATTGTCGGGCATCATGACGCTGTCGTCGGCTCAGCCACTGACGCCGACCATGCGGGTGAGCGGTTCGCCGTTCTCGGGCGCGGCATTCAACACGACGCTGAACGGCTTTGGCGGGTCGAATCGCGTACCGTTCCTGCCGTTCTCGATCCTGGACATCGACCAGACCTACCGGTTGGATGCGCGCCTGGCTCGCGAGTTGCCGTTCACCGAACGGGTGAAGGGCTACCTGCAGTTTGAGGCGTTCAACGTCACGAACTCGGTGGTGGATACCTTCCGTCTGACGGAAGCCTACAGCGCGTCTGGCGGGGTGATCACGCCGACGGCGAACTATGGGTCGCCGACTCAGTCGCAGGGTTTCCCGGATGGCACCAACGCCCGCCGGGCGCAGGTATCGCTCCGCTTGGTATTCTGAGCGGCCGACCTGATATAATCTTGGTTTGGCGGACCCGCGCTCTTCCGGGGGCGCGGGTTTGCTTTGGGGATGAGGCCGCGCTTGGTCCTCCGTTCATCGCGTTCGCGGTTGCAGGAAGAAGAAATGATTATTCTGTTGACGATTATCCACGTGATTGTCTGTCTGTTTCTGATCATCGTGGTGCTGCTTCAGAGCGGCAAAGCGGCCGATCTGGCAGGCGCGTTTGGCGGTATGGGATCCCAGACTGCATTCGGTCCCCGGGGCGCCGCCACGGTTCTGTCGAAGGCGACCACGATTGCAGCGGTCCTCTTCATGGCGGGTTCGCTTTCGCTTGCCGTGCTTTATACGCGTGCGGGCCGGGGAACGGCCTCCACTGTTTTGGAGAAAGCGCCTCCGCCAGCCACGCAGCAGGCGCCGGCGCAGCCGCAGCAGCCTGGTCCGATCAAGATGACGGTGGAAACCGAGAAGGGTGAGAAGGTTAAGGAAGTCGAGATCCCGGTCCCGCCGCCTCCTGGCCAGAAACAGGCCCCGGCGAAGAAGTAAGGCGTTATAATTGATTTTGGCCGGCGCGCCTGAGACTGGCGCGGCCGGGCCACCTGCGGAGGTGGCGGAATTGGCAGACGCACTAGCTTGAGGTGCTAGCGGGAGTAATCTCGTGGGGGTTCAAGTCCCCCTCTCCGCACCAAGGATCGAACAAACCGGGCGGCGCCCATTTTCCGGGCAGACCGCCCGGTTCCGTTTTTGAAGCGCATTTCGGCGGCCCACTCTCCGCGGCGGTTCCACCGAGAACCAGCTTTGGCATAAGATACCCGGCAAGAGGTTTGAAAATGAACGGCAGCGGACGCAAAGGTCTCTCGAGGCGGGGATTTGTGGGCAGCGCGGCTGCGGCGGGAAGCGTGCCAGTTGCTGGAGCAGCCGGATTCAACGCGCAAGCCTCCCAGGAGCGGATCGCGCGCGTCAGCGTGACAGGTCCGGCCGAGATCCGCGTGGAAACCGCCACACTGACCGCAACAATCGAGAAGGGTTTTCTCACCTCGCTGAAAAGCAAGGCGACCGGCGAGGGCCACATCGCAGCCTTCGACAAAACGCAATCCGACGCCCTGCAACTCATCTACCGGGCGGGCGAGGTGGTGGAGGTTGGCGAACAGCGTTTCGGCCAGATCGAGGCGCGCCAGGTATCCGGGCGGCGGGCAGAGTTCATCTTCCACAACTGGAATGGAGACGGCGTCGTCGCCGTCTCGGCGGATCCCGAGAGTGGCGACCTCATCGTAGAACCATCGGCGTTCTCGTCGCGTCCGGGCATCAGGTCCTGCCGATGGGTGCTAAAGGGAATAAGGAGCGGAACAAGGCTCGCGGCTCCGCTTTATCAGGGGGTCTCTCTGCCTTTGGACGACCCGCTTCTGAAGAATTCCCACTGGGCCTGGCCCATGGGCTGGGAGGCGGGCCTGGCTATCTTCCAGTCAGGTTCGTCCGGTTTCTGGGTCCACTGCCAAGATGACCGCTACCGGTACAAGGCGATGCACGTGGGCAGCACGGCGGATGCTCTCCAGGTTGGATTTGACACGGAGGGCTATGGCCCGATGGATGACAACCTGGCGGCGGGTGGGCTCGCGTGGCGGATCAACGTCTACCAAGGCGACTGGAAGGCGCCTGCGGTGCGTTATCGCGATTGGCTGTGGAAGACGTACTCGCTCGACCGTGAGCAGGCGCGGCGGCCCGAGTGGCTTCACAAACTAGGCATGGCCATCTCGTGGTGTCCGGGCGACATCGCAATTCTCGATGCCATCGCCAAACGGGCCGACCCGAAACGGGTGCTGATCCACTTCTCGAATTGGCGCACAGACGCTTACGATGAAAACTACCCCACATACGAGGCCAGCGAAAGCGCGCTGAAGTTCATCGGCCGGGCGCGCCAACTCGGCTTCCATGTGATGCCGCACTTCAATACGCTGGAGACCGACCCGAATCATCCGGTCTATACGGCATTACGCGATTTCAGCTACCGGGAGATCGAATCGAAAAAGCTCCAGGGCTGGAGTTGGGTGAATCGCCGCGCCATCGGCGTGCCTGAGTCGAACGCCAGCCGTCTGAGTCATCGCAGCCACAAGGTGATGGTTAAGATTCATCCCGGCCTTTCGATGTGGCGTTCGACTCTGTGTGAGCGGATTCTGGCCGCCGTGAAGAAGGCCGATCTCGCCGAGGTTTTCGTCGACGTCGCGCTGGTGACCCAGAATCTACACAACTGTCTTGTCGAAAACACGACTTCCTCCGAGGGCATGAACAAACTGATCCGTGAGATCGGTCAACTCGGCGCCGGATTGCAGGTTGGGGCGGAGGGGCTGAACGAAACCACATTCCAGGGCCTGTCGTTCGCCCAGGTCCACCTGTTCCGAAGCTCGCAGGCGAGCGTCGAAGGACTGGAGCGCACCGGCGGCTGTCCCCTGAATGACTTCCTGTTCGGCCGCCTCACGCGTTCGTTTGGCTATTCGGGCCTTGGCGGCAGGGACGCGAATGAGGAACTGCGGGCGCGCATTCACGAAGAGCATGGCGCGCTTCCAACCATCACGCCGCGCTCGGCTGCGGAGATCGAGAACCCTACGTCCGCGGTGAAACGGGCGCTCGACAGCGCGAAGTGAGATCCAGGCAGACGTCAATCAACTCGTCGGCAACTCGCAGCGCATAGGAGTCCCACTCAAAACGTGGTGGCCGCATCTCCGCCGTGGAAAAGATGCCGCGGCGCACGAGCAGGCGTTTGAAGAAAGCGATGGACAGGCGGATCTCCTGATTCGTGAACGCGACGACGGGCAGGAACTGGCGGAAAAGCGCGACGGCCTCCTGCCGGCCGCCGCCATGGTGCAGCCGCCAGATTGCGCTGTAGACTCGGGTCATCGAGGCTTCGGGAATGAGAGCGTCGATGCCCCGGTCCAGGGCCTCGATGAACTGCTGAGCGGCCCACCCGCCGGAGATGTGAAACTCCGGCCCGAATGCGGCTCGGACCGCCGAGTACTTCGGCCCGGCCGGCACGCTTTCGATCTTCGCGCCAGCCAGTCGCGGCAATTCGTGCCGTAGCCTATCCAATACCTCCATGCTTAAGCCGGGTCCCGACCAGTCCAGATCCTGGATGATGAGCGGCAGATTGCAGCCCTCAGTGGCTGTGCGAAAGAACTCCTTCAATCCGCCGGTGCCCGCCCGGAGTTCGTCTGGAACAGAAATCAGAACCGCCGAAGCGCCGGCGGACCCGGCTGCCGCCGCCAGCCCGGCGCAGATCGCCGCGTCAGAATGCGAGCAGCCGGCAATCACAGGGACTCGACCATTGACCCGTTCCAGCACGAACGGCAGTAAGTGCGCCCTCTCCTCCGCGCGTAAAGCATGGACCTCGCTGGCCACGGCGGGCGACAGGAATCCGGCCGCGCCGCCTTCGATGGCATCGTCGATCAGCCGGGCGAGGCTGGGGAAGTCGATCTCACCGCCGGCGCTGAATGGCGTCTGCAAGACCGGAACAATTCCCTGGGGGAGTCTTGTCATTCGCTTCACTTTCGCTTCAGCAGCCACACTTCCGAAAGACGCGAACGCTGACGCCAGTTCAGGTGGTCTTCGCCGCCGGGCATCTCGAAGGTGAGAATCAGCCTCCGGTCCTTCAATACGTCCGCTGGCACCGGGAATTCCTTGAACTCGCCCATCTGCTTGCCGTCGATGGAAGGCTCAATGCGCCGGCCGTCGGCGCTCAACAGGCACTGGCCCTGGCCTGTGGTCCGGACGGCGTAGTTCGCCGACGGATCTAGTCCTTCATAGACAATCCGGCGCGGCCACATCGTGACCTGCCATGACAGCCGCGCCCGGCTGCGCCCTTCATCCCACCACCAGAACAGAGGCTCAGGCCCGCGCAGAGTCTCAGGATCGATCTCCAGATCGCCCTCGACACGCGGAGAATTGGCGATATTGCCGATGTCGTCGTAGTAACTTCCCTCACCGGGGGTGGACCAGTTGGCGATCTCAACCAGCCGTTTCACCCTGTCGGCCTCTGATCCCATGGCCTCCACCTTTTTGAACTCATCCTCGAGCCACCAGCGGTTGTTCAGCGGCGTGTCGATGAAATCAAGAACGGCGCCCCGCTCGGCCCCGCTGGCGTGGTACTTCTCGACGCTCGATTGCAGCCCGACCGACTGGAATAGCCTTTCGCACAGATCGATGATTCTCGCCCTCAGGTCGCGACCCGCCTGCTCCGTCGTGGCGCGGCTCAACATCTCCTGAGCCAAACGAATCGAGGCTTCCGATCCAATCGCCGGCGCCTGCGCCAGCAACACATTGGCTTCACGCTCCAAGCCCGTCTCGTGGATCAACCGGCGGCGGACATACGGATCGTAAGCGGCGCGCAAGAGGCAAAGCTGCCAGCGCCAGTTTCCCGACAACTCCGCCAATTGGGAGTTGAGCTTGTCCCACATCATCAATGTGGCTTCCACCGAACCGTTGTTTATCAGCGGACCGGCCCAGTTGCGCTCGAGCGCCAGGATTGCATCGGCGATCTCCTCGGCCCTCGCGGCGCTGAAATGGAATCGGGCGTAATCAATCAGGATCTTCCGGACCGGCTGCTTGGGATCCCAGGCCAAAGCGCCCCAGATGGCTTTGTTCACGTCGTCATGCACGCCATCTGAATACGAGATGAACCCATCGGTGGCGGAAACGTACCTATTGTGAATCGCGGCATACTCAGCCGGGCGCGGATTCGGCGCCTCGCGGCCCAGCGTGAGGGCGTAAGCCTGATCCCAGTCCGGCACTTGGTACTGGCAGAGCTTGTTGTGCGTCAGATCGGGATAGAGACGGAGTTGATAGCGGGCCGGCAGCCGCTGGCGGTGCCGGGTAATGGGTGGGCTTTGCGGACCGGCCACCAGGCCGCCCAGCCAATCAGGCTGGTTCTGCTCGATGTAGCGATACACGTACTCCTCTCGCTCAGCGTTGAAGCCCTGCATGGACAGCCAGACCTTGGCTTTTGGGTGCTTCCGCGCCATTCGCTTGGCGATGTCCTCCAGCAACGGCAGGACGAGCGACGGATGATTGTGCCCTGGGTCGCCGCCGGGAACGAAAACTCCGGTCAGCGTGGCGCTGTCGTCGAACATCTCGTCGAACCGGGCGAGCAACGCATCGCGTTTCGCTCTGTCGCCGAGATCGACGTCTGCCGGCGTCCAGACCCAGTAATCGAGACCGTATTTCCGGCATAACGCGCTAATGCCGCGGTTCGCCTCGCGCGGCTGCATCTTCATCACCCGGTTGCCCTTGGGGTTTTGGAACGGGATGTTTTCGATGGCGTTGATACCCCACAGCGCGAACTCGCGGAAATATTGGTCAAACTGCTCAATCGTCCAGGCATCCCAACTGTTGGCCGTCGAGCGGTAGCCGATCTGATGGCCGCGGATCGGCGAGTGGGGCGCACTGTACTCTCTGATGCCGCTGGCAATGGCCAGCCTTCCCTTGGACCATTCAGCCTTCCGCAGAAAAGCGCCAGCGCCGTAAAAAATTGCACGCGGACTGGCGCCGAGAATGTACACGACAGGCTTGCCATTGTGCGAGCCAGTGACGAGAGCGTAGCCGTCAGGGGGCAGCGGCGGCATCTCCGCCAAGCCGGGCCATGACGCTCCTTCGAGAGTAGTCACAACAATGGACGGCCCGGACGGGTTGAAACTGGCGCCGCTCGCCAGCCGGATCCCGGTCCGTTTCTCGATCTCCTCCACCAGCGTTGCTGACGCGGCGCGCTCAGTCTCGCTGACTTTGCCGGCTTGGATGACCACCGTGGCGCGGGAAAGGTCGATCGCAGGTTGCGCCGTTGCGGCGGCCAGTGCCGCACATGGCAAACACGCCAGCAGGCGGATCGGGGATCGGCGGAATTGGAGATTCATTTCGAACCTCATCTTCTCAGCAACCGGGGTGCGCCCGCAAAGCGCGGGCAGCCTTAAGGGTCGTGATAGAATTCCGGCATCTACGGCGACACGGGGCGATTGGCGGCTGAGGTGATGATTGCGTTTTGCCGGGAGAGAAAGAGTGAAGCTGATGAGTACCATTTGGGTGGCCGTGGTTGTCTTGGGCGTGTGCGCGTGTCCCCTCGCTTGGGCGCAATCAGTCACCACAGGCGCGTTGGAGGGAACTGTCCACGACTCGTCGGGCGCGCCAGTCGGCGGAGCCAGCGTCACACTCACCAATCCAGCCACCGGGTCCGTGCTGTCCTCTGTTACAGGCCAGCAGGGCGAGTTCCGATTCTCCATGCTCACGCCAGCCCCTTACGAGGTACGATTCGCCGCCAAGGGCTTCAAGACGGCGCGCTTGGATCAGGTCACCGTCAATGTCTCAGAGGTCGCCGCACTGGAAGCCTCCATGGAACCTGGCGATTCCTCCGAAACCGTCGCTTGCCAGTGCCGCCTGGCTGCAGCCGCGCCGTCGACGGGAACGGTTGTGGATCAAAAGACAATCACCGCCGTCCCATTGAACACCCGTAATTTCACGCAGGTTCTGTCAATGTCGTCCGGATCGGCGGCCGATGTCAACAACGCCGGCACCCTGGGGCGTGGAACGTCGAGCGTGAACGTGAACGGCAACACCACCGCTGGTTCCTACACCATCGACGGCGCATACTCCACCAGTACCGTCCCCAATCCCGACACCATCAGCGAATTCAAGATCCAGACTTCGCAGTACGACGCTGGTTTCGGCGCCATGACGCCCAGCACCAATCTGATGCTGCGTTTCGGCCAGAACGGCCTGCACGGCAACCTGTGGGAGTTCCTGCGCAACGACATCTTTAACGCCAACGCCTTCTTTCGCAACGCCACCGGCCAGCCCAAGCCGAATCTGAAGCAGAACCAGTTCGGCGCGACGCTCGGCGGCGCCGTGAAACAAAACAAATGGTTCTTCTTCGGCTCCTACCAAGGCACCCGGCAGGTGAACGGTCTCGACCCGACTTCGGTCGCCAACCCCATCCTGCCACCCCTCGGCGATGACCGGTCCGCAAAGTCCATCGCCGCCCGTTTCTGCCCCGGCAATAATCCCGGCGGCTTGGCACGCTACACCAGCTTCGCCGGCGGCCGCCAGCTCGACTGCAACAACCAGAACACATCCACCACCGCCCCAATCAACGCTGTCGCGCTGCGGCTGCTCCAGGCGAGGGACAGTTCCGGCCAGTATCTCGTTCCGCTCCCCCAGACCACGCTCGCCTCCGGGCCCAATGCGGGCCTCGGCTTCTCGTCCTATTCCATGCCGTCGACCTATAAGGAGAACCACTGGGTTGGCAACACCGACTATATGGCCAGTACCAGGAATACCCTCTCTGGCCGGTTGTTCGCGTCCACTGTTGACCAGTTGCGTTCGTTTGGTTCGCCTGGCGGGTATCCTGGAGCGCCGGTTGTCCCTGGCTGGGGATCGCCGCAACTGCTCAAGGCGGCCGACGTGGCTGCGAGTCTCAAACTGACGACCACTCTCTCGTCGAACGTGATCAACGAGGCCCGCATGAGTTACACCCGCAGCAACACGGACGCCGTCGCCGACGGGCTGCCGCTGGCATCCGAGTTTGGCATGACCGCCGTTGACCCGGCGTTTCCCCATCCGCCGGAGATCACCGTACTCGGCCCGCTGGGTACATTCCGGCTGTTCGGGACGAACCCGAATGACAACCACTTCAAGACTGTCACCTACTCCTGGGCCGACAACCTCTCCTGGGTCCGCGGCAAACAGCGCATCCGGATGGGCGGCTTCTTCCTGCGCCAGTTCAACGGCCGCGCCGACACCGGAGGCGCCCGCGGGAAGATCACGTTCCAGACTTTCTCCGACTTCCTGCTCGGGTTGGACGCCGCTGGAACAGCTAGCCCCGCCGGACGGAGCAACATTCAGACGGTCCAGGCCAATGAAGGCGCCGGCGAGTTTGGCGAGGTTGTTTACAACTACCGCCGTTACTACGGCGCGGCCTACATTCAGGACGACATCAAGCTGACTCAGAGATTCACGCTGAACCTGGGTTTGCGCTGGGAGTACATCGGGCCTGCGTTTGACACATCCGGCGCTGTCGGGAATATCTCGATGAAGTTGTTGCGGCAGGTGGCGATACCGCCGCTCAGCGGGACCCTCGTGGGCAACACAGTCGCATCCAATTACGACGCGAATCTCATCAACCCATACACGGGCAAGCCGTTCGGTCCGCCCCCTGCAGGTGTGGTGGTCCGCAGCCGCAAGAGCTTCTACGACAACGGGACGCCTCTGGACAGCTTCGCTCCGCGCCTGGGCTTCGCCTGGCAACCGTTTGGTTCATCGGGCCGCGTCGTCTTCGGAGGCGGCTATGGCTGGTTCTACCAGGCGCCGCTTTTTAGCGGAAACGCTTCGTCGTCCCCTTTGTTCACAGCGCCGCCGTTCGCCCAGAGTTTCACCAACACCGACTCAAGCAACGGCGGATCCACGTTCGAACAGCCGTTTCCTGTCACGACTCTCGGCTTCGTCCCAAGGACCCCCACATCTCAACTTTCCGACCGTGTCGCCGGGCCGATCTTTCGCGTCCCACGCCTGCAGCAGTGGAATCTGTCGACCAAGTGGAAGCTGGCAGGATCGTCTTCGCTCGACCTAGGCTACGTGGGATCGAAAGGTGACCGCTTGCTCATGGCTCATGGCCTCAATCAGCCTCTTCTTGCCAGCGCCTCCAACGCGGTCAACTGCGGCTATGACGGTGATCCCACCCACTGCATCACGGAGAACACCTCAAAGAACGCCCGGCAGCGCACCCCCATTCTCGGTGAAACGCCGACAGCGCTTCTCAGTAGTGAGTTCACCGGCCATAGCTGGTATCAAAGCCTCCAGGCGACCTTCCGTGCACAGATCGCCAGGTCGCTCACGTTCCAGAGCGCCTACACCTGGTCCAAGGCGATGAACGATCTCACTGTCCAAAACGATCAGAACCGGCTCGACCTGGCCAAAGCCCGCGCCTCGTTTGACCGCACCCACCGCCTGATCACCAATTTCGACTACCAACTGCCCCAGCCCGCCGCCCTGAGCGGCTGGCGTGGGAAGCTATTGCAGGGATGGTCGGTCGCGGGCATCGTCGTCATGCAAAGTGGTTTGCCCATGACGCTGACCGATCCCGCCGGCGGCGCTGTCTACGGGCGCGCCGGCACATCCACTGTCACGATGTGCAGCGGCTCGACTTACGCTGATCTGGTCACCCCAGGCAGCTTGCACGACAGGCTCGGCAGTTGGATCAACTCAAAGGCAATCTGTGCTGCGCCTGCCGTCGGCTCTGACGGCGCATCGGGCTACGGCAACGCCGGTCAAAGCATCATGAACGGCCCTGGCCAGGTGAACACAGACTTTTCGCTTGGGAAGCGCACCCGGGTCGGCGGCCTTCGCGAGGATGCCGAACTGGCCTTTCGCGTGGAGTTCTACAATGCGTTGAACAAAGCCCAGTTTTCCAACCCAGGGACGATTCTCGGTACCGCCAATTTTGGCGTGATCACCCAAACATCCGTCGCGCCACGCCTCATCCAGTTTGGTCTGAAGTATCTGTTTTGAACCGTCCCCCGGCTCCGCCCGGCCGGATGCTATCTTGACAGCATGGCCCGATTCCTCCTTGCCTTCGCCGGCGCAGCGTTGCTCGCCTGTTCCTGCCTACCCGCCCAGACTCTCTCCCAGGGTGAGCGCGACCGCGCGATGAGCGAACTCCATGCCACCCGGAAGGCGTTCGTCGACCTGGTTTCTTCCGTTTCGCCTGCACAGTATAACTTCAAGCCGTCGGCCACAGTCTGGTCGATCGCCGAAATCGCCGAACACATCACACTCACCGAGCCGGCGCTCGCCAAATTCGCCGCCACCGGACTCGCCCAACCGGCGGACCCGGAGAAACTGGCTCAGACGAAGGGCAAGGATCAGTCGATTCTGACGGGCATTGCAGACCGTTCACAAAAGGCCACGGCTCCTGCGTCGCTGGTCCCGAAAAAAACATTCGCCTCCCGCGACGCACTTCTGGCCGAGTTCAACAAGGCTCGCCACGCCAACATCGCTTACCTGCGCGACACGAAGGACGCGCTTCGCGCCCACATGGTCGATGCCGGGGGCATGCCGATGGACTGCTACCAGGTCTATCTGATGATCGCCGCCCACACCCACCGCCACATCGCGCAGATGAAAGAGGTCCAGGCGAATCCGGCTTACCCGGCCAAGTGAGTTTTCACTCGATCACTGCTGGCGTGCCGTTCAACGCGCCGAGAATCGTCCGGACATAGTCTTGCGTTTCCGCAATGGCAGGCACTCGACCGAGCCGGTCCACGCGGCCAGGACCGGCGTTGTAGGCGCCCAGCGCCAGCGGCAGGTTTCCGCCATACCGGTCGATCAGGAATTTGAGGAACCTGCTGCCGCCTCTCACGTTTTGTTCCGGATTGAACGGATCCTCCACGCCCAGCCACTCGGCGGTCTCCGGCATGAGTTGCATCAACCCCTTGGCGCCGGCGCGGCTCACGGCGCAGGCGTTGAATCCCGACTCCTTTCTAATCACCGCCCGAAGTAGCTCATCGCTGATGCCAGACTGCCGGGCATTCCGCTCGATCAACGCGTCATAAGTGGATAGCCCCGAAGGGATACAACTCAGCGAGATGGGGGATACTTCGAGTATCGCTTTGGCCGCCGGACTCCACTCCCAATGCGACACTGGCACGGCCCTGTCGCGCTGCCGGGCAGCCGAGTTCGTTTGTTTCTGGATGCTTGCCGGGGTCTGGGCTGTGCCGGTCACGCGGCCAACACCGGCGATTTGTTTGGCCACCGAGGCCTTCTGCCGGTCCAGCCAGTTTCCCGCTGGTTGAGCAACGCAGAACGTGAAAGAGATGAGGAGAACAAGTGCGGCGCGGCCCACAGCCTTTCATCGGCCATGGCACGAATTTCTGCATACCCCGCATGCTTTGAAGCGGTAGCCCGATAGCGCTAAACTCAGGATGACCCACCTCGTCAGTACAGGGAGCGTCATGACGCAATTTTTCCGCCGTGTTGCCCTAATTGTCTCTGCATTCCTCTGTCTAAACGCCCAGTCGGCAACCACCGCGCTTTCTGGAACCCTAACCGATCCATCGGGAGCCACGGTCCCAATGGCCGAGATCTCGCTCTCGTCAGTTTCAACCGGGATCGTGCTTCGCCAAATGACTAATTCCTCGGGGCTGTTCTCTTTCGCCTCCATCCCAGCGGGCGTTTACTCCCTGACAGCCTCCAAACCCGCGTTCAAGACTCTCCGTTTGCGAACCCTGACTCTCCAAGTCTCATCGCCGCTCCATCTCGACCTGACCCTCTCGCTGGGCGATTCCTCCGATTCAGTCTCAGTCAGCGCCTCGGCGGCACCTCTGGAGACTTCAAGCGCGGCGCTGGGCAACGTAATTGAACAGCGGGCCATTGCCAGCCTTCCGCTCAACGGGCGCAACCCGTTGACACTATTGATTCTTGAGCCTGGCGTCAGCCAGCGGTCGGGCAATACGATTACTGTCAACGGGGCGCGCTCGGCCGCCAACAACATCACCATCGACGGGATTGAGGCCAACGAATCCTCCAACCCCAATGCCGTCAACAACGTTTTCCGGCTGACTCCGGACTCGGTTCAGGAATTCAAGGTGACCACCTCGAACCCCACGCCGGAGGAAGGCCGCAACTCGGGAGCCTCCATTTCCATTGCCACTCGCTCCGGCACGAACGAACTCCACGGCCGGGCTTTCCATTTCTTTCGCAACACGGCGTTGAACGCAGATGAGTTTTTTGCCAAGGCTCAGGGGAATGAGAAGCCGGACATCAAGCTGAATCAGTATGGATTCGACCTTGGCGGCCCGGTGCGCCGCAACCGGACCTTCTTCTTCGGTTCCTGGCAGGGCCAGCAGATCAACTACGCCCAATCGGTCGATACTGTGCTCGGCGACTCGGTCGATCTGTACACCGCCACCGCCCGCTCTGGTATCTTCAGATACTTCGTCGTTGACCCTTCGAGCCCGCTTGTGATCGACGGCCAGCGGATCACGCAGAACTCGCCGTTGCTCGTAGATCCTTCAAACGGAATGCTTAAGCCGGGAGTCGTGAACTGCACGACCGCCGGCCAAACGAACTGCGTCGCCTCCTACAACATCTTTGCCGCTGATCCTGCACACATCGGTGCGGATAAAGCAGCCTTCGCTGTACTGAACTCCTACCCGCTACCGAATTCCTACGCGGCAGGCGACGGCCTCAACACCGGCGTCTATGTCTGGAACCCGCCGATCCGCGTGCGGGGGCCGCAGTTGATGGGCCGAGTCGACCACATCTTCAATCCGAACAACACGGTTTTCGCCCGCTATCTGTATGGCGATAACCAGAGTCTGAACGGAGACCCCCTGAATGGCCGCCCGCAGGTTCTGCCCGGATTCCCGCCCCGTGGCGAAGTCTTTCGTCCGGCGCACAATGCGGCCGTCTCATGGCGGCGCGTCGTTACGCCCCGGATCGTCAATGAACTCACGGCCGGCTTTGCGCGCTTCAAGTTCCTTTTCACCAGGGGCGAAGCCAACCCGTCCTTCCCCGACATGCCGGCCTTTGTTTTCAACAACTCCGACGTGGACTACACCAACTTCCCGCGCACCGACCGAACGATTAATACCTACCAGTTGATCGACAATCTCAGCGTCGTTTCGGGCGCTCACCAGTATCGGTTCGGCGTGAACATCCGCTTTTACCAGCACAACGACATCCGCGGTGATCTTGGCGGCGGCGGAGTCACGCCGTTCATCTCGCTCTCCCGAACCATCCGCCCCCCTGCTGGATTTGACACTCCTGCCCTCGCCACATCATCCCGCGCCGGCATCTCATCCGCGGATAACAACCGGTTGCTGAATGCCATCAACGACCTGCTGGGCATTCCGGCGCGAATCCAGCAGCTATTCCTGGGCGATTTGCAGTCGGACACATTTCTGCCCTACCGGACGGGGCCGAACTCTGTTTCGCTGTGGGTTCAGGGCCAGCGGCTGAGGCAATACAACTTCTACGCCCAAGACGAATACAAAGCCGCCCGCAACCTGACTGTCCACTATGGCGTGCGGTGGGAGATCAATCCCGCGCCCACTGAGGCTGCCGGGCGCGTTTGGGTTCCGGATCGAATGATCGATGGCTCGAAGGGCCTGGTTTCGTTTGTGCCGGCCAAAACCTGGTTTCAGAACAATAACTTAGGCGCCTTTGCTCCGCGTTTGTCTCTGGCATGGGCACCCGGCCGATCCGGCCGCACGGTCCTCAGGACGGGCTATGGAATCGCATTCGATACTCTGTCGTCGTTTCAAGTGACCGCAGTGGCGCTGCGGGTTCCCGGCCAGCAATACACGTGCTCTTCGACCCTGGGCGGCACGACCACGCCGGGCTGCGCCGCCGTGCCCGATGTCCGCCTTGGCCAGGGCTTCCCGACCGAGATGGCGGCGCCGAGTTTGAAACCATCGAGCTTTCTGACGCCGCCACTTCAGAGCCTCAGTAACGCCCCTGCCGCCACTGTCTTCGATCAGGGGCTCCGGGTTCCGACCGTCCATCAATGGAACTTCACTCTGCAACACGACCTGCATCGCGGCCTTGTTGTCCAGGGAGCGTATGTGGGCCGCCGGGGCACACGACTTTACCGGTCTTTCAATATCAATCAAATCGACGCGAAGCCGATTCTACCGTCCTTCCTGGCCATGCAGTCCAACGTGGCCAAGGGTTGCGCGCCGTCGGGGTCGGGGTGTCCATCGGGCGTTTCGCCTTCGCCGGTGGCCATCGTCGATCAGGGCGTTGTCACTGCGGCATTCGTCAATACAACCACCACGCGGACTGAACTCGCCCAGAACGCCGCCGGATCGCTGGTCACCCGCATCGAACAAACCACCCTGGCCGGCAAATACCGCCCAAACCAGCAATTCGGGACAATTGTCTACATCGACAATGGCGGCGACTCCATCTATCACTCGCTCCAGCTTTCGGTCCGCAAGCGATTCGACGCAGGACTCCTTTTCAATCTCGCTTACACGTTTGGCAAGTCCATCGATAACCAGTCACTCGACCCCATTGGTTCATCGACTTCGGGCGCACTGACGACAACCTCTGACCGCACCCCGGCCGACGCCCGCAACTACTCAAACGAGCGGGGCCGCTCAGACTTCGACCGGCGCCATGTGCTGAATGTCACCGCGGTCTACGAACTCCCGTTCGGACGCCGCAAGCGCTTCGGCGCCGAATGGGGTCCGCTCATGAATGCAATCGCAGGCGGGTGGAGCTTGAACGGATTCGCTACCTATATGTCAGGTGAGCCCTTCAGCGTCCGTTCGGGCGTTTTGACAGCGAATTCGGCCTCGCAATCCAGAGCCGAGATCGTGGGTCCCATGCCCGAGGCGAAGCTCCAATCGGTCCCTGGGGTGGTGGGGCCGGTGATGTTCGCCAGCGCCGCCGGATTTGCCATTCCAGTTCCAGGCTCGCTCGGAGCAGGCCGCAACATCTTCACCGGCCCATCATTCAAGTCCATGGATCTCGGCCTTGCCAAAGCATTCCGGACGGCAGAGCGCACCCGGCTGGTCTTCCGAGCTGAGGCGTTTAACGCCTTCAACCACCCGAACTTCGAGAACCCCCGCTCGGCATCGTCAGGCAACCCCAGCATCTTGTCGCCGTTGTTTGGCCAGACCTGCTGCGTCACGATGTCCACGGCATCCTCGGCCAATGTTCTGCCTCAGGGCGAATCATGGCGCGTCGTCCAACTCGCCCTCAAATTGGAATTCTAGCGATTGGGTAGCGTCTGGCGACCGCGACCGCCAAGCGCCCTGCGAAGGAAGTAAATGCAATAGCCCCGCGCAGCCCCTGTGCCCGAGTCAAAGACGAAGTGCGACGTCCGGGATCTCAGCCGCGCTGGTTCAAGCTGAGGTATGCTCCGGCTGGATCTCGTCCATCTTTGGTGTGACAATGAAACCGGCCGAATCCCACGGCTGGAGGTGAAACGCGATGCGGTGTGCGTTTTTCCTGCTCATGGTTCTGCCCCTTACGGCACAAGATGATGTCATCAGGGGCGAATACGTTGAAGACCGTTCAAACCACGTACACGGCTGTTACTGTGAGTGGTCCGGCCAGAGCCAGACCGGAGGCCGCGAGGCCATGCTGGCGTGGCGTGTCCGCTCCGGCAATTATGCAGGCGTTGACCTCGCCGGCACTGTGTTCGCGCTGATCGTGCTTGGAGACGCCAACCTGAGTTTTGGCTGGGCGGCGCAGTTCACGCCACCTCCGCGACGCAGCGTCCTCGTTGTGGACGAAAAGGCCAGTGCCCTGCAAAAGCGAGCCATTGAGTCCCTGATTCGGGATCGTTTTGCTGTCATGGCCGGCCGGATTGTCGCCACGCGCCAGTCCGGCATTGATTTCCAGATTTCGCCAGAGGGAGCATCGGTCTCATCGCCAAGGCTGTTCGAGATGAGGATGCGGAAGGCCCGTCTGCCCGAGGACAATCTGCCCGGAGCCACGAAGTGGTACGACTCATTCCTGCCGATGGCCACGGGAGAACTCGGGACGACGCTGATCAACCGATGGTCGGGGGATGAGTTCCGGTTCACCTGGTCGAGAGAGGAGCCGACGACGTCCGGCTACTACGGGACGTTCAGTTTCTTCACCCGTCCGCCGACCTGATTTCGCGGCCGTTCAGCAACTCGGAGATGGTACGGGTGGCCTCGCGGGCACATCCTATTGCCGGGGTTTGGTGATCTCGCCGTAAAGCTCAGGCCGCCGCTCCTGGATGAGTTGCACAGGCGCGCCGTCTTTCAAGGCAACCGTCGCCATGACGATCTGGTCGCTCTCGCCTGTGTTCTGCGCGACGATGGTCCCGCGCGGGTTGATGACGAGGGTACGTTTGGGATGAACGAATGCCAGCCAGACTCCGTTCTCATAGGCGCGGACACGCATCATCTGATCGTTCATCTCGCTGTAACTGCCCCAAGCCGGAACGAGGATAAATTGTGCGCCCCGGAGCGTAAGGATTCGGGCCGTTTCAGGCAGTTGGCGGTCGAAGCAAATGAGCGTGCCCCAGCGGCCCAGAGCCGTATTGGCGACGGGGAATTCATCACCCTTGCTGTTGAACGGCTCGTCGTTTGCCGTGTGCGACTTTGAATAGCGGGACACAACCTTCCCCTCGGGCGAGAAGATGACCGCGGTGTTATACATGCGGTCATCGCGCCGTTCGGCGAACCCAATCAGAAGGTGGATTTTCAGTTCGCGGGCCAAGGCAGCAGCCCGAGTCATCATTGGGCCGTCGACGCGTTCGCCGACACTGAAGTACCGTTCGCGGTCGAGGCCGGGTGAGCGATGCTGGTTGGCCACGTATCCCTCAAGGAATCCCTCTGGAGTCGCCACCACTTGCGCTCCGCGCGCCGCCGCCTCCCGTGCGTACTTCTCCAGCAGCCTGAAGTTGGACTCCTTATCCCACGGCGTGGGGGTCAGGCTCAGGCCGGCAAAGACAAATGTGGCGTCGGCGGCGCCGGCCAAAGCCGCGGAGAGCAGGACTGAGGAAAGACATCTCAGAAGCATAGCCTGGGTCCTTTGCGCAAGCCGGATTTGGCCGCCACGATTCGTGCGGTCCGCGGCCCAGTTGCTAGGCAAGAGCGAGGATCGAATCAAAGCGGCTGCAGGTGTCGCGGAGATAGGCTTCATCGCCGCCTGCCATCTCGAGGGTCGCCGATCCTTTGTAGCCGATGGTCCTAATCGCAGAGGCGACTGCCTTCCAGTCGATGTCGCCCTGGCCGAGCACCAACCGCTGGCCGGGTACTCGTTTAATGGAGGCTTCCTTGAAATGGAGCTTGACGATGCGCTTGTTCAGAGTCAGGATCCAGTCCTGCGGGTAACCGATGTTCATGCTGACGATGTTGCCAACGTCGAAGTAGGCGCGAACCCAGGGAGTTTTGAAGTCATCGACGTAACGGGCAAATTCGAGAGGACTCAGTAGGAACTTGTTGCCGACGTTTTCCATCGCGATGATGACCTTCAACTCGGCCGCTAGCGGCAGGATCTTACGGACCTGCTGGACTGACCTGGTCCAGGCATCCTCATAGCGCGTTTCTGGGTTGACCACGGCGGGGACCAAAAGAACCGTTTCTGCTCCCCAGAAGTGGGCATTCCGGATGCTGGTTTCCAGCCCCGTCATGCTTTCCTTGACGACCGCCGGGTCAGCGGATGAGAGAGGGAACTTCCAGTGGGCCTGGTTCATTACAGAATGGATCCGGACGCCTGCGGCTTCAGCGCCCTTCTTGATCTCATCTGCATCCCGCTGATCTGGAGTCGTGTAGCATTCAACCTCGGGGAAGCCGGTGTCCCGGGCGAGTTTGAACCGGTCGGCAATGGACAGTTCCTTGGGCAACATTCCAAAGACAAGACCCTTGGTGAGCGGCAGCGGAGCCGCATTGGCGGCGAGGACGGGGGCGAGTGACGCCGCGCAGAATTCTCTTCGGTTCATGGCAGGCTCTCCTTTGCTTGGTAGTCGTAATGCTATCGAATCTCATCACGGACTGTCAGATCTTGGACAGTTCAGCGGCGTGTTTCCTGATTTTGCCGATCGCCGTGGCGATGTCTTCCATGTCGGCGCGTGTGGCTAACAAGGCCGACTGCGGCAGCCACATGCCCTCGCGGCAGAGCCGGTCGTTGGCCGGGCAATGGTTACGTTCCCGCCAATGGGCGATTTCCTGCTGCGTGTAGACCGCCCGGAAGGTGCGGGAGTTCAGCGTGTTCTCAAGAAACGCCTCGCGGTTGAGCGGCCCGTATCCGGCTGAGATGGGCACACCCTCGGCGCGGGCCGCTTTCAAGAACCGCTCACGGGATAAGCCGGAGAAGGCTTCGGCGTCGTAGCGGAGCATGTAGAGGTGGTAAGCGTTGCGGGTACAGCCGCCGTACATGCGGGCGGGCCTGATGCCGGGAATCTCCTTGAGCAGCGCCGTGAGCGTGGCGGCATTCTCCTCGCGGCGCTTGGCCTGCTCGTCCAGACGGGTCAGTTGAGCCATGAGGACGGATGCCTGAAACTCGGATAATCGGAGGTTGATCCCGTTGGTCCCCTTCGGGTCGGCCGGCCCCTCGTCGGGGGTGCGGTAGTGGGAATGGAAACCGTAAGCGCGGCGATAGAGAGTCTCATCGTTGGTGACGGCCGCGCCAGCCTCTCCACCTGGGAGGTTCTTGAACTTCTGGAAGCTGAAGCAGCCGAGGTGTCCGATGGTGGCGGCCTTTCTGCCGCGCCATTCGGAGAGGTGGGCCTGGCAGGCGTCTTCGATGACAGGGACGCTGCGCCGTTTGGAGATGTCCATGATGCGGTCCATGTCGGCGACGTAGCCGCCTAGGTGGACGGGCATGATGCAGCGGGTGCGAGGAGTAATCAGAGCCTCGATCTTTCCGGCGTCTATGAGCCCGGCGTCAGGATCGGAATCGGCAAAGACGGGCAGGGCGTAATGGGCCAGAATCGAGTTGATCGTGGCGATGAAAGTGTAGGGCGAAACGATGACTTCGTCCTTGGGCCCCACATCGAGCGCATGGAGCGAAGCCATGAGCGCGCTGGTCCCGTTGGCGGTTGCGAGGCAGTGGCGGGCGCCCATGCGAGCGGCCCAAGCCTGTTCGAAGTCGCGGACAAAATGACCTTCCTTCCGCCACCACTTGCAGGCGCGCAGAGCTTCGATGAGTTTTGCTTCGTCCTGTGGCTCGGACTGAGGCCAAGAGGGCCAGGACTTCTTCCGCACTGGTTCGCCGCCCAGGATGGCTGGCTTCTGGTCCGCGGCGCGGCCGGTTGACTGTGTGAGGGCGAGAGCCGGTCCTGCTCCCAAAAAGAAACGACGGCGCATTACATCCGCCTCCTTTACGCGATTAGCACTATACCGCAGTCAGTGAGGCACCGGGGTTGAGAGCTGAAACCAAGGCGCCGATATCCGCGAAACCAATCGTGTTCATGCGGTGGTTGGCCAGGGGGAACCCGCTCACGTTGTCCTGTCCGCACTGGCCAGGCCTATCGTCGGCCGTGGTCTAGCCAGGCAGCACGCATGTTGGCGGTCGCGTGTTTTGTCCGGAGGCATTTGCCTTTAGTCCTCCCGGCATGGAGGACCGCCAGCGACTGGCTGTCTACTGGCTTGGACTCACGGACGGGGGCGTAGAAGTCGCGACAACTCCCAGTCCCGCTGCCGCCGCAGCTGCGCTCCCCAGCACGATGGCGATATTCCTTGCGGTCCAGAAGCCGGCACGTCTTTTGTCGTTGCTGACGCTGTAGGATCCTCGCTCAGAGGAGACGGTCACGACCCTGCCCGATTCGGCGAGAACCGGGGAATCCAGACGTTTCAAGTCGTATGCGGCTTCCCCGGACAGCAGGCGGAAAAGGGGTTTGCCGCCAGCGAGTTCGACTCTGGCGCGGGAGCCCGGCGCCACGGCGACTCTTGAGCCGTTCTCGAAGGTAAATGTCACAGGCCCGGAACCGGCGGTGGTCTCGTCACCCGGCATAATTGGCCAGGATGGGATCCCGCTGGGGTTCACCTCCACGCCCCTCAGAGTGAAAGGTTGAGCGGCGGTGGCGGTGGCCAGCCTTGTCGTTTGGCCAAACATCAGGCCCTGGATCGCAAATGTTGTAAGCAGCAGTAAACGAGTGGAGAGCATACGACCTCATGCGGCGGACACAAACCGCTCGCCTTTAGTTTACCCGGCACGGATGTGAGAATCAAGACTTAAGTTATTTGTAATCAATCAGTTGTATGACAAATGACAGACGAGCGGCGCGCGAGGCCGCGACGCTCCAACTCCTCGGCGAGATCCCTAACGTCCTGCTCCAGAGTGTTGGGATCCACATCGTATTCAGCCAACAGCAGCTGACATATCTGCGCCAAAGTGCAGCCTTCCGAAGCGAGTTGCCATATTCTTGACCCCGTTTCGTCCAGCGTGTAGTAGATGCCCGAATGCAGATCCAGGATCACGGTCTCCTGCCCGGCATGCCGCGCCATGACATGGTTGGGCGTCTCCAGGCCGTAAGACAACGTCATACATCCGCCCCCAAATTGGCTAGAATTTTTTGCCGGACCTCCCCAAGGACGGAATAGCGTCGCGGGAAATCCAACCTGTAGAAATGCGGAAACTCCACCATCCGCGCCAGGTGATCGAAATGGCGGGCGATCAGGTCCCTGTCATCCAGGTCGAGCAAGAACGCGTGGCTGACCAGTTCTATGAGTGCGTCTGCCGCGCTGACGGCCTCGATGTTGATCTCTCCGGCACCCTCCTGGCGAAGGAAATAGACCTGTCGCAGCGGCGCTGGGGCGGTGGAGAAGCCAATGCAGCCATCGGTCAGAATCCGGAACTTGGCAGTGTAGCCGGCTGCTTGAACGCGGCCGGTTCCGGGCGGCAGCAGAGCCGCCCGACTGTCTGGCCAGAGCCTCAACGATCCATGTCCCGGCCTAGCCTGCCACTGCCCATCATCTGATTGCTCGATATGCAGACCGTCGTCAGTAATCAACTTGGCGCCGTTCAGCGCAAAGGCGGTAGCCAGCGTCGATTTCCCCATTCCAGACTGGCCGAGGAAGGCCAAGGCTCCACCGTCCACAACTACAGCACTTCCGTGAAATACAAGTTTGCGCTGGCAACTCAAAGCCAGAGGGAGGACTTGGTTCTGATAGAGGTGTTCAATCGTCTCTTGGGAGGCGCCGGACAACGCCCTTGAACTGATTGATGTGCCGTCGCGCGAAATAGCAAACTCAGCCAAGTCTGGAAACTGGAGGACGTAGCCCTGACTGGTACGGAAGAAGCGGAGCCAATCACCGCCGCCAGGCAGCCTCCAGACATGGTACAGTTCCCCCCATCGAGCGATGCCGCCATTCGGACCGCTATTACCAGACACGATCACCTTCCGCGCCTACTTGGCGCTGCTGGGTGGTCCACCTTCGGCCCGCTTTCCATGCCAATCGGTGCCCGAGTGCCCGCGGCCCTTGGTCAGTTCCCGCATTGAGCCGCGAACGTGGAGCGCCGGCTTGTTGTACGGCTTCTTTGGAGCCTTGTTCGGAGGCGGTTGCGTCATATTGCAGCCCTCTCTCAAACATAACCGTAATTGATTGTCCTGACAATAGCCGATTCTCTCACTCTGGCCCAGGCCGGAGGACACCCTCTGCCTCGCGCCTGTCCAGGGCATCCACCAGGCACATGCATCCGAAGACCCCCCAAGCCTGGAACCCTATCGGAAGGATCTGTCGGGGATCATCCATGGCGACGGCTTGGTAGAGTGCAGCCAATCCAGCAGGATCAACGAGACCTGCCAGTGAGTTGCCAGCCCGCACAACGAAGTCCTCAGGCAGTCCGGCGAGGGCGCGGCGATAGACGCCGGAGAACTCGGCTTTGGATCTGCGCTGCCGAACCGGCTCAGGCAGTAAACCGCCGATCGCTTGGCGGTGCAGCCACCTGTCTGTCGATCCCACACGCAGCAACCGTTCCGGGACGGCGAAGGCAAATTCCACTACTGCCTTGCTGCGGAAAGGACTACGGATCTCCAGGCCGGAGTGAGACAACTGCCGTTCAGACCATTCGCCTGCGCGGCGGATGTAGGGATCGAGCAGAATTCCGAGTTTCTCGCTCTTGCGTTTCAACTTGCGCCCGGCGGGGCGGCGAGTCACCAACTCGGCCTTGGCGGCGGCGGTGAGGATCTCTGGATGAGGCGGCGAACGCCTGCGCGCCTGCCACCGGCGGTTTGCGGCGATCAGACGTTCAGGCGCAGCCAACTTCAGCATCTGGCGCACGAACCAAGCAGTGCCTCTATCTCTGATATCGGCCCGCGCGCAAGCGAGCAACTCGCCCCAGCGGCCGGCCCGCAGCTCCTCGATATAGCGTTCCGGGCAGCCGTCCAGCCATTCGTCGCCGCCCAGACCGGTGACAATCACACGAGCCCCGCGTCTGGCCGCCAGCTCGTAGAGCCCCAGTCCCATAGTCCAATTTGGGAAGGGTGGGCATTCGAGGTATCGCGCCGCCCATTCACGGTGCGAGGCCGTGGAGGGAATCACGGGTTCTGTCTCATGAATGGGTTGGGAAAGATGGCCCCCTACCGCTCTGGCATACTCCAGTTCATCCGCGCGGGTATCGCCGGGAAAGCGGAGCGTAAAACCCTCGATCCGAGGAGCAGGGAGCCGGCCTTGCCGGTTGAGCGACGCGGCGGCGGCAAAGACGGAAGAGGAATCAAGCCCACCGCTCACTTCGTATGCCACCGGCTGGTGGGAGCGCGACAGTCTTCGGATGGAGTCGAATAGCAGCTCCCGGTAGCGTTGAACGTAATCGGCCGTCGATGAGAAGCGCAACTCCGGAATTTCCTCAGGAGCCCAGTAGCGTTCTGACTTCTGGCCCGTCTCCGAAAAGAACACCCAATGAGCCGCGTTTAGGCGTTCGACGCCCGCCCAGACCGTGCTGGTCAGGGATTGCCACTCGTCGGCGGCATATTCGGCAAGCGAGGACCAATTCAGCGTGCGCGGAATCCAGGGCAGGCTCAGTATTGCGTGCAGGTCGCTTGCCACCACCAGCGAGGTTGCGGTGCGGTGGTAGTGGAGTGGCTTGTTGCCCATCCGGTCGCGCGCACAAAAAGCTCGGCGGGCGCGAGTATCCCAGATCACGAAGGCGAAATCGCCATCGATGTGGTGCAGGCAAGCTTCCCCCCACTGTTGGTAAGCGCGCAGCACCAGTTCAGCGTCCGAGCGGTTCCGCAGTTGCGTTCCACGGCAAATCAGTTCGAGTCGCAGTTCCTCGCGGTTGTCCACCCTGCCGTCCATGACAAGTATGAGCGACTGGTCTTCATTCGCCCAGGGTTGCTGTTCCTCCAACGACTCAGGCGTCGTGCGGAGCATGCACTGTCCGAGAGCGGCTTGGCCCATGTTCCAGTGCCCGATCCCGTCGGGTCCGCGGTACGCCATCGATGCCGTCATCCGCCGAATCTCGCCAGAGTCCGCCGGCCGGCCGTCGAAGTGGATGATTGCGGCAATCCCGCTCATTCAGCCGCGGCTCCTCCGCCAGACATAGGCTGATACTCCCTGTCGGCAATGGCGCCGATCACGGCGGCTCCCGCCACCTCGACCCAGGCATGCGCACCGAATTCCCCTTCAACGGAGACGCCGATTCGGAGCATCGCCTGATGGCCGGAGGCTTTCAGCAGGGCCTCGCCGACCATGGCCCTTTCCAGGCAACGGGATAGGGGGACACGGTTCAGCGCGGCGTCGACGGCCCAGACAATCTCCTTCAGTTGCATAGTGTCATGCCCGGCCAGGATCGCCATCAGCCGGCGGACGTCCTCGTACTTGGCGATCCGGAGCGCCATAAGGCAGACTACGCCCATCACCCAGGCCCGCAGGAGAGCCACCCGCGCAGGCCACGTGAGACTGAACCATTTTGCTGCCCGGCCTCCGCTGCTCATATTAAGAATGCGCGACGCCGGGATGAGGGCGAACCGCAGCGCCGTGTCCTCCGAAGTATACCGCCGCGAGGCCAGCCCGCCTTCAGTCCAAATTGGCACTGTCATCTCCTTCAGTACTTCGCTATTCTGTGGCTTGCCCGGCGCATCGTCAGATCTGGCACTTGAACGATTGAGACGGTTGGTCAGGGAGTTCCGCCACCTTCCGCGCATCCTGCGTCTGGTCCACCAAGCGGCAGGATGGAGGACTGCGGCATGGGCCGCACTGCTGTCGGTTGAAGGGGCTGTCCCACTGCTGACGGTCATGTTCTCCCGCCAGGTAGTCGACCAGTTGCTGAGTTCGCTTAAGACTGGGCGGATCGAACCGACCATTGCCGCCGCGGCGGGACTCGTGGCCACCGTTCTGGCTGGCGAACTTGTCTCGGCGGCAGCGGCTCATTTGCGCACAGTACAGGCTGAGATGGTCCGGGATCACATACACGAGCTCGTGCACCGCCAGTCTGTCCGGGCGGGCCTGGCGTTTTACGATTCGGCCGACTTCCACGACCACCTGCACCGGGCGCGGGCAGAAGCGGCATACAGGCCGGTCCAACTGCTCGAAAGCCTGGGCGCCACGGCTCAAGCCGTCTTCACGCTTGCGGGATTCACCATTATTCTGGCGGCGTATGCCTGGTGGCTGCCACTAATCTTAATCGGCGGCGCTGTGCCGGCTCTCGCACTCCTGCTCCGATCCAGCCTTTTATTCCATCAATGGCGGCGCCAGTCGACGTCCGCGGAGCGCCGGACGTGGTATCTCGATTGGGTCCTTACCGCGGCTGAAACAGCCGCCGAAATCCGTCTGTTCGGCCTTGGCGGACTATTCAGCGGCGAGTTTGCCCGGTTGCGGAGTTCGCTGCGCCAGCAAAGGATCGAGATTTCAGTCCGGCAGGCCCGTGACCGCCTTGCCGCGTCCCTGGTCTCGTTCATGGCGGCCGGAATCATTGGCGCCTGGATCCTGCTTCAGGCTCTGGCTGGACGATTCACGCCTGGCGATCTGGTTCTTTTCTACCAAGCACTCCAACAGGGACTTCGATTGGTACATTCCCTGCTTGGCAACGCGGCGGACATTTATGGCAGCATGCTGTTTCTGGGCAACCTTTTTGAATTCCTGGATCTCCAGCCGGACGTGATCGAGCCGCACGACCCGCGTCCCGTACCATCAAAGCTCGCCGCTGGGATCACATTCAACCAGGTTTCGTTTTCCTACCCAGGATCGAAGGCTGCTTTAATCGAGGGACTGGACCTGTTGCTCCCGGCCGGAAAGATGACGGCGGTAGCGGGTGCAAACGGTTCCGGAAAGTCCACACTCGTTAAGCTCCTTTGCCGTTTCTATGACCCGCAACGCGGCTCGATCGAATTTGACGGGATTGACCTCCGGCTCTTCGATCCCGCGGAGTTGCGCCGGGCAATTACTGGCCTACTTCAGGGCGCGGCGCGATTCCACGATACTTTCGCCCGCAATGTTTGGATGGGCGACGTTTCCGGTCCGCCGGACCAGAGCAGAATCCGGCAGGCCGCCGTAGGAGCCTCCGCAGCGGCGATCGCCGAAGCTCTGCCATGCGGAATTGAAACCATGCTAGGCCGTGATTTCGAGGCCGGGCACGAACTCTCAGCCGGACAGTGGCAGCGATTGGCCCTGGCACGCGGTTTCTACCGGCAGGCTCCGCTGTTGATCCTAGATGAACCGACCGCCTCGATGGACCCCTGGGCCGAGTCTGAATGGCTGGCCGGTTTCAGGTCCCTGACTGCCGGCCAGACGGTGCTGCTCATCACCCACCGCTTCACCGCCGCCCGGCACGCCGACACGATCCATGTCCTGGATGCCGGGCGAATCGTCGAATCGGGTTCGCACGCGGAGTTGCTATCGCAGAACGGCCTGTACGCGAAGGGGTGGGCCGCACAAACAGGCGGCGGGCCACGCCCATGAGCCCGGAACTGAGGCTTGTTCTCGCCAGCGCGGCGACGGTCCCTTCAGAGGCGGCCAAGGCATTCTGGGCAGACTTGGCCTCGGGCGGACTGAACTGGGACGAAGTCTTGGAACTTGCGGCCAAGCACCGCGTCCGCCCAGCACTTTTTAAGAACTTAGGTGCGTTACTGCCGCCGTCTTATCTGGCGCGAATGGAGCAGGCGTGCGAGGCCATCTCCGCCCATAACCGCTTTCTGGCGTCGGAACTTTGTTCGGTGATGCAGATGCTCGAAGCATGCGGAGTTCAGGCGATCGCCTTTAAGGGTCCCGTATTTGCTCAGCAGGTTTGCGGCGACATCACTCAGGCCGAGTTCGCCGACCTGGATCTGCTGGTTCCGCGTGAATTGGCATGGCTTGCCGTCGAAACACTAGAAGGACAAGGCTACCACTGCGAATACGCGGCCGGAAACTGGCGCCGCCAGGTCCTACTCGACTTGGAGTGCGAGGTGACCTTGGCTCATCCCGCTGGCCACACCGTGGACCTCCACTGGGACTTCACCGCTCCGTATTACCGCCCATTCCCCATCACGCTTCCAGTTGAAACCGTCGAAGTCCATGTGCTGGGTTCGCCCTTGCGTACTCTTGCTTACGAGGATGCCGCTTTGTTTGCCATCGGGCACCTATCCCGGCACGGTTTTTGGATCGCAAAGGAGACGGCCCAAATCGCTTCGATTCTTGGTTCTATACAGACGCTCGACTGGGATCGCGTCCTGGAGAGGGCCTCGCGGCAGGGCTGCCGCCGGATGGCTCTTTTCGCCGTGGCCGCGGCCGCCGAGTTTCACCAGGCTCAGATCCCGGCGACGCTGGCGCAAACGTTGTCCCGTGAGCGTCACTGGCTGAACGGCGCACTGTTCCGGAGCAAACGGTCGTTCGACGGCGCGGCAAGTCATCCTCCAAGTGCGCTGCCGAGACTCGCCATGAGACTTAGCCATCTGGATTCAATCGGCCAGCGCGCAGGGCATATGGCGCGATTTCTGTTCACGCCCCGCCCCGCGGTTTGGTCGCGATTGCCTTGGGCCGGTCTGCTGGCGGGAAGGTTGCTGCGCGGGCGAGGCCACCCGTGAGCGCCTAATTCAGAGTCTCACCGTTGGAGGTAAAGCACCCAAACCTGACTCGCAGAGGGCCCGCGGTTCAGGAACGTGTAGTAAGGCGTGAAGATCAAATCCACCGGCTCGCCGGGCCGGGCCAGCGATTCCCCCATCCTGGTGTAGAGAGGTAGCGAATCATAGGCCGCCACCGCTTTTCGCCCTTTATGCGTGAGTGTCACGACGCCGCCCAGCAGGTTCGGTTCATACTGTTCCGCGAAATCACCTGAACCATCTCCAGTGAGGCTCAGATAGCTCTCCAGCACATTCACTCCCGGCGCTTGGCCGGCCTGTTCCAGCAGATAGACGACCGGGCCGCGGCGTACCGCCGCTCGCCCTTGATTACTGGCCACTAATGGATTGGAGACCAAAACCTGCGGCTTCATGTCGAAGGAAACACGGACAGAATCGCCTTTTCGCCATACGCGCCGGATTTCAAAGTAGGAACCCGGCCGAGGCTCGCCGGAGGCTTTACGGCCGCCGACTGTCACCGAAGCCGACCGCGCCCAACCAGGGATGCGCAGCATCAGGGAAAACTCGGCGGCTGGCGCTTCTTCAAATGTCAGATCGACGGTTCCCTGCCACGGGTATTTTGTCGCTTGAGTGAGTTTGACCGGTGCGCCGCCGTCGAGTTTCCAGTCTAAGCGATTGTTGTCATAAAGATGAACCCACAGGCCCTCCTTGCTAATGCCATAGAAGTAGCCCGGCAAAGAAGCCAGCATGCGTTGCAGATTCGGCGGGCAGCAGGTGGTGGTGTACCAGGGATTGCGAATTCGTTTGGACGCCTCCTCGGTGAGTTCAAGCGGATTGCGATAGCAGTACATCGTTCCGTCGAGCGACATACCGGAGTTGATGGAGTTGTAGATCGCCGTCTCGACGATGTCAGCGAACCGCGCTTCGCCGGTGGCCGCCAGCATGCGCCAGTTCCACATCAGGTTGGCGATGGCGGCGCAACTCTCGGTATAGGCTTTGGCATTGGGCAATTCGTACGGATCGCCGAATGTTTCGCCGGCGGCGCGCGATCCGGTGCCTCCGGTGACATACATTTTGCTTTTGACGAGATCAGCCCAGAGGCGTTCGAGCGCTGCTTTATAGGCGGAATCGCCTGTCTCCAGGTAATAGTCCGCCGCGCCGGAAGCCGCATACCCGGCGCGGACGGCATGGCCCTCAATGACCGTCCGGTCCGTGAACGGGCGTCCACTGAAGGTGTAGCTCATCTGGGCCGGAGTCAGTTTCAGGCGCGCGCCGTCGCCGCGCAGGATGTATCCGGCGAGGTCCAGGAACTCCTTGCGGCCCGTAGTCCGGTACAGTTCGACCAGCGCCAGTTCGATTTCAGGGTGGCCGGCGAGCAGCGGCTGCTTTTCCGGGCCGAAATCGCGTAACAGGTACTCGACGAAGCGGATGCCGCCGTCCATCAGCTTGCTGTTGCCGGTGGCGCGGTAGTAGGCGATGCCGGCTTGAAGCATGTGGCCGAGGCAATACAGTTCATGGCCGGTGACCATCTCTTTCCAGCGGCGGTCCTTGCGATCCTCGATCCAGTAGGTATTGAGGTAGCCGCTGGCCTCCTGGGCAGCGAGGATCTCGTCGGTCAGCTTGTCGAAGGTTGCGCGGAGTTTTGGGTCGTCGGCCGTCTGAAGGACAAAGGCAGCGGCCTCCATCCATTTGTAGATGTCCGAGTCAGTGAACAGCGGGCCTCTGCGAGGGACGTTCTTCCCGGCCAGACGCCGGAAGTTATCAACAATGCCGTGCTCCTCGAGAAGGTCCAGCAAAGTTGGGATGCTGCGCTCGACATTCGTCTTCATGCGAGGCGCCCAGAAGCCGTCACGCATCGTTACGGCCGAGACTGGCACGTTTCTCACCTTTGCATAGGGCGATTTCTCAAGGTTCAGCACCATACGGTCGGCCCCCGGCGCCAGTGAACTCATCACGCAAAAAACCAGCAGGAATCTCATCAGCTAACTCCTATCCCGTTCATTCCATTCGAGATTAATCGTATCGCAAGCCAGCTGTGCGCAGGGGCAATGAAGTACTCAACCGAATCTCGTTCGAGCACGGGGAGCACCGCGGCAAATGAAAACCGACTCATATGGGAAATTTTCCTTGCTACTGATATGGCATCTCTGTTAGGCTCTGTAGCCAAACTGTAACGTTGTTGTTACAAACGTTTACGTCAAGAGGGGTTTCCCATGGTTCAGTTGCTTTCTCTGTTTTGCTTATTGCTGGCGGTTTCGATGGCCGTGCCAGCACAAGTCCTTTACGGTTCTCTGGTCGGGAATGTGACCGACGCTTCCAGCGCAGCCGTCCCCGACGCCAAGGTCGTCGCGAAGGAAATGCGCACTGGTTTCGTTCGCGAAGCTACAACCAACGAGAGCGGCCAGTACCAGATCTCAACTCTGCCAGGCGGCACTTACGAAATCACCGTCGCCAAACAGGGCTTTACAACGTTTGCGGCCCGCGAAATTGCGGTCGCCGTCAACGCCGCCACTAGAGTCGATGCCTCTCTCCAGGTCGGCGGGCTCGCCGAGACTATTCAGGTCGAAGCGGCTCCTCCCGCGATTCAGACTGATCGCGCCGAGGTCCGCGCCGAGATCGGTGCGAAACAGTTTGAAAACGCTCCATTACCTCCTGGCCGCAATTATTCACACATGTTCAAGACCCTGCCGGGCTTTACGTATCCGCGCAACGGCAACGGGCCGAGCGTCGATCCCTCCCGAGCCGCCCTATACAACGTCAACGGCACCAGCCGCAGTTCTAACGCCGTCCGCATAGAGGGCGCCGGCGTAAATCAGATCTGGCTTCCGCACCTCCCCGGCTACACGCCCGCGCTGGAAGCCGTAGAGGCCGTGAATGTCACAACTAACTCCTTCGATGCCGAAACTGGTCTCGCGGGTGGCGCGGCGGTCAACGTCCAGATCAAGAGCGGCACCAACCAGATGCACGGCTCGCTGTTCGAATACCACAACAGCAATGCCACCAAAGCGAAGCCTTTCTTCCTGCCCGCCGGCCAACGTAATCCAAAACAGATCCTCAACCAGGCCGGCGGCACCTTCGGCGGCCCGATCATCAAGGACAGACTCTTCTACTTCGGCAGTTATGAATCTACCTGGGACCGCCAGTTCGGTTCCCGCCTCCTTACCGTTCCCACCGCTGCTATCAAAGCTGGCGACATGTCGGCTTCGCCCAACCTTGTCTATGACCCGGCCACCGGCGCAACCAACGGTTCCGGCCGCACGCCCTTCCCCGACAAGCGGATTCCCGACTCCCGGATGGAGCCTATCGCTTTGAAAATTCAGAGCATGCTTCCGGCGCCCACGTTCCCGAACCAACTCACCAACAACCTCTTCGCTCAGGGTCCCTACTTCTTCAATTCAAAGAAGTTCGATGGCAAGATCAACTGGAATCCTTCCACCAACCTCACGATGTTCGCCCGCGGAGGCGTTCAGGATCACTATTTTGACAGTGCGCCGAGCCTGGGCGAAATCCTCGGCGTGCCCGTCTATTCACCGGCCTCCGTTTCAGGCGGAACCTACGGCACCACCGGCAATATGGCCGTCGGTATCACCTACGTCCTACGCCCCACGCTCATCCTCGATGGTAACTTTGGATACACCGCCTATGACGCCAATTCAGAGGAACGTGGTCTGGGCAAGAACATTGGCCGCGATGTTCTTGGCATCCCTGGCACCAACGGCACCCGTTATTTCGAGAGCGGCTACCCGCGGTTTTCCGTCTCCAACTACGCAGTCATGGGCGCGCAGGGCAACTCTTCCCGGCCCTTTTACAACCGCGACCCGCGCTTCCAGTTCGTCGGCAATGCTTCCTGGACCAAGGGCACTCACAACATCCGCTTCGGATTCGATTCCTCCAAGCAGCAGATCAACCACACGCAGGCTGAGTTCGTTGGCGCTCTGCACGGGCCTTCTGGCGGCTTCACTTTTGCCGGCGGACCAACCACACTTCAGGGCGGCCCGGCGTCCAACCAATTCAACACCTGGTCGGCTTTCCTGCTCGGCTTGCCGACAGGAATCGGCCGCATTCTCCAAGTGCCAGAGGAATACTCCGTCCGCGCTTCAATGCATTCGCTTTACTTCCGCGATCAGTGGCAGGTCACGCGTCGCTTGACGGTTTCTCTCGGGACCCGTTGGGAGTACTTCCCCATGCCTCGCCGCGCGGATCGGGGCCTGGAACGATACAATCCCGTCACCAACAAGATGCATGTCTGCGGCGTCGGCGATGTCCCCATGGACTGCGGCGTGGAACAAAGCAAGACCCTGTTCGGCCCGCGCGCCGGTTTGGCCTTCCGCCTTAAGGATGACTTTGTGATCCGCGCCGGCTACGGCATCACCGTCGATCCCTACAGCCTAGCCCGCCCCATGCGCACCAACTACCCGATGCTCGTTGTGCTCAATTTGAACGGCGTCAACTCGTTCCAACCGGCCGGCCGTCTCCGCGACGGTATCCCCACCCTCCAGGCGCCCAACTTGGGCAACGGCATTATCGACATCGGCAACGCCGTCGCCGCCAACGCGCTCGAAGACAAATACAACCGCGGTTACATCCAGAGTTGGAACTTCACCATCCAGAAGAAGCTGATCTGGGGTTTTGTCGGCCAAGCCGGCTATGTGGCAACGCGCCAGATCAACCAGGTAGGTTTCGCCGAGCTCAACGCCGCTCCTATCAACGGCGGCAACAGCGGCCGGTTCCTGGCACAGAAGTTCGGACGCACAGCCGAAACCCGCCTCGTGACGCCTATAGGCAACTCACAATATGACGGACTTCAGATGTCACTTGAGCGGCGGTTTTCCGGCGGTCTCCAGGTTGGCGTCTCGTATACCTGGTCGAAGGCGCTGGGTATCTGCTGTAGCGAAAACAGTGACGGGCTAGCTGCGATCCAACTGAAGGAGTACTATCATCTGAACCGCTCGGTCACCAACGCGAACTCCCCCAACAACCTGACCATGAACGGAGTTTGGGAACTCCCGTTTGGCACAGGCCGCAAATGGGCCAACCAGCGAGGCCCAATCACCTGGCTGGTCTCTGGCTGGCAGGTGAACGGCATCCTGAGCCTCGTTTCCGGACAACCGTTCTCGGTCACTGCCTCAAGTACTTCGCTCAACGCACCCGGAAATACACAGCGGGCCGACCAGGTGAAAGGCAGTGTGGCCATCATCGGCGGCGCCGGTACGGGACAGTCCTACTTCGATCCGTTCGCATTCAAACCGATTACGGATGCACGCTTCGGAACCGCGGGGTTCAACAGCCTTTACGGTCCCGGAATCGTCAACCTTGACGCAGGCCTGTTCCGGAGCTTCCGCATCAACGAACGCTTCACTATGCAGTTCCGCGCCGAGGCCTTCAACGCGACCAATACGCCTCACTTCGGAACACCCGGCACCAACGTCTCGAATCTTCAGCTCAACGCAGACGGTACAATTCGGGCTCTCGGCGGATTCACCGAAATTACCAGCCTCCAGAATACCGGCCGCGACGGAATCGACGAACGAGTCTTCCGTTTCGGCCTGCGGCTCAGCTTCTGAGCTGCAACGGTATCCGGGCATATTCCAATCAGTTGGAGTGCGCGGTTGGCGGGAGCCAGCCGCGCGTCATTGAATGACCGGGCGCCTCCGATCGTGGTAGGAATGATCTCATGTCTAACCTGATAGCCCGGCGAACGCTCTTGGGAGCCCCACTTGCGATTTCTGGAATACCAGACGCACTTGCTAAGGCTGCTGATTCACGGAAATGGGAAGGGATCTTCGTCATCATGCAGACGCCCTTCTTGCAGACGCTTGAAATTGACGAGGAGTCGCTGCGGCGGGAGTCCGACTTCCTGGCGCGCGCGCGAGTGCACGGCATAGTCTGGCCCGCCGGCGCAGGCGAGTCCGTTTCGCTTTCCTACAAAGAGCGGATGCAGTACTCGGAAGCCGTCGTCAAGGAGGCAAAGGGACGCACGACTGTGCTCATTGGCGTCCATGGCGTGAGCAAGTTCGAGGCGATGGAGTATGCGCGACACGCTGAGAAGATTGGGGCTGACGGCTTGCACGCTCTTGGGCCAACAAACGGAACCTCGGATCAAGAAATCCTGACCGATTACTTCAGCGCTATTGCTTCTGTCTCAAAACTGCCCATGTGCGTGCAGGTTTCCACTCCGGGCATGACCACGGACTTTCTCCTGAAGCTCGCAGACAAGTTGCCGACGGTGAAGATCTTGAAGTTGGAGAATCCCGACGTGACCCAGGATGTAACACGCGTCTTGAGGGAACGAAAGCGGCCCGTGATTCCGTCCACTGGCGGCGGGGCGATGCACCTGATGAATGAGATGGAGCGAGGATCTGGCGGAACGATGGCCGGCGCCGGGTTCGCCGACATTCAAGCGGAGATTTGGGATCTCTTCCATGCCGGGCGGAAGAAGGAAGCCGAATCGCTGTTCATGAAATTCCTGCTGTCGGCCGTGCTCGAACGGCGGACGACCTACGTTCTGCAGAAGGAAATTTTGAGACGGCGTGGAATCTTCAGGACGGTGGTCATGCGAAATACCCGTCGCTTCACCATGGACGACGGGGACATGCGGGAACTCGACCGCATTATGGAGCTACTAAAACCCCACTTCCGCGTATAGCGAGGTCTGATTGCACGCGGGCAGGAACGGCCTTCACAGTTTCACGGGTTGATGCCTGCTCACCCAATCGGGATCGAAGTCGGCGCCGAAACCAGGTCCAGTGGGCACCTTGATTTTGCCGGCAGAAACTTTCAGCGGCGAGGTCTTGCATTCGAATCGGACGTTCGTCTTGAAGGACTTGAACTCATGGTGTTCGCCCGCATTCGGCACTGCGGATACGAATTGGATGTTGTACAGGAAACCCAAACCGCCGCCGGACATATGCGGGATGCACTGCTTGCCAAAAGCCGCCGCCATGCGAGCGACTTTCATCGACCGGATCAGGCCGCCGAAGTAATAGTTATCGGGCTGGACGATATCGACGCCGTCATTGGCAATGAGCCAGCGGAAGCCATAGAAGCTGTAGTCCTGCTCGCCATTGGCGATGGGCAACGCCAGGGCATCGGCCACCTGTTTGATCTCCTCGAGGTGGTCAAACATTACGGGCTCCTCGAAATAGCGGTACTTGTACTGCTCCAGCAGCCTGCCCACGCGGATCGCCTCCGGAACCGTATAGAAGCTGTTCGAATCGGCGTAGAGCGCCATCTTGTCACCGAAGGTCTTGCGTACCAGCGGGATGATTTTCTCTGTCCGGCCGGGCGGTCCTTGGGCGTACATGTCTGTTGTCATGAACATCAGGCCGCCGACCTTGATCTTCAGCGCATGAATATCGTACTCGGCCACAGCGCCCTGGATCAGCTTGATTGACTCCTCGACCGGTTTTTCTCGCCATTCCGTGGCCATGTAGACGCCGACTTCCGGGTTGTGAATTTCGCCGATCAGTTCGCCGACGGGTTTGTTCGCCATCCGGCCAAGCATGTCCAGGATGGCGAATTCGATGGTAGCCAGTGGCAGACCGAGCGCCAGGCCGTTGAACCGGAAATTGAAACCGTAGATGTAGACTTTCTCGAGGATCAGGTCCAACTCGCGCGCATCCTTGCCCAGAAAGAAGGGCCTGACGTTTCGCAGGAAGATGGGGTACAGCGTGTTCATTGTGCTGTGGCCCACTGAGATACCTTCAGCTCCATCGCGTGAGCGGACCCGGCACAGATAGCTGCCCTGCGCATGAAGCAGTTCGACCGAGTCGATGATCACAGGTTCTTTGAACAGGTGTTTCTTAAGGACGGGCTGCTTCAGGATCGCATCAAGCTTCTCGTATCGCGCCCGAATGGCGGGCGTGGGCGCGGCGGCCGACGGCAGCGCTGCGATCCCTCCGGCGGCGGCTGTGATGAAACGGCGGCGGTTGGTGTTCATGACTGGGCCCTCCTGAATCGACTAACTGTAAAACAGACCGGCACGGAGGCCAGACTATCACGGTTCGCCGTAAACAGAAGAGGAGTTCAATCCTCGCCTGCAGGCCCGGATCCTAATGATCGATTGCGAGCCCGAGTTCTGCGGCATCGGCAAAAGCAAGGAAGCTGCTGTTTCGAGTGATGAGGTGAGCGCCGCAGTCGAGGCAGTTCTGTGCAATGAGAGCATCGCCCAGACGGGCCCTGCGGCGGCGCCGTTGCACTTTCGCGCACAAGGCGCCGAGTTTTGCCCCGTCGCCCGGCTCCAACTCGATCATCGGCAAATCCAGCAGTGTCCCGGCGACGGCGGAAAACGAGCTTCGGGTTACTCAGAAGCTCGGCGACAACCGCTGGCGGCATGACAACGCGCCTGTCGGAAAGCGCGTGATTCAGTAGGTCACTGTCGTTGCCAGGAACGCTCTCGAGATAGCCAATCCCAGTGCTGATGTCCGCGGCCATCAACGGTCCGCTTTCAAATCTGCCAAGGTGCTTGCGAACTTGACCTTGCCGCTCAGTCGGCACACTTTTGCATATGCGAGTGAAGCCGCAACCAACTCCAGACCGGAACGATATGGTAAACATCCACAGACGCATTCGCGGGGAGCCGATCTCACGCTCGTATTTGAAATCAGTCCTCCAGCAGCGGGAAGCCCTTCGAAGCCGGGCCGAGCAGTCCAGCATTGGCGTAGACAAACAGCTTGTCGCGCGAATCGGTGATATCCAGGTTCCGCATGGTCAACTGCCCGATCCGGTCCTGCGGCGTGAACGCGCCTTCGCCCTTTTCCATGGTCAAGCGTTCGGGGTGATAAGTGAGATTCGGGCTCTTGGTATCGAGAATCGAATAGTCGTTGCCGCGGCGCAGCTCGATGGCCACCTCGCCGGTGATGGCCTTGGCCACCCAGCGCTGCAACGTCTCACGGATCATCATCGACTGCGGGTCGAACCAGCGGCCTTCATAGAGCAACCGGCCCAAGCGGCGGCCCATGTCGCGGTACTGCTCGATGGTCCCCTCGTTGTGGATGCCAGTCACCAAGCGTTCGTAAGCGATGTAGAGCAGCGCCATGCCTGGGCCTTCATAGACGCCGCGGCTCTTGGCTTCGATGATACGGTTCTCGATCTGGTCCGACATGCCCAGGCCGTGGCGGCCGCCAATGCAGTTGGCTTCCATCACCAGGTCGACGGCGGATTCGAACGTCTTGCCGTTGATGGCCACGGGCAGACCGGCCTCGAAGGTGACGGTGACCTCCTCGGCCGGAATCTCGACCTCCGGTTTCCAGAAAGCCACACCCATGATTGGCTCGACGATCTTGATGCCCTTATTGAGGAATTCAAGATCCTTGGCTTCGTGCGTCGCGCCCCAGATGTTGGAATCGGTCGAATAGGCCTTCTCCTTGGGCATCTTGTATGCAAGGCCGGCCTGTTCGAGGAGTTCCGACATCTCCTTGCGGCCGCCGAGTTCGTCGATGAAAAGCTGGTCGAGCCAGGGCTTGTAGATCTTCAGATCAGGATTGACGAGCAGACCGTAGCGGTAGAAGCGCTCGATGTCGTTGCCCTTGTAAGTGGATCCGTCGCCCCAGATGTTGACGCCGTCTTCGCGCATGGCCTGGACAAGCAGAGTTCCGGTGACGGCGCGCCCGATGGGCGTGGTGTTGAAGTACGCGACACCGGCCGTTGTGATATGGAATGCGCCACACTGCAATGCCGCCAGACCCTCATGGACGAGCTGCTTCCGGCAATCGAGCAGGCGGGCCTTTTCGGCGCCGCACTCGATGGCCCGGCGCGGGATGGCGTCGTAGTCAGGCTCATCCGGCTGGCCGAGGTTGGCCGTATAGCAATACGGAATAGCGCCCTTCTGGCGCATCCAATAAATGGCGGCGGAGGTGTCGAGTCCGCCCGAGAAGGCGATGCCGACGTTCTCGCCGGTGGGGAGCGATTGCAGAATGTTGCCCATGTTGGTTAAACATTCAGGATATCGCCATGCCGGCTCGCGCGTGAGAAACGCAAAAAAAGAAGCGGGCCGGACGTTGCCGCCCGGCCGCGAGACATCTGATCAGGTACGGGAGCCGGTCAGGCCTTGGGAGCCTTGTCGGACACCTTGAACGTGCGCTCGTCGAAATAGAGCACCTTGCCCTGACGGTAGCTGTGGACGGCCATGGTGATGACCACCTGAGCGCGGGCGGCGGTTTCGACGTCGAGCGTCGGTTTTTGGCGCGTGCGAATGCAATCAAGGAAGTTGCCGATGTGGGTGTCCATCGTGTCTTTGTTGTCGACGGCGATCTGGATGGGTTCTTCGCCGAACTTCGCCTTGTACTCGGCGCTGACGACGCGCTTTTCGGGCTTCACCGTAATATACGGAGCATAACCCTCAAACCGCCCGTGCTCCACCATCACGATGGTGCCGTCGTGTCCGCGGACTGTGCCCGGGATGTGCTCCGAGTTTGCCATGGACGAACTCAGAACCACAGAGAATCCCTTGGCATACTCGGCCATGAAGTGGAAGGTATCCGGCACTTCGCGCTCGTCCTTGAACTGGTAGATGCCACCGGAGCCGGCCACTTTGTGAGGGAATTGAGGTTCCCCCCAGCAGATGTTCATCGGCGCCATGACGTGGAAGAACAGGTCTGTCGCGATGCCGCCCGAATAATCCCAGTACTTACGGAAACGGAAGAACCGGTCGGCGTCGTAGGGGCGTTTCGGGTTGGCCGAAGCGGCGGTAAACATCTTCCAGTCGATGTAGTCGTCACCCTTGGCGTTGGGGCCGGCGTTCGGGTCGATTTTGTAATTCCACTCACCCCCGGTGGAGTTACGGTGGTAGGATCCCTGGCTCATCAAGTGGTTGCCGATCATGCCGTCGGCGATTGCCTTGCGGGCTTTCCACCACTGATCGCCCGAGGTAGTTTGCGAGCCGACCTGCACGACGCGCTTGGTCTCGCGCACCGTGTCGATCAGCGCCTTCACCTCTTCGATGGTGTGGCACATGGGTTTTTCAAGGTAGACGTCCTTGCCCTTATCCATCGCTTCCAGAGCGATTCTGGCGTGCCAGTGATCCGGGGTGGCGACAATAACCGCATCGACATCGCTACGAGTGAGGATTTCGCGGTAATCGAGCGTGCCAGCGCACTTGAACCGGTCCTTGCCGTTGGTGACGCGGCGCTGGAACACGTCGCAAACGCCGACGATCTGGCAGGAGTTCGCCTTAATGTCGTTGTACTTGTCGAACTTGTCGGCCACATAGAAACCGCGTCCGCCGGTGCCGATCACGGCCACGTTGATACGGTCGTTCGCGCCGATGACCCGGCCCTGGTTCGCGCTTCCCGCCCTGACTGTTGAAGCCAAACTCAGAGCGGCGGCGCCGGCGACAAACTGCCTGCGGTTGGACTGGATAGACATGTTGTTTTGATTACCTCGGTGGGGGGATTCCGCCTTTACTATATCCCAGTTCGCGCTCAGGCGGACAAGCGGCCCGCGCGAGCGTTCCAGCGCAAAGGGGTTCAACCGGCGCACGCCGCTACGGTATCGCGTCAAGAATCCGGCAAAATCAGCTAGATGGTTCGCCGGCGGCGCCTGTATGCGGCGAACAGGGCGCTCAGGGTGAGCATGCCCAGCGAATAAGCGCCAGGTTCAGGCACTGGGGTGAGGAATCCACGAATCTCTCCACCGGGCCGGAAAGCCGTGTGGATGTTGAAGTAGGCCTTGCCGTCGTACAGGCCTTGTATCAGCGCCGCCTCCGCTCCTGCCACCGTTCCACCGCCAAAGTTATTGAGGAAGTTGGTGGTGAAACTCGTTGCCTCCGTGAGATCGATCTGCCCGGAGTAGGATCCGGAAGTCACGCCAACCGGGAACCCAGGGAATGTCCCCGGGTAGGTGGCCACCCCGATGTTGTTGGGTGCATCCGTGCAACAGTGGATATGCGCAACCGTGGTTGTACCAATCAAGTCGGAAAACGTTGCTTGAACGGACAACTTATGGGCAGCCGAATCATAAGTGACCAGCGCCGTTCCCTTTCCCGGAGTCACTACGGCAGGGTTCTCATTGGCGCCGAGCAGTATTGTGCTGAACTGCACTACCCCAGCCTGGGCGGTGACCGCACTCCAAACGACAAACGACATGACGAGTAAGCTTCTTTGCATCTTTGTCCCCTTCTTGGGTCGAGTCTAGCACCTGCCCGGAGAAAAGCATACTATTTTTTCAAGAATGTGTACCGGGCCACTTGCGACGCGGCTCCTGCGCCAAGCCCCCGGTCTTTAGACAGCCACTCCATCCCGGCTCACCTGCGGCTCCAGATACAATGGCGGCTACACTGAGAAACGCGCGGCCGGTTTTGCGCGCCTCATCAGTCGAGGTCAAATTCGTGCCTAATCCCGTACTCGGCGTGTTCTTCCACTGGCTCGGCGGTCTTGCCTCCGGCAGTTTCTATGTCCCTTACCGCGGAGTCAAATTCTGGTCGTGGGAAACCTACTGGCTCGCCGGCGGTTTCTTTAGTTGGATCATCGCTCCGTGGGTTCTGGCCGGATTGATGACGCGCGATCTCGCCGCCGTGCTGGCCGAGGCGCCGCCGTCATCCATGATGTGGTGCTACATCTTCGGCGCCATGTGGGGATTGGGCGGCCTCACCTTCGGGCTCACGATGCGTTACCTTGGCATGTCGCTTGGCATGGCCGTGGCGCTTGGCTATTGCGCCGCATTCGGCACATTGATGCCGCCCATCTTTAATGGGACGTTCATATCGCAGGTGGTTGGAACCGAGTCTGGACGCGTCATTCTATTCGGCGTCGCCGTCTGCCTGGCCGGCATCGCCATCGCCGGACTGGCTGGCATCTCCAAGGAGCGTGAGATGCCGGAAGAGAAGAAGAAGGAGGCGATCAAGGAATTCAACCTCCGCAAAGGCATCCTTGTGGCAACCTTTTCGGGCATTATGTCCGCCAGCATGAGCTACGGACTCGCCGCTGGCGACCCGATCAAGGCCATCACCCTCGCCCATGGAACCGAGACCCTCTGGCAAGGCTTGCCCGTACTGGTGATCGTGCTGTTCGGCGGTTTCACGACCAACTTCGTTTGGTGCGTCATCCTGAATGTCCGCAACAAGACCGGCCACGAGTACATCACCCCGCGCCTTGCCACGGCCGAGCGCGGCACGGCGAGCGTCCCGATGCTGGCGAATTACCTTTTCTGCGCGCTGGCCGGGACCACCTGGTACATGCAGTTTTTCTTCTATTCGATGGGCGAGACCCAAATGGGCGCCTACAAGTTTTCGAGCTGGACTCTGCACATGGCCAGCATCATTATCTTCTCGACACTCTGGGGCATAGCGCTGAAAGAGTGGTCGGGCGCCAGCGCAAAGACAAAGAGGCTGGTCACCCTTGCCCTCGCCGTACTGATCGGCTCGACCGTGATCGTCGGCTACGGCAACTACTTGGGGACGACCCCAGCAGCTGGACATTGATACCCGACCGGTCTCCTGCTTTCTTGAAGCCGTGCTCTAAACTCAAATGGTGAAATACAGGTTGCGGGTTGGGGGGCTTGGTCTCGCTGCGGGCGCGCTGTGCGTGCTGCTTCTCGTCGCCATCAGTCCGGCGGCACAGCCAGGCGGCGCTGAACTGCGTGCTCGGGCCTGGGATGCTCTTCGATCTAAGGTGCAGGACAAGAAATACATCGACCACTCGCTTGCCGTCGAGGCGATCATGCGCGAACTTGCCGCGGCGGCAGGTGAAGACAAGGACGAGTGGGGCGCTACCGGACTGCTGCACGACATCGACATCGCTTCCACCAAGGATGATCTTTCGCGGCACGGCCTCCTCGGTGCCGGAATCCTGCAGGAACTTGGATTCAGCCAGGCCATTGTCCATGCCGTCAGCGCTCACGACGACCGGGCGGGCGTCGCCCGCTCATCCCGGCTTGACCACGCAGTCTACTGCGCCGACCAATTGTATTGGCTACTCGCCGCCGCCAGAGCCGGCTTCGGGTCAGAGAAACTCCATGTCGCGGAGCCCGATGGGCTGTGGTCTCAAATCCAGTCGATTTCCGCAAAGCGCGGGGTGGCCGCGAAGGTCGCCACTGAATGCGCCATGCTCGGTCTCACAGCGCCAAAGGCGATCGCCGCGGCGCGGACCGCCTCACAACGATCTTCGACTGCGCCCTGACCAGCGCCGTCGCTCCGCGCAGCGGCCACGCTCAACGATCGTCGTCGTCGATGTCGAGAGAAAGCGGCGCGAAAACGTTCTGCGGCGGCTGTGGGTAAGGTTTGTCCCAACCGCGGATCATGCCCCAGACGATGCGGTTCAAACGCTCGGTCGGAGCGGCGTCGGGCACCTCCCAGCGCATCTTCGCCGAATCGATGGCCGCCTGGCGCGCTTTGCCGCGAAGGGCCTGGACGGGCGGGTTCAAATCATCAAGAGATTGAGCCGGCGTCAATGCGGTGAAGGGCTCGAGGTTGGGCGTGTCGGTGAAACAGGCGCGCATGTCGTTGGCGATCAGATCGAACAGAGATAGGGCGGGAAGGCCGAGGATCAGTTCGATGGTCTTGACGATGCTCTGGTTCGAGTAAAAGGTTGAATCGATGGCGCCCCGGCGGGCATACGGGCTGGCGACGGTAGCGACGGTGCGGTGGCCGTCGACGTGATCGACGCCGTTTTGGGCGTCGTCCTCGACGACGAAGATGGCCATCTTCGGCCAGAACGGCGAGCGTGAGAGGCCTTCGACGATGCGGCCCAGGGCAAGATCATTGTCGGCGACCATGGCCTTGGGGGTGGACGCATTGGGAGTCGCCCCGTAAGTGTGATTTGAAGGAAGTTGGACGATGACGAGGTTGGGCATCTTCTTCTCGCGGGTCCAGGTCTCGACGTCCTTCAGGAAGATGCTGGCGCGAACCTGGTCGGGGACGGCGTTGGTATAGGTGGGGTAGTTGCGAGCGAGCAGGGCGTCCAATTGCGGGATGGGCGAGGAGACGTTGAACTCTTTCGAGAAGTCCTCGCCTTTGCGCCAGCGGGCGAAGTACTCGGCACGCTGCGGCGGTTTGGCTTCGCTGAGGCGCGGGGCGTATTCGCCATAGACCCTGACGGTCTTGCCAGCCTTAAGGGCGGCGTCCCAAAGGAAACCGCCTCGCGAATAGGCCAGCGGATCGGTGCCGTCATAGGGATAGCTGCGGCCTTCGTAGCCGGGCCAGAGCGTATAGGCGACTTCGTTGGCCTGGGTGACCCACTGGTGGCCATTGGCGCTGTTGCCGCCGGTGGCGAAGAAACGGTCCATCAGGACGTAGCGGCGGGCGAGGGCGCGCTGATTCGGCGTGACGTCCTGGCCGAACATGACGAGGGATGGATCACCGTCTCCTTCCGGGAGGTCGCCGAAAAGCTGATCGTAAGTGCGATTCTCCTTGACGATGTAAACGACATGCTCGATCAACGACGGATCGCCGGACCGTGCCGGAATCGCCTTAGGCGCGGGGCGCGGACCGGCGGCGACGGGCTGGCGGACGGAGCGGCCCTTCAAGGTGAGGTGGGTATTCTCGGCCACGGCGGTCGAATAGTTAGCCAGTTGGGCGGCGTCGGGGATATCGATGACTGCGGCCGAACCGCGGTAGGTGTGGACGTATCGTTGCTTTGGAGTGTCGCGCCAACCAGAGCCCGCGCCGAGAAGTGCCCCCACGGCGAGACGCTTGCCATCGGCACTAAGGGCGAGCGACGAGGGATACCAGGCGGTGGGGATCATGCCGGCCAGACGCCCATTTGTTGCTTCAATGACCGCCACGGCGTTGATGCCGCCGAGGGCGACATAGAGGCGGCGTGATTGGACATCAAGGGCCAAAGCTGTCGGGGCGACTCCAGGGGCGCGCTGGTCAAAGGGATCGATGGTCCATGTCGCGATGAGTTTGTTGGCTGAAGTGTCAATGACGGAAATGGAGTCGGCGTTGCTGTTGGCGACGTACAGGCGGTTGCGTCCTTGATCCCAAGCGAGCGCGGTGGGGGCTAGGCCGGTTTCGATTTCGACAATCACCTTGCCGGTCTGGGTGTCGATACGGGAGACCGTTCCAGAGGCGGCGACGCCTCGGGCGTCGATCGGAACCTTGTCGGCCGTCGTTGCGAGGCCTGTTGGCGCCGTCTTTTCGCCGGGTTTGGGTTTGTGGCCTCCCCAGTGGGAGACCCAGGCCACGCAACTGTCATCTGAGATGACGGCCGAAGCGGGGGCTGTGGAGACATCAGCCTTGACGGCTGGCTTTGCACCGTCGAGGTCCACGAAAGCGACTTGGTTGTTAAAAATCAATGGCAGGGCTGCCAGGCGCGAGCCTCCGTTGCAGCCCTTCGAGGCGATTGCGGGCGCGCCGGAGATGCTGGCCCCGAGTTTTTCGGCCACCATGGGTTTGCCAGCGAGGGCGCGGGCGAGCCAGACTCCTGGAGCGCGGTCGGTTCCCGCGAAAAGGGCGTGGCCCGCTATGGCATCAAAGGCGACTCCTTGCAGTGAAGGGCGGCGGCCTGCATCGAGTCGCTGTACGACCTTGTTAGCGGCCCAATCGTAGCGGTAGAGCCCGCTGGCAGCAAGCACGTAGAGTTCATTGGAATCGCGGCCGAAGGCGACACCATAGACCCGGCCATCGAAGACCGCGGGAACTCCGGCCGGTGTGATTTCCTGACGGGTAGTGACAATACCGGGATCAGTCACCCGGCGGACAGGGGACTGTGCGAGCAAGGTTGCGGCAAATAAAACACCAACGATTTGTTTCATACGTTGAACTCGATTCCCTGCGCGAGAGGCAGATTTTTGGACCAGTTGATGGTGACGGTCTGGCGGCGCATGTACTGTTTCCAACTGTCGCTGCCGGCTTCGCGGCCGCCGCCGGTTTCTTTCTCGCCCCCGAACGCCCCGCCGATCTCGGCGCCGCTGGTGCCGATGTTGACATTGGCGATGCCGCAATCGCTTCCTCGTGTGCTGAGAAACGTCTCGGCGGCCGAGACGCTGTCGGTAAAGATGGCCGATGAGAGGCCCTGCGGGACGGCGTTATGCCAATCGATGGCCTCGTCAAGGGTGTCGTATTCCATGAGATAAAGCACCGGCGCGAAAAGTTCTTCCGCTACGACGGGCATGTGGGGCCAGGCGCGGATGAGGGTGGGTTCGACAAAAAAACCGCCGCCTCGTTCGATGGCATTCCCGCCGTGGATGACCTCGCCGCCTTCCGACTTGGCCTTGGCGATGCCTTCGATCATGTCGTCGACGGCGGCGCGGTTGACGAGCGGGCCCATGACTGTGGACTCGTCGAGCGGGTCGCCGATTCGGATCTGGGCATAGGCGGCGCGGAGGCGTTCGATGAATCCGGTGGCGATCTTCTTTTGAAGGAAGATGCGGCGAATCGTCGTGCAACGCTGTCCGGCCGTCCCGACGGCGCCGAACAAAACGGCGCGCAAAGCGAGATCGAGGTTTGCGGATTCAGTGATGATGACGCCGTTGTTGCCGCCGAGTTCGAGAATGGTGCGCCCGAGGCGGCGGCCGACAACCTCGGCCACGCGGTAACCCATGGTGCAACTGCCGGTCGCCGAAACCAGCGGGACTCGCTTGTCGTGCAACATGCGCTCGCCGACGGTCCGGCCCTTGCCGATGACGAGCGTGAAGACGCCCTGCCAGCCGTGCCGTTCAAGGACGCGGTTGCAGATGTTCTGAACGGCAATGGCGGTCAGCGGCGTGTCGGAGGAGGGTTTCCAGAGTACCGTGTCGCCGCAGACGGCGGCGATCATGGCGTTCCAACTCCAGACGGCGACGGGGAAGTTGAAGGCGGAGATGACGCCGGCAATGCCGAGAGGATGCCATTGCTCGTACATACGGTGCTCAGGGCGCTCGCTGTGCATGGAGAGGCCGTAGAGCTGGCGGGAGAGGCCGACGGAGAAGTCGGCGATGTCGATCATTTCCTGGACTTCGCCGCGGCCCTCGGCGATGATCTTGCCCATTTCGAGGGTGACCAATGCCGCGAGCGGCTCCTTGTTGATGCGAAGCTCTTCGCCAATCTGGCGGACGATCTCGCCGCGCTTGGGAGCGGGCAGCAGACGCCAGCGGAGGAAGGTTTCGTGCGTCTCGGAGGCGACCCGGTCGTAATCGTCTTCGGTAGCCATGCGGACAGAGGCGATGGGCTCGCCCGTGGTGGGGTTCAACGAGACCAGTTCACGGCTTGAGGGGGAGTCGAGCCAGTTCCTGCCACAGGCGCCTGGATTGGACGGTTGGATACCGAGTTGATCGAGAATTTGTTGTAGGTCTGCCATCGAAATCTGGTCCTCGCGTCATTGTAAGACGGGAAACGTTTCAATGGCTTGAATCGAAGGTTGGCGGCGGGCACAAAAGCACATGGACGAACCGCCCAGACTGAACCCCAAAGTTGAAGCACGGCGAATGTGGCTGTGCGTCCGCGCCAACAGAGAGATGGCGCAATGAGCAGCAGGCAATTCCGTCATCTCCAAGGTTCAAGTGCTGCGCGAGCCCCAACATCCACGCAGCCTCACGCATTAGGTGCTCCGGCGCCGGGAACCCGGCCCTCATCCATCCAGCGGACTAGGGCCGGGTACTCGGATTCACTCGCGATCTCAGTTCTATTCCAGTCCGTGCTCCGTCCCGCACACATTCACTTCAATCCCCATCTCACGGAACATCGCCGCCTTGGCGGCCAGCGCTTTGTTCGCATCGGCCGCCGACGGCGCATACGCCACCTGGATATGGTTCGCCTTGTGCTTCGCCATAAACTGGTCGCGCGACACGCCATAGGTCACCGCGCTCATGATTGGCCACTGCGGTGTGGTCAACTGCCAGCGGCGTTCGGTCTCTTCCTGCGGCAAGTCCACCACCTTGGCCCGGCCGATGTCGGCGCGCAGAATCCCTGCGTCCACATACACGCGGCTCCAGACAATCTCACCCGGCTTCGAGATGCCCTTCAGCGATCCGCCGCCCAGCCGGAAGTACATCGCGCCCTGGCGTTCACTTGATGCACCGGCATAACCGCCAACGAAATGCTGCGGCGGCGCCGCGCCCGAGATCAGGTACACCCAAACGAACTCGCCGTTGTACTCCTCGCCCCACCGCACGTCATGCAGCGTCGTCTCCGGGTCATACCCTAGTTCCGTCCAGATCCGGTTCGTGCACAGCGCATCCAGGCCCGCGCACTCGTCCACTTCGTTGAAGTGCGGCAGCGCCTTGCCCTCATACAGCACTCGGCCGTTTCCTCGCGCCGTCACCGGCGGACGGTCCACGTTGTTCAACAACCCCTCGGCCAGATCCGACGCGGGCGACAGGTCCTTCAACCCCTGCTGATACTGGATGCCGATCGTCGCGCAACCGAAGTCGTCGGCAATGCGCAACGCCGAGATGTACATCTTGCACTGCATCAGTATCTGATCTTCGGTCAGGTCGGTCTCAGGATTCGGACCTGTGACGAACTTCATGCCCTTGGCGTCGAGCCACGCCTTCACGGCCTTGGCCTCTTCGTCCGGCGTCGCCAGCATCTCGGCCCACAGCGCGCTCTGGCTCAGCCGCTCTTTGAAGATGCCGGTCCGGTGCAGCAATTCGTCGGGGATGATGGCGTTGTACATACCCATGCACCCTTCGTCAAAGATGCCCATGATGGCTTTGTTCTTGTAGAGATCCTTGGCCAGTCGCGCGCCCAGCGCCTCAGCGTCGGCGGGCAGCTTGAAGGCGCCCAGCGGCCGCGCGTGCTTGGTTTCGTGGACGATCTTCTCGCCCTTGAGCCACTTTTCGAGATTCGACAGGAAGAATTCGTCGTCGAAGTTCACGCTCCACAGCGACGAATACGGCACGCCCGCTTTCGTCAGACTGCCGTTCAGGTTCAACATGCCCACGAGACCGGGCCACTGCCCGCTCCAGTTCGCCACGGTTAGGATCGGGCCCTGATGCGTCGTCAGCCCAGGCAGAACATGATGGGTGTATTGCCAGACGGCCTCAACGACAATGATCGGCGCCGTCGGGGAGATCTGACGGAACACCTCCATGCCCTTCTTCTGGGAATCGAGGAAGCCGTGCCTCTTCTCCTCGTCATAGGCGTGGCCGCGCTCGATCTGGTAGCCCAGGGCGCGCACCGCCGCCATGACCTTCTCTTCCGCTTGTTTCTGGGCCTCCCAGCAGGTCTGGTTGGCCGAAAGGCGCAAGTCGCCGCTCGCAAGTAAGATGACCGTGTCTGCCATGTCCACTATTTAAGCACCGCGCGGACCATGGCAAACGCAATCGCCCTTTACCTGTCCCTGACCCGGACCTCCACACTTGCCGAAGCGCCGGGACCCACCACCACCTGCTGCGCGTTCGCCATGGTCGCAAGCAAGCCAGGATCATCCCGCCACAACGCATCCTTCGCAAACGCCGCCACCCTGTACTTGCCCGCCAGCAGGTTTGCAAACGTCGCATTGCCCTCGCTGTCGGTCGTTCCCGGTGGCGCAGTGTACGCCAGGCTCGTTCCCGTCACCGGCTCCCGCACCACCGCCACCATCGCGCCTTCCGCTGGTTTTGAACCGTCGGTCACCTTCACCTGAATCCCCGAAGTCGCCGGCCGCGCCAGGATCTCCAGTACGTGCCTATCCTCGCCCGGCTTCACCTCGATCGTCATCCAATCGCCCGGTGACCCGTTGTAGCGCAACTCCGCGAGCTTGTACCCCTTCGGCAGCCTCGCAACATAAACCCTGTACTCATCCGGAAACACCGCCGGCACGGAAAACGTCCCGTCCGCTTTGTTCACTGTGTTCGGCGCGTCCCTGGCGTACGACATACTCCTGGCCGACGAAAGCCCCACGTTCATCTCGGTCTCAAACGGCTTCTGCTCACCCACCAGTTCGCCCTCCGCCGGACCCAACAACACCCGCCCCGTCACCGTGTATCCCGTCATCAGGTTCAACTCAATCCCGTCGGCGTGCTCATCCGTGACTTCCAGGTAGACCGACGCCCGTTGTCTCTCCGTCGCCGGTTTGTCCGCTGTCATCACCGAAAGCGCATACGACCCTGGAGGCACATGGTCAAGCTGAAAGGTCGCCCCTGGAGTGACCTTTGTGCTGGCGATCCGCTGGTAGGACCTGCTGTCCCGCCCATGCCGGTGCTCGGTCAACATCAGGTCAAGTTGCTCCCCGCCGCCCAGCCCCACTCCGCCCGCGATGCGCCCGCGAATCGAGGCCACCCTCTGCTTCGCGATCCGGATGTCCAGCCCCTCCATCCTCGCGCCCGGCAGCACCGTCACCGGCGACGCCTCCTCCGGCGTCGCTGCGCCCGGATAGTAAACCCGCGAATATCCCCGCTTCTCCACATCCTTCAGCGTTTCATCCGGGGCGGGCGTCTTGAACGCCGCCTGCAAATCCGGCTTCACTTGCAGGTAATACTCGCCCGGCGCCAACCCCTTCATCTCGAACCGCCCTTGCGCATCTGTCTTCACGGCCTCTCCGGCGAACGAGAACATCCGGTATCCGGAACTCTTCGTATAGCTGTAAGGCGCCACAGCCAGGCCCGCTACACCCTGCCTCGTGTCAGCATCGATCACCCGTCCATACAAAACGGCCTCGGCATCAATGGCCAGGACGATATCGGTCCTAGGTTGCCGCGCTTTCAGCACATACTCCACTTGATTCCGGCCGAAGCGTAACGGTGTCCGGACGTACCCCTGCGCCGAAACGAACAGCATCACCGTCGCCGGCGCCTTCACTTTGAATCGGAACCCGCCGTCGCGCTCGGTCACCATCGCCATCCGGCTGCTTTCCGGATCGTTCAGCCCCGTCCCTGGTTCCACCTGGTAAATGCTCGGCCCATAGCCGTCTCCGGCAATCCCCATCCGCACCAGGATCACCCGCGCCCCTTCCACCGGCTGTTTGGTCGCCGAATCCACCACCTTGCCCGACAACTCCACCGCCTCATCTGCCGGCGCCTGAGCCCACGCGGCAGCAGCCATCAGGATCAGTCCAATCCAGAATTTCATGCTACAAGTAGTGGCACAAGAACCCGGCAAATACAATCCCGGGCGCACTTTCGCCTCATAGTCTGCATCACAGGCGATCGCGCCTGCCGTCCAGATTCTGCAAAAGCGCCGCGTATTGCACTACGGCTGGCCGCGCGTCGACGGACCTATTTTGCCGCGAGGCTGGATATGTCGAAATAGGCCAAGTCCATCTTGGAAAGGCCTGGGAGTCCGTCGCCTCCCGACGCGAATGCGAGCAGAACTCGCGTGCCAACGAAATGGATGGCTGTGTAGCAGTACCATCCGTTGGGCGAGGCGAGCAGATCATGCGCGAGGATCCAGGTCTTGCCTTCATCTCGAGAGAGTGCCACCGTCAACGGTGTCCGCTTGCCCCCACTGCGCCGTTCTCCCGAATCGGAGGCCTTGTAACTCGGATCGATCGAGGAATGGTCGTTCCAGACCATCAGGAGTTCCCCCGTCGACGGGACCCGTTTGATCGACGCCGGCGACAACGGTGAATGAATCGACGATGGCCGGGCTTCGCTCCATGTGTCTCCGCCGTCGCTCGAATAGGAAAGGTACTGGCTGCCCAGTTGGGTCCGGATGAACATCATGATGCGGCCGTCCTTCAACTCGACAACGCCTGGCTCCTGGAATCCGGCATTGCTGGCGGTGGGGCATTCGAGTTCTGTGCGGCTCCGTCTCCAGGTTTTGCCCGCGTCGTCGGAGAGATAGGCCATGGCGATTCCGCGAGATCCGTAGTTGCCGTCCTTCGCTCTGTGCCAGGCGACCGGCGCCACCAGGCGCCCAGATCGAAGCTGGATCACGCGGTCATTGTTCAGCACAAAGTAGCCCTCTTCTTTGATGCAGAGCGAGGCTGGACTCCAGGTCTTGCCCTCGTCGTTCGAGTAGCGAATATAGGGGCGGCAATCGACAACGGAGTTCTTGCGGAGATAGATGAGGGCGATGCGCCCGTCCTGGAGCCGCAACAGGCTGACGCTCATCACGTTCATGCCGCCTTCGTTGGCGACGACGGGCGTGTCGGTCTCCGACCACGTCTTGCCGCCGTCAGTCGAGTACCTGGCGACGATGGTGGCGGCATCGTGATCGCCTCCGCCGCTGAAACGCGTATAGGCGAACATGATGCGCCCGTCTTTTAAGGTGACAAAGGCGCCTTCGGTATTGCGGGGGTTGCCAGGCGCCGGAGGCAAAAGTTTGAGAACCGTGGCGCCGCCAAGCGGCGGGTTCCTGGTCAATGGCTGGGCGCCGAGGGGCGGATCGAGGGCGGCGAGCAGGCTGCCGCAGACGAGCACACTGAGCCGGAGTCGCATACTGATGTCCTAACTGAACAGTACCTCAGGGCGGAGGCGCACAGGACTATGTGTTGCGGCAAGTTTCCGCGGAGCCAGGGCCCGGCGGCGTTGCTGACCGGCCATCATGCTATTCTGAGAACCGTTTCGGCTTCAGTGGAGTCCGCCCATCAGGAGATTCGACTTGGTTCAGAGCGAAGGCACCCTTCAAAGGATCCGCACCGGCTTTTCGCCCACTTTCTGGATCGCCAATACCGTTGAATTGTTCGAGCGGCTGGCCTTCTATGGTTCCAAGGCCGTCCTGAGTTTCTACCTCGCCAACAAGATCGGGCTCGACCTGGCTTCGGCCGGCTGGCTGATTGGAATGTTCGCGGGCCTCACCTGGTCGCTGCCCGTCATCGCCGGCGTCTTTGTGGACCGCTATGGGTTCAAGCGGACTCTCGCGGTGTGTTTTGCCTGCTTCTCCATCGGCTACTTCCTGATTGGCCTGGGCGGTATGTCCGCCGGGCAGGCGATCACCGGTTCCATCGGCAAGGTCGGTTACATGGCCGCGGTGCTGATCCTGACCGCCGCCGGCGGGTCGCTCATCAAGCCGTGCATCGTCGGCACCGTCGAGAGAACCTCAAATCCGGACTATCGCGCACTCGGCTTTTCCATTTACTACGCGCTGGTGAATCTCGGCGGCGCGATCGGCCCAATCCTTGCGACCATGATCCGCTCCGAATTCGGCATCGAATACGTCTTCGTGATGTCGGCGGCGACATCGGCCTTGATGCTGGGCGGGACGCTGATGTTTTTCCGCGAGCCCGAAGGCGGCCCGGCTCCGGGTTCCGGACGGTCCTTCACAAAGGTGTTCGCCGACATGCTTCTAGTGTTCCGCAACGTCCGCTTTGTCGCCTTCCTGGTCATCTTCTCAGGCTTTTGGATCATGTTCTGGCAAGTCTTTTATTCGCTGCCGTTCTACATCGACGAGATCCTGCAGTTCAAAAGATTCGAAATTCTGGAGACGGTTGACGCCTGGACGATCATCGTTCTCAGCGTTCCGCTGACGGCGCTTGCCAAGAAGATGAGGGCGATGAACGCCATGACGTTGGGATTCGCCATCGCCAGCGCATCGTGGCTGCTCATGGCATGGTCAGCGACGGTCTGGGCTTCGGTGGCGGCGCTGTTTGTGTTCGCCATTGGCGAGTCGTTGCAGGCGCCAAGGTTCTATGAATATGTAGGCCGGTTGGCTCCACGCGACCAGGTGGGCACGTTCATGGGATTCGCTTTCCTGCCGATCGCCATTGGCTCGTTCATCGCCGGGCGCTTGGGCACGTGGCTGGTGGAACATTACATCCGGCTGCAGCAGCGGCCTGCGGAGATGTTTCTGATCGTCGCTGGGATCGGATTCGTCTCGACGGTGCTGCTGTATTTGTACGACCGGCTGTTCGCGCCTGCGGAAGCCGAAGCTCTATAGATATTTCTGGATATCTGGCTTGAGCAGTTCAATGACCTCGGGCTTGTCGAGGTCCGCTTCCGTGACGACGCGCGCCGGCAGATCGACCTGTTTAGAGGGCGTCACGCCCCTGGTTTTTTCGATCAGGATCCGGACCGGGTCGTAGCCCAGCCGGAACGCGTCCTGAACCACCGTGGCGTGCAATGTACCTTCGCGCAGGTCGTCCATCATCGCGTCGCTCGAATCGAAGCCAACGAACTTGACTGTCCCGTTGCGTTTACGCGCCTTCAACGCCAGAGAGATGCCCGCCGAGGCGGGTTCGGTGGAGGCGAAGAAGCCGCCGAGCGAGGCTTGGGCAGCCAGGATGTTCTCGGCAGCGGCGCGCGCCTTCGCGCGGTCACCCATGCCGAACTGTTCGGCAATGATTCGGATACCGGGAAACTCAGCTTTTAATGCGTCGCGGAAACCGCGTTCCCGGTCCATGGTCGAAAAGCTGCCCGGCGCGTGCATGATGATGGCGGCGTCGCCCTTGCCTCCCATCAACTCGCCCAGTTTGCGGGCGCCGAGTTTGCCTCCTTCGTAGTTGTCTGTTGACACGAACGAGAGGTAGCTCTGCGTATCGAGTCCCGAATCGAATACAACCACCGGAATGCCCGAGGCCACGGCGCGCTCCACTACTCCAACCAGGGCTTTGCGCTCGGCGGCTGCGACTGCGATTCCATCCACGCGCTGGGCGATCATCGAGTCCACGATCTGGATCTGGCGGCTGTAATCGGATTCGGTCGGCGGCCCGTTCCAGAGGATTTCGGCGCCGTACTTTTTCGCCGCCGCCAGCGCTCCGGCATGAACCGAGACCCAGAACAAGTGGGCCGTCGACTTGGGAATGACTGCGATTCGCAACCTCTTCGCTCGATTGCAGGCCGCGAGCGCCGCTGGCAACCAACAGGCGAAATCCCGCCGTCTCATTGAGCCGTCCAGCCTCCGTCGATCAGGATATCCGTGCCGGTGATGAATTCGGCGGCTTCGGAGCAGATGAACGCCGCCAGGGCGCCGATGTCCTCGGGACGGCCCCACCTTTGCACAGGAATCCTGGCAAGAAACGAAGCATTCCATTCCGGATCGTTCAGGATTGGTGCGTTCATCTCTGTCGAACACGGCCCTGGACTGATGGCGACAACGGTGATTCCTTCCGGGGCCAGTTCCAGCGCCAGGGCGCGGGTCAGCCCCAGCAAAGCTGCTTTGCTCGACGAATACGCTGCCCGTTCGGGCAGCGAGATATGGCCCATGATCGAGGAGAGGTTGATGATGCGGCCGTAGCCAGTGCCTTTCATGTGGGGCACGAAGGCCCGGCACATAAGAAACGCGCTGGTGAGGTTGCCGTCCATGACGCCGTGCCATTCATCGAGAGTGAAATCCACCAGCGGTTTGCGCAGGTTCACACCGGCGTTGTTCACCAGAATCTGGACTGTCCCGAAACGCGCCAGGACGTCGCGTTCAAGCTGCGCCACCTGGTCTTCGCGGGTGAGATCGGCCGTGAAGACAGCGGCCTCTCCGCCCACCGCACGAACGGCGCCGGCTGTCTCCTCCAGTTTGCCGGCATCCCGCGCGACCAGAGCCACGCGCACGCCTTCAGCGCCAAGCGCAACGGCGATAGCACGGCCCAAGCCGCGGCTGGCGCCAGTGACCACGGCCGTTTTTCCCGAAAGGAAATCGCTCATACGCCCTGTTTGTCCTGCTGGCCGGCGCGCACGCCCGCCTCAAGAATTCGGTCGGCGACCCAGGTTGGCCGGTCGACGTAGGCCATCACCAAGCGTCCGGATTCGCTGGCTGTCTCGATGACTACGGTCCCGACACCCCAAAGGCGGTCCACCAGTGTCCTTTCAACGCGCACGTTCTGGACTTTGGCGACATCGATCCGTTCCGTTGACGTGGCAATGAAGCCGGAATGGAAACTCAGGATCCGGCCCGAAAGCGTCAGACAGGTCCGGCGATGGTCGATCCACGCCAGCAACGGTGCGAGGAATGGGAACAGGCCGATGAGAACGAACCACCAGGCTAGATGCTCGCGGAAGACATAGTAGGCGTAACACGTGCCAAGCAGGAAAACAAACGCCGCTGCAAGGCCGAGCTGAGCCCTGCGCAGGCTGGGCCGGATGATTAGTTCTTCAGCCACGGTCTACTCCAGTAGGGCCATTGTACTCCACGATCGAATTCACTACTCTCATTGGATGGAGGGTGTGCACAAAAATATGAGAACCATACTATTTGTCGCGGCGCTGGCCGTGCTTGTTCTGCCTGTACGCGCCGATTTCAGCTACGAGCAGGTTTCGCAGATGACCGGCGGCTCCATGTTGCGCATGATGAAGATGATCCCGGGCGGCGGTAAGGCCACCCAGCCGCAGACCAGCCAGATACTGCTCAAAGGCAACCGGATGGCCACGGTCACGCAGGACTCCATCAGTGTCATTGATCTCGACGCAGAGACGATGACCGAAATCAACCTGAAGGAAAAGAAATACTCGGTTATTACATTCGCTGAGTTCAAGGAAGCCATGCAGGCCATGGCGAAGAGGATGTCGGGCCAGGGAACCGGAGGCGCGTCGATGGAATTCGACGTGAAGGTGGATGCCACGGGTCAGTCCAAGACGATCGAGGGCATGAATACGAAACAGTTCATCATGACACTCACTACGAAGATGCAGGACCCGAAATCCGGCCAGACCGTCAACATGGACATGGTTTCCGACATGTGGATGGCGCCGGCGATCCCTGGCTACGACCAGGTCCAGAAGTTCTATGTAAAGATGGCGGAAAAGATGGGCTGGGTCCCCGGGATGATGAATAACCCTATGATGATGGGCCAGCGCGGCTTCAGCGAAGGCATGGCCAAGATGGTCAAGGAAGCGTCGAAGCTTGAAGGTGTCCCCATGCTCCAGATCACCACAATGCAGGGCATTGGCGGAATCCCCGGTGCAGGGCCAGGCGGTGAACCGGTGCAGATGCCAAACCTGGGCGAGGCCGCCTCCGAGAGTGCGCGGCGCACCGCTGAGAATGATGCGGCAACGCAAGCATCCCGGGCTTCCGGGGGCAGATTCGGCGGCTTGGCTGGAGCTGCCGCCGGCGGCATCATGGGCGGCTTCGGCCGGAGGAAAAAGGCCGCCGACCAACCGCCCGCGGAGCAGACGCAAGCGCCGCAAGAGCCAGCCAAGCCGGCGCCGATGATGGAAGTCACCGTCCAGTCGCGGAACTTCAGCTCAGCGCCAGTTGATGGCTCGCGCTACGAGATCCCAGCGGGGTTCAAGCAAGTCGAGCACGAAATGAAGAAAGCTCTGAAATAGCCAACTTGGCCTGAAAAACCCGCTCCGGCCCCGCCAATCGCGGAGATGAGGAATGCGCCCCGCCTCAATTGCGGGGCGCCCCAGATCCAGCCTCGGATTATTGGAAGACGCCTTCAGGGGCCAGTTGATGTGGCCCCAGTTGCGCCATCACGTATTTCACCCGCTTCCCGTACTCATTTTTCGGGTTGTAGGTTTTCAGTTTCTGGTCGAGCGTCTTGCCCTTGTAGAACTTGGACTCCGAAAGCCGTGAGGCGACGTGGTAGATACCATGCCGGTCTGTCTCAAACCCAACGTCGCAATTATCCCAACCGAACATATTGTTGTTCCGCGCTTCCTTGCCGCCAGTACTTTCGACCATGGAAAGCGACGGCAGCAAGCGCCAATCTAGTTGATGGCGGTCAGCCGCCAGAACGAAGTCCTCCGCATATCGATGGGCCGGGCAGTCTCTCTCAAGAAAGTACTGCCTGATTCGGATCAGCCTTGGGTCGGTGGAGACTGCCGGCTTGGCGGGCAGCGGATTCAAGTCCGCCTGGCCCGATACGGCCACCAGTCCTGCCACCAGGACTAAGCCTTTCGAAATCAATCTGCTCAATCGTTCAGCTCCTCTGTTGGAAATATTAAATTCGTTTGTCTTGGCTCAATCGTTTTGCTTTTGGTGTCGCCGGGGTCCGGCGGGATTGGCTCGATGAACGAACCGGCCTGCGGGGCTAGTTCAGCGCCGCCTGCCTTTGAGACCGGCCGGGGGAGTGGCCGGATGGCGCCTGTGGGGCCATAAGCATTTATTAAGGATACCATAAGCGGCATAAATTGTTACGCCTGTAAGCCCTTGTGGATCAATGCCTTCAAACAGATACAATCAGGTCTGATTTTCGATTCGGGCCATTTTGCGGCGCTGACGGCTTGGATCATGGTTCTGGGCTACCGATTGTGATACCGTGATAGATTCTGGAGCCACGCACGCCCAAGCGTACTTAGGAGGTTGGATGGAAGCCCTCGGAATGATCGAAACCAAAGGTCTCATCGGCGCGATTGAGGCGGCCGACGCTATGGTAAAGACCGCCAACGTCACACTGACCGGCCGTGAGTTTGTCGGCGCGGCCTATGTCATCGTCACTGTCCGCGGCGACGTCGGAGCAGTGAAAGCCGCTACCGACGCTGGCGCCGCAGCCGCCCGTCGAGTGGGTGAGTTGATCGCCGTTCACGTGATCCCCAACCCCGCCGACGAGATTGAAAAAGCCTTGCCAGGGGCCAAGAAGAACGAGAAGTAGGCTCCTCTCGAAGTGGCTTCTGCGCAGACGCGGGATGCCATGGCTGCCCTCGGCCGGAATGGAGCGCCGTGCGCAAGGGGAGATGATCAGATATGTTGCACGACCAGGATTTGGTCTCAGTCCAGGAGGTTCGCCAAAAGGTCGAGCTCGCCTGGCAAGCGTTTCAGGCCTACCAGAGCTACTCGCAATCGCAAGTTGACGCCATCGTTGAAGCGATGGGCGCGGCAGGCCGGGAGAATGCGCGGCGTCTGGCGGAGATGGCGGTCGAAGAGACCGGCATGGGCAACGTCGAGGATAAAGTCGCCAAGAACCTTCTGAACGCCGACCTTTTGGTCAGGCAGATTCGAGGCGTGAAGACGGTCGGTATCCTCCGTGAACTTCAAAAGGAAAGGGTGATCGAAGTTGGTGTTGGGATGGGAGTTGTCGCCGCCATCCTGCCTACAACGAACCCAACTTCCACGGCGATCTACAAGAGTGTCATCTCTCTCAAATCGGGCAACTCTGTCGTTCTGAGCCCCCACCCCCGTGCCAAGAATTCGACCTGCACAACTGCCGCCATCCTGATCGAGGCCGCCCGCAAAGCCGGAGCGCCCGAGGGCATCATCCAGTGCATCAATAACCCGTCTTTGGATGGGACAACGACGCTGATGAAGCACCCGCGAACAGGCGTCATCCTGTCCACCGGCGGGGCTGGGATCGTCCGCGCGGCGTACTCCTCTGGCAAACCAGCCTTCGGAGTCGGGCCGGGCAACGTGCCAGTCCTGCTCGACACAACCTACGATGTCGCCGATGCTGTCGCCAAAGTCGTAACCGGCAAGAAGTTCGATTACGGTACGGTCTGTTCGTCAGAGCAGGTGTTGGTTGCTGAGCGTTCACTGAGAGGCGCCGTCCTTGAAGAGCTCAAGAAACAGAAAGCGTTCATTTTGAGCGACGCCCAGCGGGCCGCCGTGGAGAAAACTCTGTTTACCAATGGCACAACCGTTCGGGCGGAGTGTGTCGGCCAGTCGCCTCAGAAGATCGCCCACATGGCCGGCTTCGAGGTTCCCTCCGACATATCGATCCTGGCGGCTGAGATTGGGGGCGTGGGCAAGGAACATCCGCTTTCGGCGGAGAAACTGTCGCCCGTTCTCGCCGTGTTGTTCGTGGATTCGTTTGATGCCGGCGTGGATGCCTGCGAGAAGGTGCTGCGCTTCGGCGGGCTCGGACACACAACGGTGATTTATTCCAACGACGACGCCAATGTGCGCAAGTTTGGCTTGCGGATGCCGGCGTTCCGAGTTCTGGTGAACACCCCGTCGCCGCAGGGATCTACCGGCATCACCACCAGCCTGCTGCGTGGTATGACGCTCGGTTGCGGCGCCATGGCCGGCAACATTACATCGGACAACGTCGGTCCGCTGCACCTGGTCAATATCAAGCGGATCGCCTCGGTGGTACGGACGGCGGAAGAGGCCTTCGCTGAGGACTCAGCTCCTGTTGCCGCCTCCGCTGGAGTGGACCGCGCCGCGTTGGTTTCGGCCGTCGAGAAGTACCTCGCCGCCAAGGGCGTGGCCGTCACAAGCCAGTCAGTCAGAGCGGCTGTGGCCCAAGCGCTGCCCGCCGCGCCGAAAGCCGCGCCGCCGGCTCCCCCGGCTTCAGCCGCGGTTTCGAGCGTCGTGGACCGTTTCCTGGCAAGAAAGCAGAAGCCGGCTGCCCCTCCGACTTGTGGTTGCACTCTGCCGCCGGCTCCGAAACTGGACGTGCCCGCTGCCGCGCTTCCTGTGCAAGCCCCCGCGCCAGCGCCGGAACCTGTGAAGAAAGCCGAAGTGCCCGCTCCGCAGATCACGATCGTGGACTTCGTCTGTGAAGCCGACGTGAGGACCGCGATCAGCCAAAACAAGAAGATCTACATTGGCCCAAAGACGATCGTGACGCCGTCGGCGCGCGAACTGGCCGGCCGCGACGAGATTCTCGTCATGGCCCAACGCTAGAGGTTTATGTCCCTGCGCCCTAATCTGAATACGCTTACGGAAGAGATCCAGAACTATCTGGAAGCCGAGCATTTCGTCGTCTTCCGCTGCCTGACACGCGCCGGCGATGAACCGCCGATCATCTATTGGGACACTGAGCGCAACCCCGAGTTCAAGCCGTTCCTCGATTGCGCCCTTCAGCTTGGCATCAGGCTCATCCACCTGCACGTCCGGGACTTCTCGTCCATGCACCGCGAAGAAGCGCTCGACCAATTGAGCGAATCCGAACTGGACCCCAAACGCCAGAAAGACATCAAGCGGCGGATCGAGGAATTGTCTATCTACGAGGGGCTGACCTGCGCTGTCGAGATGTCTTTCGACTTCGAGGGCCGCCTTTATCTGTACCAGGTCCACACCGACTGGTATGAGGAGTGGCAGGACTTGCTCGACGAGTTGGAAGACTTCATGCCCAATCTGGACGAGGGCCGGGAAGACTACGGCGGGTACTTCTCGAACAACTAGTGCGCTGGAGTCTCCCACACACGCCGGAAGAGGAAGCCGTGAAACTGGCCTCCCGTTGCGGTCTGCAACTTCCGGCGGCGCGCGTGCTTTGGAGCCGTGGTATTCGTGAGCCGGGCGAGGTGGAACGCTTCATGCACCCGAAGCTTTCCGACCTGCACGATCCGTTCCTGCTGCGCGACATGGATCCGGCCGTCGAACGGATCCGCCGAGCCATAAAGGATCGGGAAAAGGTGCTGGTCTATGGCGATTACGACGTTGACGGCACGACGTCACTGGTTATTCTCGGCAAGATGCTTGAACTCGCCGGCCTGCCGCCGTCGCTCCATGTGCCCGATAGGCTCAAGGACGGATACGGCATCCAAGGTTGGGTGCTCGAACAGGCCAAACGCGACGGCGTAACGCTTCTCATCAGCGTCGATACCGGCATTCGAGCCAACTCCGCCGTCAGCCATGCCCGTGAACTCGGAATCGACGTGATCATCACTGACCACCATCTGCCCGATCAACAACTGCCTCCAGCCACGGCCATATTGAATCCGAACCGGGCCGACTGTGCGTATCCCAACAAAAATCTCTGCGGCGCCGGGGTCACCTTCAAACTCATCCAGGCTTTGATGGAACGCGAAAATTGGGCGCCAGACCGCATCGTTCGTTACTGCGACTCGTTTCTCATTCTTGTGGCCATCGCGACTGTCGCCGATGTGGTGCCGCTCACGGGCGAGAACCGGATCATCGTGCAGCGAGGGCTGGCTGGTTTGTCGAAGACGCGCAACGCCGGCTTGCGTGCTCTGATCGAGGTTGCCGGGCTGGACCCGTCGCAGCCCATCTCGGCAACCGATGTCAGTTTTCGTATCGCGCCGCGGATCAACGCCGCAGGGCGGATGGACAACGCCAACGAGGTTTTGGAGCTATTCCTGACGCAGGACGAGCAGCGGGCCAAGACGATCGCCCTGCGGCTGGACGCGTTGAACGCCGAACGGCAGCGGACGTGCGAGAGCATCGCCAGCACTATTCTGGAGCGTTTCGCGGGCTCCCCGCCAGGACCGGACGACGCAGGACTGGTCTTCTTCGAGCCGGAATGGCACCGTGGCGTCGTCGGCATCGTCGCCAGCAGGGTCGCCGAGACCTTCCACCGGCCGGCACTAGTGTTGGGGCTGGACGAGGCGTCGGGATATGCGCAGGGCTCCGGGCGCTCGATCGCATCGTTCCATCTGCTGGAAGCGCTGGAAACGATGCCTGATCTGTTCGTCAGATTTGGCGGACACCGTCAGGCAGTGGGATTGACCTTGGAACGCGACCGGGTGGAAGAGTTGCGTCAACGTTTCAACGACTACGTCAGACGCAAACTGGGCGAGGATGGGCTGGAGCCGGAGCGGGTGTTGGATGCGGAGATCTCGCTCAATGAACTAACGGATGCCGCGGTGAATGAAGTCCTCGCCTTGGCGCCGTTCGGTTTGGGCAACCGGACACCGGTTTTTCTGGCCCGTGGGGTGCGGCTCGCATCGCCGCCTGAAGGGTTCGGCAAGGACAAGGACCACCTGCGTCTGACATTCGACAGAAGTGACGCCCCCCCCATTCAAATGAAGGCGTGGCGATTCTCGTCGAGGGTGCCGGAGCTGCCTGTTGGCGCCCCGGTCGACGTGGCTTTAACTGTGGAGAGCGATTTGTACTCGGCGCAGCGGGGCGGACCGGGGTGGTCGGCGACAGTCCGGGACGTCCGGCCAGGGTCCGGAAATCACGACCAAACGAACTCTCTGGCGTGTTAGGCCGGTTCGTAAAGCGCTGAAATAACGCCACTTGGGTCAGCGATGACGGCCATCGAGCCGGGTCCGCACTTCTCGGGCCGGCGGACGACTTTGCCGCCTGCGGCCTCGACCTCAGTGAGGGCGGATTCCAGATTAATGACATTAATATAGATTATCCAGACCGGCGGCAGGTGTTCGTTTGGTCCGCGGCGGTGGCAGACGCCGGCCACAGGCTCACCCGTCTTTGGATGGGTCATGCTGAAGTCGTCGTAGCCGCCCATGGGAACGGGTTGGGGAATCCAGCCGGCGACACGGGCGTAGAAATCGCGAAGAGGCGGTGCGTCATCAACGGTCAGGTCGACCCAGGCGACCCGGCCAGGTTCGTTCATTTGGCTCATGCAGGCTCCCTTCGATCGTCACGCTAGACGCGTCTTCGCATCTTCACATATGGAGGTTCCGATGTCGAACTGTCCGTTTCAATCTGTCCTGTGTCCGGTCGATTTCAGCGAGTGCTCGGCCGACGCCCTGAAGGAGGCGGCCCGTCTGGCGGCGCTAGGGAGCGTGAGACTCGTTCTGTTGCACGCCATCCACATCGAAGTACCCGCCTATATGACCGAGGGCTCCGCCGCCGAGATCCAACGGCAGTTGGCCGTGGCGCGGCAGGAAGCGGCCAAGCACTTGAACGAATGGGCTGCGCCTCACATCCCGGCCACTGTCGCCACGGAGGTGTTGATCGACGAACGCCCGGCCGTGGACGCGATCCACGCGGCAGCGGCCAAACTGCCCAAGCCCTGGATCGTCATGGGTACGCATGGGCGGACTGGCTTGCAACGTCTGCTGCTGGGCTCGGTGACCGAACGGACGCTGCGTGAGTCCCGAGTGCCCGTTGTGACGATTCCTCCCGCCAATGCATCATAAAAAGAGACGCATGCCTGACTATCTCGTATTGCCGCTGGCCCTGGTCGCCTACATCCTCATCATGAAGTTCGTCCTGCCGCGGCTGGGCGTGCCCACTTGAATGGCTGACACCTGCGACGTCGGGTCCCGGCGTCCCCCCAGCGAAAAGACGATGGAGTTCAAGCGCGAGGCTAATGCGCCGGTGAAACCCGGACCGGAATCTTCACGCTGAAAGCTCCGCGCAACTCGCCGGTTTTGTAGCCCGTCGCCAGGTCCTTTGAATAGGACCTGGCGATTTGCTTTTTGACCGGGTCCGGAATCTGGGCGGCGGAGCCGTGGCAGGAGAGGCACATGCCCTGGATGACGATGGGTTTCATGAGGCGGTGAGTCTTGACACCGTTCACGTCCACCTGCGCGAACACTTCGTCCGGGAGCGACTTGCCTGACTTAAGAGCTGTCTCCCACTGTTCGAGTTGGGTGCGTTCCCACGCGTCGGGGGCGTTGGCCGGGTTGCGGTGCTTGAGCGTGACGCGGCGGATGTCTACGCCGGATTGAGCGGCGAACTCGCGGGTGACCTTCTGGGCGCTGGTCGAACAGGCTTGGACGGCGCCTTCAAAACCACCCTTGGCGAGTTCCTCGCCGAGCAAGGCTTTGAGCTTTTCGGCCAAGCCGGCGACGGCCGAACGGGCCTGAGCGGCTGGGTCAGGCGGCGCGGCGAGCAGGGCGGAGCAAATCACCAAAACGGAGAACCGGAGTTTCATGATTCGAGTGTAGACCCCAATTGAAGGCGTTGCGGGGGCGCCAACCGGTGACCGGCAGGGGCTGCGAGGTTTGGAGCGCGACTTCGGGCGGCGGATGTGATACCTGTTCAACTATGCGATGCTACCCATTCCTCCTCGCACTCGTGCTGGCCGCGCCGGTTTCCGCCCAGCCCGATCCGGCATCCAAGCCGGCCATCTCCAACCTGATGAATGCCGAATACCCGCGAGTGCACGCCGACGGGAGGGTCACGTTCCGCCTGGCCGCGCCCAACGCAGCGAAGGTGCAGCTTGCCGGGGCGCTCGCCGCGCAACCGGTGGACATGGCCAAGGGCGGCGACGGCGCATGGACGGTCACCATTCCGCCGCCCGCGCCGGGCTTCCACTATTACTGGTTCCTGGTGGACGGCTTGCAGGTGAACGACCCGTCGAGCGACACCTACTTCGGCTGGGCCCGCCCGACCACGGGCATCGAACTCCCGCTGGCCGGCGAGGATTTCTACTTCCCGAAACCGGTCCCGCACGGCCAGGTGCGCATGCACTGGTACCTGTCGAAGACAACAGGCGAGTGGCGCCGCGCGATGGTCTACACGCCGCCCGGATACGACGCCAACCCGCGCACGCGCTATCCGGTCCTCTACCTCCAGCACGGCGCCGGCGAGGACGAAACGGGCTGGACCAAGCAGGGCCGGGCGAACTTCATCATCGACAACCTGCTGGCCGAGAAAAAGGCCGTGCCGCTCATCGTGGTCATGGACAAGGGCTACGCCTACCGGCCCGGCGAGCGTCCGCCACAGCCGGGTGCGCGCCCCGCCCCGCGCCAGCCCGGCGTGCTGGCCGCGTCCACGTTTGAGACCGTCATCATCGAAGACCTGATCCCGTCCATCGACCAGACCTTCCGCACGCTCACCGGCCGCGACCAGCGGGCCATGGCGGGCCTCTCGATGGGCAGCATGCAGACGCTCCAGATCACCTTGCGCAACCTCGACAAGTTCTCCTGGATCGGACTGTTCAGCGGCGCGACGGTGAACGGCGACCTCGATACGGCGTACAACGGCGTGCTGAAGGACGCGGCCGCGTTTAACAAGCGGGTCCATTTGCTGTGGACCGGCGCAGGGACAGCCGAAACGCGGCTGATGGATGCGCTGAAGACGTCGGATGAACTGCTGACGAAGCGAGGCATCCGGCACGTCAACTTCGTGTCAGAGGGGACAGCGCATGAGTGGCACTCGTGGAGGAGGCATTTGAACGAGTTCGTGCCGAGGGTGTTCAAGTGAGGGTTTCTGAATCTTGTAAGGGTGGCCGAGGCGAGCCGCCGTGCTTTGCATCGCAGGTTGAGTACTCTTGCAGTTAGGAAAGGGAGCCAATTCCCGAGCGTTCCGCTATTGGGCGTCGTAGTATAGAGCCATGACGCGCAATTGTGCGGCTGTTTTTGTCTGTATTCTATCCATTTCCAGCACTGCCCCCGGTCAGGACGATGCGCTCGAACAACTCAGGGCAACTTTGGATCGAGTCAAGAGCCGCGCCAAGGATGCGCTCGCGACACAGGGCGCGACGCCGGATTTGACAACCGCGAAGCGCCAGCTTCGTGACTGGGTGGACACTTACGTTAGACGACTGGCGGGCGGCGGTGAATCGGCGCTCGAATTGAGTTTGAACGAGAAACTGGCAAAAGCAGGGTTGATGGCCCCTGCCGCAAGTGCGGGGGCCGTGGCGGATGCTGCAGGAGAATCCTTTGCCGGGGTCCTCGGGGAGGTGAAGATCCGCCACAGGAATTCGCTTCTCGCCGTGACCACGGGGGTAGGGATCGTCTGTGGATACGACGAGTCCATCTACATCTATCGCAGGGCGAACGGGAAGTGGAAGCGGATCTTCGACTACGAAGAGGCCGACTACCGTGAGGGGCACTACCGACCGCAGCAGGTTATTGACGTTCTCGCTTCGCCTAGCGACAAAGGCCAGCCGGATCTCGTTTTGGCTCTCGGTTACACACCCTGGTGCACATCCAACTGGCGGGCGGATTACCTGCGCATCTGGAGCATCGATGCCGCCGCCAAGCACCAGACCCTGGTGGAAACAAACCCAGGCGGCTACTCGCCGTGGTTCTATCTGAAGGGCACAATTGACCGGGACCAGGCTCTCGTCGAAGCTATGACATCCTCGCTGGATGCCTCACAGTTGACGCGAACCGTCCTCCATCGCTACGTCTTCGAAGACGGGAAGGCGGTGAGAACCGATCCAATCGCGCTGAGGCCCGCCGATTTCGCTGACGAGTGGTTGAGCCAAGACTGGGAAGAGTCTCAGAAGTGGTCCGATCCGGCGAGCATGGAGACTCTAAGGAAATGGCACGGCAAGCTGCGCCGAGATAGATTCTCAGGTGAGTTCATCAGGCCCTCCAGGCACTGTGAAGACAAACCGGGCCATTGGATGGTCGGCGTGGATTCAGACGCAGGGGCGGCTAATTCCAAGAAGGTCTACTTCCTTGTTCAATGGCGCCCGCCGTTCCGGTTTCGCATGACCCAAGTGGGCGAACAATCGCCCCCCGGTTGCACGGAGCCAGACCCTGATGGGGACCGGTCAGTGGGATCCCTGTTTCACGAGTGGCCCGTCCAGTGAGCGCCTACGGTCCTCGCGACCGTGGTTCTGTCTGTGGCACAGCAGCGGAGTTTGCCGGCCAGGGGGCCGCCCGCCGACGAGGTCGTCCGCCCTACTGGCAGGCGCGAGCGATCCCTAAGTCCGCAAGAAGTGCAAGGTGCGGACGCACCTTTGACAGGCCAGGAGGCCTGTCCTGCCACGGGGCTGCGCAGCGGAGCACAGTGCCGGCCAGGGGACCGCCCTACTGTAATGTCCGATGCACAAAGCCGAGGAGGGCGAAAGGTGCGGACGCGTCCTTGACAGGCCAGGAGGACGAGTCCTACTGATGACTTCGTCTTTTTTTCCATGGGGTGCGTCTTGGATTCAGATGTAATGCACGGGACAATAACCGGGGAGACCTGGAGTTGATCTTTCGTGAGGTAGAAGACCGGGACCTGGTCATCCGCGCCCGCAAAGGGAGCGTGGATGCGTACAACACACTTGTGTCCCGATGGGAGGTCCGGGTCTACAACTATCTGTTGCGGATCACGGGCTCGGTGGACGATGCCATGGACTTGAGCCAGGACGCGTTTTTGAAGGCGTACCAGAACCTGCAGCGGCTCGACGATGCGGGGCGGTTCGGGCCGTGGCTTTACAGGATTGCGCATAACGAGGCGATCAGCCATTTCCGCAGGCGGAAGCCGGAGGCAGGGATTGAAGAGGTCTATCTGAAGGCCGACCTGTCGCCGAGGATGAGCCCGGTGGAAGTGACGCTGGCCGTCGAATCGGCTTTGGACCGGCTCCCGCCGGATCAGAAGGAGGCGGTGGTGTTGAAGGTATACGAAGGTTTCAAGTTTGACGAGATCGCCGAAATCCTTGAATGCCCCGCCTCCACGATCAAGTCGCGGGTATATACGGGTCTGGAGACATTGAAGACGATATTGGCCCCGGTGGCGAAAGGGGAGAGGCAATGAGCTGCGAAGGGTTCGATTGGAAGGCATACACGCTAGGCGACCTGGCAGGTGCCGAGGGGAAACGGCACGAGGAGCATCTGAAGGGATGCGAGGCGTGCCAGGCGGAAGCATCGGGGCTGAAGTTGACGGTGACGGCGCTGAAGCGGCTGCCGAAGATGGAGCCGGCGCGGCGGATCGCGTTTGTGAGCGACCCGGTGGTGGAGCCGGGATGGTGGGCAAGGCTGTGGGCGTCGGGTCCGAGGTTGGGTTTCGCGTCGGCGGCGATGCTGTCGGTGGCGATTCTGGCGCACGGGATGATGGCGCGGACGCCGGGGACCGATCCGGGGCAGTTCGAGGCCAAGGTGGCGCAGGAAGTGGCGAAGAAGTTGCCGGCGGCGGTGGACGAAGCGGTGGCGGCGCGGTATGCACCGGCGCTGGCTGACATGAAGAGCCGGCTGGACGGATTGGAGCAGGGCGGTCTGGTGAAGGCGAAGGAGGAACTGGACGAGCAGCGCAAGGCGGACATGCAGGAGATCCGGGCGGCGTTCGAGTTGATGGAGCGGCGGATGAATACGCGGTATCTGAGCGCGGCGCGGTTCGGAGGCGACTGACGTGAAGAAACTCATTGCGGTGTTTGCGCTGGCTTCGGCGAGCCTGATGGGCGAGGCGATACCGTCGCGGGATGAGATGGCAGCGGTTGAACGCAGCATGTACGACAAGCTGCTGAAGTTTCACGTGGAAGCGCCGGCCGATGTCTTGGGGCTGCCTCGGGGGATATACGTGGATGGATTCGGAGCCGTGTTCACGGCGGAGATGAGCCCGTTGATGACGCCGGGGATCTCGCCGTTCCGTCCGGTGATGACGAAAGAGCAGATTGCGAAGATCCGGGCGGCGAAGGAACAGCGGATGCCGGAAGTGCGGGTGATGATGCGGCAGATGATGGTGGATGCGGCGGCGACGCTGGACCGGTTGCCCAAGGATGAGCGGATTATGATCGGATTCATCCTTTTCTATAACCAGTGGGAAGACCGGGGGAAGATGCCTAGGGTGATCACGATGCAGGCGGAGAAGGCGGCGCTGCTGGAAGTGGCGGCGAACCGGGCGACGCTGGAGTCGCTGGCGAAGGCGATTCAGGTGCGGGAAGAGTAGGCGATGAGGCTGGGCGAGATTCTGATCGGCCGGGGGCAGCTTGCTCCGGATGAACTTGACCGGGCGCTCGAGTTGCAGGCGGAGCGGGGGGACAAGCTGGGGCGGATCCTGGTGGACCTTGGCTTCGTCTCGCAGAGGGACGTGCTGGCGGCGTTGTCGGAACAATTGTCGCTGAAGGTGGCTTCTCTGGATGCGCCGCCGGCGATGACGCCGGAGACCGAGCGGCTGGCGCCGCGGTTCCTGAAACAGACCAGGGCGATGCCGCTGCGGGTGGAGGGATCGACGCTGGTGCTGGCGATGGCCGATCCGCTGGATTTCGAGACGCGGATGGCGGTGCGGGCGGCGACGGGCATGAATGTCCAGGTAGAGATCGCGCCAGAGCAGGAGATCGCCGACGCGCTGGACCGTCACTACACGGAACTGAAGGAAGAAGAGGCGCTGGTGGAGGGCCGGGACGGCGAGGAGTCGGCCGCGGACCTGGAGCATTTGCGCGACATGGCGAGCGAGGCGCCGGTGATCCGGCTGGTGAACGCCATGATCGGGCAGGCGGTGGAGAAGCGGGCGAGCGACATCCACATCGAGCCGTATGAGAAGGAGTTCCGGGTGCGGTTCAGGGTGGACGGCGTGTTACAGGATCAGGAGCCCCCGCCGAGGGAGATGAAGGCGGCCATCATCAGCAGGGTGAAGCTGATGGCGAAGCTGAACATCGCCGAGCGGAGGCTGCCGCAGGACGGGCGCATCAAGATCAAGACGATCGGGCGTGAAGTGGACCTGCGCGTTTCGACGCTGCCGACGCTTTATGGCGAAAGCGTCGTGATGAGGTTGCTGGACCGGTCGGCGGGGGATTTCTACGATCTGCGGAATCTAGGCTTCGACGATCACATGCTGCGGCGGATGGAGCATTTCACGTCGCTGCCGCATGGGATCTTCCTGGTGACCGGGCCGACGGGGTCCGGCAAGTCGACGACACTGTATTCGGCGCTGAAGCGGATCAATCAATCGGACAAGAAGATCATCACGATCGAGGACCCGGTGGAGTATCAAATGGACGGGATCAACCAGATCCACGTCAATACGCAGATCGGACTGACGTTCGCGACGGGGTTGAGGCACATTGTGCGCCAGGACCCGGACGTGATCATGGTGGGCGAGATCCGAGACTATGAGACGGCTGAGGTGGCGATCCGGAGCGCGCTGACCGGGCACTTCGTTTACTCAACGCTTCATACAAACGATGCGCCGAGCGCCATTACGCGCATGACAGACATGGGCGTGGAGAATTACCTGATCTGCTCGTCGGTGGTGGCGGTGCTGGCGCAACGGCTGGTGCGGGTGATCTGCCCGAGTTGCAAGACCGAGGCAGGGGAACGGATCACGCCGGACGGCGAGACGATCATGACGTACAAGGGCGCAGGGTGCGAGCGGTGTTTCGGAACAGGGTACAAGGGGCGGATCGGCATCTTCGAGATGATGGAGATGAACGATAGGCTGCGAAAGATGGTGATGGCCAACGCGGACGCATCGGACCTGACGACGGAGGCTCGCAAGGGCGGGATGCGGACGCTGAGGGAAGACGGATGGATGAAGGTTGCCAGCGGTGTGACGACGGCGGACGAGGTGTTAAGGGTGACGCAGGAATTCTAGCGTGGCGACGACGTTTCAGTTCAAAGCGGTAGGCCAGGACGGGCGGGTTCGCACCGGGTCGCTAAGTGGGGAGAGCGAAAAGAAGGTGATTGCCGAACTCCGCAAGCAGGGCCTGACGCCGGTCTACGTCGGCACGAAGCCGCAGGGGCGGATGGAGCTGAAACTGCCGAAGTTGAAGTTCGGCAAGCGGAAGGACGTGCTGTTCTTCACGCAGGAGTTGTCGACGCTGTTGAACTCGGGCGTGCCGCTGGATAGGGCGCTGGCGATTACGACCGAACTGACATCGCGGGCGGAGTTCAAGACGGTGGTGAGCGACGTCCTGCGGACGCTGAAGGGCGGGCGATCATTGGCCGACGCGCTGGCGACCAAGCCGGAGTATTTTCCGGACTTCTACGTAAATATGGTTAGGGCCGGGGAGGCTTCGGGATCGCTGGGGGCGATTTTTGAGCGGCTGAGCGAGTACGAAACGACGCGGGACGAGCTCAAGGGCTACATTATCAGCTCGATGGTGTATCCGGCGCTGCTGTCGCTGGTGGGCGTGGCGACCATTGTTCTGATGTTGTATTACGTGGTGCCGAAGTTCGCGGCTGTGTTCGCGGATTCGAGGATGAAGATCCCGACGCCGACCCTGATCCTTTTGCAGGTGAGCAATCTGGTGAGGGCGTATGCGGGATGGACGCTCGGGGCGCTGGCCATTGCGGGACTGGCATTCCGGCAGTACATCTCGACGCCGGACGGGAAGTTGTGGTGGCACTCGTTCACGTTGAAGATCCCGGTATTAGGCGATGCGTTGAGGAAGGCGCAGACTTCGCAGTTTGCGCGGGCGATGGGGACGCTGGTGGCCAATGGTGTTCCTTTGGTCCAGAGCCTGGGGATCTCACGGGCGATCATGTCGAATCTGAAGATGAGCGGCACGCTGGAGATGGTGGCGCAGGGGGTGAAGCGCGGCGAAGGATTGTCCGGACCGATGACGCGCGCCGGGGCGTTTCCGCCGCTGTTATCGCATCTGCTGTCGATTGGAGAAGAGACAGGGCGGCTGGATGCGATGTTCATCAGGGCGGCCGAGATTTACGATGGGGAGACGAGGGCGGCGATCAAGCGGTTCACTTCGCTGTTTGAACCGCTGATCATTCTGCTGCTGGGTGTGGCGGTGGGCGCACTGATTTTGAGCATGTTGCTGGCCATCACGTCGATCAACGAGGTGGCGGTGTAGGAAAGGTCGAACCATGAAGAATACACGCCGGAACGAGAAAAGAGGCTCACGGGGCATCACGCTGATCGAGATGCTGGTGGTGCTGGCGATTATCGCGCTGTTTGCGTCGCTGGTTGCGCCGCGGCTGCTGAACAAGACCGACACGGCGCGGGTGACGGCGGCGCGGGCGCAGATTAACGCCTTCATGACCGCGCTAGGGACCTACAAGCTGGACACGGGCGTCTATCCGGCGACGGAGCAGGGACTGGAGGCGCTGAGGACGAAGCCGGGCAATGTGAACAACTGGCAGGGGCCGTACCTGCCACAGGAGATTCCGTTGGACCCGTGGGGGCGGCCGTACCAATACAAATATCCCGGCGAGCGGGGCGACGAGCCGGAGATTGTCTGTCTGGGGGCGGACGGACAACCTGGCGGGGATTCGATCAACGCCGACATCGTGAGTTGGAAGTCGCAGTAGGGGGCACAGAATGCCGCGAAGGCGGAACCAGAGCGGCGTCACGCTCATCGAGTTGCTGATGGTGGTGGCGATCATTGCCCTGCTTGCCGGACTGACATACCCGACGGCGAGCGCGGGCATTGATGCGCTGCGGCTGCGGTCGGCGGGCGACGAGGTGGCGGCGTTTCTTTATCAAGCCGTTGGGCGGGCGGACCGGCGTCAGGAGCCAGTCGAGATCACGTTTCAAAGAGCGGAAGGAGTGATCACGTCGCGCGGGGTGAGGGCGGATAGTGAACGGGAGTTGGTGTTGCCCGATGGGATCAGCATTGCGGCGGTGCTGCCGGAGCCGCCAGGGTTTGAACCGCTGGTGAGAAGCTACTTCCTTCTGCCGGGAGCGGCGTTTCCAAGGATTGGGGTGGTGCTGGCGAACCGGAAAGGGAATCAGCGGGTGGTGCGGCTGGACCCGATCACGGGGGCGCCAAGCGTGACGGTGGTGGAGAATCCAGGACGGTGAAACAACGCGGATTCACACTCCTGGAAGTACTTGTGGCGACGGCGATCATGGGCATCGCCGTGGCCGGACTGATGGCGAATCTGCGGACTTCGCTGACCAACGCGTCGAGACTGAGCGATTACGACAGGGCAGCGATGCTGGCGCGCCGGCAGATGGATGAACTGCTGGCGACACGGCCGTTGCCGAAGATGGGGGAGATGTCGGGGGTGTTTCCGCCGCAGTACACCGGAGGGTACGAGGCGGGGTGGCGGGCGGTGGCGAGGCCGTTTGAAGGCTCAGGTGCGCCAGGAACGCCGCCAGCGCCGGGGACAAGGATGCTGGAGCGGATCGAACTCGAAGTCTGGTGGCGGCAGGGCGGGGCGCGGCGGACGATGCAGGTATCGGCTTACCGGAGGGCTGTGGCGACACCCGAGGATGCACAGGCGTTCCAGATGCAGATGAGCGCTGGGGCGAAGCGATGAACAGGCGGGGCATGACGCTGATCGAACTGCTGATCGCGGTCAGCCTGGTGAGCCTGCTGAGCGTTGGAATGCTGTGGGCGATCCGTGTGGCGTTGGGCGCGCTGGAGGGGACACAGCGGACAGTAACCGACGCGCGGAGGGTGCTGGGAGCGCAGAGGATTCTCGAACTGCAGTTGGCCTCATTCATGCCGGTGAGGGCCAATTGCATTGAGATGGGCGGCGCGCCAGGCGGGCCGCGGATGCTGTTCACGGGAGAGGCGGCGGTGCTGCGGTTTGTGACGGGGTATTCGCTGGAGGGGGCGGTCAGGGGTACACCGCAGCTCGTGGAATTGTGGGTAGCGCCAGGGGATCGGGGCCAGGGGGCGAGGCTGCTGATGAACGAGATCCCATGGCGTGGGGCGGTGGGGATGGGGCCCTTCTGCGGTCCGATGCCGGCTCCCGGGCCGATGCCGTCGATTGCGTTTCAAACGCCGCGGCAGATGCCCTCGACGTTTGTCCTGGCGGACAAGATCGGCGGGGCGCAGTTTTTCTATCGCGAACCGGGCGGACTGAAGGAGCCGTCGAAGCCGTGGTTGACGCGATGGCCCAGGACTGACCTGTGGCCGGAAGCCGTGAAAGTGGAAATCGCGCCGGGGGTGGAGCCGGGGCGGATCTCTCCAGCCGGGGTGACCGCGCGGTTGGGGTATCTGAAGCCGCCTGGAGAGCAATATGGGTTTTAGCCGTGCTCACGCAAGGCAAGGCGGCGCGCTACTGGCGGTGCTGTGGCTGTCGGTGGCGCTGGCGGCGATCGCGTTTTCGGTGGCGGCTGTGGTGAGAGGCGAAGTGGAAAGGGCGGGGAACGCGGTCGACGGCTTAAAGGCGCATTACCTGGCGGCGGGGGCGCTTGACAGGGCGTTGAACTACATGGTGTACGGGCCGGGCGAGCAGATGCCGAACGGGATGGTGCAGTTTTGGAAGCCGGGCATTCCGATGCTGTTGATGAACTTCCCGGAAGGCGAGGCGGCCGTGGAGATTATTCCGGAGTCGTCGCGGCTCAACGTGAACCACGTCACGCCGGAGGACTTGACGAGGCTGCTGGTGGCGCTGGGGCTGGCGCCGATGGAGGCGCAGGGGGTGGCTGCGGCGATCGTGGACTGGCGGAGTGGGGCGCCGACGGCAACCGGGTTCGACCAGCAATATCTGTCGATGGTTCCGTCTTTCCGGGCGCCGCACGCGTCAATGGAACAGATCGAGGATCTTTTGTCGGTACACGGAGTCAGCCCGGAATTGTACTACGGACGTTACATGCGAACGCCACAAGGCGACCTGATCGTCCGGGCGGGACTGAAAGACTGTCTATCGGTTTATAGCTCGGGCGGGGCGCTTGACGTGAATACGGCGGCGCCGGAGACGATGCTGGCCGTGGGTGCGCCGCCAGCGGCTGTGGAAGCGGTGGTGTCAATGCGGCGCGCGGGCCCGATCGGCCAGGAGCAAATGGCATTGGTAGCTCCGTTGATGGGCCCGAGCGCCGGCCGATTCCGGGTGGGCGGTGACTCAATTTACACTTTGAGGGCCACGGCCAGGCCAAGGCGGCAGGATGGGGTTATCTCCGACGTACGGAGGAGCGCGAAACTGACCGCCGTTTTTGACGCAGGAAAATACGAAGAGGGGTTTTCTATTTTGAGGCGCAGCGATGATGCCCCCGGCGAAAGGATGGTTGTCGATCCATGGCCGCGATAAGACAACCCCTGCTGAGGAAGGCGCTACGGTTCGGGTCGGGCGTTGGGCTGAGTCTGGAAGACGAGGGGATCCGGGCGGTGATCGTGAAGGTGAGGCCGACGGGTCCAGTGCTTGTGGCCGAAACCTTCATCGAGGGCTTTTCCGGCCGACCGGCCGCGGAATGGGGCGGAGAGTTACAGAAGTTTCTGGCCACGAATGAGGCTGTGCCGTATGCGGCACTTGCGCTGCTGCCGAGACATGAGGTTCTGCTGCGGCTCATCCACTTGCCGGGACTCACAGACGAGGACGCCGCCGCCGCGGTCCGCCTCCAGGTGGATGCGTTGCATCCTTGGGGCGATGAAGAGGAGGTCTCTTACGACGCGCAGCGGCTTGACGGTTCACCTACATGGGCCGTGGCGCTGGCGAGGAAAGAACGTATCGATTATTACTCTGATTTGTTCACCGAAGCCGGTGTCAGATTGGCTGGGGTGAGCTTCACGGCGAGTGCAGTCTACCACGCAGCAAGGTTGTTTAACGCTCAGCAGGCAGGCCGGCGCCTGGCGGTTGAACGGCTGTGCGCTGGCCCGGACGGGACAGTGGAAGTCTACGGCGAGAGCGAGACCAAACCACTATTTTCGGCGCAATTCGACGCGGCGGTCGAAAGAGCGGTGTCTCTCAGCGCGGCGGAACTGAGAACGGAGGCGCCAGAGGAGATCGAGGATCTATTCACGTTGTTGCCGCAGGCGGTGTCGGCGCCGGATTCCATGGACTTGTCCGACCGGGCCAGATCGATGCGCGCGCCCGCCTATGCGGCTGCGCTGGCGGCCGCCTGCGCGCACCTCGGTGAGCCGTTGAACCTGCTGCCCGAGGCGCTTCGCCGGGGCAAATCGAAGGCGATGTACATTCCCACGATGGCGCTGGCAGCGATCCTGTTTCTGTCGCTAGTGGGATTGGCGCTGGAGGGCAGGTGGCTGGACGGTAAGCACCAGGAAAGGCTGCAGGCTGAGATCTCCAGACTGGAGCCGGCGGCGAAGCGTCTTGAGGCTTTAGACCGGCAGACTGCGGCATTGGCGGAGCGAATCCGTCTGATCGACGGACTCCGCAAGCTGGGCGGCTCGGATCTCGATGTGATCCGTGAAGTGAACCGGCTCCTGCCGCCGCCGGCTTATGTCCAGCAATTATCGATGGACGGGCAGACCGTTTTTGTCGCGGGGGAGGTCGAGAATGCGGAATCGCTGTTGAAGGCGTTCGACGCGTCGCCGCTGTTTCGCGACACGGAGTTCACCATGCCGCTCAATCGCGGCCAGAGCGGAGAGACCTTCAGGTTGAGGACGAAACGGGAGGCGGGGCGATGAACGCACTGAGCGAACGCGACCGCCGGGCGGTGATGATTCTTGGAGTGCTGGCGGTGGTCTTTCTGGCAGTCCGCTTCTGGCCGGAGAGCGATGCCGGGGTGGTGGTGGAGGCGTCCAGCATCCCTCAATTGGAACGGCGGGTTCAGCGATTGCGGCAAATAGAGAAGGGTCTGAGCACGCGCGAGACGGTGAATAAGAAGGTTGCCGGCGCGCTGGCTGGCCGCGAAAAGGGTGTAATCCAGGCAGAGACAGCGGCCCAGGCGGAGGCCCAGGTTCTTCAGGTCGTGCGGCGGGTGCTCCGGGCGCAGACTCCCCCGGTCGAGTTGCGTGGAAGCGAACTGAGGCAGCCCCGCCCGTACGGCGAACATTACGGAGAAGTGAGTGTGCAGGTGACGCTCGAATGCGGCATCGAACAAGTGTTGAACCTGCTGGCGGACCTCGGTAGCCAGCCGGAAGCGCTGGGCACAGTGTCGCTCTCTTTCGACGCTGCAAATCCGAAACAGAAGACGGTACCCGTGCGAATGGTAGTGGCGGCGCTGATTCCGAGCAAGCTCCTTCCCAAGAAAGAGGGAGTGCGATGACAAGGAGGCTGGTTGCACTCAACTTGGTGTTGATTGCCCTGATCGTTGCGGCATGCTGGCGGCTGCGCACCGTCTATGTGGAGCGCGAGCAAGCCTCTGCTCGTTTCTTTGCCCGGCCGGTGCAACCCCTGGCGCCACCCGTGGTGCTGATCCCGGATCCGCCGGCGGCGTTGGCCGCGGCGAACTACCTCGATGTCGCCCAGCAGTTGATGTTCAGCCGTGATCGGAATCCAACGGTCATCGTCGAGGTTGTGGCGCCGAAACCGATGCCTGCGCTGCCCCTTTATTACGGAATGATCAACCTTGGCGACGGGCCGAAGGTCGTATTGGCGGCTTCCCGCGACCAAGGACAGCGAAGTTACCGTGTGGGTCAACAGATAGGCGATTTCAAGCTCATCGCGATCGAGCCTGGCGGTCTGGTCTTCGAGTGGGATGGCAAGCGCGTTCCTGCCTCTTATTCGGAAATTCGCGATACAAGACCGGCGGCGCAGTCCACCACGCAATCTGCCCCAAGGGCGGCTCCAGGCTCCTCAACGCAGCCAGCGCAGAGGCCGGCTTCGGCCCAGGCAGCGACGGCGATCGGCTCAACGTCAACCGCTGGGCCCGGCGCCGATACGGGTACGGATGTCCGGCCCTGCGTCGCCGGCGATAACAGTCCTGCTGGCACCGTTTCGGGAGGCTTCAAAAAGGTATTGGCCAACTCTCCGTTCGGAAAATCCTGTTACTGGGAAAAGGTTCGTTGACATGAAATACACAATGTTGCTGGTTCTGGGTTTGACAATGTGTCTGGCGGCCGAGCCGCCGAAGCAGGAAGCGAAGACTCCTGCCGGGCTCCCCGCAGGCGCCGTGCCCGCCGGTGAGCGCACCTGGCGCTATACCGACAAATCCGGCAAGACCTGGCTCTACTTCCAGACCCCCTTTGGATTCAGCAAGAGCGAGGAGAAAGCGGCTGAGGCAATACGGGAATCAGCGGCAAAGGCGGAAAAGACCGCTGCGCCAGCCTTCAGGATCATATCTGTACAAGGCGACGCGGTTACATTCGAGCGTGACTCCCCCTTCGGCAAGAGCAAATGGACGAAGAAAAAGAGCGAGCTGTCGGCCGAAGAGGTGGTCGCGCTCGAACAATTCATGACTGCGGCGCCGGCAGCCGCGAAGAAGTAAACCAAGCGGGTGCGGCATGACTAATTCCTCCAACAGAACCCGGGCTGCGGCAAAAAGCGCGACTGCTCTGATCCTGACTCTTGCCCTGCTTCCATCGGCCCCGGCGCAGCAACTTCCTCCCCCCCAGACCGTGCCGCCCGGCTTCGGCCCGCGCATCGATTCGAGGCCGGCGGCCCAGCCGGCTGCGCCGCGTCCTGCTCCGGTTGACAACCGCCCTGCCGGACTGACAGCCGAAGCGCCACCCGCGGCGACGTTTGGTGGCTTCAGCCTCCAGAACGTGAATCTTGCGGAAGTGATCGATGCCCTGGCACGGCAGTTGAAGATCAACTACATTCTCGACCCCAAAGTGCAAGGCGGCGTGACCTTGAACACTTACGGCGAAGTGAAGGAAATCAACCCGAGGGAGCTCCTTGACACCATCCTGCGCATCAACGGCGCCGCCATGGTGCAGACCGGGAGCGTCTACCGGATCGTTCCCCTCACCGATCTGGCCAGCATGCCGCTGAAACCGGATCAGGACGAGCGCACGATTCCCGAAGACGACCGGGCCATGCTCAACCTCATCTTTTTGAAGTACGCCAACGCCGAAGAGTTGTCGAAACTCATCAAGGAGTTTCTCGGCCCTGAAGGCCGAATCTGGAGCTACGCTCCCGCCAACCTCCTGCTGATTCTCGACGGCCGGCGCAGCATGAAACGGACCATGGAACTGGTGACGATGTTCGACAGCGATGTCCTCGCCAAACAGCGCGTCCGCCTGTTCGACATCCAGAACAGCCGGCCCAGTGAACTTTCCTCCGAGTTGGAGAACCTGCTGAAGTCGATCTCGATGGGCAAGGATCTGCAATCGGTTCGTTTCGTCCCGGTGGACAGGATCAATATCCTCATCGCGGTGGCGCCCAACCCTGGCGTATTCACTCAGGTCGAAGAGTGGATCAAGAAACTCGACATCAAGGTGGACAATCCATCCGGCAAGACCGACACCTATGTATATAGGGTGAAATACGGCCGGGCCGAGACACTTGCCTCGTCCATCATGATGCTTTTCATGTCGTATGGCTTCGGTGGATATGGCGGCTACGGCGGGATGGGCGGCTACGGATACGGCGGCATGGGCTATGCCGGCATGGGCATGGGTGGCATCGGATACGGCGGAATCGGGATGGGCGGGTACGGATATGGCGGCATGGGCATGCCCGGCTATGGGATGTCCGGCATTGGCGGACTTTCCCAGCAGCGGACTGCCGCGGCAGGGACGGCCGCCGCTGGAGGCTCACAGGCACTACCCCAAGCTGGCGCCGGACAGATGGGCGGCATCACCGCGGGCGCCGCCGGCCTCACCGGCCAGTATCTTGGCATGGGCGGCATGTACGGCGGCATGATGGGCATGGCCGGGCCGCGTGTGGTCCCCAACCAGATGGACAACTCGCTTCTGATTCTGGCCACAGGCGAGGAGTACAACAGCATTCTGAAGCTGCTGAAACAGTTGGACGTGCCGCCACGCCAGGTGCTCATCGAGACCAAAATTTACGAGGTCACCTTGACCGGGGCGCTCAGCTACGGCGTGTCGGCCTATCTGAAGGACAAAGCGGCGGCAACCGAAACAACGACTCGGAAACTGCTTGGCCAGGTGACCGCAGACGGCGCCGGGCTCACCTTCGGCACACTGGTGGGTCAGAGCAGGGCGCTCTACACCGCCTTGAACGCCTCCGAAGTTCGCAGCCAGACGCGAGTCGTCTCGGCGCCCAGCATCATTGCTACCGATAGCGTGGCCGCCACGCTCAATGTAGGCCTGGAAGTGCCGACGCTCCAATCGCAGGCCATCACAGGCGCACAGCAGGGCGGAGATTCGCTTTTTGCCAATACGATTACCAATCGAAAGACAGGTGTTTCGCTCAGCATCACCCCTCGCGTGAATCCCAGCGGAGTCGTCACGCTGGAGGTGAACCAGGAGGTCAGTTCGCCCCAGGCGCCGGCTACAGGCTCCTCCATCCAATCCCCTTCGTTCAGCCAGCGCACTGTCTCGACACAGGTTACCGTCCAGGACGGCGACATGATTGCCATCGGCGGTATCATCAGCGAATCCAAGGGATCCTCAAGCAGCGGACTCCCTTTTTTGCACCGCTTGCCCGTGGTCGGCGCGGCATTCGGAGGCAAATCGTCGAATTTGTCGCGGACAGAACTCGTGATCTTCATCACGCCTCGAGTCATTTACGACACCAACGATGTCGCTGAGGCCAGCGATGAACTGAAGTCGAAGATGAGACGCCTGCAGCGCATGATTCAGGAATAAGTTTCTCGCCTGCCTAAGCGAAACTGCAGCCGCCGCATATATTCCGCTCTATCTTAGTTCCCGAAACCGGCTACAGATTTGGGAAGGCCCTGTCGATAAGCAGGTTGGGGCAGCCAGGATCTCCTTGGATGCCCCGGTGGGTCCGGCGCCGGCCATTGGGCGGTTGCGTGGCAGGTTGCGGGCGCCCGCCGTAGAGGGTACTCGCAGAGGGGAGTCGCCGGTGACTGGCGAAGAGTTTCAAAACCGGACACCGGAATCCTTGACTCATGAACGTGTTGCGTGGTTTAATACGCGGAGAAGGGGTTTAGCGCCCCTCCCAGAGGTTCAGTCCGCAAGTAAAACAAGACTTGACGGCTGGATTGCGGGAGTGATATGAATGTGCTGAATGCGTCCGGCTGGAAGCGGCCTTCATGTTGGCGTTAATCCCGCGGGCACAGAGAAGATAGAGATCGAACAAAAAGATTCAAAATGAGAATCCGGCAAAGCGCAATCCGGGAGCTGGGATGGGGCGGGGCGAACAATTGTTCGCCGCGGGTCAGACCTGCCGCGGGCGCATCCGAGGTTCCGCACTCACTTCTACTTGAGGCTCAGGTTCACGAGTCCCTTCATCAATTCGAATCCGCATCTTCACAAGGAGAAGGAAATGGTTGATTTTCGCAAAATGATGCTGCTCCTGGTTGTCCTGGCCGTCACGGCCGGTATCGCCAGCGCGCAGTCCGTCAATCCGCTCCAGTGCGTTGCCAGCGCCGGTGTTCCGCCGCTTGCTCGCGCTGAGGGCTTGGCTGAAGAAATTGGTCAGGTTACGATCACCTGCACCGGTGGCAACCCGACCCCGGCCGGCGTTGCTATTCCCACCGTCAACATTCAGATCTACCTGAGCACCAACATCACCTCGCGCCTGATTAGCGGGACCGCTTCCGAAGCGATGCTGCTGATCGACGAGCCGCTGTCGACCCAGAGCACCGCTGTAGCCCAGTACCTCTGCCCGGCTCCCGGCAACTGCCCGATGACTGCCGCCTCCAACATTGGCGTCGGCAACTACACTGGCGCAGGCCCTGGCCGCGAGAACGTTTACCAGGCCATTAAGGCTGGTGAGAACTCGCTGGCGTGGCTCGGCGTTCCGGTGGATCCTCCCGGCACTTCCGGCAACCGCGTGCTGCGTATGGTGAACGTCCGCGCTGATGCGGCGTCGGTTGGCGTCAGCTCGACGCTGATCCCGTCCAACATCATCATGTACATCACCATTTCCGGCACTGGCGCTCTTCCTCTGGCCAACAACACCCTGAACGTCGCTTATGTCGCGAAGGGCATGCAGTTCAGCGCCAGCGGCGATAGCTTCAACCAGTGCGAACCCGGCACCTACACCTACCCGCTGAAGTTCAAGGAATTGTTCGGCACCGCGTTCCGCCACAACCAGGGCGCAGTCACCGACCAGTACCTCCCGGGTACCATCTACAACACTGAATCCATGTGGTCCAGCGCCAGCACCCACTTCCTGAACGCCTCCGGCGTCGCAGGTGTTGCTGGTGTTGCTTCCCAGGGCACCCGCCTTATCGCCCGGTTCTCGAACGTCCCGGCCAACATCACGCTGACTGCCCCTGGCACCAACAGCAGCGGTGTTGACACGGCCTATCGCGTTACCGGTCACGACACCAACGGCGCTGGCGGCACTCTGACGACCTCGGCGGGCACCGTTTCGCTGAGCGGCGGCGCCGGCATCGCAGTGTGGGAAATCGTGAGCTCGACGGCCGGCAACATCAACGAAGTGGTCTTCACCATGACGTTGACCTATGGCAGCAGCCCGCTTCCGGGTCTCGGCACTGCGACGGTGACGGGCAACTATGCTCCCACCTCCACGCTGAACACGATGCAGCTGATCACTGTTGCTCCGGCTCCGCGGTTCGTCAACGATCCGCAGTCGGCCACCACCTTCACGATCACCTCGTGCCAGACCAACCTGCTGTTCCCCTACGTGACGAACGCGCCTGGTTTTGACACGGGCATCTCGATCGCCAACACCAGCAAGGATCCCGGTTGGGTTTCCGAGCAGGAAGGCGCTTGCACGCTGTACTACTACGGCCTGACTGGCGCTGCTGGCGATCCGCCTCCGAGCCAGACCTCGGGAATCATCCCGGCCGGCAAGTCGCTCATCTTCACGCTGTCCAACGGCGGCGGAGTCCAGGGCGCGGCCGCTGCTAGCGTGCTCGCCACTCCGGACTTCACCGGCTATATGATCGCGCGCTGCAACTTCCAGTATGCCCACGGCTACGCCTTCATCAGCGACCTCGGCATCCGGAATTGGGCGCAGGGTTATATCGCCCTGGTGCTCGACGAAGCCCTCGCTTCGAGGACTGGTGTCGAGAGCGAAGTTCTGGGCAACTAGTTCTTCGTTCAAAGTTGGTTTGAAGCGGGGCGGACTTCGGTCCGCCCCGCTTTCTTTGTGTGCCGAGCATGTTCGACAGCTTGAGGGTGGAAGTCCCTTTGACAACCTGATGGAGGTGAAGTCATAGCGAAGCGCAAGGGCGTCGCCGCGAGGCGGGGTCTGAAAGAAGCGCGGAGCAAAGGCGCGAGCCGATG
>JARKOC010000334.1 GCA_029975915.1 Bryobacteraceae bacterium
GATAGATGAGGCGGTAGAGAAGGCTGTGGCGGCGCCGAATCCGACCGAGGCCGATCTGCTGACCGACGTATACGTATCATACTGAGAAAGGGAAAGGAGCTGATCAATGTCAAGAAAGATTTCTTATAAAGACGCAATCAATGAAGCGCTCTCCAAGGAGATGGGGCGCGACGAATCCGTCATCGTGCTGGGTCTTGACGTTTCGGGGGGCAGTGGTTCCGAAGGGCAGAAGTCGGATGCCTGGGGCGGGGTTCTGGGTGTAACGAAGGGCCTGTCGCTGAAATATCCGGACCGTATCATCGACACGCCGATATCCGAGTCGTCGTACGTCGGGGCCGCGGTGGGCGCGGCGGCATGCGGCATGCGACCGGTGGTGGAGCTGATGTTCATCGACTTCCTGGGGGTGTGCTTCGACCAGATGATGAACCAGGCGGCGAAGTTCCGCTACATGTTCGGGGGCAAGGCGGTAACGCCGGTCACCATGCGGACCATGTACGGGGGCGGGTTCAGGGCGGCCGCGCAGCACTCCCAGGTACTGTACAACGTCCCGACCCACATACCCGGACTGAAGGTAGTGGTTCCGTCGACGCCGTACGACGCGAAGGGTCTTCTGATCCAGAGCATCCGTGACAACGACCCGGTGGTGTTCATGGAGCACAAGGCGCTGTACGCCATGAAGGGTGAAGTGCCGGAAGAGAGCTACACCATTCCGTTCGGACAGGCGAACGTGGTCCGAGAAGGGAAGGATGTGACCATCGTAGCGATAGGGCGGATGGTGCACACGGCGGGGCAGGCCGCGGCGAGCCTGGCCAAGGCGGGCAAGGAGTGCGAGATCATCGATCCGCGCACCATATCACCGATAGATTGGGACACGATCCTGAAGAGCGTGGAGAAGACGGGCAGGCTGGTGGTTGTGGATGAATCGAATCCGCGCTGCAGCATGGCCTGCGACATCGCGGCCAAGGTTGCGCAGGATGCGTTCAAGGCGCTGAAGGCCCCGATCCGGATGGTGACGGCGCCCCACACGCCGCCGCCCTTCACCGGTGCGCTGGAAGACCTCTACATCCCCAGCGCGGCAAAGATCGAAGCGGCTGTCAAGGCTATCCTGTAGTACGAGACGGACGAGGGGG
>JARKOC010000336.1 GCA_029975915.1 Bryobacteraceae bacterium
TGAATCCGGTGAGGGCGGGCCTGGCGGCGAGGCCGGAAGAATATGAGTGGTCGAGCGCGGCGGCACACCTGAAGGGGGCCGACAGCCGGCATGTCGTGGACATGGGGTTTTGGGCGGAGTCGGGCGGGTCGCGGCGGTGGCATGAGTTGCTGGAAGACGGGGAGCAGGAGGCGGAACTTGCTCGGCTGAGGCGTGCGACCCATGCGGGTAAGCCATTGGGATCGAAGGATTTTCATGCGAAGATTGAGGAGATCCGAAAGAAGCTGAAAACGGGACAATCCGTTGCGGTGAGGCGCTTCGATGACCGGGCAGAGACAACGAAGGACGGCTATTTCGAGGCATTTTGATGGAGACCGGCAGGAGAATGACCAATGTGGGCCGACGCACAATCCCAGTTGGGACGAGTCAGGCCGTCCCCGTTTTCGTCCCCGTTTTCCCGTTTTCCGTTTTCCGATTCATTCCGACAGACACTCAGGCCGTCCCCGTTTTACCGTTTTGAGCCGCAGTGACGCTAAGGGGACTACGATGTCTATGTCTCGGTCCAGCCTGCTCAGAATCGGTCTGTGCGTTGCCACCATCGCATGGTTACTTAGGCCCAGTAGGCCTGCAATTATACGCCTCGGTGCACCGGCTTCGATACGGGGAGAAGTTGCGCTCTTCGTCGCCAATCCACTTCGCGACAGGGCGCCGGAGGAGACGGCCGAGCGGCTCCTCCTACTGTTGAAGCAGGGCAGGTGTATTGAGGCCTTCAAGTTTGCAGGAGGGGTGGACGACGCGCGAATCAAAGAGGTGTGCGAACTTCGCGCGGCGAGCCTACCTGTTAGCAGGTGGGAACTCATTGATCGCGTTGATCGGGACGGCGTCGTCGACCTTCAGTATCGGTGTGAACTTCGCAGATGGGAGGAGTACTTGAGAATCACGGTGACGAATTCGCCAAATGGGTGGCATATCCTCTCTTGGGCTTTTCCCCCCGGCGCTTAGTCCCAGATAGCAAGAACAATTTGCCTGTGGTCCGCAATATTAACGTCCGCTCGTAGAATCAACGGGTTCCGAGTGGGGTCTTAACAACGTTACACGCGGCCCCCGCCATTCCATCGGCGTTACGCAGCCTCCTTCTCCAGCCTGTATTCGTGGTGCAGCCCGCCGAGCACCGGCGTCGATTTGACTCGGTACCCGGCGGGAAGCTTGTGTCTATGTGGGCCGGCCGGCACTTTGGCTTGGGGTGGTTCCGGAATTCCTGGCCCTAATGCGGCGTGTGGGCGGCCACGATTGTAATGGATCACGAACTCGCCCACGATCCTTCTCAGATGCCGTTCGTTGATCGGAATCAGGAAGTCCAGGCATTCTCGACGAATCGTTCCGATCAGCCGTTCGCAGAATGCGTTCGCTTTCGGCGCCCGGACCGGCGTTCTCAGCACGCGCAGGCCAAAGCCCTTCAGTCCTGAATCCAGACTGGCGGAGAAGATCGAGTCGCGGTCGTGGATCAGGTAGAGGTATGGATGGTCGAATGTGAAGCACTCGCGCAAACTGCTGGAGGGTCCATTCGGCGGTGGGTGGGCGGTGACGTTGGTATGAAGAATCCGCCGGGACCCGACCTCCATGGCCACGAACACGTACAGCACTCGCATCGACGAGGTCACAGAAACCATGAAGTCGCAGGCGACGATGCCCTTGGCGTGATTCCGAACAAAAGTGGCCCAGCGCTGATTCGACGCGCGACTGCCCCGTGGCCGCAACTTGTCCAGGTACTTGCCAAACGGTCCGCGGCGAAACCCGGATGCCCAGTTTTAGAGAGAGCTCGTCAGCAATCCGCTCCTCGCCCCAAGTCGGATTCTCTGCTGCCATCTCCCGAACCAGCTCGCGCAGGTTCTTCGGCAGTGGTGGCCGGCCAGGCTTGCGCGACTTCCAGCGCCAAAAAGCCCGGAACGCCGTGCGATGCCATCCGATGAAGGTCTCTGGCTTCACGATGACCAGTGCTTCGCGCCAGTCGAAAAACCGCGCGAGGGCGATCATCGACAGGCGCGTCGATGCTGGAGCCTTTCGCGGCCGGGCTTTGCGCTCTTGAAATAGGGCAAGTTGCCTGCGGAGGAACAGGTTTTCGGCGATGAGGGCCGCGCGACGAAGGAACAGCAGTCGGAGGATGGCCAAGTGAACCGTGCCGTCGCGTCGCTCGCCCGCGCATAGTTCGTGCCAGTCCCTGTATGCATGACCTCCTTCCCGGTCTTGTACGATTCTAGCTTGACATGATAAAGTACTTCACATTGAATCAATCAGACTGCAATGGTGTCAACGCCGCACATTTCAGTTAACGCGCAGGCCCGCCGTCGAATGAGTCGCTTGACTTCCACAAAGATCGCATCATGAAAGCGCTCAAATCCGCAGCGCTCGTCTTGGCCGCCATCCTCCTCTGTATAGGTGTCATCGCCGGCTACTGGATGATCAGGACGCCCAGCGAGCCCGAGACTGTCTCCGACATCAAAGCCGAGTCGCTGGAGGCCCACGCGAGCTTGCTTTATGGCCGTATCACGACCATTGACGGCGCCACATACGAGGGCCGGTTGCGTTGGGGTGGCGGCCAGGAGGCCTTTTGGGGCGACTATTTTAATGGCGCCAAAAACGAAAACCCCTGGGCCCGCCTTGTCCCGCCCGACCGTCTCCCCAAACTGCGCGACCCGTTTCAGATCTTCGGCTTCGAGATCTTCGACCGGCAGCGCCCGATGGACCTCAACCGCCTCTTCATGGCACGCTTCGGCGACTTAGCCCGCATCGAGGCGCGCGGCCGCGACGTTCGCGTCACTCTCAAAAGCGGAACCGCGTACGATCTCGACCGCTTCTCGGCCAGCGATTTCGATGACGGAGTCCGTGTGTGGGACGCAATCCGCGGATTGTCCGACCTCGACAGTCTGCGAATTCGCTCCATCGACTTGTTCCCACCGCCCAATCCAGGTGCTGCCCCTAGCCGGCTCCAAGGCACGGTCCGCACCCGTCACGCCTCCTTCTCAGGCTTCATCCAGTGGGACCGCGAATCGGGCCTCCGCTCGGACCTTCTGCGCGGCCAAACCGCTCAGGGCGAGCAGAGGCTGCCGTTCTCGACCATCGCCTCCATCGCCCGCCGGTCGCGCGCAAGCTCCGTGGTGACCCTGCTCGACGGCCGGCAAGTCGAATTCTCGGGGACAACCGCAGTTGGCGAGGGGAACCGCGGCGTCTATGTGGACGACCTCCGCTACGGCCGTGTGCTGGTCTCCTGGGACGCCTTCGAAGCCGCGGAATTCAGCCCTGGCGGAAGCGGCCCCTCATACGGTGACTTCCCTCCCGGCGGCCCTCTCATGGGATCGGTCACCACCCTCGACGGACGCCGTCTTCATGGCCGTCTCGTCTTCGACCTCGACGAAAGCGAGATCACCGAAACGCTCGACGCCCCATCCAATGGCGTTGATTACACCATCCCTTTCGGTCTCGTCTCGTCGATCGATCTTCGCGCTGATGCGGCCCAGCGCGCACGCCTCACCCTGCACAGCGGCGAGATCCTCGAACTTGACCGCGCCGGCGACCTCGGCCGCAACAACGCCGGCGTGTTGATTTTCAGCGGCGCCCACAAACGCCCCGAGTACATCCCTTGGACAGATGTCTCGCTGATCCTCCTTGACCGTCCCCCAGCGATGTACCCGCCGCCGACCGCCCGCTAGCTCTCTCTCCATCGTCCAATGCCGCGGAAACCCCGGCCGCCGGGCCAAAACGGACGAAGCGATGGCCCACTTCAGGACGGCCGCCTCGCCCGTCATGCTCAGCCCGCCAATGCTGGCGCGTTTCGAGATTCCCGTCTCACTTCGCCGCGGCGGCGGGCTTTGCCGACCCATTTGACGCCGCCGCCGGCGCCATCTCCTCCACCAGGCGACCGGCCCCGTCCACTTCGGTCATGTTCCAGAGCATGTATCTCGCATCTACATGGATGGACCGCGTCGTGACCGGGTCGAACAAGTAGTTCGACGCGACTGATTCGTAAGTCCCGTCGAACAACAGCCCCACCAGTTCCCCTTTCGCGTTCAAGGTTGGCGACCCAGAGTTGCCGCCTGTCGTGTCCACGGTCGAGAGGAAATTCACAGGGACGTCCTTCAAAGCCGGGTCCAGGTACGGAGTCTTCCTGCCTGCTCTGAGCGCTCTGATTGCGTCAAGTTGGGCCTTGGGGGCATTGAACTCGCCTTCGCCCGTATGCTTCTGGACGATCCCGGCCAACGTGGTTTGTGGCTTGTAGAAAAGTCCATCCCTTGCGTCCACACCCTTCACCTGTCCAAAGGTCACGCGCAACGTGCTGTTTGCGTCCGGCGCCACCAGGCCGCCGGCCTTGGCCAGCATGGCTTCCATGTATCGCGGCAACAGACGCGCATAAGCTCCGGCGCGGTCTTTTGCCCTTTCGCGGTTGGCCTCAGCCATCGGCTCGAGGGCGGCCGCCAGGTCGATGAAGGTGTCCTTCGTTGCCAGAAGTTCGGCAGTGCTTTTGGTGAACAGCCCCAGCCTAAACTCCCTGTCGCCTATTCTCGTACCCGCGAACAGGCCCTCAAGCCAGGAATCGATGGCGCGGTTGGCATCGGCTATCGCCATGCCCGGCTTCAGGCCAGACTCTTTGTCCAGGGCCTCGATCCTCTGCCCGGCAGGAAGATCCGCAGCCAGGCCCATCGCCCAGCGCAGCATCGCCTTTTCCGCCGCCGGGTCAAGCGTTCTCTGCATTCGGTCCAGGCCGTCGCGAACCCTACTCCAGTCACGCTCCTGGTAGCCTGACTCCCGGTCGATGTCCGCCTTTGGCCGCTGCACCGACAACCGGTAGAGCGTCTGCGCCGCACGCAGATAGTTCGACGCCGATGCGATCGACGCCATCGCAGCATTCATCTCCCTGGTTTTCTCGCTCTCCGCCTGCAACGCCCGCAACGCCGGCAGCAAGTCGCCATACTTCTTTTGACGCGCGGTGTCCGAGTCGATCCACGCCTCCAGGGCTTTTTCCTGCGCCAGTTTCTTTTCCAGGCTGCCGCCCTTCACCAGCCCTTCCAGCATCCCCTTCTGGTTGGTCAGCCCGTTGTTCAGGCCCTGCACCCTTCCTGCGAGCTTCAGCGCCACGGTCTTGTCCCGCTTCACCAGTTCGTCGATGAGCGCCAATTGCTCCTGTGCCAGTCGGATCGAGCGCGGCATCCTCCACTCGGTCACCTCTTTCACCTCCGCATACGTGGCATGGCGTTGCGTGAAGCCCGGATAGCCCGTGACGAACACCAGGTCGCCCGGTTTGATCCCAGCACTCGACACCCTGAGCCAGTGCTTCGGCTTGAACGGGACATTCTCCTTCGAGTACTCGGCCGGTTTGCCGTCCTTGCCCACGTAAGCCCGCAGGAAGCTCCAGTCGCCCGTATGCCGCGGCCACCGCCAGTTATCGGTCTCACCGCCGAAGACGCCGATTCCCTCAGCCGGCGCATAAACCAGCCGCACGTCCTTGATCTCCATCTGTGCGATCTCGAAGTACTTCAGCCCTTCGAAGAATGACGCCACAGTGCAGCGCTTCCCGCCCTTCTCGCACGCGGCAACGCGCTCCTTCACCCTTCGCTCGATGGCGTCGTACCGTTGACGGTCTGTCGCCTTCGGATCGATGTTGCCCGTAATCGCGGCGGTCACGTCGGTTACCGACGTGGTCACGAATACCCTCGATCCCGGCCCGTTGGAGAGTTCCTCGTCACGCGTCCTGGCCAGATAGCCGTCTTTCAGCAGGTTGCGCGACGGCGTCGAGTTGAACTGTAGGCCACCTGTTACGCAGTGATGATTGGTGACGATCAGCCCGTCAGGTGACACAAAGGAAGCCGTGCAGCCACCCAACGAAACGATTGCGCCCATGGGGTGACCCGTCAGATCGGCGAACGCTTTTGGGTCGCCCTGAAATCCGAGCGTTTTCAGCTTGGCGGCGAGCGCCGGGATCTGTTGCGGCATCCACATGCCCTCTTCGGCGTATAGTCCGCCCGACAGAACGGCGATGCCGCTCAGCAGCAGCAATGGTCTGGCGATTCTCACAAGACTAGTCCTCCACACTCAGCAATCGACTGAGGACGAAGATGCGGTTACGGGGAGCCGCGCCTGCGCCCGCCATGAGGATAGCATCAACTGCGAGGATGCCGGCCTACTTGCTCTCCGGCTTCTTCTCCTCCGCCACCGGCTCTTTCATCTCCTCGCCCCAGATGTGCCTTAGGAACCAGCGCTCATTGTCCTCCTGGACGTGCCGAAGCTGCTTCGGCTTTGTGATTCCGTGCCCGAATCCCTTGTAGATGACGAACCGCGCTTCCACGCCCACATCCTTCAACCCCTGGTAAAGCTGGTAGCCGTTCGGGATTGGCACGCGTTTGTCGTTCTCGCCGTGCTGGATCAACGTGGGCGTTCTGGCCTGCTTGATGTTGGTGATCGGCGAGGTCTTGGCGTAGATTTCTGGATCGTCCCACGGCGTCGCGTGCAGGTATTGGCGCGTGAACGGAGTGATGTCGGTGTTGACGTAGTAGGTCATCCAGTCGCTGATGCCCGCCCCGACGCTGATGGCCTTGAACCGGGTTGTATTCGTCGTCAGGAACGCCGAGATATATCCGCCCTGGCTCCAGCCCATCGACCCCATCCGCGTCTCGTCCACGAAACCCCGCGATATCAGGTAATCCACGCCCGACATCACATCCCACATATCGCCGACCCCCAGGTTGCGCACGTTTAGCGACCGGAACTTCTCGCCATAGCCCGCCGAACCGCGATAGTTCGGCTGAAGGACGACCGCTCCCTTGGCCACCAGCCGTTCGATCGGATAGGTTCCGTCGGCCCGCCGAACCGGCGTATCGATGCCCGTCGGACCGCCATGGATCACCACCAGCAGCGGATATTTCTTCGACGGGTCAAAGTCTGCCGGCTTGGTCAGGATGCCCTCGATCTCGGCGCCATCTCTTGACTTCCACCGGACGACCTCGCGGCTCGCAGGGTTGTACCTAGTGTATTGCGCCGCGAAATCAGTCAGCTTCTTCGGCTGCGGGTTGGACGCCGTCAGGTCCACGACATAGAGTTCCGGATAGGAGTTGGGGGCGGCGGCGATGGCGGCCAACTTCGACTCGGTCTCGTCGAGGCTCCCACCCATGTAGGACATGCCGGTCGACGCGAGTAACCGCGCGGCGCGGTTGCCAGGCGTCACCCTGTAGATGCCGTTTTCGAGGTTCTTCCACGCGCTGAAGTAGATGCCCCCCTTCAGCCATTCGGCCGGGCCGATGTCCTCGTCGATCTCATTGGCCACGATCTGAACCGGCCCGCCTTCGGCCGCCACCACCCCGATTCTGCCGTTCTTATAAAAGAAGTACGGTTCGGCGTTCGCCGTCGAGAAGGCGATCTGCTTGCCGTCCGGGGACCATACCGGACCCGAATCCGGCCCGGCCGTGGCGACAATCTTCTTCACCGTCTTGTCCGCAACGCCGGCTGTATAGATATCCGACGTGCCGCTGTCGATCAGCAGTGGCGATTTCGACGCCGAAAATGCAATCCGCGTCCCGTCCGGCGACCAATCGAATCCGCCCACGCTGAAATCCTTGCCAGACGTGATCGCCGCCGCTTTCGGCTTCTCCTTGGCTGCGGCAGGGATCTCGTCCGGCACATCCACCACCCAGAGGTGCGCCTGCCGGTAATCCTCTTGGTAGATCTCGAAATCGCCGTACTTCTCCTTGCGGTCCTTCAATTCTTTCGGCTCAGGGCCAGCCGATGTGAACGCGATCCGCTTGCCGTCGGGCGACCAATCGAACCCGCCCGGCGACGCTTCTTCGTTGGTCAGCGCCACGGCCTCGCCTCCCGTGGGCGAGATGAGCCAGATCTGTCCCTTGCCGTCGCGCGACGTCGAAAAGGCAATTCGCTTGGAATCCGGCGACCAACGCGGATTGCCAGCCGACGCCTTGCCGCGCGTCAGTTGATACGGTGCGGCGCCGCTCACCGGGGCGATCCAAAGCTGCGAAACGAACTCGTTCTGCTCCCAATCGGCCTCGCGGACCGAGTAGACGACCATCGTCCCGTCCGGCGAGATCCGCGCCATCCCAGGCGACTTGAAACTCAGCGCTTGCTCCGCCGTTGGCGCCTGCGCCAAACACACGGCTGCGAAAAGAAATAAAATCGTTGTCCGGCCCATGGGCACATTCTCCGCGAGGTGAAAGCCGTGACACAAGTAAACAAGTTCTCCCGGCGAGCGGCCGTTTCAGCCTTGATGGCCCCGCTGGCTCTCGAAACCGCCTCGGCTCGCCAGGCCAGCGCGCCCATCAAGGCCAAGGACCCGCTGAAGATCACCCGGCTGGAGACGTTTCTGGTGAAGCCCCGCTGGGTCTTCCTCAAGATCCACACCAACGCCGGCATCACCGGCCTGGGCGAACCGCTGCTCGAAGGCCGCGCACTGACGATCCAGACCGCCATTAAGGAGATCGAGCCTTACCTCATCGGCAAGGACCCGCGGCCCATCCAGCACCACTGGCAGGCCATCTACCGCCATGCTTTCTACCGCGGCGGCCCCATCCTCACCTCCGCCCTCTCCGGCATCGACCAGGCGCTGTGGGACATCAAGGGCAAGGCCCTCGGCGTCCCCGTCTATGAACTCCTCGGCGGTCCAACGCGCAACCGCATCCGAGTCTACGCCCACGGAGGCGGATCGCCGGAACGCATCAAGGGCCTCATCGCCCAGGGCTTCACGGCGTTCAAGATTGGGCCTGCGCGCCACCGCCGCTACCCGCGTTATGTCGAAACCCCAGCCGAAGTGAAGTATGCGGCTGAGAAGATGGCTGAGTTCCGCAAGGTGGTTGGCGACGGCGTCGATGTCGGCGTTGACTTCCACGGCGCAGTCAGCCCGGCGCACGCCAAGATGCTCATTAAGGCGCTGGAACCTTACAACCCGATGTTCATCGAGGAGCCGTGCCAGGCGCAGAACCACGACATCATGGCCGAAATCGCCCGCTCCACCCACCTGCCTATCGCCACCGGCGAACGCGTCTTCACCAAGTGGGGCTTCCGCGAAGTTCTCGAAAAGAAGGCCGCCACCATCCTCCAACCCGACCTCTGCCACGCCGGCGGAATCAGCGAAGTCCGGTCCATCGCCGCCATGGCCGAGGCGTATTACGCCACAATTGCTCCGCATAACCCCATGGGACCCATCTCGCTCGCCGCTGGTGTCCAACTGGCAGCGTCGATCCCCAACTTCCTCATCCAAGAGCAGGTCTCGCTCGGCGAAGGCTACATCAAGCAGCCCTTCAAGGTCCGCGAAGGCTATCTTGAATTGCCCACCGGCCCCGGCCTCGGCGTCGAAATCGACGACAACGCCATCGCCGATAAACTCGGCCACGACTGGCGCAACCCGGAATCCTACGACGAGGACGACGGCAGCGTCACGGATTGGTGATGCGTTTCTTCGAGAATTGTTGCAGAAGAGGCGTTCCCAGGAACGAACGTGTCGCCAAGATCGTTGAACGGCCGAAATCAAAACTTAAACTTGGGGAGCCCGACGCCGGAGGCGCCGCGAAAACAGAGTCTGAGACTCTGCCTGACCTTGTATGTCGCGCTCGCGCTATGGCCTGCCGAGAGTCCCGGCTTCGATACACT
>JARKOC010000361.1 GCA_029975915.1 Bryobacteraceae bacterium
GGCCGCTTTGACGCCGAAGTACTGGTTGTGACGGGCAGTTTTCTTCTTGCCCGCGTCGAAAACCATGAAGTCGTGGATCAGCTCGAGGAAGCGGTCTTTCGAGCACATCTGGAGGATCGCCCGGTCCAGGGGCTCGGCAACATCAGCGCCCCTAGGGCTGTCCTGTGCCTCTTTCCACTCCAGCCAGTACTTCTCCGGTGTCTCAATCACTCCGTAGCGCAGGCCCTCGACATCGTTTCCCGCGAATAGAAGTTGGACGGTGGAGAAGAAGGGGCGGATGAAGTGCGCGCTCTGGTTACCGATGTTCTGCCGGATGCCCTCAGTGACACTCACCTTCGAGCGTTTGAACTCGATGACACCGAGCGCCAGGCCGTTGACGTAGAGCACGACATCAGGACGCTTATTGTGTTCCCCCGCGATCGAGACCTCCTCGGTCACAACGAAGTGGTTCACCTCGGGGTGATTCCAGTCGATGAGCCAGACCGTCTCGAACTGGTCGCCCGCGCTCCGCTTGACCTTGACGCCGTACCGAAGCAGACCGTAGACGTCGCGGTTGGCTTCGTACAGCGTGCGAGGTCCACCAACCGATGCGGTCTTCGAGAGCTCGTTGATGGCCTTGCCGATGAGCTCTTCGTCGTAGCCACGGGCCAGCAGGCTGTCCCGCAGATAGGTGACCTCGATGTTCGCGTTGCCAGCGCGGTCTTCCCAATTGCCCCCATATTCGTAACCGAGGCGCTCGCATAGGAACCTGACGACACGATCCTGCGTCTTGCGTTCGAGTTGACCGACCGTGCTCATATCGCAATCTTCCATCGGCGGAGCCCTGTCTGCCATGCGATATGGAGAGGATGTCTCGGGACACCGCTCATTGGGAGTCCAGCTGAATGGAGTATGCAGTCGGATTCCTTCGCGAACCCTTCTGCGCGAACGGCCGAGCCGCGATCGTCGCCTTCTCGCAAAACGCCGGTCATGCTGACGTCTCTGTTGGCATGAGCCGAGTGCGACCGGTCAAGAGCTCCTGCATCATGCCCTGCTTGATGGCGCGAGTGGATTCGAGGCGACGCTCTAGGGCGGCGATCTCGGTGTCGGCGTCGTGTAGGACTTCAGCAATAGCAGCCTGCTCGACAACATTCGGCAGTGTCAACTCGAT
>JARKOC010000366.1 GCA_029975915.1 Bryobacteraceae bacterium
CTGTAACGGCAGCCGTCTATGGCGCCCATGCAGCCGTCAATCTTCACGCTCTTTGAGCCGCCTGCAAGTGTCGCGGACCTGGCGATGTTGGTATAGGGAACCGGCACGAGGGCATCACCCACGGGCGTAAGGCAGACGTCCGGACCGCTTACGGTTATACCGCCGCTGCCGGTATTGGAAATTCCCTGGCTGTTTGCGAAAACCGTTGATTTACCCATGGTCTCGAGTCTCCTTTGCTATTCTTTCTCCAGAACCATCGCCCCGCATGCCCCGTGATCGTCCGAACAGAACACCAGGACAGGACCTTGCAGCCATCCGCGGACGACCCCCTGCGCCGCGACCGATGCCATCACAGCACCGGAGGCCGCGCCGATATCGCCATAGCAGTTGGCCGGAGTCCAAATCCTCCCTGTACCCCGGTTCCCGAAGCAGTTTGTTTCAGCCATACTCCATTCCACCGCACGGGAGTTCTCGCCGTTCAGGTCTCCAAAAATGACGCGGACATCTTTGCCTGAAGTACCGGCCAACGCGAACCGGCAGGCCTCGGCCAGCCCCGTGCCCCGACTGGATGCATTGTATGCGCGCGGCTCGGGTTCTTCGGCCAGACCAAGCCCGGTGATACGTGCAAGGATCGGTCTGTTCGCCTGCCGGGCCCGCTGCGGGTCTTCAAGGATCATGAAACAGACCGCCTCTCCGGCGATGATTCCCTGATGGCGGCCATAGCTGACGGACTTGAGGCGAGCGTCCCGTTCGAACCAGTTCAGGGTTGAATCTCTAAATAACGAGTCGATTCCGCCGACGATGCACAGGGCACGGGGATCTCTTTCGATCATCATTCCCGCCTCGGCAATGGAATACGGCACGGAAGCGTTACCGCGAGGGCAGGTCTCAACGGAAGGCTTGGCAGCCCATTTTTCCATGACCACCGGCAGCGACCACATGCAGATCTCTTCATAGCGCGGACCGGGTCTCTCTTCCATGGACGTACTCAGGAAGAGCCGGATGTGCGAAGGACGTTGCGTTCCATTCCGGAAATATCCTGTGAGCAGAGCATCAAGACAAAGCACGGCGCTAGCTGCCATGCGGGCGCATGTATCCCGACCTTCCTCAATACCCCTGATTCGCGCCACGATTATGGGGTTGCCTTCCCCGTCCGGAAAGTCGTCGTACTCGGAAAAGCGCGAGATCCCCGCCCGGACGGCGGCCGCTGTCATAGCGGCGTCATGGCCTACCGCGGTTATGGCGTTTACAGCGGTGATCGCCAGTTTTTTCATTGCTCCCAAACCCCTGAGCGAGAGATCCTTTCCTTCATAATTCATCCTTCATCCTCAAAACTTCCATCTGCCGTAATCCCGGCGCCCGCACTTCAAAGAACGGCTGATCCGGCTCCAGTATTACCAGCTCAAGCGCGGCCGCGGCCCGTTGCCTCTGCCGTCCGCTCCGGAGGATGTTCCGAAGATTGCCCGCAGTGATTGGCTTTCCAAGGAGGTGACGGGTACCGCTTTGAAATGCCTCCTTGTTCCTTCCCCACCAGTGCAGCACGGCCTCCGCATTGGGCCAGGGAATGTCGTCGTCGGGGTCCATGGCGACATTGTCATTACCCGGATCATCCGTAGGCCCGGCATCGAAGCCTTCCGGCCGCACTCCTCTCATTTCTTCCGACTCCAGATCGACACCGGTAATCTTGGTGAATGCTTCACCGGCAATGCGTTCCAGCGCCGGGGTGTTCATCTGTTCAATAAGCCACGGAACCAGGACGGGGTCGCCGATGATGCCCGCACTGATGATCGCAAGCCGGAGCGTGTCAGGAGAATCTGCGAGATGTCTCTGCCAGGTGAAAGCGGCTGCCGCTTCCATACGCCGCAAAGCCGTATTCA
>JARKOC010000369.1 GCA_029975915.1 Bryobacteraceae bacterium
AGGCGAGCGATGATCTCGTTGGCTTCTTCCAGGGTCTGCGCGACTGGCGGTGGTGAAATCGTCACGTCCAAAGCGTCGCATGACTCCACCCACCGTCAAGTTTTCAGCCAAACAGGCAGGGGGAGGGGTGAACGGTTACGGACGTTCATCTCGACTCTGCGACCATCATAGGAGCCCAGGTCCGCGAGCACTTCGGTCAAAGAGACGTGCGTGAGGTCGGGATCACCGTCATCATAGGAGCCCTGGTCCGTGAGCACTTCGGTCAAAGAGACGTGCGTGAGGTCGGGATCACCGCATTGAGCGCCACCTAGGAGCAGGAACAACAACAATGCGACGAAAGCGTTGTGTCTCATGACTTCACCCAATCTCGATGGCGACACATGGATTTTCGCAGCCGACCATCCGAATGATCGATCGGGCTTGATGCGTCGCGCTCTGAAACAAGCAATCCCCTCGCGACCCCTAATGGAAGGCTGAAGACACTCGTTCAGTCAGTACAACCCCCATTATGGTTCCGGCCCGCTCAGGAAACGCTACGGATCCGAGGGCGAAGATGCAAGGTGAACCCGGCCTCGTAGATAGGGGATCATCTGAGATTTGGGAATCGTTGAGACGGTTGCACGATGCCACAAAATGCGATGGCGTCAATCGGACGCTTCAGAACAGGCACAGTGTTCGTGGCAAGGAGCGCAGGATGTCGCGGGTTCTTGTTCTTGCCCGCCCAACGGTTTGCGGCTGAACGGCAAGCCCCGGTGCCGCCGAAGGCGGCAGCCGGCGCGGTCCCTGCGGCCCCGCCAAGCCGGACCTTCAAACTACTGGGGCCATCGAGGCGGGGCCGGTGCAGGGACCGTGTCGGCAGGGGATTGTCCGTTCAAGCCGTTTGTTGGGCGGCTGGGAAGGAACGCCGCTCCTTTCGGGCGAGCGCGTTCCCAGGGATCAAGTCACCGACTGGCTCAAGGAGACTGCGCGAACAGCGAGGGAGATCCAGTCTTCGGAATTCTGGGACCGGTCGAAGCCGGGGCGGCGGGGGCCACGTCCAGGACGTGAACTGGCCCGACCCCGGGGTTCACTCATCAAGGGGTCACCAGTTCGAGGAACTCGGACCACTCCATGCAGATGCCTTCCGGAAGCCTTTGCGATTTCATCCCGCCAGGGCAGAACACATGTCCCACGATAGGCAGGTTGCAGATCTCGTCGATGGGTTGGCATGCCTGGCCGCCGAGGCATGGGTTGAATTCGTCGCAACTGCACGCTCCAAGGTAGGAATCGGTCCACTCCCTGTGGCCAAGCAGGATTGCGAGAACCTTCAGGGGATCGAAGCACGATTGACCAGCGGCGCAACAAACGTCGAGGTGGTTGCAGAACCCCGATGGGGCGTAGCAGTAGCCGACACCGCCCCCGCGCAACATGCACCAGGTTTCTTCGTCCTCCTGGGTCACGGGACAATGGGAATCGGTCGCGCAGACGGAATTGCAGGACCCGCCGTATCCGCAGAGACCCCCGCCGATGATCAAGCAGGTGTATGTGGGATTCCCAGAGCAGTAGCAGTCGGCGTCGAGCGCGGTGCAGTCCGAATCCTGGGTGCACTGGACGCAGAGTGGAACGGAATCGATGAAGACGCATCGCGGGTACTGCGAGTTGCACATGTCGTTGCACGGGTCCAGTTCGTTGCCGCAGTATCCGTTCACACAGGGGCCGTATCCCGAAGGACAATCCTGGTCCCAGCAACACTCGTGGCAGTGCCGGTCGGGGCACCGGACCTGTCCCGCACTGCAGGACGGGAAGGTATCCGGAACGCAGGTGTGGGTCGGGAGGTCGCAGACCTTCCCAGACTCGGCGCAATGCTGGTCCTCGTAGCACTGGTAGCATCCCGAGCCGGACCCGGACGGGAAGGGGGTCTCTGGAGGGCAGGTGTGCTCGGCCGAATCGGGTTGGAGGTTGTCCTGCGTCGCCGCATCGGAGGAATGGCCGTCCACGGACCCGGGATCGGTGTCGTCCAGCCCGGGCGCGACTTCCGAGGCGTCGAGAATCGGATTGTCGGACGGGAGATCCGGATCGAAGGAGTCGCAACGCCCCGTGTCCTCGACGGGACTGTCTGGTGCCCCTTCCTGGATGCAGGAAGCGACGACCAGGGCCATGATCGCCGGAAGGAGTCTCCTCGACGCCATCACCCACCTCACGTGAATGCCCTCGGCGACCTTTTCGCCACCATCCTGCAACATGTCATGGTTCCGGAAGCGCGTAGTGCGTCCGCAAATTCTGGTGCGACACACGATGTTGCAGGTTTGCGTACGGGAAATTCAAGCACGAATCAGCGCGATTCACGTTCTGTTGCCCGCCCAACGGTTTGCGGCTGAACGGCAAGCCCCGGTGCCGCCGTAGGCGGCAGCCGGCGCGGTCCCTGCGGCCCCGCCAAGCCTGACCTTCAAACTGCTGGGGCCAACGAGGCGGGGCCGGTGCAGGGACCGTGTCGGCAGGGGATTGTCCGTTCAAGCCGTTTGTTGGACCGCCTTCACGAATGCGACGCGGGAAAGGCTGTGCGACCTTCTGGGGGAAGTCATCGACCGCTCGTCCGCTCTGAGACCCTTGGGGAAACTGGTGATGTTCCGTCATGGAATGGGAAGCGTCAGTTCAAGACGCTGATTGGCCCGCCCGTATGCGTGGAGGTCACTTTCCAGTGTTGAACCGTGTCCGTCCGGTGGGTTCGTTTGTTGGACCGTCTTGGTTGTTCAGGAGGCGAGTTTCCAGGGTTCAACGGCCTTGTCGGGTCGATTCTTGGCGAGGTCGAAAGCCGTCTGGAGGTTGACCCAGAACTCCGGGGAGGTGCGAAAGGCCTGGGCAAGGAGCCACGCGGTATCGGGCGTGATGCCCCGCTTGCCACGGATCAACTCGTTGACCCGCTGGACGGGGACTCCGAGATGGGCGGCCAGGGCGACTTGAGAAATACCGAGGGGGCGCAAGTACTCCTCTCGAAGGATCTCGCCCGGGTGCGTCGGAATTCGATTCTTTGGAATCATGTCCACTACCTCCTAGTGGTAGTCCATCACCTTGACTTCATGAGCATTCGTGCCGACCCACCGGAAGACGACTCTCCACTGGTCGTTCACCCGGATGCTGTGAAACCCCTTGAGGTCACCCTTCAGCGCCTCGAGGTGGTTCCCCGGTGGCGATCGCAAGTCCAACAGGCCCGTCGCCGCGTTCAACAAGTCCAGCTTCCTCAAGGCACCGGAGATGATCTCCTTGGGGAATCGCCGAACTCTGGCGCTTGTCACCCCATGGAAGAGGTCTTCGGTTGCCTGGTCTCCGAACGAGACGATCATCGCCACCTCGCCAGACGAAGATAACGGATTCACGGTTGCCGTGCAAGCGATAATTTCCGACGGTCCGTCGGATGAACTCCGGCTTCAGCGAGTCTGACCGATGTCTTGGGCTTTGCCGGTCCAACGGTGTTGCGCGTCACCGGCGGACGCGTGCCCGGCCGCCAGGCCGGGCCGGGGCGCGCCGGTTGCGGCCCGCGAGCGAAGGCACAAAGCATTGGATTTGTAATCGACGCGGGCCAGTAGCAACCGGCGTGTCCCGAGTG
>JARKOC010000374.1 GCA_029975915.1 Bryobacteraceae bacterium
GCGGGGACTTGCCCACAAGGGGGAGATAGACCCGTTCGTCGAACGGTTCCTCATCGGCTGTGACGGCGCCCGAACCATGGAAAGCCTTATTGGTGAGATGGCGGTCTCCCTTTCCGTGGAACCGGACCGGATACGGACGGCGGTATGCGGCATGGTGCGAAGGATGGTGGAACGGGGTGTCCTGCTCCCGCCGGGAGAAGAAACACAAGGCTGAGGTTTATGCTGCCGGCGGCCGATTATTCCAAATCGCTGTCAATGGGATACACTGTAAGTATGGCCCGTGGCCGCTGGTATCGCGCCCTCACCCGGCCTTCGGCCACCCTCTCCCAAGAGGAGGGGGTTACTCATTCCCCGGCTCTGGGGGAGAGGGGCAGGGGTGAGGGGGAGTGTTTTGCCTGCAATGCAGAGTGTAAATCTTTATTGAACGGGACGGCAGAGTGAACTACGGCAGATACGAGATACTCAGGGAAGTGGGGCGAGGCTCCATGGGGGTGGTCTATGAGGCCCGGGACCCGCGCATCGATCGGGTTGTGGCCCTCAAGGTGCTGCGGCCGGACCGCGTATCCACCGACACCTTTGTCAAGAGGTTCCTGAAGGAAGCGAGGGTCATCGGGCGGCTTTCCCACCCCCACATCGTCACGATCCATGACGTGGGTGAGGACCAGGGCAATATCTACATCGCCATGGAGTTCCTGGAGGGGAGTTCCTTTTCCGACGTCATCCGGGAACGCCGCCTTTCCATCAGGGAGATCGTCGATTTCGGCGTCCAGGTAGCGGAGACATTGGACTATGCCCACCGCAAAGGGGTGGTGCACCGGGACATCAAACCGAGCAACATCATCGTGCAGCAGGACGGCTGGACCAAGGTTACCGATTTCGGCATCGCCCACCTGGATGACGCTTCAGGGACGCTGCAGACCCAGACCGGCGAGATTATGGGGACGCCTGCCTACATGTCGCCCGAGCAGGTCCTGGGGAAACCGGTGGACGGGCGCTCCGACCTGTTCTCTCTGGGCGTGATCCTCTACGAGTTGTGCACGGGCGTACGCCCGTTCGGAGGCGAAGGGAAAAATCTCCCGACGGTGTTCAACGAAATTATCCAGGCCGCGCCGCCTGAGCCGGACCCGGCCCAGGGCATTCCGCCGGAGCTCTCCGGGGTGATCATGAAGGCCCTCCGCAAGGAGCCGTCGGAGCGCTTCCAGACGGGCAAGGAGATGGCCGATGCCCTCAAGGCCGCCCTTCCCGGGAAGGTTTCGGCTGCCGAGACGGCCGCGCCTGTCGTACCCGTATCCGCGGCGCAGGCAAAGAAAAAAAGTCGAATCGTGCCCCTGCTGGTGGTCATGGCCGTCGCCGTCCTTCTCGGCGGAGTCGGCGCCGCCTGGTACCAGGGGTGGCTGCCGCTGCCGTCTCCGCCGTTTCTGAAAGGCGGCGGGACGACGGTGGTCTCGCGGACGGAGCCTCCTCCTTCCTCGGGCGAGAAGGTGGAGCCGCTGCAAGCCGAACCGGTTCTCGCTCCTGAATCCTCGTCGCGTGGACCGGACAAGCCGCCGGAGGAGAAGACGGAAGAGGTAACGCCCCCTCCCGCGGAACCCGGGGCCGGACCGGAAAAGACCGAGCCGGTGCGCGCCAAGGCGTCGCTCAGGGTCCTGTCCAATCCGCCGGGGGCTCGGGTCTTCGTGGACGGAGCGCTCAAGGGGACGACCCCTCTGACCCTCCCGGTTTCTCTCGGGGTGCACAGGGTCCGGCTTTCCCGCCCCGGCTACCGTGACGCGATGAGCCGGATATCCGCGAGAAAAGCGGTACAGTATCCTCTCCGTTTCGCACTCAAGCCGATTGGACGGAAACCCGCTGGGACGGAGCCTCAAGGTCCGGAACCGGTTGAGCCGAAACCGCCGAGGCAGACGGATGACTGG
>JARKOC010000376.1 GCA_029975915.1 Bryobacteraceae bacterium
GCGGGGAAGGTGAGCTCCTCCCCCTTGGTGAAGACGTCCTCCGGCTGGAGATTGTTCTTCACCAGGAAGATGGCCATGTCCCCCACCACCTTGGAGGAGGGGGTGACCTTGATGATGTCCCCGAACAGCAGGTTCACCTGGTGGTACATCTCCTTGCACTCGTCCCAGCGGTCCATCAGCCCCAGGGCCGCCACCTGCGGCTTGTAGTTGGAATACTGGCCGCCCGGGATCTCGTGGCGGTAGACCTCGGCGGTGCCGCTCTTGAGCCCCGACTCGAAGGGGGCGTAGTAGTCGCGCACCGTCTCCCAGTAGTTTGCCAGCTTCTGCAGCCCCGCTTCGTTCAGCTGAGGATCCCACTCAGTACCTCGCAGGGCGGCGATGACCGCGTTCAGGTTCGGCTGGGAGGTGAGCCCCGAGATGGACGACAGGGCCGCGTCGATGATGTCCACCCCGGCCTGACACGCCATGAGCAGCGAAGCCTCGCCGTTGCCCGAGGTGTCGTGGGTGTGGAGGTGGACCGGGATGCCGATCTCCTCCTTCAGCGCCTTGACCAGCCTGAAGGCGGCAAAGGGCTTGAGCAGGCCTGCCATGTCCTTGATGGCCAGGATGTGGGCGCCCATCTTCTCCAGTTCCCTGGCCAGGGAGACGTAGTACTCCAGCGGATACTTGTCCCGCTTGGGATCGGTGATGTCGCCGGTGTAGCAGATGGATGCCTCGCAGACCTTGCCGGTCTTCCTGACCGCGTCCATGGCCACGGTCATCCCCTTGGTCCAGTTGAGGGAGTCGAACACCCGGAACACGTCGATGCCGGAGTCGGCCGCCTCCTCCACGAAGCGCTGCACCACATTGTCCGGGTAGTTGGTGTAGCCGACGGCGTTGGATCCCCTGAGCAGCATCTGGAACAGGATGTTGGGAACCGCCTCCCGCAGCTTGTGGAGCCGCTTCCAGGGGCACTCCTTGAGGAAGCGCATTGCCACGTCGAAGGTGGCGCCCCCCCACATCTCCAGCGAGAACAGCCCGGCCCCCAGGTGCGAGGTGGGCTCGGCGATGCGGAGCAGGTCGAAGGTCCTGACCCGGGTGGCCAGCAGCGATTGGTGGGCGTCACGCATGGTTGTGTCGGTGATGAGGATCCGCTCCTGCTCCAGTATCCATTTGGACAACCCCTCGGCCCCCCATTCCCGCAGGATGTCGGCGGTCCCCGAAGGACGATCCCCGGCCCTGTCGATTTCCGGCACCCTCGGTTCCAGAAGCTCGGCCGAGCGGAGAGGCTTGTCGATGCCGGGAGAACCGTTGACGATAACATCGCCCAGGAAGCCGAGAATCCTGCTGGCGCGGTCTTTCCTCTCTCCCAAGACCAGCAGTTCGGGATGTTTATCGATGAACGAGGTGTCGCAGCCGCCTGCCAGGAATACCGGATGGGTCACCACGTTCTCCAGAAACGGTATGTTGGTGTTGACCCCGCGGATGCGGAACTCCCGCAGGGCATGGTCCATGACCCGGGCCGCCTCCCGGAAGCGGAGCCCCCAGGTGCTGAGTTTCACCAGCAGCGAATCGTAATGGGGGGTGATATTGGCTCCGGCGAAGGCATTCCCCGCGTCGAGTCGGACCCCGAACCCGCCCGGCGAACGGTAGGCCTTGAGGGTGCCGAAGTCCGGGGCAAAGCCGTTGGCCGGGTCCTCGGTGGTGATGCGGCACTGGATGGCGTAGCCCCGCATGGAGATGGCATCCTGGTTCGGGATGTCGATCTCCGGTTCGGACAGCTTCATCCCTTCGGCAACAAAGATCTGGGCCTGCACCAGGTTCCGGCCGGTGATCATCTCGGTGACCGTGTGCTCCACCTGGATGCGCGGGTTCATCTCGATGAAGTAGAATCTCCCCTCCTGGTCCAGCAGGAACTCGACCGTTCCGGCGTTGCGGTAACTGACATGGCGGGCCACCTTCAGGGCCGCATCGCACAGGTCCCGGCGCTGTTCCGGAGTCAGGCAGAGCGACGGTGCAAATTCCACCACCTTCTGGTGGCGGCGCTGGATGGAGCAGTCACGCTCGAAGAAGTGCACCAGGTTGCCGTAGTTGTCCCCCAGCACCTGCACCTCGATATGCTTGGGGTGCTCGAGGTAGCGCTCCAGGAACACCGCCGGATTGCCGAAGGCGGCCCTTGCCTCGCTGGCCGCGCTGGCCAGCCCTTCCAACAGCTCCCGCTGGTTGCGGGCAACCCGCATCCCGCGACCGCCGCCGCCTGCCGCGGCCTTGATGATCAACGGGTAGCCTGCGCCGTCTGCGAATGCGAGCGCCTCCTCCTCGGTCTCGATGGGGTTGTCGGTCCCCGGGATCACCGGCACCCCGGCGGCGATGGCAACCTTGCGGGCCGCTATCTTGTCGCCCACCATCCGCTGCATCCCGGCGGTCGGTCCGATGAAAACGATGCCGGCCTGCTCGCACCTCTCGGCGAACTCCGCATTCTCCGACAGAAACCCGTAGCCGGGGTGGATGGCGTCAACCCCCTTGGAGAGCGCCAGGTCGATGATCTCGTCGAT
>JARKOC010000378.1 GCA_029975915.1 Bryobacteraceae bacterium
GGCCAGCAGCACCAGGCTGTGATAGGTCAGGTCGGCCAGCTCCGAGATCAGGCGCTCGTCGGTCTGGCTGTGGGCGGCGATCACGACTTCGATCGCCTCCTCGCCCACCTTCTGGGTGATGCGATCCAGCCCTTCGGCGAACAGACGGCTGGTATACGACTCCGGGGTCGGATTGGCCCGGCGCTCCTGGATGATGGCGAACAACGTGTCGATGAAATCGGTCATGGTCTGCGCTCTCGGTGGGATGGGTCCGGCCGCCGATTGTAGCAGGGCGTGGGGGAGAGGCAAGAGGCAGGGAGGCAGGAGACAGGAGAAAAGCATGGGGATTGCGCCGTGGCGTCGCGGCCTGCCGCGACGAAATCCCCCGGTCGTGCACCCATGACTTCGGCAGCACTGATGCCGCTGCAATGGCGTCGAAGCAGCAGAGGGCTACTCCGCCAGCCGAACCGTGTAGTGGATAGTGACCTCCGAGCGTGTCTCATCCGAGTTTCCGTCGCTTTGCGGTCTGGCCGCAATCTCGATTAAGTCGTCCTCGCGTTCGACCACGTACCACGTGTAGCCTTCATTCAGGCTAGACATGATCAGGATCTCGGTCTCTGTTCGGGTGTCAAACACGATCGGAAATCGGGTAAATGGCTGGAACCGCCAGGGCGCTCCCATATCCTCATAGGCATCCACCACCAGAAGACGATCTTTGGTCAACGCCTGAACATAGGCAGTAGCACCCCCATAGTAACGCCAGTTGGTCGGCAGATCGTATAGATGCCGACCACTACCGAGATCAACGATGGACAGCACAGGCGCGGCGGGCAAGGAATCGAGCCAATCGTCAGGCCAGGCAGGTAGATGATCGACGCTGCCGCTCGAGTCTAGAATCAGAGCAGCCAGGCGTTCGTCCGGCGAAACCCAGTTGACATATTCAATCTCGCCCACAAATAGGGCCTCGCGCTCGCCAGTCAGGGGATGGTAGCGCACCAGAGTGGCGGTCGGACTATCTGTTCGCCGGTCCAGGGCTTCTTGTGGCAGCTCGCGATAATACCCCTCCGCGTCCATCGGGCCGTATTCCGGGGTGCACAGGCCACCATAGTCAATTTCCTGATATTGTCCACTTTCAATGTCATAGGTCGCCAACACACAGCCCACCGGCTGCATGGTAACGCAGTCCAGGCTGTAGAAGGTTTGCAGGCGGGGTGGATTGGGCAGGTATCCTGGCTGGCACTCTATGTCCAGGTTACTCAGTGCCAGGACGAGACTGCCCGGCTGTGTCGCGTCAGCCACGTACGCATCATTAGGACCGGTCCAGATTGAGGAACGGATCACCACTTTACTTGCCGTTGGTCGCTCTCCCACATAATAATCGCCATAAGGCTCGAACGTGCCCAGCTCATTGACCCGCCCGGTGTCCAGTTCATAGCTGTAGACTGTCACGGATCTGGGGGTGGTCTGGGTGACTGGCTGACCGAAGAAGATCAGCCATTCCTCATTCAAGGTCAATGTCGTTTCATAGTTACGCTGGATTGGTCCGTCGATAACGCCACTCAAATCAGGCGGCAACCAATCCTGGGAAATGAGCGTAATGAAATCCGGCAATAAGGAGGCGCGCATTCCGTCCTCCGTACGGCACGGCTGCAAACGCCCACTTTCCGGATCGGTCGCCAATACCCATTCGGAAGCACCAATCAGTGGCGGTTGTACGCCACACAACTCCCCATAACGGGTGTAGGAACCAATGACTGGATCCAGGAACCAGATCCAGATCTGCTCCCTCTGTGAATCGTCAGGGATTATCTCTGTGACTCGGAGTTGCACGCCTCGCTCGTCTATACGACCGTTGTAACCGGCGCTGACGAAGACCTCCGGGAATAGATACTCGCGCCATTCGCCGGCTGTCGTGTCATAGACGCGCGTGACCCGGCGATCGTTGTCGGTTCGTGGGCGAAGGTCAGGCTCGGGCTCCTCGATTTCGACGCTGATCACTTCAACGGCTGAGGTAAAGAGGGTCTGAGGGTCAGGCGGCCAGTCCTCCAGACCGCCCTGGGCGTGGATCACGCCCGGCAGCAGGAGCAAGGCGAAGCACAAAACCAGGGCACGACGAACCATGCCAGTATCCTCCAACCAATCAATCCTGTCCCAGGTGGCGGTGCAATTCCTATCTCGTCTTTCTCTTGCCACTTGCCTCTTGCCGCGGCGCAGCTTCGCTGCACGGCCCCTACCCCCGCATCCAGGCGCAGATCACGGGGCCGCCGTGGGGATCGGCCACCGGGATGCCGTCCTCGCGGGGCAGGCCGTCGTAGCCGCGCAGGTAACCGAACGGCCCGTCGATCTGGCCCTGGGCGGCGGGGGAAAGCTCCGCGTCCCCGATGGCGATG
>JARKOC010000387.1 GCA_029975915.1 Bryobacteraceae bacterium
ATCCGGGCGGAGATGGATGAATCCCGAAAGACCGATGTGGACGATGCCGAAGACTCCCCGCCCCTGATGGGGCCAGTTCAGGCCGTGGAGGAGTTCGAGCGCCAGCAGCCCGCAGCCGGTCAGGATGGTGAGGCCGTGCCAGATGTGCATCTGTCCGAAGGGGACGTGGAGCATGAATCCGCCGAACAGGGTTCCCGCCACCGCAATGTGGGCGGTGCGCATGGTGATGTCGGCCACCCTCATCCAGCCGGGGCGATGATTCTTTTTCCTGTCCTTGTCGGGATAGGTTTCCTGCATTCGTTTATCCTTTCCTGCTGAGTTGTGTCCAGGCTCAGACGTCTCCCACGCGACGCAGAAAACGGAGCAGGCATTCGTTGAATGCCTCGGGCTGCTCCACGTTCACCATGTGGCCGGCGCCGGGGATGATGCAGAGTTCGCTGTCGGAGAGTCCCTCCCCGAGAGCGCGGAGGTCTTCGATGGGAACGGCGCTGTCCTGGTCGGCTCCGATTACCAGGCATGGAAGGGTGAACCTTTCCAAAAAGGGGGTATAGTCTTTCCTGTCCATCAACGCGTGGAGCGTGCCCTCGATACCGGCCATATCCGCACAGCTCATCCAGCGGTACATGTTCCGGCGCAGGTCACGTTTTCCTGCGGTTTCGCCGGAGAAGATGCGGGTGCTGAACAACTCCGCCACGGAAGGCAGGCCGAGTTCTCTCGTCCTCTCCAGGAGCGCGAGACGCACCTCCTTCACGTCTTCATCATCGGCGGTGCACCGGGTCGCGATGAAGCACGCCGCCGATGCACGCTCCGGATAGCGCTCCAGAAGGTTCAGGAGGACGTACCCGCCCATGGACATGCCGCCAATCACGGCCTTCTCGATACCAAGGTGGTCCAGGAGCGCCACGATGTCATCGGCGAACAGGGACATGGAATAGGCGCCACCCGGCGCATCGCTCTCGCCGAAGCCCCGCAGGTCCGGCGTAATGAGCCGGAAACCGGCCATGGAAACGGCTTCTTCCTGGAGTTTCCACATGCCCCGGCATAGGGGAAATCCGTGAATCAGGACAACGGCCGAGCCTCTCCCCACATCCCCGTAGGCAAGGGAAATCCCGTTGATACATGCTTTCATCTGTTCTTTCGAATGTTCCGGCTGGGGATGGTTACGGCGGGCAGCAGGCGCAGACCGACCGGAAGAGCGTTGTGCTCAGGTAGCGGTC
>JARKOC010000109.1 GCA_029975915.1 Bryobacteraceae bacterium
AATCTGTAGACGCGACCCCATAAAACGACCTGTAGACGCGACCCCATAAAACGACCCGCCTGCTACCTCGCCGGCTCGGTCCGGATCAGGCTGCCTATACCCGGAACAAGAATAGACACTGCGCGCTACTCCTTCTGCCGGCCTTTTCCCGGGGGATGACAAGCCTGTTGTTCAGCGCACGGCACCACGACCGGGATTCCCCGCACCTCACTCACGGTAATTGGTAGTCCGTATGTCTCGCTGATGAGTGAGTCCGTCATGATGTCCCTCTCTCCTGCAGCGAAGAGGGTTCCGTTTTTCATGAGGATGAAATCGTCAGAGAAACGGAGCGCGGTATTGAGGTCGTGCAGTACCGCGATAGTGACGATTTCAAATCTTCGGGTGATGTCCCTGATGAGGCTCATGACTTCCATCCGGCTCCGTATGTCCAGGTGGTTTACCGGTTCGTCGAGGAGCAGGACCCTTGGCTCCTGGGCCAATGCCCGCGCAATGATCACCCTCTGGAGTTCCCCGCCGCTCAATTCGGTTGTCGAGCGGTGAGAGTATCCCTCCAGTCCCGTCAGCTCCACAATTTCCCATGCCTTTGCGATGTCGTGACGGGACAGCTTCCACGAGATGTTAGGCACGCGCCCGAGAAGCACGGCTTCGAACACCGTGCAGGACGCGCCCGGCGAATTCTGGGGCATGTATCCGATGCTGCGGGCAATCTCTTCTCTTGTCATCGCAGCTGTTTTCCGGCCGTCGATATGGACCGTGCCCCGGCGAGGCCGCAGGAGCCCGTTGATGGTTTTCAGAAGAGTGGTTTTTCCCGAGCCGTTGACGCCGAGGATCGATACGAGCCGTCCGGCGCGGGCGCTGAAGGTAATGTCCCTGAGCGCATTGCCGGCGCCGTAGGAAAAGGTGATGCCATTCGCTTCGATCATATCCGTTTCCTCCTTACGAGAAGGTACAGGAACAGGGGAGCGCCGGCAAAGGACGTTATGATGCCGACCGGGATGATGACCGGCGCTATGAGCGTTCTCGACAGGATGTCGGAACAGAGAAGCAACAGGCCTCCCGCCAGGAGGGAAGCCGGGAACAGGAAGCGCTGGTCGTCCCCGACAAACAGCCGCATGCAGTGGGGCGCGAGAAGCCCGATGAAACCGATGATGCCCAGAAACGCGGTCGCGACCGAGATCACGAGACCGGCGAGGAGCATGCCTGTCATTCGCAGCCCCTTGACGCCGACGCCGAGGCTTTGGGCGGTCTCGTCACCCCAGTGCAAGGCGTTGCAGCTCCAGCCGTGCCGGGTGAAATAGATACATGCGGGCGCCAGCGCCGCGGTCATGAGGAGGACTTCCCGCCAACCGGCCTTGCCCAGGTCCCCGAAGGTCCAGAAAACGGTGGCCGCCACCTGAATATCGTCGGCGAAATACTGCAGGAGCATGGTGCAGGCGCTGAAGAATGCGCTCAGCCCAATCCCGGCAAGGATCATCGACTCCGTCGTGACATTCCCCACCCTCGACAGGGTGAGGATGAAGGCTATCGTGACGAGCGACCCGGCAAATGCGGACACCACCACGGGCGCGTGGGAGAAAAAGGTTACCCCTTCGCCGCCGGCCATGTGGCCCTGGCCCGCGCCGAGCACGATAATCGCGAAGGCGGCGCCGAACGCCGCGCCCTGGGAGATGCCGAGGGTGAAGGGCGACGCAAGGGGGTTCCTGAGCAGAGTCTGGAGCGCCGCTCCGGACAGGCCGAGACCCGCTCCGGCGACGACGGCGGCGGCAGCGCGCGGCAGGCGAAGGCTCATAATGAGATAGCGGGAGGTTTCGTCGACTTCTCCCCCGAAAATGCATCTGATGATGGTCCCGGCATCGATGGGGCACGAGCCGGTTCCGATGGAGAGCACGCCCACGCCTGCCGACAGAAGGAGAAGGAAAAGCAGGACAAGCCGTTTCCGGCGGACTGCCCGCTGATAACTCTCCCTGTGCCCCGCTCCCTTGGCATCAACGGACATGGATGCCGTTCCTTGAAAAATCAAGCCTGCGGAAGCCCCCGAATTCCCGTCTCATCGGTTCATAGGCTGGCGCTCCGGTGAAAAAGCGGATGATTTCATCCGCCTTCCTGTCGGGGTCTATGTCCGCGAACCGTTCCGGGAAGAGAAAGACCCCGGCGGCGTAGGCGTCGGCAAGGGCCGTTTCCATGTTCGTGTAGTAATTGTTGTACGGCATGACCTGGAAAACCCTCCCCTCGCGGATCGCCTTCAGTTTCCGGTAAAAAACGGGACGCTCTGCGTAATCCCTCCTGAGGAGCGCCATGCCCGCCACATCGATCAGGATCACGTCCGGGTTCCACACCAGGATCTGCTCCCTGTCGATGAACAGATGCCCCCCCTTGCTCAGTTTTTTCGCCACATTGCGGGCGCCGATGGCGTCCAGGGGGAAAAAGTCCGCGTCGGTGCTGGTTATGCCGTGCATCCCCCTGTATCCGATGCATCCCACGTATACCTTCGGACCGCCCGGCCGTATTCCCCGCGTCCGCCGCATCAGGTCTGCCTTTATGCCTTCAATATACCCGGCAATCTCCCGCGCCCTTTTTTCCTTTGCCAGGATCTTTCCCATGAGCGTAAGCGATCGTACCGCCCGTCCGCCGGACAGCATGCCGGTACCGCCGTAGGACAGAGCGACGACGGGCACGCCGGTCTTGCGGGTCATGTCGTCCGCCTGGAACCTGTCGAATCCCGCCGAGAAGATCACGTCAGGCCGGAGGGTGATGATCCTTTCAAGATCCACCGGTTTCAATCCCCCTTGTCCGATATCGGGAAGGGACGCAACCCTTGGCGCGATTGCCGTGCCGTACGGTCTGCCGCTCTGCGGCGGCTTTTCCTTTTCCATCCCCTCGACACCGACCACACGGTCGAACGCGTTCAGGTACACCACCATGCGCAGCGCGCCCGCAAGGGCCACGATCCGTCGTGGGTATGCGGGGACCACGACCTTTCTCCCGAGCATGTCCTCAACCGCTATCGTCCGTCTTGTCAGGCTTCCGGTCGCGAAGGTCGTCGGAGAAAACGCCGGAAACAGCAGTACGAACGCGGCGGCGAGCCCGATGACCATGGCGCGGAATCCCGCGCATTTGTTCCAGACGTCGCTGCTCACGCTCTTTTCCTTGTTCTTCCCATATCGTACGGCGTAGCGGTATGAAGCCGCTGGAAACGGAGATCTATGCCGCCATTTCCACTTCCAGGATCAGTACCTCCGAATCGTCTCTGGATCTGAATCCGTGCGCCGCGGTTGTCTCGAAATAGACGCTGTCCCCCTCTTCCAGCGGTATCGTGTGGCGGCCGATAAAAAGC
>JARKOC010000405.1 GCA_029975915.1 Bryobacteraceae bacterium
GGGTCGGCGGCACGATGGCGACGAAGCTCTCGACACCGAGCATGCCCATGTTGGAGATGGCCACGGTTCCGCCGGACATTTCTTCCTTGCCCAGCTTGCCGTCCTTGGCCAGAGCCACCAGCTCACGGCTCCGTGCGCCGCTCTCCTGGAGGGAGAGGGACTGGCAGTTCCTGATGACCGGCATGACCACGCCTTCGTCCAGGCCGACGGCAACCGCCATGTTGACATCACGGTGCATGGTGATGTTCTTGTCGGCATAGGACGCGTTTATCAGAGGGAATTTCTGTTTGGCCGTTGCCGCGGCCTTGATGATCAGGTCATTGATGGACACCTTGGTTCCCGATTCCTTCAGGGAACGGGCAAGGGAGTCGGCTTTGCCCATATCGATCGCCACGGTCACCATGTAGTGGGGAATATTTGTCCATGAAGCGCTGACCGTCTTGGCGATGGCGGCGCGCATGCCCGCTACCGGCACCAGTTCCTCCGCGGGGGGCGCAGCCGGTGCGGCAGGCGCGGCAGCCTCTTCCGCCGGCGCGGAAACTGCGCTCTCTTCCGCTGCCGCCGCTCCTCCGCCGGCGATAAAGGCGTCGATGTCCGCGTCGGTCACGCCTTCTTCGGCGATGATGCCGAGAAGCGCGCCAACGGGGAGCACATCCCCCTCTTCGGCCACAAGGCGGCGGAGCACGCCTGCCTGGGTGTTTTCAAGAACGTTTACGATTTTGTCGGTCTCAACCTCGGCAATCTCCATGCCCGGCTCGACTGTCGTGCCCGGTTCCACCATCCACTTCACCAGGGTCCCTTCCTCCATGGTGAGTCCCCACTTGGGCATGGTTATCTCATAGATTCCGGAAACAGCCGCGGCGGCGGCAGGGGCCTCACCCTCACCGGCCTCGACAGCCGCTCCTGACCCGAAGTTTGCTATGAAGTCATCAATGTCCGCCTCGGATGCGGAAGCATCGCCCACGACACCGAGCAGCGCACCCACCGGCAGGACTTCGTCCTCTTCCGCAATCATTTTCAACAGTACGCCGGACAGAGTCGCTTCCATGACGTTGACGATCTTGTCAGTCTCCACTTCGGCCAGTTCCATGCCCGGCTCAATCGTATCGCCCACCTCCACCATCCACTTCACCAGGGTTCCTTCCTCCATGGTGAGCCCCCATTTGGGCATGGTCAATTCCTGCAGTTTCACACTCATGTCTCAGACCTCTTTTCTTTAGTATTGGTTCAACTGTATAACCGAAAACAATGATCCGGCTCCGCCGGTCCCGTTTATTCTCAGATTTATTGTATGAGTAACAATTCCCGGGGGAATTGAAGGATATGAAAACCGGATGTCCGGCGGCGCCCTGTTTACTCGGCACGAATGGCATCGCCGGTTTCACGTACTTCTCGTTCTCGCCGGTAGTGGATGCGTGTCATCCGTAACCGGCGCTGCACTCTGCTAGAGGAGGGGCGGGTCTGAAGCCCGCCCCTCCACCCCCCTCGTCCGTCTCGTACTACAGGATAGCCTTGACAGCCGCTTCGATCTTTGCCGCGCTGGGGATGTAGAGGTCTTCCAGCGCACCGGTGAAGGGCGGCGGCGTGTGGGGCGCCGTCACCATCCGGATCGGGGCCTTCA
>JARKOC010000130.1 GCA_029975915.1 Bryobacteraceae bacterium
ATGGAAGACCGAAGCGGCGAGCAGCACGGTGGCTCCCGCCTCCACGGCCTCATAGAAGTGCTCCAACTGTCCCGCTCCTCCGGATGCCACCACTTCGGCGGAAACGGCGTTCCTGATGGCACTGATCACCGGCAGATCAAAACCGGTCCGCGCACCGTCGCCGGCCTTGCTCGTGGGAAGGATAACCGGCACGCCATAGCCGTCGACACGCCGCGCCCATTCCACCGCATCCGCCCCGGTAGCGGTGCGCCCTCCGTCGATATAGACTACATACCCCGAAGGCAGTGCGCCGTTCCTGTCCACGTCGATGGCAACCGTCACCACCTCAGGGCCGAATTCCCTGACCATGTCGGGGATCAGTTCCGGCTTGCGGAAGGCGGCGCTGCTCACCGAAACCTTGTTCGCACCCGCGCGCAGCACAGCCTCCGCCGCTTTCACATCCGAAATGCCGCCGCCGACGGTAAACGGCACGGTCGTCACCCCGGCGACGCGCTTCACCACTTCCAGCATGGTGGCCCTCCCTTCCACGGTGGCCGTGATGTCGAGCATGGCAAGTTCGTCGGCGCCGTTACGGCAATAGGCTTGAGCGCATTCCACCGGATCGCCCGCATCCCGGATATCAACGAAATGGACTCCCTTGACGACACGTCCGTTCTGCATGTCCAGGCACGGCATAATACGGATCGGCTTGTTCATCACGTGTTCCTCCTCTTTTTCATTTTTTGGGGAATCATCATAGCATACCCCGAGATATCTCCAGGATTTTTCTCACCGATGGCTGCACTGCCATGCATCAGTCGGAATGCTTTACACTTTCCGTTCATTCCCGCGCACCGGATGCATACCATTAACAAAATCATACTGTTACGAAATATCGCACAAGATTTGCATCGTTATATGAAGGAAGTTTTTTGTCAACCCGTTACGCCGGACAGGATCCACAAGAAGGAGACCCACAGCACACCACTGCGAATGATGAAGCAGGAAAGAAGGAAACCATTTGATTTAATTGGTATTGCCGGCTGACGACAATCCAGACACTTGGAGAGCGCGCACTAATTTATGACAATGATAAATTTAACATCATTCAGTCCATGGGATTTCCCGTAGGCATGTCGAAAAATATTACATTTTGTGAACTTTCACGTTCAAAGGGAGGAACCATGACCAAAATTCATACGTTTCGGAAAGAAATTTCTAAAATGAGGTATGCATGCATCCCGGTCTTCTGTTTCGCTCTCATACTTGCCGTTCTGCCATTCCTCAGCGGCTGCGAACGTACAACACAGCCGCAGATTGACTTGAAGTCCGAGTATCAGGCGGTGTTCCTTTCCAACGGACAGACATTCATCGGCAAGCTGAAGGGCGTGGGCACCGACTACCCGCTCCTGACGGACGTGTTCTACATCCAGAGCCAGGTGAACAAGGAGACCCAGCAGGTTTCGAACATCCTGGTGAAACGGGGCAAGGAATGGCACAGCCCTGAATTCATGTACATCAACGCCAGACACATTCTGGCAATCGAGCCGGTGAAATCCGACTCGCAGGTTGCCAAGCTGATTCGGGAAGCAGGAGGTACGACGGGTGGCACGAAAGAAGGAGGGTCCCCATGAACGGTTACTCCATACGAGACCGGAGACCAGTCCCGTGGATTGGAGCTCTGGTATTTGTCGGTTTTCTCTTCCTACCAATCGCAACGTCTTTTGCGGATGATGCCACCTGGAACGGCGGCACGGGGGTCTGGAACCTCAATACCAACTGGACCCCGAACACGGTCCCCAACGGCACGACCTACAACGTCTTCATCGACGGCGGCAAGACAGGCACCACGTCGTACGTCAACCTCACCACCGGCGCCTCCATCGGCAATCTCACCATTGACACCGGCGACACACTGGACATGAACAACGGCAGCAATCTGACCATTGCCGGTCCCACCGTAACCAACAACGGCGACCTGAGGTTAAGTTCAACCGGCACTGCCACCGACATTCGAATCTCCGGTGAGGTCACCTTTGCGGGTACCGGCACGCTCACCCTGGGTGGTCTGAACAGCGACCGCGTGTTCGGACTGGAAAGCACACCAACGACCAACGTCTTAATCAACAGCGCCGGCCACACTATTCAAGGGGGCGGGCAAATCGGCATAAACCTCATGGGACTGGACAATCAGGGGCTGATTACCGCCAACCAGAACGGAACAAATCTCATCATCGACCTGCGCGACGACAACCCCACGCGGTCCAACAGCGGAACGCTGCGGGCGGAGAACGGCGGAAACCTCAGGATTATGAGTTCAGAAACCTTCTCAAACACCGGTGGTACGATTGAAGCCTTGAACGGTTCAACGGTGGAGATCGTCAACAGCACTATCAGCGGTGGAACGCTGCAGGCTGCCGGCAGCGGCGCCATCCAACTCCAGATGGGCACGGCACTGAATTCCGTCACCAACAACGGCCTGATTACTGTGGCCAACGGTCAGCATGCGCTTCTTGCGGGAACTTTCACCAACAACGGCACCCTGCAGTTAAGCTCCAGCGGCTCCTTGTCAGACCTGCGGATCTCCGGCCCGGTTACCCTGGCGGGCAATGGAACGCTCACACTGGGAGGATTGAACAGCAATCGTATCTTTGGGCTGGAAAGCACTCCCCTGACGAACGTGCTCATCAACAGTGCCGGCCATACTGTTCAAGGAGGCGGGCAGATCGGCATAAACCTCATGGGAATGGACAATCAGGGTCTTATTACCGCCAACCAGAGCGGCACTGTGCTCGTCATCGACCTGCGCGACGACAACCCCACGCGGTCCAACAGCGGTACCCTGCGTGCGGAGAACAGCGGCACACTCATACTCGTCAATTCGGCAACGATCTCGAATGCCGGGGGCGCCATAGAAGCCTTGGACGCCTCGTTGGTTCAGATCAACAACACCGTCATCACCGGCGGAACGCTGCAGACATCCGGCAGCGGCATCATCGAACTCCAGAACGCAACCCTGATGGACCTCGCAAATAACGGCCGGGTAGCGGTGCAGAACAGCTGGACCGGCTACGTCGAAGGCACGATCGTCAACAACGGCACCCTGGAGCTGAACTCCAGCGGCACCCTGACCGACCTGCGCATCAATGGCGACGTGACCCTGACCGGCCCCGGCAGCCTGCTAATGGGCAACAGCGATCGTAACCGGATTCTAAACGGATCGGCCGTGGGCACGATCACCAACGCCGCCGGCCATACCATCCAGGGCGCAGGCCTACTGGGCGTCAACCTCATCGGCCTCAACAACCAGGGTCTGATCGTCGCCAACCAGAGCGCCGGTATGGTCATCGACCTGCGGGACGCGCTTGATGTCAGCCGTGTGAATACCGGCACCCTGCGGGCCGACGGCGGCACGCTCACCATCTCGGGAACGGACCTGGCCAATGTGTCGGGCGGCACGGCCGGCCTGATCGAGGCCGTGAACGGCTCTAAAGTGGTTATAGCCGGCAGCACCATCACCGGCGGAACGCTGAGCACCTCCGGCGGCGGCATCATCGAACTCCAGGGCTCGACCCTGAAGGACCTGACAAACAACGGCCAGATGGCGGTGCAGAACGGCCAGTCAGCCAACCTGGAAGGAACCATCACCAACAATGGCGACCTGCAGATGAACTCGACCGGTTCCGATACCAATATGCTCATCAACGGCGACGTGACCCTGTCCGGACCCGGCAGCCTGATCATGGGCAACAGCGACCGTAACCGGATTTATAACGGCACGACCGTGGGGACACTCACCAACGCCGCCGGACACACCATCCAAGGCGCCGGCCGACTGGGCGTCAACCTCATCGGCCTCAACAACCAGGGCCTGATCGTCGCCAACCAGAGCGCCGGCATGGTCATCGACCTGCGGGATACGGTCGATGTCAGCCGCGTCAACACGGGTATCCTGCGGGCCGACGGCGGCACCCT
>JARKOC010000414.1 GCA_029975915.1 Bryobacteraceae bacterium
AACGCGATGGGGGAACGCGATGTCTGGTAGTCGCAGCGAGCGGCAATCGAGCAGGAGAAAACTGAATCGCAAGAGGTTCCTGGGCGCGCTGCTCGGCCTGACTCTGACGGTCGGCATGTTCCCCAGCTCCATGGCTGTGGCAAACATGGAGGATGAGTCCGCGAGCACAGCCCCTTCAGTTGGTGAGAGTCCGGAAGCAAGTGAGTCAGCGACGGCTGATCAGAACGCAATGGCGACAGGCGATACCGACCATGCTGAAGACTCCTCGACCTCTGAGGGATCAGTGTCATCGCGCAGTACCCAGGCGGCGGTGACCATCCAGTGTACGTCTGGCTACTTCTACTCAGTCAGCAGTAGCGGACAGCTCCGTCAGATCGGACCGACGGGCACTGTGACCAACATCGGAAGCAGTGCATCCGGCGTTAGCAGCTTCAACGGAGTCGGTATCGGTTCCGGCGGCGAGCCGGTCTACGCATACGAGCGCACAAACGAGTCGCGGACTGTGACGATGTACGAGCTGAATGTGTCGACGGGGAGCTGGTCAACTGCGGGCGATACCTACAACACATCGTCTCAGGCCAACGGAAGCTACAGTGGCTCCCTGGTTGCAGGGGCAGTCAATCTGAACAATGGCAAGTACATGTTCGGTGGGTTCCAAACAACGACCGGTGGGCAAGGAACCAACACCAACTACACACAAGTGTTCAAGATCTGGCAATACGACCCTAGCGCGAGTCCGAAGTTCTCATACAAGGGCTATGTCAGCACTTACTCCGGGCGAAAAGTACCAGGAGCGACCAACGGTGATATGGCGTTCGACGCCGGTGGAAACCTCTTCATCGTTCGCGGCTCCGGTTCGGAGACGACAGTTTTCAGCGTGACTGCGGCCAATCTGGCCACAGCCACCGGTGGCTCGATCCCATCGTCGGGGTCGAGTTCGTTCGACACGGCAGAGAACGTCAATGGAGTCGCCTTCGACGCCTCCGGCAAGGCCTATCTTGGTGCCAGCAGTACAGTTCAGAGCTTCGACATGCCGAGTTGGTCGAACAAGAGCACTGTCACCTCGGCGTTATCCAGCAGTACAGATCTGGCATCCTGCTCTTCGCCGGCGACCATCACTTTGGAGAAGGTCATCAATGGCCGAGTTTCTGCTTCTGATCAGTTCTCCCTGACACTGAGCGATGGCGCCACCACACTCGGGACTTCCACCACTACGGGGTCGAGCAACGGCCTCCAGGACGACAGGGTGGGTCCACAGCCCACCGTGCGCGGCAAGACTCTGGCATTCAGCGAGGCCGGGGCAAGCGGCACCGATCTGACCAACTACGCCACCACGTATCAGTGCACGATCGATGGAAAGGCGATGTCTCCAGCGGTGAGCGGTTCTGGCACCAGTGGCACTGTTACAATTCCTACCTCGGGACAGGCGGTCGTATGCCAGTTCACAAACTCGCCATTGATTGCGCAGGTCAACATAACCAAAACAGTCCTGGACCGCAACGGTGCCAACGCACAGCCTGGCGAGGGCTGGACCATGGGGTCGACCACAACAGCCACGAAGGGGACCGCAGCCCAGAGCCCCTCAGGTGCGCAGCAGACCGGGTCGACTGGCATTGCGTCATGGACCGTCACGTTCGACAAGGCGGACTCCGCCGCTCAGGTAGCGGTTAGTGAGACTCAGAAGCCAGGATATGTGTTTGTCTCGGGTCAGTGCACCGTCACGGACAACAACGGCACACCCGGTCAATCTATCTCCCTCCCTTCTGCGTCTGGAGTGACGGTACCTCAGCTGAAGCCGGGAGAGAGACTCGACTGTGATTTCACGAATCAGGAGCAGAGCAGCACTCTGACGCTTACAAAGGTCGTTACCAACGCCTTCGGTGGCACCGCCAGTATTAACGACTTCCTGCTCAATGCGACTCCGACAGGAGGCCAAGCACTTGGCTTCTCTTCGGGTGAGACCAAGGTCGTGGAGCCCGGGACATATCTGGTTGGCGAGACGCTTCAGCCCGGCTATGAGCAGGAAAGCCTGGTCTGCACCGCGGGTGCTGGGGACGTGCCGGTGACAGATTCGACGATCCAGGTGGGCGTTGCCCAAGACGTCGTGTGCACCCTGACTAATAGGGACAAGCCAGGCTCCGTCACTTGGTCGAAGGTCGACGAACAAGGCAGCTTGCTGGCCGGCGCGGTGTGGACTCTGGCAGGCCCCGATGAGGGAACCGACGTTGACATCGAGGACTGCGTCGCCGCCAGCGCAGCGGCCTGCACAGGGCTCGACAAAGACCCAGCAGCAGGTCTGTTCAAAGCCGAGGGTCTGTCTTGGGGTGACTACATCCTGACTGAGAAAACAGCGCCGCCCGGATATCAAAGAACCGGCCAGAATTTCGAGTTCGCGATTACCGGCGATGCTCTGGAGATATCGCTTGAGGAAATCGCCAATGAGCAGCAGACCGGAGTCATTCTTCCGCTGACAGGCGGCTTGGGCAGGGACGCGTTCCTGCTGGGCGGCACGCTACTTCTGTTGCTCGCAGGCGGGGCTCTGGTGATTCGCCAGCGCAGGGCACGCCGA
>JARKOC010000415.1 GCA_029975915.1 Bryobacteraceae bacterium
GACGTGCCCGCGTCCTGGAATCGGATCGAGAGGACAGCAATCCCACAAACGTCGGGCGATGCCGTCGGCGATCTCAGCAGCTGGTGGCGTACCCTGAACGATCCGTTGCTGTCCGAACTGGTCGAAGAAGCCTTGCGGGGACGTCCGGATCTGCGCAGCGCCAGGGCAAAGGTGCGCGAGGCTCGCGCCCGCCGAGTGGTTGCCGCGGCCGGGTTTTTCCCGGACGTGACTGCGTCAGGCGGTTACAGGCGCAGTCGTTCCAGCGAGGATACCGGCAGCGGGGAAACGCGTGAACTGTTCAGCGCCGGTTTTGACGCCGGTTGGGAACTCGACGTGTTCGGCGGCGTACGCCGCGGTGTCGAAGCGGCGGAGGCCGACCTGTCGTCGTCCGAGGCGAGCCTGCAGGACACCCGTGTCACGCTGGTGGCCGAAACAGCGCGGAACTACGTGGAGGTTCGCACCCAGCAGATCCTGCTCCGCATCGCCCGCGACAATCTCGCCAGCCAGTCGGAAACCCTGCAGTTGACCTCCTGGCGGGCCCAGGCCGGGCTCGTCAGCAGCCAGGATGTGGAACAGGCCCGCACCAGCCGTGAGCAGACCCGGGCGCTGATTCCCATTCTAGAGATCAACCTGGCAGAGGCGGAGCACCGCCTGGATATCCTTCTGGGTAAGACGCCTGGAACGCTGCATGACCGTCTTGCAGAGGGCAGCGGACTGCCGGCCGTTCCGGAAAAAATCGCCATCGGCATCCCCGCCGACACCCTGCGCAGGCGAGCGGACATACGGTCCGCCGAACGGAAGCTGGCCGCGGAAACCGCCCGCGTAGGAATCGCCGAGGCTGCGCGGTATCCGAGCTTCACGCTCTCGGGTTCCATCGGCCTGGAAGCGCTGACCCTGAGCGCCCTCGGCAACAGCGGCTCAGCGACGTATTCCCTGCTTGCCGGCATTACATCGCCCATCTTTAACGCCGGACGCCTGCGCAGCCAGGTGGAGATTCAGGATGCGGTACGCGAACAGGCTCTGGTGAACTATGAAAAGACGGTGCTCGGCGCATTGCAGGATGTGGAAAACGCCCTGGTCACCCTGGCGCGCACCAATGAACGAGGGGAGGCCTTGTCGAATGCATTGGCTGCCGCGCGAACCGCGGAGAAACTGGCGCGTCAGCGCTACAGCTCAGGACTCATCGATTTTCAGTCCGTGCTCGACACCCA
>JARKOC010000420.1 GCA_029975915.1 Bryobacteraceae bacterium
GTCGAAGACCGTACCACATGGATTCAGCCTGGTGCCGCTGAATGATGATGCCGTGCGCCGATCCGATGCCGAAAGCGGTAGGCCGGGCGTACGCCATCGAACGAACCGGCGGCACTGAAGCGGCAGGATTGGCACCATGACCTGAGTTGGGTCAAACGCGTTAGTGCCTTGCGGGCGGCCGTGTGATGTTGTCGATGATGGTTTGTTGGTCGGGGCTGATGGCGGGGTCGATGGTTTGGGTGATGCCGTTGATCGTGATGGTTGCTGAGCGTAGGGGGCGCAGTGTTCGCAGGACTCGGCGCAGGCTCAGGCCGGTGCGGTCCTGGACGGTGCGGGCGATGGCCAGCGCGGTGACCACGATTGTCAGGTGGGCCTCGATGACGTCGCGGGTCCTGGCGAACAGTGGCCGGGCTCGCAGGTCGGTCTTGGACAGCCGGAATGATTGTTCGACGTGCCAAAGGTCGTGGTAGCTGGAGATGACCTCGTGGGCGCTCATCACGTCCGCGGGTAGGTTCGTGACGTAACCTTTGAGCCCGACCAGTTGACGTGCCCGGGCGATGGAGGCCTCGTCCAGGGTGGGGCCGTTTTTCTTGATCGTCACGAACCGTGGCGTGCGTGCTGCCTTGTCACCGGCAACGACGGCCTTGGCACGGTTCTCCTGCAGGGTCAGGGTCTTGCGGTCCCGGGCGGCACGTTTGGAACTGTAGGACCACACCGCCCGCCACGACCGGGGATGCCCGGTGGGATCCCAGACCGGTTCGGCCCGCAGCAGCGGGTCGTTCTCGATCTTCCGGGAGTCCCTGGGTGTGATGGTGTCGATCACCTGGCCGTCGGTGAACGCGTCGCCGTGCCAACGGAAGTGGGACGCCAGGTCGATGGGTGCCTTCGTGAGACGGGACCCGACGATGAAGAAGAACCCGGCATCGGACAGCCAGGTCAGGTTCCCCGCGGACAACATCCCGGCGTCGGCGACCACGACCATCCGCTCGACACTGTGGCGGACCTTGAAGGCCTCGATGATCGGCAGCAGCGTCTTCTGTTCGGCCTTGTTCCCCTCGAAACAGCCGATCTCAAGGGGGAACCCGTTGCGGTCGACCAGTAGTGCGACCACGATCTGCGGGTCGACGCGGCGTTCCTTCGAGAAGCCGACCTTGCGCAGGTCGTCTTCCTTCTCGGCCTCGAAGTACAGGGTTGTCACGTCGAAAAGACACAACGAGATGTCGCCATGGTTGACCGCGTGGGTGAAGCTCAACGTGGCCAGCCGGTCACGATAGGCGCCGTCGGAGCAGCGGTGCAGGGTCCGTTTGCGGGTCGACAGGCTCGCCGATACCCGCCCGAGATCGGCCAGGACCCGATCCACGTCCAGCAGGCTGGTCGGCTCCACGACCCGGGCGATCACCAGGTCTCGGAACACCTCATCGTCCAGGGCTTCGAACCCGAGATCGGCATACACCCCAGCCAGGACATCGAACAACAGCCGCGAGAACGTCTTGTGGACCACAGCACGAGCCACGACCTCCCGCCTTGTCGCCACCGGATCGGGCTCGAACAGCGCATCCGGGTCCGGTGCTGGCACCAACGACGCCTTCACCGCCGTCGGCGTGATACCCAGATCCAGCTCGCCCTGCGCGTCACCGGCCAGCAGCCGGCGGGCCTCTTCCATCAACAGCCCCAGCGTCACCTCGTCATGCGCAGAACCCACATGCCGCACGATCCGGCGCCGCCCGCCGACGGACTCCGCGAGCTGGACGGCCGTCGCCCCGGACTTCGTCCGAACCCGCCGAATCCACACCACCAGCCCAGTCTAAACAACCGCGTTAGTGCCTAAACCAGGCACCAATCTCGACCATCCGCCCAAGCCACAGCGATTCAAGTGCCAATTCCGCGAAACCGTGACCCAACTCAGGCCGAACAGGTCGTGGCCGGGTTCCCCTCATGCCCCATCCCCGAGATCGCCCGCCTCGGCCGGACCCTGCGACAGTGGAGGGACGCCTTCCTGGCCTACTTCGACACCAAGGGCGCCAACAACGGCGGCACCGAGAGCATCAACGGGCTGATCGAACTCCACCGCCGCATCGCCCGCGGCTTCCGCAACCGCGAGAACTACCGCCTCCGCATGCTCCTCATCGGCGGCGGACTCACCCTGCCCCCACCGCAAGTATGAAGAGCCAGTATTGTGGGTCGAAGTTCGACAGTCAACTGGTAGTTTCTATTGCGCAGGCGGGCTGCCGGCACAGTGCCAAACACACCACTAGGGATCCGAGGACCTTGAATATGGCATACCCCATGCTCATGCCTGAATTCGTACCTGAGCGCCTCGCAACCGTCTTGGGACGCCGCCCTGCGGGATGGATGTGGGCTCTTGACGGCCGTCGATTTGCTACTAGACCTGGCGCAGAAGGCCGGGGGCATGGAGCCTAAGGACTGGCTGGCTCTCCTACTGGCCGCTCTCGCATTACTAGTCTCGTTGGCCGTCGCTGCCTACACCGTTCGATCCGAACGAAGAATGGCGATGATGGCCACTTATGAGCGTGTACACGAACAACTTGTTCAGCCAAGTACAGCTACTGGCCGCCGTGCGCTATTCTTGCACTCACCCAACAGCAGCTTTCCGGCGCCTCGATCAGCCAATCATGACGCGGCGTGCGACTGTGGGCAAGAGCCAGACTTGTGGGACGTAATGAATCAGGCAGTGGCTTGGTACGACACGCTCGCGACATACTACCGACAAGGCGAAGTCCCGAGAAGGGTCGTGCTGCGCGCGTGGTATCATCCGCTCATAGCTGCCCGTCCTCACATCTATCGCTTTCTCGACCATAGGGCTCGCCAAGGGATTGAGCAGCCTTGGGATGCCCTACAATCGCTCCTAGAGCTCTGTCTATGGTATCGCTGTCGATGCAGGACCTGTGAATTGGGCAGGCGACCCGAGCCTCAAGTCCAGCCTGTTGGCTACTTGTGCGAGTGCGTCGCCTGCCAAGGGCAGCAACGAAGCCATCCACTTGTTCAAACGAGCCAGCCCTGGTGGCTTCCGCTAGCACAAATTGTCGACACCGTCAGGAAGAAACCGCGCTCTCGGGCGGGCTTGGTTTCCGAAGCGCTCTCAGTCGACTTACGCCATTCGTCACCTCTCGAGGCTCCAGACGATATCGCAACTCCCCCGCTGCGTGATTAGCGATCACTTCGCCCGCCATAGGAACCCATAGCACACACTGTCAAGTGGCAACGAGTTCAGGACGTGACGCAACGCTCAAGCCTCGGGTCACGTCGACGCTCCACTCACGTTGCGACACGGCACTCTTGATTGGGGCCCCTCCAGTGCGCTTTGAGATCGATGTGGACGTCAGCGCTGACGCCTTGTGGGAAGTAGAGGAGATGGTCGAGCGCGTTTGTCCAGCTGTTAGGGCGCCGGTGCTCTCTGCATCTGGAACGGCGGCGACGGCCATCCATCGCAGCTCGGGCTGATACATTTCCGTCTACTCTCAACTCCACATGCATCGATAGCGAGGTGCGCCGACATCGGCGAGGGTGGGTCTCTCCCACAACGAAGAAGGAGTTGACCTGTGGCGAAGTATCTGACCTCGTTCCCCAGTGCTGCCGCGAGGTCAGTGGCCGCACTCCTGCTCCTCTTGAGCTTCGTCTCGTCTAAGAGCCTCCTCATATTCCCCTTCGAAACTCTGCGAAGGGCGAAGCTGTTGAAAGATCCAGAACGCTTGCGCCTGCCCAAAGTGTGAGCCGACAAGCTTGGAAAAGGCCAGCACTTCATTTGCAGATTCCCAAGCCCAGTCGTAATGCCCGTCCTCGAGTTCAGCCATCGCCATTAGGGTGGCAGCATCAATGAACTTCCGCCTTCGCTGAAGGACTTCATACACACGGGTCGCACCATCTGCCAAACTCGCAGCGGCGTTCAGCATGCTCAGGCGCTCCTGGTTCGTTGCTGCTTCAGCCGCTTGGTTGTAGTAGCCACGTCCCGTCCAGTAGGCCACGTCGGCTATCACTTCATCAGTTTGGAAAGCGCGAAGAGGGCTCTCGTTGAAGACCTTGAAAACCTTCAACGCTTCCCTGAAGTCACCGCGGTTAACGCATCTACGAATTGATGTCGCGCATCTAAAACCGAAGTCAAGCGCTGCGATCGAGTGCTCCAACTTATTGTCGAACATCCTTGGCGACTCAAGGATCCACCTCAAGGGGAAGACCGACTCGAAGGTGAATTCATCTGTCGGTAGTGGAAAGCCAAACAGCTCAATGCAGTCACCAAATAGAAGTTGATCTATGGGTGCTCTTCTCAAGTGATGCACTGCGGCTTGAAGGTGGCGAGCCGATTCATTCAGATTGTGGCGGTCCGCTGCTATTTGAGCCAACCAAAGGTGCCCTCGACCTCTGGTCAAGTCATCGGGAGCTTCAGGCAGGAATTCTTGGAGCAACCTATTCGCTGATGAATGATACCCAATCTGCATCAGCAATCTTCCGGCAAGCATCTTCCCAAGAGCATCATCTTCCCACTCGATAGTTGGCGGGGGTGTAACTGTCCGAACAATTCCTACCGGCGCTGCCTCGAAGCTTCCCATGAGATTGCGGATTGTATCCAAGGAGTCTTCGATGCCAATAGCGACGTTGGCTGGTACTCTTGACGATGCCCCAAATTTTCCAAAGAGGTGGTATTGGACACTGAAATCGAAATGGAATTCGCCGACACTTGGAAACTCGTCCGATCTCCCGACAAGAACTTCTCTCTCTGCCCTAGGTGAGAATCTGGACCAGTACAGCCGCCTCTCGCCACCGGCGCGACCTAGACTGGGCATTACGTCAAAATCATCGTAGCCCGAGTATCCTACAACAACGAGGTCATGGCTGTCGAGCAGATGCTTGACTACGGTCCATTTGAATAGGGTGAAGCTTGTTCCGGTGCCGATGATGCCGGCTTCGGTCGCTACGGCGGCGCGGACGTTCTCTGACCCCGATCCTCCGAATGATCCGTGAAGCTTGAATAGGGGTCGCTCGAAAGACTCTGGACTATCGCGATAGTCCGCGTAGTCGGATTCTGTTACTACAGCGGTTACCTGAAAGCCAAGTTGGCAAGCTGCTTGTTCGATAAGCTGGTCGAAGTTAGTGGTAAGGACGACGTGACCTCGCTCTATGAGGCGTGCTAGATGGAAATGGTATTCGTTGGGTTGTGTGCTGGGGATGAGAGCTCGGACCGAAGTCAGCGTGGGATCGATCGTCAGCCCAACTGCCTCCACCAATTGTTCGAACCTGAGAAAGTGATATGCGCCCAGCCCCTCGGGCCACTCGGCAGAAGTCGCGGCCTGCAGGGTAGCCCGCTCTTTCTTGGATAGAGGTAGTCTGTCGCTTGTCAAGATCTGCCGCATCAGCTCTCCAGCTGAAGGCAATGATGAAGGCGCCATCGTCGAGACTCCAGCGCCTGCAAGGACGGCGAAGGGCGAGCGAAGGAAGGTTAAAGGGAAGTCGCTGGAGATCATGCTGTCTTTTCACTCAAGAACAGGGAGTACGTGCTCAAAAGTCTAGCAGGTCAAGACCAGTTCAGCTGGAAATCTGGTTGGCATACGTCGATAACGGGCTCTTCGTACCTGCGGTGGGGCAGGGTGCGACACGCCGGGTGAGCGCGGTCTGACGGGGTAGGGGTCGAGGCCCTCAGGATCAGGAGTTACCACACTGCTGAACCGAGGACCTCGACTGTGACCGAGCCTACGCGCCGTGCTGCGCCCTGCCACGCCCACGGCCTCTATTGCGACAACTGCGACCTGCTGGTCGGCCTGCCGGGCCTCCATGTGGTCGGCGTGGAGCGTGATCCAGGCGGAGTGCAGGTCACGGTGGAGTCCGCGCCGGTCGTCATGGGGTGCCCTTCGTGCGGCGTCGTGGCCAGTTCGCATGGCCGACGGACGGTCCGACTCGTCGATGTCCCGTGTTTCGGCGCCCCGACTCTGGTGTGGTGGCGCAAGCGCACCTGGTCGTGTCCCGAACCGTCCTGCGCCACCGGGGTGTTCACCGAACAAGACGAACACATCGCCAAGCCACGGGCGATGCTCACGGCCAGGGCCTGCCGCTGGGTGGTCGAGCAGGTGCGCCGCGAGCACGCCAGCATCGCCGGGCTGGCCCGCCAGTTGGGCACGACCTGGCGGACGGTGTGGACCAGCATCGCCCCGATCCTGGCCAAGGCCGCCGCTGACGAGACCCGGTTCGCCGGGGTGACCACCCTCGGCGTGGACGAGCACCTCTGGCACCACGTGAGCCCCCGCAAGCGTGGGCCCAAGGAGTTGACCGGCATGGTCGACCTGACCCGCGACAAGGACGGACACGTCCACGCCCGACTCCTCGACCTCGTCCCGGGCCGCTCCGGCACCGTGTACAAGACATGGCTCGACGCTCGCGGCAAGGCGTTCAAAGCCGGTGTCGAGGTCGCCACCCTGGACCCGTTCCGCGGCTACAAGAACGCGATCGATGACAAGCTCGCCGACGCCACCGCCGTCCTGGACGCCTTCCACGTCGTCGCCCTCGCCAGCAAGGCCGTCGACGAGGTCCGCCGCCGCGTCCAGCAAGACACCCACGGCCACCGCGGCCGCGCCGGCGACCCGCTCTACGGGATCCGCAACCTGCTGCGCTGTGGCGCCGAACGTCTCACCGACAAGCAGTGGACCCGCCTCGACGCCGCGATCGCCGCCGACGAGCGCCACCAGGAGGTCTGGGTCGCCTGGCAGTGCGCCCAACGCGTCCGGGCCGTCTACCGCTTCGACCCGGCCACGGGCCGCGAGCTCGCCGAACAGGTCGTGGCGGGTTCCCCTCATGCCCCATCCCCGAGATCGCCCGCCTCGGCCGGACCCTGCGACCTGACTTCTACCGGTTAAGTCACACCGTGGCGGCGGCGTCGATGAGGGTTTGAGTTTCCGGGTCGATCGCGGGCGGGATGGTGAGTTGTTGCTGGCCGATGCTGATCTTGGCGGCGCGCAGGGGTTTCAGGGTGCGGACGAATCGGCGGATCGACATACCGGTGCGGGCTTGGATTGTGCGGGACACTGCGAGTGCGGCC
>JARKOC010000431.1 GCA_029975915.1 Bryobacteraceae bacterium
CGCGCAGACATTTCCGCGGCTCCCTTTTCGTTCAGGGCGGATTGCGTCTGGCCGGGCACGGGCTCCGATGGAGCGACAGCGGCGCCCCGGCTTCCCGCGGAAGCGGACGGGGGCGTATTTTCCCCGGCGGCAGGCAAGGCGTCCCGCACGGCGTGTCCCGCTCCCGGTTTCGCCGCGGCGTCTCCGTTGACCCCGCCCGTGTCCGCGGAACTGCCGACCTGTTGAGCATAAGCTGCCGCGGCGTCCCTTCGACGGGGGGCTGCCTGATGGAAACGCAGACACTCATTGGAGGGACCGAAGACAACGCTCCGCACCCCGTGGGGCAGCGCCTCCGAAGAACGTCCCGCAACGGCCGTGCCGTCACTGGACAGCGACGCGTCCAGGACCGATGCGAACGTGGCCGTGCCTCCCTGCGAGGCCTTGCCGGCAGCGGAGGCACGGGGGAAAAGGGTGGATCCGGAATCGAAGATTGGTTTCGTGTTCATTGTGTAACCGAAATGGATTGGAGGCCATGACAAACACCCGAATCCGTCATGACTGAATGCCGAGGCGTTCCGCGAAGGCGAAGGAGTGACGGCGTCACGGAGTCAGGAAACAGGGAAGTCCGAGAGTATGGAAGCAATCAGTATGCCATTGACAATCTCTTCGTCTCTACTTCATCCCAAATCATCCTCGATTCTCAGCAGCTTGACGCTTTCGGAGGTTATCTCCAGCGTCTCAATCTTCTCCAGCGCCTTTCTGACATCCATTTCCCTGGCATCATGAGTCACGATCACCACGGGCACCGGCGCCCCGTCCTTTTTCGCGGTCTGGATGACGGACCTGATGCTGACCCCGTTTTCGCCCAGCGCGCCGGCAATCTTCGCCAGTATGCCCGGCCGGTCCACAACGCTGAAGCGGAGATAGAACTTGCTCACCGTCTCACCGACAGGCTTTACCGGAAGCCGGACGATCTCCTCGTCCAGGAACCCCAGGGGAGCGATCCTCCTGCCGACATCCACCAGGATGTTCCGGGCAATCGCCATGATGTCGCCGACCACAGCGCTGGCCGTGGGCTCCATGCCCGCCCCCCTGCCGGAGAACAGCACCGTGCCCGCGTAATCGCCGCTGACGCGGATAGCGTTGAACACGCCGTCGATGCCGGCGAGCGGGTCTTCGACCGGCACCATGGTCGGCTCGACCCGCGCCTCCACCTGGTCGCCGTCCAGCTTGCCGGTTGCCAGGAGCTTGATCCCGTAGCCGAACCGCGCCGCGAACTCTATGTCCAGCGCAGAGACCGCCCCGATGCCACGGATGTGGATGTCCTTGAAATCTACCCTGGTGCCGAAGCAGAGGGTGAGGAGCAGACAAAGCTTGTGGGCGGTGTCCACCCCCTCGATATCGAAGGTGGGGTCGGCCTCGGCATACCCGAGCGCCTGGGCGTTTTTCAAGACCTCGGCAAAATCGGCTCCTTCCCGGGTCATCCTGGTCAGGATGTAGTTGCAGGTCCCGTTCAGGATGCCGAGCACC
>JARKOC010000445.1 GCA_029975915.1 Bryobacteraceae bacterium
CGGCTGGGCAATCTGGGTCTTGATTCCCAGGACGCCTACACGGTCGTCGCGACGGCCACCGACTATCTTCCCGAATCGGTGGCCGGCTATCTTGCGCTGCCGCGGGACTGGGCGGACACTCGTCCGGTCGCCAACGGGAAATCGTCGCTGCTGCTGTTGGTCGACCAGCTCGATCTGCTCAGCCTGACCATCTCGCGGATGTATGACGCCACGAACCGGATGGACGCGGCTGCGCTGGTGGCTCAAGGCGCCTTCCTCGATTCGAAGTTCGGTGGACGAATGAGGCCGGCCCGGCTGGATGCGCCGACCCAGCCGTCCACCAACCCCCTGGATCTGTAACGGGTTGCGGCTGACCGGACCGAGGCGCTGTCGGCCGGGGCCGGCCGACAGGTGGCCGCCGCCGAACTGATACGCCGGGCACCGCGGTGTGCGGTGGTCCCGGCGTATCAGGAGCAGCTGGTTCGGCTCGGTCAGTTCTTGTAGTCAGGGATCGCGGTCCACCGATCACGCAGGAAGAACGCGGCCATCTTGGGCTGGCGATCTCGGGTGAACAGGCCCTTCTTGTTGCCGTCCACCCGCATGATCCCCTCGGTGGTCTGGAAGTCGTTGAGATTCCACGGCTGCTCACCCACGACCCAGTCGTAGGAATCGAAGATCTCGGCCCACATCTTCATGATCTCGACCTGGTACTCCTCGCTCCACATCACCGACGGCAGCTTGTGCACCCCGGCCATGGTGTCCGCGCCGTACTCGGTGAACATCAGCGGCTTGTCGGGCTCGAGTTCATGCCACTTCTCCAGTTCGGCCCGCATCATCGTCGCCCCGTCGGCGCTCGCGTAGCCGCTGTTGACATACCAGCCGTGGTAACGGTTCAGCATGATGAAATCGGCCACGTGATGCGTGGTGTCGGTGCCGGCCGGCGCCATCATCACCGATGCGTACGAGCGGGGACGCTTCTGCGGGTCGATCTCACGCACCAGGTCGAAGATCGCCTCGAAGTACGGCACCGCCTCGGGCACCTTGCTGTCGGGCTCGTTGAGCAGACTCCACGCGCACACACTGGCGTGGCGCTTGTCGCGAGTGACCAGTTCGCGCAGCGTCCGCTTGTGTACCTCGAGGGTCTCGGTCTGCACCGATTCTTCTTCGAAGTAGGTCTTCTGTGCGGTACCCGAGCCGCCCGCGGCATCCAGGAAGTTCATCAGTGACTTCATCATGCCGACGGCGGCGACCTCGTCGATGACGAAGAAGCCGTCACGGTCGGCCTCGTACAACTGCTCTTCGGCATAGGGGTAATGCGAGGTGCGGAAGGAGTTCGCGCCGATCCATTTCATGTCTTCGAAGTCACGCTTGTTCATCACGGCGTCGAAGCCGCGGCCGTGAACGTTGGAATCCTCATGCCGGCCGAATCCCTTGAGATAGACCGGGCGGCCGTTGACCAAGATCTGGCAATCCTTGATCTCCACGGTGCGGACACCGATCTCGTCGAAGTATTCGTCGATGAGCCGATCACCGTCGGTGATGCGGACGACGAACCTGTACAAGTAGGCGGCGCGCAGGTTCCACAGCTGCACGTCTTCGATGACCAGCGTGCCCTCCTTGCCTGTGGCGCGGGCGACCTGCGTGCCGTCCTCGTCGAGGACGATGACCTCGACGTCATGCTCGCCGTTGGTGGATACCGCGTAGTCGATGTGAGCGTTGGACCCGTTGATGTGATGGACGACCTCGAAGTCCTCAATACGCTCGAACGGCGTGAACAGGAGCCGCACGTTGCGCTGCAACCCTGAATAGTTGTAGAAGTCGAAGTAGGGAGCGCTCATCTTCGTTCCGTCGCCCAGGGTGTGGACTTCGCCCACCGGCAGCGTCTGCCAGCTGAGTTCGTTGTTGACCTTGACCGCAACGGTGTTGTAATCGTTCCACTTCACCACTTCGTTGATATGGGCCACGAACGGCAGGAAACCACCCTCATGGCTGGTCACCTCGGCGCCGTTGACGAAGACAGTTGCGGCGTGCGTGGCGGAGTCGAAGCGGATATCCACGTTTCCGTTCTGCCATTCGCCCGGCACGAACACCGTGGTGGCGTACCAGAAATCACCGGTGTATTCGCGGCTGTACTTGTCGGTGAAGACATCGGCGAAACTTGCCGGCACGGGCATATCGGTTGGATTCGGCAGGCCGGCAGTCCAGCCTTCGGCCACACCCTTGGAGTCGGGGTCGAACTGGAAATCCCAAGAGCCACACATGTCCTGAATGCGGCGGCTGGGGGTTACGCGGGGATAAAGAGATTCGAATGCCACGGGATGAACCTTTCGTGAATGTGGGTAGCTGCGTGTGCTTGCTTGTCAGTGGTGGGCTGCGCGATCAGCGGTTCTCGGCAGCTTCGGTGGCCGCGGCGGCCTCGCGCTTGGCCCGCAGGACCGCGGCATTGCGCGTGACGCGCTTCTTCTCCAGCGGGTAGACGAAGGTCATCGCGGCGAACATCAAGGTGAAGAAGATGGCCGGCAGCAGGGTGGAATAGGCGTACAGGCCGTCGAGTGTCGATTCGCTCTGTACGGCGGTGGCACCGGCCTGATAGCCGATCCAGGTCAGCGACGCCCCAGCGAACAAGCCGGCGAAAGCCTGACCGAGCTTGCGGGAGAAGGAGTAGACGGAGTAGCAGATGGCGTCCTGGCGCACACCTTTCGACACCTCGATGTCGTCGATGACGTCGGTGACCATGGCGAAGACCACCAGGTTGAACATGCCGATGCCCATGAAGGTGAGCACGTAGAGCACCATGAACAGCACGGGATTGTGGGTGTGCAGGGCGAACAGTGTGAACAGGCCGATCGAACCGATGGCTGCGCCCGTGCTGCCGACGCCCTTGTGCCCGAAACGCCTGCTGAGCGGCTGGATGAAGGGCGCCAGGGCGAACGTGGTGAGTGCGGCAAGAAGATTCGCGGTGGACAGCAGCGCCGCGTTCCCGAAGTAGTCGGTGTAGAGGTAGTTCGCCATTTGCTGCAAGAAGAGCATGGCCATCAGCAGGGCGACAGCGCTGAGGATCAGGCCGATCATGGCGCGGCTGGACAGAGCATCGGTGATCATCTTGACGGTGGATGCGCGTTCGGCGGCAGCGTTGGCCTGACGATGGTCGGAGACCTTGACGCGTTCGGTGGTCAGCTTGTAGCAGATGAAGTAGCAGGCGAATGAGCACACCGAGAAGGCCAAAGCGATCCACATGAAGATCTGCGTGCCGTCGCCGCCGCGGATGACCTGATGGCCGGCCGCATCGGTTTGGAAAATGATAATGGGGGTCGCGACGCCGACGATCAGACTCGCGCAGGAGGCGCCCACGGTACGAAATGTGGACAGCGACGTACGATGCTCGGGTTCGGGAGAAATGACCGAGGCCATGGAGCCATAGGGGATATTGACGCAGGAGTACAAGATGCCCCAGATGATGTACGTCACGTACATGTAGGCGATCTTCACGCCCATCGATGAATTGATGGCGAAGGTCTGGTACATCAGGAACGAGAAGATGACTGCCGGCGCGGCCATGCGCATCATCACGACGCGGTATTTGCCGGCCGGATGGGTGCTGGCCCTGTCGACCACGACACCCACCGTGACATCGGCGAATGCGTCGATGATGCGCGCGATCAAGAATAGTGTGCCAACCACTGCGCCGGAGATCCCCATGATTTTGACATAGAACACCATGAGGAATGAGCTGGCAAAAATGAACATGAAGTCATTGCCGAAGTCGCCGAATAGGTAGCCTACTTTGTCTCGGATACCGAATGGCCGGACTTCTGTTGAGGACGAAGTTGTCGCTGTGCTCATCGCTTATTTCTTTCGCCTGAGTATGCTGGTGATGCCGCGCTGAAAGGCGTATTCCACGCTCCTTTGCGCAGGCGGCTATTGCTGTGTGTTTTGGTGACTAGGGGCCCCGAGCGTGTAATCGCTGGTCCGGGCTCTTTCGTATTTGGTAGCATTGACGGTATCGAGCTGGACGGACGACGTGGAAATGTTTCCATCGTTTTCCGCCGGCGCCCGACCCGACGTCGACGCGCGCGCATGGGCGGTCTGTCGCGCTGACGCGAGCAGGCTCAAGGAGGTGGGTGGCATGGAGGTGCCAATCGATGCCGAGCAGCCAACCGGGGAGGAACCGCGTCCTGCCAAGGTGACGATACGCGACGTGGCCCTGGCCGCCGGGGTGTCGGCCAGCACCGTCTGCCGTGCCCTGGCGCGGCCGGGCCGCGTCAATCTGGAAACGGCCAAACATGTGCGTGAAGTGGCCGAACGACTCGGATATCAGACGAAGGACCTGGAGCCGGACGATGAGCGCGTATTGCGGGGCGCCATTCTGGCCATCACCGCGGATCTGCGATATCCGATCTTCGGCGAATACATATACGGCATGCAGCAGCAATGCGAGGAGCGGGATTTCTGTCTGCTCACCGCAGTCAGCAGTGATGATCCCATCAAGGAACGGGCCACCATCAGGCGGATGATCCCCGCCGTTGATGGCATCATTCTCGCCGCCTCCCGATTGTCGAATGCCTCAATTCGCAAGGCCGCGCAGGTCAGGCCCCTGGTGACCATCAACCGTCCGGTCGGCGGCGTCCAGTCGGTGGTCTCCGATGACCGGCAGAGCATCGGGGAGATTGTGGCCACGCTGAAGGGCCTGGGGCACACCAGCATCACCTATCTCGCCGGGCACGAAGCCTCGTGGCACAACGGATTGCGCTGGCAGGCACTGCTGGTCGCGTGTCAGCAGCACAGCATCCGTGCCCGTCAGATCCCCTGCGGAGAGGTCCTGCTCGATCCGAACAGCGTTGCGGTCTTCGAACCGTTCCTCAAGAACCCGTCGACCGCAGTGGTTGCTTTCAACGACGGCCTGGCCATCAGGTTCATCGACTATCTCAGGCTGCATGGCATCGGTGTGCCCGAACAGGTCTCGGTCGTGGGCGCCGACGATACCGCGGAGGGCCAGACATTCACCCCACCGCTGTCGAGCATCTTCATGCCTCGCGAAGAAATGGGCCGCATCGCGGCAGACAAGCTGATCGGACGCATCCTGCATGTCTCGGACCGAGACGTGACCCCCGTCATACGGCACTCGACGTTCATAGCCCGCGAGAGCATCGGCCCGGCGCCAACAGCACCGATGGCGCCGAGCCGGAGCGCTTGACCGATGAT
>JARKOC010000457.1 GCA_029975915.1 Bryobacteraceae bacterium
TCGGCTCGCGCCTTTGCTCCGCGCTTCTTTCAGACCCCGCCTCGCGGCGACGCCCTTGCGCTTCGCTATGACTTCACCTCCATCAGGTTGTCAAAGGGACTTCCACCCTCAAGCTGTCGAACATGCTCGGCACACAAGGAAGGCCCGCCGCCCCTATCGGGACGGCGGGCCAATTCAACTCAAATTGGGCTTGCGCCTAGAAGGCGTACCGCAGCGAAAGGATGACGCGACGGCTTTCGTATTGCGCGCTCTGGATGCTACCGAACGCCGCGTTTACGTTGACCCCCGTGTTGTAGTTGCGGGTGAGCGTGAGGTTGGGGTTGTTCGGATTGAAGTGGTTGAGAGCGTTGGTCGCTTCAGCCTTGATCTCAATCCTGTGCGACTCGTGGAAGTTGATCGTCTTCTGGAGGGCCAGGTTGAAGACTTGCGCACCCGGTCCCATGAAGAGGTTCGGCGGCATGTTACCGATGGCACCCATTTGGAAGGTCGCAAAGTTCTTCGGCAACTGGAAGTTGTTCGGATCAACCGGGTACCACAGCTTAGGATCGTAGGTGGAACCGACATCGGACGGCTTGGCGCCCGATGGCAGCCAGACGGCTTCCTTGCTGACCGTTGTCATCTGGCAGCGGAACTGGACAGAACCCGCCGGCGTGCCTGTGGGATAGCCGACAGGGTTGGACTGGTAACCGCAGCTCGGAGCGATGTTCGCGCCGGAGAAAATCTGTGCGGTACCCATGAAGCGCCAGCCTTCGGTCAGCTTCCTGAGAAAGGCGTTTTCTCCGGTGTACTTGTAGATTTCGTACCCGAAGTTGGCGTTGAAGGCGTGGGGTCGGTTGCCCGTCTCGTAACGCGTCAACTCGGTGGGGGTGAACTGCTGGAAGTTGTACAGCAAGGTCTTCGACCAGGTGTAGTTGGCGCTCCAAGTGATGTCCCGGCCTGCGCGGCGGTTGACCTGGACTTGAAGAGAATTGTAGTTCGATGCGCCGTTGTTGGTGAACACGGGGACCATGCCAATGCCCTTGAAGCCCGTCATGGACCGGATCAGATTGGTGGAATAGAGGCCGCTGCTCGTTGGATCCCTGTAAAGCGAATTGGTACCGCCCTGCGGGGTCCATGTGGTGAACGGTTTCACCGCGTTGAGGTCGTGCCTGTCACCGAAGAAGCCCTTCTTGTACACATTCCCGACGTAGGCGACGTCGAGGATCATGTTCCAGCCGATGTCGCGCTGAACGCCGAAACTCCAGTTGTAGGTGACGGGAGCCTGGTGCTCTTCAGCCCCGCCCTGGATGTCCTGGGGAGAGAGCAGAGCCTGGGCGGTTGATAGGCCACTGAAAGTGGTATTCAGCACGATGGGTGCGAGGAACGTGGGCGGCGCGGCCAGGGGGCCGCGGCCGACGCCAAGAGCGCCGATGTAATCGACGGTCGCGGCGCGGTCATAGAACATGCCAAAACCGCCGCGGATTGCCATCTTGCCGTTGCCGGTCAGATCATAGGCGAAGCCGACGCGCGGTCCGAGGGTGATTGGGGGCGTCTTCCAGAAGTGACCGTAATAGTCCTTCACGCCGCTGAACGGCAGGCCGGTGTAGCTGGCCGGATCGAATGTGCCCTGCATGACGTAGGGATAGACCTTGCCGGTGACTGGGTTGATCGAAGCTTTCTGCCCGTTGACCATCGCCGGGTACAGGGGCTGGCCAGCCTTGTTTTTGTCAAAGGAAGCCTCATTGAAAAGGCCCATACGCTGGTCGCGGGTGTGGAGATCACCCATCCGCTGGAAGCGCATGCCCAGATCCAAGGTCAGCCGGGGCATTACCTTCCAGCTATCCTGGACAAACCAGTCCCACTGGGTGTAGCGCGCATGATTGACCTGCTTCACGCTGTCCTCACCGTAGCCGAAGAAGCCGCCGGTGATGAGGTTCGAGTAGGGGTAGCCCGTATCCACGACACTGGCCCGGTCCGAACCGAAGAAGTAAGAGCCGGCGATGTTCCAGCGGGAGTAGACGCTGACGTTGCGCGCCATTCGCTCGCGGTAGATTCCGGCCTTCACAGTGTGCGATCCCTTTACCCAGGTGATGGTGGAACTGATCGTCTGCACCTGGTCGGTCCCATCAAACGGCCAGCGGCTATCGAAGCCGTACTGCGGGGCATTTGTGATGCCCTGGCCGGACGACTGCGCACTGAAACCGCTGGGCAACCCGAAGTTGATCTGCGGCCTGAGGTTCAGGTGGTTCGCGCCCGGAAAGAGGCGGGGCAGGGGTATTGCGTTACCCTGTGCATCCTTCAGCGGCAGGAGGCTGTTGTTGTAGGCCTCGTCGTTGGGAGAGTTCATCTGGTGGCCGCGCGTGATGCCATACATCGTCTCGAGGATGATGCTCGGAGTAAACGTGTGAATCCACGACGCGGCCACGCCCGCCGACGGGATGCTGTAGGTATGTTCGAACTGTCCCCAGTTAATGCCGAGGGCGCCGAGGATGGCGCCGGAGCCGGAGTTGGCAAAGTAGTCCTGCAAGAGACGGACATAGAAGTTGTCCTTGGAGCTGATGGGGTAGTCCACGCGCAGGATCTTGTCGTGCCGCGGCCGATTGTAGGGGTTGACGTACTCGGCGTTGTACTGGCGCTGCCCGGTCGGGTCAGTCGTGTTGGGTAGCGGGAACAGGTTCATCATCGCCAGGCCGGTGCGGTCGATCCGTGCCTGCGGGATCTTGTTGTTAGGGAACTGCGCGCCGGTATTGGGATCATAGATTGGAACCATGACGCCCGCAGTGGTGGTGGTGGCAGAGAAGTCGCCCTGCCGTTCGAGCGCGGTCGGCATGGTGAAACGATATGGACCCAACCTGCCTTTGTTCTTGAGGTAGTCGTAGGAGAAGAACCAGAACAGTTTGTTGCGGTCCTTGTTGAAACTCGTGCCGGGGATGATGAACGGCCCGCCGAAGGTGCCACCCAAGTTGTGGAACTTGTATGCCGGCCGAAGGGTGCCCAGTTTGTTATTAAAGAACTCGTTGGCGTTCAGCGCTTCGTTGCGGAGGAAGTAGTAAGCGCTGCCGTGCCATTCGTTGGTGCCGCCCTTGATCATGATGTTCATCTGACCGCCGGAGCGCGCGCCGTACTCGGCGTTGAAGTTGGCGACCAGCACCTTGACCTCGGAGATCGCATCCACGCTGGGCGCGATGTAGCCAAAGTCGCGGTTGCCGGAATCCTGGGATGCCGCGCCGTCGAGGACCAGGAGTTTCTGTCCGGACTGGCCGCCCATCAGGACCGGGCTGCCCGAGCCCCATCCACGGTCATTGGTTTGGTTGAGATCCTGGACACCGGGCAACGTGCTCATCAGCATCATGAAGTTGCGGCCCTTGGTGACCGTGTCCACGATCTGTGTGGTGGTGATGGCGGTGCCGCGGTCGGAACTGTCGGTGGCGACGCGGACCGCCGATGCCGTGACCTCGACCGACGTGGACACGTCGCCGACTTCCAGCTTGATCTCCGACAGTGCAACCCTTTCCACCGCGCCGACATTGATCGCTCGCTGCTCATATGTCTTGAAGCCTGTGTGTGCGACCCGGAGGGTGTAGTTGCCCGGGGGCACGTTGGTGAACGTAAAATTGCCGTTTGAGTCCGTCTCGAACTCGCGTACTTGCTTTGTCAGGTCATTCGTGATCCTGACTTTGGCCTGGACGATCACAGCTCCGGCAGGATCCACCAGGCGGCCTGTGATTTGGCCCGACATCATCTGCGCGCTGGCGACTGGCATCGCCAGTATCAGCGCCACCGCAAGAAAGGCGACTAATGGGATGGCTTTCATGGTTTCCTTTCGTGAACTCTCTAGTCCCACCGAATCCTGAAGGCGAGTTCTGCTTGCTGAGGCGGAGACCCACCGTTACGAATCCTGCGGGAGACAGTATCACAAGATGGGTTGACGAACAAGACATAAATAAATATGCAGCGCCTGAAAAGATGGCTGAGGCCGGTTTCCGGCGGAGAACAGATATGAACCGGGTTGGGGCGCGGGTCGCGCGCCGACGAGGGTTTGAAGGTGGCTGCTGACGGGTTTTTCGGTGCGCGGAAGAGGACGCGTTAGGCCGCTCGACGGCGGGCCGGCGATCAACCAGATGCCCTGCGGGTTATCCCAAAACCGCCTTCAACGTCCGGAGCAGGTCCCGCGCGGCGTCAGCCTCGTGTGGCTGAGCCTCTATCCTGGCGCCTTTGAAGACAAAAGCAGCCTTTCTCGCGTCATCGACCAGGGGCTCGAATCCGTTGGAGGTGATCCGCCCGGGCGATCCGATGCCACCGAATCCTTCGCCGCGGCGCTCAACCAGAACGGCCATGCCGTCGCGGGTGAAAACGAAGTGGTGTTCCAGCGATGCGATGGGCAGGATGGAGACGCCGGCCGCGGCGAGACGTTCCAGTTTGGCGAGAAGTTCCGAATCCATGGCGTCTAGGCTGGGCGTCCTACATCTTGTAGCGGCCCAGATCCTCGTCGTTGAGGCCTTCAAGCCAGCGTTTCAGCTCCTCGTTGACGTTCTTGTCGCTGACCGTCTGGGTGGCCTTCGATGTCTTGAGCACCTGTTCCTCGACATAGATCGGGCAATCGAGGCGGAGCGCCAGCGCGAGGGCGTCGCTGGGGCGAGAATCGATGCTGATGACCTCTCCGCCGCGCTCCACCCAGATGACCGCGTAGAAGGTGTCGTCCTTCAATTCGCTGACCACCACTTTTTTCAGCGTGGCATCGAGGCCAAACAGCACGTTCTTGACAAGATCGTGCGTCATTGGGCGCGGCGTGCTGACTTTTTCGATCTCAAGAGCGATCGCGTTGGCTTCAAAGATACCGACCCAGATCGGCAGGACGGTGTCGCCCGCGGCGTCGCGCAGGATCACGATCGGCATGTTGGTGACCGGGTCCATCATCAGTCCGCGGATTTTCATCTCAACTTCCATGTCGTGATCTCCTTTTCTGTCATGATAGGCGGCGGCGCGGCGGGTCCGGTTTCAACAATACTCTAAACAGCGCAATACTGCCCGACGAGGGAATTTGGCCCGGCGCTGGTCACACGCACGGGCAGATAGCGCCCGAGCATCTCGCGCCGTGCGGGCGCACCGCCGTTGGCCGGGTAAGTGAAGTTGAGGACCCGGTTTTGCGAAGTGCGGCCGATCCACTGGCCGGACTTCGAGTTGAAGCCTTCGACCAGGACCTCCTGCACGCTTCCGATGAGAGCGGCGTTCCGGCGGAGTTGGATGCCGCGCTGGCGTTCCTGGAGGATGGACAGGCGGCGGCCTTTTTCGGTCTCAGGGATATGGTCGCCGAGCGCAAGCGCCGGGGTATTGGGCCGCATCGAGTACTTGAAGCTGAAGATGGAATCGTATTCGACTTCGTCCAGAAGCCGCATGGTGTCGTCGAAATCGGCATCGGTTTCGCCTGGGAAGCCGACAATGATGTCGGTGGATAGCGCGATGTCCCTTTTCGACGATTTCAGCCACTCGATCCGGCGCATGTATTCGTCGCGGGTGTACTGGCGGGCCATACGGTCTAGAACGGCGGTCGATCCGCTCTGCACCGGGAGATGAACCTGATTGCAGAGGGTTTCAGTCCTGTCGATGGCATCGACGATGTCGCGCGTGAAGTCGCGCGGATGCGACGTGGTGAACCTGACCCGCCGGATGCCGTCCACCCGGCCGACGGCCTCGAGAAGTTGGGCGAAGTTCCAGCCCGCCGGAGACGGATCGCGGTAGCTGTTGACATTTTGGCCGAGGAGTTGAATCTCGGTGTAACCCGAGCCGGCCAGTGTCCGCGCCTCGGCCAGTACGCTCCCGGATGAGCGGCTGCGCTCGCCGCCGCGAGTGAACGGGACGACGCAGTAGGCGCAAGACTTGTCGCAGCCTTCGATGATCGTGATGTAGGCCCGGTGCGGGTTATCGCGGCGGGTGTGCTCGGTCTCGAAGGTCTCGTCAGTGTCCAGATCAAGGCCGGTCACCCGTGTCTCGCCGCGCTCAAGCTGGACCAGCAACTCCGGCAGTTTCGTATAGCTGGCCGAGCCTGCCACCAGGCTCACGTGAGGCGCACGCTCGAAGATGCGCTCACCCTCCTGCTGGGCGACGCAGCCGATGACGCCAAAGGTTTTGCCTTTGCCTGCTTCGCGCTTGAACTGCTCCAGGCGGTGGAAGACCTTCTGCTCGGCCTTGTCGCGGATGCTGCACGTGTTGTAGAGCACGAGGTCGGCCGATTCGGGCGTATCGACCAACTCATAGCCCCGGCGTTCGAGCGTCCCGACGACCTTTTCCGAGTCGTGGACATTCATCTGGCAGCCGAAGGTTTCGATGTAAAAGCGCTTCATAAAGGCCCAGGGGCGGTGTATCTATAGTTTAGCGCGGCAGCGCCCGCAGCTAAAACAGGCGCTTGCGCGAGCCGCTAAAGCGGGCGAAACCGTCTGCCGATGGATGGATGGGATGAAATCCGTCATAGCCGTGCTTCTTTTGTCCGGCGCCGCTGCCTGGGGCCAGGCCGAGCGCAGAACGTATGTCTTTGATTCCGAAGGGCGGCGAGTCCCGTGGACGGCCAGCAGCGCGGTGAATTCGTCGAGCGGATCGAGCGCGACTACGCTGAACGGGCGGATCGCGCCGCGCGAGCAGGTCCAGGAACGCGTCCTGAGCGAGTCCGGCGGCGTCAAGATTGTGGAAACGCTGATCCAGCGTTACTCGCCTGATGGCGCCAAACTGCCGCCGGAACGGATTGTCAGTGAAACCAGGGATCTAGGCGGCGGCCGCCAGTCCACAACCACGAGCGTCTACCGCGGCGACCTGAACGGGCGGATGAGCCTGGCCGAGCGGACCATTCAGCAGGCCGAGCCCGCGGGCGAATCCTCGTCGTCGGTAACGACAATCGTCGAACGTCCAAACCTGAACGGTTCGATGGAGATGTTTGAGCGCCGGGAGGCCCGCCTGACCGGCTCCGAGGAGCGGTCCGAACGGGACGAAACCAGCTATGTAAAGGATACCAACGGCCGGCTGATCGCAGCAGCGCGGGTGGTCGAGCGGACATCGAAGCAAGGTTCGAAAACAGTCACCCAGGTGGACGAATTCGAATCGGCTACATCAGGACAATTGGCGTTGTCCAAGCAGGTGGTTTCGACCACCGAGTTGACGCCATCGGGCGGACAGACGACGGTTTCCGACGTCTATGGGCCGGCCGCGCCGGGACGGCCGGCGTCCGGGCAGCTTCAATTGCGGGAGCGCCAAATCGTTGAGAAAACAGTCACATCGAGTGGTGAGGTCGAAACCTTTTCAGTTCAACGCCCGTCGGCCGACGGATCGGGCCGTCTGGGGCAGGTGGTGAAGATCGCCGAAACCATATGCACTGGCAAGTGCGCCGCCGGCAAGCCGTAACTGAGTTTCCCTGGGTGGCAGCACAAGTTCGGAGCTATCCGAAGATCTGGTTTTCCTGGCGGGCTCCACACTCCACACTCCAAGCAAGCGATTCCTTGATCTCCACGCAGTTCAGAAACTTAAGGTGAAGGCCGGAGAAGACGGGAGAACAACTAAAAGCTGGAAGTGTCTTGACCTCCTGTGCAAGAATGATGCGATCGGGCGCAAGCCTGGTGTCAAGCTGGGTTCATCGAGACTTCTGGGAGGACAACAGATAATGAAGAAACTGATCGGAGTTTGCGCCGCCGCAGTGTGCCTGCTCGGCGCGACGGCCAATGCGCAGAAGACTTACGTCTTACAGGCGCCCCGCTGGGGTGAGGCGCAGGTCAAGGCGGTGACGGATGCGGGAGGAACCGTTGTGTTCGGCCATGACGGCGCGGGCGTTGGCGTGGCCACCTCTTCGGCTCCCGATTTTCTGGATCGCGTGAGAGCATCAAGAGCCATTAGCGGCGCTGCGGAAGACATGATGGTGAAGTGGCAGCCCGACTTGAAGGTGGTTGAAGCCGGCGACGCCACCGAACAGGCAGTCACGCCTGGGAACGAAACGTTCTACCCGATTCAGTGGGCTCCGAAGGCGGTCGAAGCGCCTGCCGCGTGGGCTCAGGGCTGCACAGGCAAAGGAGTCCGGGTAGCGATTCTTGACGGCGGAATTCACTCAACGCACATCGATTTGGCGGCCAATCTTGATGTTGCCCGATCCGCCTCCTTCGTTCCGGGCTTCAACTTCAACCAGGACGTGGGCACCTTTTGGCACGGAACGCACGTCGCCGGCATCGTGGCGGCGGCTGACAACAACATTGGGACCATTGGGATTGCGCCTGAAGCCACACTGGTCGGCGTGAAGGTTCTCCACAATGGGAGCGGAGCGTTTTCCTGGATCATCCAGGGCATTCTCTACGCCTCGACCCCGATCGCCGGCGGCGGAGCCGGCGCCGACATCATCAACATGAGCCTGGGCGCGGGCTTCCCCAAGAATGCGGGCGATCCCAGCGAAGCGGCGCAGTTGGTGGCGGCTCTCAATAAAGCCGTGAACTATGCCAACCGTTTCGGCGTGCTGGTCGTCTCTTCGGCCGGAAATGACGCGCTCGATCTGGATCACAGCGGCAATTACATCAAGGTGCCGGCCGAGTCCGGATCGGGGATCGCTGTTTCGGCTACCGGGCCGGTCGCCTTCGCGTATGGCAACACCGATTTCCGGCGCCCGGCCAGCTACACAAACTATGGGAACTCCATGGTGAACGTGGCGGGACCCGGCGGAGACTTCGCCTATCCTGGAAACGAGAACTGCACGATGCCGACTGCTACCGGAACCGTCACAGTTCCCTGCTGGGCTTTCGATATGGTGATTAGTACGAGCCGGGGGTCGGGCGCTTCAATTGCGTCCTACACATGGGCAGCCGGCACCAGCATGGCGGCGCCAGCGGTTTCCGGCGTTGCGGCCATCGCCAAGCAGATGCACCCTGGAATGAACGGTAACGCTCTCGGCACATTCGTGCAGCGCACGGCGGACGACGAGGGCAAACCGGGCAACGACCCGTTCTACGGCAAGGGCTTCGTGAACGCGCGGCGCGCCTGTACGCAATAGAGCCGCGGAACTGAATACCGAAGAATGGGAAGCACGGAGGCGGCCGGCCAGCCGCCTCTTACTTTTGAAGTGCGGATCGAGGCGGCGCTGGCGGTTGTGAATGTCAGGGCAAGTAGGGCAATATCGTAAGGACGTGCACTGGAAGCGCTGGCTGGTTTGTTTCCGAAGGGCTGCTTGGGGGACCTACAAGCACGGCGGATTGGGGTATGCCAAGGGCGCGGCCTACTCAGCCCTGCTGGCCTTCTTTCCTGTTCTGACCACTGTCACAACTCTTTTAATCCAGGCCAACGCTGCTGCTGTATCGAGGCGCATCGTGACCTTTCTCTTCCAGGTCTCCCCTCCTGGCATCGAGGACCTGATCCGGTACCAGATGGCCGAACGGGGCGCCAAGCCCGTGACGTTGCCGCTGATTGCCGGGCTACTTTCAGTTTGGGCGGCGTCGGGGGTCACCAGCAGCCTGCTGGACGCGTTTCAGGCCGCATACGGCCGCCCGCATGGCCGGGGCACGGTACGCCAGCGATTGATTGCCATCTGGCTGGTGGTGGCGGCGATCCTGCCAGTTGTCGGCGCAAGCGCAATGATGCTGCTCGGCGTCAAGGCCGAAACCTGGCTGTTCCAGTTACTGGGCGTCCTTGAAAGCGGGGAGACGGTCCGCGGCGGCATCCGGTTTTTCAGCTACTCGCTCAACCTGCTTCTGGGTTTTGTCGCGATGGTCGCCGCCGCGGGAATGCTCTACTGGTTTGGGCCGGTTGGGCCCAAAGGCCGCAAGGTCTGGCCGGGCGCATGGCTGGCCGCGAGTTTGTGGCTTATTCTGACGCTGGTTTTCACCTGGTATGTCCGCAACATCGCCAATTACAACGTTCTTTACGGCTCGATCGGCGCGGTCATCGCGTTGATGGTCTGGCTGTGGCTGTTGAGCCTGGCGGCGATGGTGGGCTGCGAGTTCAACACGCGTCTTGACGGCCACCGCCACTAGGTTTTTTGCACCTTTGCCGCTCCCATGGAGTAGTACTACACCCCGTTGTGTACCAAGGTCGGTAGGCGTATACTCCGTTTGGCGCACCCGCGCCACTTGAGGCGTTGCGCGATCCAGCCAATTGGACCGTGCGGAAATCAGTTTCGGTAACCTCTTTTCTCAAACAGTCAGGAGCAAGTATGGACCTCGCCAGCAAGTTTTTGGCCGGGATTCTCGTGTGTGCTCTTTGCCCCACTGTCGCCAGTGGAGCGCAACCGGCAGGCATCAAGGCCGTCAAGACGGTGGATCTGTACACCTACAGCGAAGACGTCACATACATCAGTACCGGCCCTCACGCCAAACACGTGGCGTTTATTGAGGACTCGATTATCCGCGCATATGCGCTCACCAGCCAGGGGGGCGGCGCCGTCAAGGAGTTGTTCGACCTGACGGACAAAACACCCAGGGGCTTCGTGAACGGCCTCGCTTACATGGAGAGCGAGAAACGGTTCGCCATCATCTCCAGGGACTTCATGGAAAAGATCATGGTCTTTGAGCCCAATGGGAAGCTTCAGAGCGAACGGACCATCACCTACCCGCCCGGATACCACGTTGGCATGGTAGAGGGAATCGAATACATCCCGGCTGACGCCGCCCAGTACCCGGACCATCTGGTCATGTGCACGGGTGAGGGCGATGGCGTCACTGCGCCTGAGACAGGGGACATCATGGTGCTGACGCGGGATGGGAACGTGGTGAAAAGAATTCCGCTCCCGGCTTCCACTTGGGGCTGCGGGGGGATTGCCTACCGGGCGCCCGGCGAATTGCTTGTCACTGGCTTCAACGACGGCGACTGGGGCGTTGTCACGGTGATCGATTTCAATGGGAACGTGCTGGCTGTGGGGCCAGACCGGATCGACCCGGCGGGCGAGGGTCTGGCCAGTTTGCCGGATGGCAGAGTCGTGGCTGTCGGGAGCGGCGGACAGGTCCTCATGTTGGGGCCGGACCTGCGGCGAATGCCGGATGGCGACCGGACGTTCCGTGAGACCCAAGGATTGGGCCATCAGATCTACGGCTTGGCGTGGAACAGCCAGAAGAACGGGTTCGTGCTGTCAGGGAACCTGCTCATGGACGCCGCAGCTTCTGCGCTGTACGATCTGCCGACGACGTTCACGGGAGCGGTCAAACTCGAGGATCTCCAGCCACGGCCGAGCCCACCCTACTTCATCCCGCGCAGACTGACCTACCTTCCCGCTGAGGGGCTGATCGCCATGGCGCAGCCGGGACAGGGGATCCCGTACCCGACGGGACAGACGATTCAGCTTTTCTATGGCGACACTGGCGACTATGCAGGCCAGATCGACCTTACACCCTGGGCTGCGGGCCGTGGCGGAATTCGCGGCGTGGCCTACCATGCGGCCTCGAACCAGTTCGCCGTTACGTTTGTCGGCGAAACAGGCAAAGTCCACCTCGCCAGCCGGAACGGTGTACACATCAACACCGTCGATTACTCCGGCACCATTTCGAGTCCGGTCATGAACGTGGAGTTCTTCCCCTCGGGCAATGAACTGCTGATGTCGAACGGTGCGGCGATCTTCATCGGGGATTTGAACGGCAACATCACTGAGCAGTACTCCGTCGCGGAGTTGGGGATTCCGCAGCCGCGTGGAGGCAACTTCGACTTTGGATACATCTCCACCGGCGAGTACGCCGGGAATTTCGCCACGCTATCGATTAACCGGGCCCCGGACAGGTTGATCATCTTCACGTTTGACGCGTCCCGGAAAAAATAGCGGGCCGGCCGGGCAGGACGGCCACGCGGTGACGGGGCCCAGTTGACCAGCGGGGGCAGAGCCGCGCCGGAAGCCGCCCGACCCCTTAGACTGGTTGGTGCATGAGCTATCAGCTTGGCATCGACTATAAACCGCGGGGCGACCAGGGCCAGGCCATCGAACAACTTGTCCGGGGCGCGTCATCAGGCGAACCGCATCAAGTCCTGCTCGGCGTCACGGGTTCGGGCAAGACCTTCACCATGGCCAAGGTGATCGAGGAGACGGGCCGCCCGGCGCTCATCATGGCCCACAACAAGATCCTGGCCGCGCAGTTGTACCAGGAGTTCAAGCAATTCTTCCCGGGCAACGCGGTCGAGTACTTTGTCAGCTATTACGACTACTATCAGCCAGAAGCCTACGTCCCAGCCACGGATCTCTATATCGAGAAGGAATCGACGATCAACGAGGAGTTGGACAAGCTGCGGCTGGCGGCGACCAAATCGCTGTTTGAGCGGCGGGATGTGGTGATTGTGGCGTCGGTGAGCTGCATCTATGGCCTGGGGTCACCGGAAGCGTATTTTGGACTGCTGCTGATGCTCGAAAAGGGACAGCGCATCCGCCGGGAGCAGATCACGCAGAAGCTGGTCGAGATCCTCTATTCACGCAACGACGCCGATTTCAAGCGCGGGACTTACCGGGTCCGCGGCGATGTCATCGAGGTCTGGCCAACCTACGACGACTGGGCCTACCGGATCGAACTGTTCGGCGATGAAGTAGACGGGCTTTCGCAGATCGACCCCCTGCTGGGCCAGGTTCGCCAAAGCTACCAGCGCCTGCCCATCTATCCGGCTTCGCACTACGTGATGAGCAACGAGACGCGCGAGTCGGCGCTCAAAAGCATCGAGATGGAGCTTGAGTGGTGGCAGGGCGAACTCGAAAAACAGGGCAAGGCGGTGGAGGCGCAACGGATCTACCAGCGCACGATGTTCGACCTGGAGATGATCCGCAACGTTGGCTATTGCCACGGAATCGAAAACTATTCGCGGCACTTCAGCGGCCGCCTTCCAGGCGAGCCGCCTCCGACGCTGCTCGATTACTTGCCTCAGGACGCCTTGCTGTTCATCGACGAAAGCCACCAGACGGTGCCGCAGATCGGGGGGATGTATCACGGAGACAGGTCACGAAAGGAAACACTGGTCAAGTACGGTTTCCGGATGCCGAGCGCCCTGGACAACCGGCCGCTGACATTCGAGGAGTTCGAGAACCGGATTCACCAGACGATCTATGTCAGCGCGACCCCAGGGCCGTACGAGTTGAACAAGACCGGCGGAGCGGTTGTCGAACAGATCATCCGGCCGACGGGTCTGGTGGATCCTGAGGTGGAGGTGCGTCCCATTCGCGGCCAGGTTGACGATCTGCTGGGCGAAATCCGGGCCAGGGTGGAACGCGGCCAGCGGGTGCTGATCACCACACTGACAAAAAGGATGGCGGAGGATCTTCAGGAATACTACAGCGAACTCGGCGTTAAATCGAGTTATATGCACTCGGAGGTAGAAACGCTTGAGCGCGTGAAGATTATCCGCAACCTGAGGCGTGGGGAGATCGATGTTCTGATCGGGGTGAATCTGCTCAGGGAGGGCCTGGATCTGCCGGAGGTCAGCCTGGTGGCGGTGCTCGACGCCGACAAGGAAGGGTTTCTGCGATCGGCAGGATCGCTGATACAGACCATCGGGCGGGCGGCGCGCAACGTGGATGGAAGGGCGATTTTGTACGCGGACAGGATGACGGATTCGATGAAGCGGGCCATCGAGGAGACAAGCCGCCGGCGCCAGATCCAGAGCGAGTATAACGAAGAGCACGGGATCACGCCTGAGTCGATCGTGAAGCCGGTTGACATGGTTTTGGCGCGCATCTCGGAAGCCGATTACGTCACGCCGCCGGCGGAATCGGAGGAGGAAATCGCGCTCCTCAGCGTAGAGCAGCGAGGCGCGCTGATCGAAGATTTGGAGAAAAAGATGCGTGATGCCGCAAAGTCATTTGAATTTGAGCGCGCCGCGCAGTATCGTGATCGCATCAAGGCGTTAAGGACGCCTCAACCTTATGAGAAGGACCAAGCCGTCGGGACTGGTGATCTCGGGGCAGTTGGCTGAGACCACCCTGTTGCGCCTGCCCGCGCTGACCGAGGACCTGGGCCCTGTAGCCGCGAGTTCCAAGCGGCTGGCGAGCCGTTACGCGAACACACTCAGACGCGGCTGGGCGGCAGCGAACTGGGGCGAATTGTCGGCATCGCGGATCATTTATCTACAGGTTCCGGCCGCTGAATTGTCCTCCACTTTGGAAGCTCTGATGAGTAGCGTCCATTCGTGGCACCGCCGCGTGGCGGTTCTATTGGACGATGCGCTGGACTCCAATTCGCTCGCCCCGCTCGAGCGTGCCGGGGCGCACGTCGCCAGTCTCACCCACGCCCCGTTGACAGCCGCGAGCGTGGCGCTGGTTGAGGGTGACGCTCATGCGGTCTCCTGTATGAGAAAGGTGTTGCGGCGGTCGGGGGTCAAGTTCATCCATTTGAGGGACGGTGCGAAGGACGTCTACAACGCTGGCATGGCGCTTGGCGCGTCGTTGGCGGGAGTTGTCGCCGATATGTCGATTCGTGCAGTCCGTCTGGCTGGCGTCGATCCGGCCACTGCCAGGAGAATCGTCAATCAATCGGTGGACACGGCGCTGATGCAGGCTCCGGCCCAATGCAGATCGGCTTGGGCCGGGCGGCGGAGCAACTCTGAGAAGGCGCTCTTGCTCAAGCAACTGTCGGCCCTCGAAGGTTCCGATCCTGTGGCTGGCGCATTCCTGTGGGAGACGATCACCGCCGCACTGCAGTTCTACGGCGCCGACGCCAGATGGCTCCGGAAGCCGCGCACCGCCGGTTCAGGCGGCTCGCATTAGACTGGCTGGTCCCGGCAGACGCAGCGGAAAAGTGCGATGCTTTTCACCGGAGCCGTTCATCTGAAAAAGTGAGGCGCGTTTCGAGTGGCGGCCCGCGGTTTGCGGGGCTTGCGGCAAGAACGCTAAAATTCAGAGAGTCCCCACAATAAATCAATGCTGCGCAACAAGATAGAGAAACCCGAGGACCTCAATCCCGTCGAGACGAGGGAGTGGCTGGAGTCGCTCGATCAGGTGATCGAGGAAGCGGGCCCAGAGCGGGCCAAATACCTTCTTGAACGGCTGGCGCATGAGGCGGCGCGGCAGGGGGTTCCGGCGGCGCTCACTCCCATTACGCCGTACCTGAACACGATCCCGGTGAGCGAAGAAGTCCCCTATCCCGGCGACCGTGACCTGGAGCGCACCATCAAGAGCCTGGTCCGTTGGAATGCCGTGGCGATGGTCGTGCGCGCCAACAAGTACGACGAAGGCATCGGCGGCCACATCTCCACATTCGCCTCCTCGGCAACGCTGGTCGAGGTCGGCATGAACCACTTCTTCCGCGGCTCCATCGGGGACCAGCCGGGGGACCTCGTTTACTTCCAGGGCCACGCTTCACCGGGCATCTATTCGCGCGCATACCTGGAGGGGCGCCTGACCGAGGAGCACCTGAAGAACTTCCGTCATGAACTGCGCGAGCAACCGGGCTTGTCGTCTTATCCGCATCCCTGGCTGATGCCCGATTTCTGGCAGTTCCCTACAGTGTCAATGGGCCTGGGCCCGATCAATTCCATTTACCAGGCGCGTTTCATGCGCTACCTGGAAAACCGGGGCCTCATCCCAGTGACCGACCGCAAGGTCTGGGTTTTCATGGGCGATGGCGAGATGGAGGAGCCGGAATCGACCGGCGCGCTCCGCATCGCCGCCCACGAACATCTCGACAACCTGATTCAGGTGATCAACTGCAACCTGCAGCGGCTCGACGGTCCGGTGCGCGGCAATGGCAACATCATTCAGGAGCTCGAGGGCGTCTATCGCGGGGCAGGCTGGAACGTGATCAAGGTGATCTGGGGTTCAGGGTGGGACAGGCTGCTCGAAAAGGACAAGTCCGGGCTTCTGATCCGCCGCATGCATGAGTGCGTCGACGGCGAATACCAGAACTACAAGGCCAAGGGCGGCGCATACGTCCGCCAGGAGTTCTTCGGCAAGTATCCCGAACTGAGAGAGCTTGTCGCGGACATGACCGACGAGCAGTTGGCCAATCTGCCGCGGGGCGGCCACGATCCGGTGAAGGTTTATAACGCTTACAAGCGGGCCTTCGAACACAAGGGTTCACCGACGTTGATTCTCGCCAAGACGGTCAAGGGCTACGGGATGGGGGAAGCCGGCGAGGGCCGCAACTATACACACCAGCAGAAGAAGATGAACGAGCAGGAGCTCGAGCATCTGCGCGAGCGGTTCCGCATTCCCATTCCGGTCGAAACCGTACACACGGTCTCGTTCTACCGGCCGCCAGACGATTCACCAGAGATGAAATACATCAAGGCGCGGCGCGAAGCGATGGGTGGTCCGGTACCGGCGCGCAAGGTGAAAACGCCGGCTGTAGCGGCGCCGGATTTGAGCGAATTCGCCGAGTCCTTGAAAGGCTCTGGCGGACGCGCGGTGTCCACCACCATGGCCTATGTCGGGATTCTGAAAACGCTGCTGAAGAACAAAGATCTCGGCAAGCTCATCGTACCCATCATCCCCGATGAAGCGCGGACATTCGGCATGGAGAGCCTTTTCAGGCAGATCTCGATCTACGCGCCGCACGGACAGCTCTACAAGCCCGTAGACTCGGATCAGTTCCTCTACTACAAGGAATCCAAGGACGGCCAGATTCTGGAGGAGGGCATCACCGAAGCCGGCGCGATGGGCAGTTTCACGGCTGCCGGCCAGGCCTACTCGACCTACGGCGTGCCCATGATTCCCTTCTACACGTATTACTCGATGTTTGGCTTCCAGCGCGTCGGCGATTCCATCTGGGCCTTCGGCGACGCCCGCGGCCGGGGTTTCCTGATGGGCGCCACTGCCGGCCGGACCACGCTCAACGGCGAGGGGTTACAGCATGAAGACGGCCATAGCCATGTGATGGCGGCGACGGTGCCCAATTGCATTAGCTACGATCCAGCCTACGCCTACGAATTGGCGGTGATCATCCAGGACGGCCTGCGGCGGATGTATCAGGAAGGCGAAGATGTCTTCTATTACGTCACTGTCTGCAATGAGAACTACGCCCAACCCGAAATGCCCAAAGGCGAGGGAGTGCGGGAAGGCATCCTGGCGGGCATCTACAAGGTGAGCGCCAGTGCGAATGGCCCGGCCCAAGCACAGTTGTGGGGCTCCGCATCGATGCTGAACGAGGCTCTGCGGGCGCAGCGCATGCTCTGGGAGAAATACCAGATCGCTTCGGACGTGTGGAACGTGACCAGCTACAACGAACTTCGCCGTGATGCGCTCCGCGCTGACCGCTGGAACCGCTTGCACCCGGCCGAACCGGCGCGCAAACCTTACGTGCAGAGCGTGATGGAGTCTACCCAGGGGCCGATCATCGCCGCCAGCGACTACATGAAGGTGATGGCGGATCAGCTTTCGCCGTGGCTCAGCGGACGGCTGGTGACCCTGGGCACGGATGGGTATGGACGCAGCGAAAGCCGGCCGTATCTGAGGCGGTTCTTCGAGGTAGACGCGGAGTCTATTGTCGTGTCCACGTTGTCGCAACTCGCCCGGTGGGGCCAGTTTGACGCGCAGCGGGCCGCGCAGGCGATGATCGAGCTTGGGGTGGATAGCGAGAAGCGCGACCCGATGTCGAGCTGATTGCCCACAGACGTGCGGCATAGTCCCGAAGGCCGTTGCCGGGCCATTTCGGGTGGCACAGAAGACAATCCAGGGGTGATTTTATCCCATCCCCTTTACCTCGCTCTCATGCATGAGGCTGGCCGGCGGTACAGGCTGGGTGTGGGTGGTTTTTCGTGCGCCGTCGTGGGCCGGCGGCCAATAGGCACACGAAGGCAAGTTCCGCGTGGCGGATCACCGCACGGGCTGTTTTGGGATGCACGGTCAAGGCGGACTGACGCCCGTGGGATTGGATCACAAGCGATCCTGTTTCGGCCACGTCCGCAGGGTTTCTGGAAGAGCGCCTGGACGTTGATCAGGCTTGTGCTGAACCGGCCAAGAACCACGGCATTGACCAGCCCAGCCCGATTAGCCTGAATTCCGAAGTTGACCTCCACAGAGATCGCTGACGGGCTGGCCCAAGGCCGAGAAACACCGCCGCTGTCGGTCAACAGCGCATGGCTGTATTCAACTTCGGCGAAGTTGGGATTTGCCACTGCAAGATATTGGCGAGCAGCGGGTTCCGTGTTTTGAGTCCGCCCCAACTGTCGCGCATGTGGAGAACCAGGCGTCGCGCAGAACGGCCCAGAACCGCACCGCAGGTGAGAATCTGTGTGCGGATGGTGGCGGGTTCACGGTAGCCCGGCAGGCCGGCGGCGCGCTGAAATTCGGCCAGCAGGTTGAACAACAACAACACCGCCCGGAAGGCGGCC
>JARKOC010000460.1 GCA_029975915.1 Bryobacteraceae bacterium
CTCCTAGTACGAGAGGACCGGAGTGGACATTCCTCTGGTGTACCGGTTATGACGCCAGTCGTATCGCCGGGTAGCTATGAATGGAAGAGATAAACGCTGAAAGCATCTAAGCGTGAAACTCGCCTCAAGATAAGATTTCCCCGGGGCCTTGAGCCCCCTGAAGGGTCGTCGAAGACCACGACGTTGATAGGCTGGGTGTGGAAGCGCAGTAATGCGTTAAGCTAACCAGTACTAATTGCCCGTGCGGCTTGATCCTATAACCTTAAGCAGCAACTCGAACCCTGCAATTACAATCGCCTTCTTCTCATTTTGCGTCTGCTCTCAGAGCAGGCGGACAAGTTATGCTTGGCGGCCATAGCACGTTGGACCCACCCCTTCCCATACCGAACAGGACCGTGAAAAGACGTCGCGCCGATGATAGTGCACAACCCGTGTGCGAAAGTAGGTCACCGCCAGGCTCCCCAAAAAAAAGCCCTCCCGCTCTACCGCGCGAGGGCTTTTTTACTTCTGCAACAACCTCGGGACAACGTAAGCGCCCGGCGAACCCACCTTGACGCGAGATTCAGGAAGGGTTGGCCTGCCAGCGATGAGGAAGAAGTTCGGTGATTTGTAAGCCCCCGGCGAAGTCATCTATGAATTAAGGCGTTAGCTCGTGAGGATAGTGTCCACTAAAAAACATGGTGGACACGATCGATGGAGATAGAGAAGCTGACACGGCGCCGGCGACATCACCCGGAAGAGTTCAAGCAGGCGGTCATTGCGGCCTGTTGCGAACCGGGTGCTTCGGTTGCTGGAATCGCGATGGTCAACGGCGTCAATGCCAATCAGGTCCGTCGCTGGATGCGTGAGCGCGGTATTGCAGCGCCAACGCAGCGCAAAGCGAGTTCGCCTGCGGTCGAAATGGCCCCGACTTTCATTCCTGTCCCGCTTGCGCCGGCAACGCCGGAGTCGCCGGCGATCCGAATCGAAATTCGTCGAGGGAATGCTGCGGTCAAGATCGACTGGCCGACGGGCGCGGCGGGGGCCTGTGCCACCTGGCTCCGTGACTGGCTGCGATGATCCGGGTCGAGGCCTTATGGCTGTCAGTCGAACCGCTCGACATGCGCGCTGGCACGGAAACGATTCTGGCGCGGGTAGTTCAGGTGTTTGGTGCGGCGCAGCCGCACCATGGTTACCTGTTCACCAATCGACGCGGCACCCGGATGAAAGTCCTGATCCATGACGGACACGGCATCTGGCTGGCCCACCGTCGTCTGAATCAGGGACGTTTCCACTGGCGGATCGGGATGGGGAGCATGGAACTGAGTCGGCCGCAATTCGATGCGCTGATTCTGGGGTTGCCTTGGGAGCACTTGGGTGATGGCGGCGTGATCCGAATTCTTTGAACTTATGCCATTGTGGAAGTCCACCATAGCGGACTGTGCCACAGTCAGGCATGATTCAAGGCATGCCGCTTCCCGCCGATCTCGACCGACTCAACGCTGACGAACTGCGTTGCCTGCTGGTCGAGAGTCAGGCCAGGATCGATAAGCTCACCTATGAGTTGGCGTACTACAAACGTCAGCGCTACGGCGTGAAGGCGGAACACCTATCGACCGAGCAGGCGCAACTGTTCGAAGAGACGACCGCCGCCGATCTGGCCGCGATCGGTAAGGAACTCGAACAATTGTCGCCTTCTTCCCCCGCCAAGGAGAAAGGCCAAGCCAAGCGCCAGCCGTTACCGGCGGAACTGCCGCGCACCGAGATTCAGCACGAACCGGAAACGACGACCTGTGCCTGTGGCTGTCAGATGAAACGTATTGGCGAGGATGTGGCCGAGAAGCTCGACTACACCCCAGGGACTTTTACGGTGGAACGGCACATTCGGGGCAAGTGGGTCTGTGCGAAATGCGAGATGCTGGTGCAGGCGCCGGTTCCGGCGCATGTGATCGACAAGGGGATTCCGACCACCGGGCTGCTCGCCCAGGTGCTCATTGCCAAATACCTGGACCACCTGCCGCTGTATCGCCAGGAAAGTATCTTCGGCCGGGCCGGTTTGGCGATTCCCCAGTCGACACTGGCTCAGTGGGTCGGCCAGATGGGCGTGGTCCTGCAACCGCTGGTCGATGCCCTGAAAGACGCGATGCTCGCGCATCCAGTTCTGCATGCGGATGAAACACCGGTGGCGATGCTCGATCCTGGCGCCGGCAAGACGCATCGGGCGTATTTATGGTCGTACAGTATCGGCGCCTTCGAGCCGATGAAGGCGGTTGTCTATGACTTCGCCGAAAGTCGGGCCGGCAAACACG
>JARKOC010000461.1 GCA_029975915.1 Bryobacteraceae bacterium
AAAAGCGAAAGGCGGATGCGCATTTTTCAACCCGACGCCTACATAACCATGGACTTCCAGAACAAGAAGGTGGCGGTCTTCCGCAAGGGAACCGGCGAGATGTTCCCGGGCGTTCCCAATGTGACCATTGATCAGAGGGAACTGGGGCAGGGTGATGTGCTGAAAGCGGAGATAGAGTCTTTTCTTGAAGCGGTTGCCGGACGCAGACAGCCGGTGGTAACCGGCGAGGATGGACGACGCGCTCTGGAGACCGCCCTGCTGATTAACAAAAAGCTGTAAGACGAGAGTCCGCGGCCGTGAACTTCCGGCTTCACCCACCCCCTAGCCCCCTCCCGTCAAGGGAGGAGGAAGATTATTGTACGCGTGCGTCGTACGAAAACTACATACTTACTTTCCAGGTGTTCCTATGATTCCAATGGTTGATCTCAATATTCAGTACCGGCAGTTGCAGGAAGAAATCGAAAGCGGCATGCGTTCCGTTCTCGAGAAATGTCAGTTTATTCTCGGCCCCAATGTGGCCGCTTTCGAAGAGGAGGCGGCCACATTTCTCGGCGCCGGCCATGCCGTAACCGTCGCGTCCGGAACGGACGCGCTCCACCTGGCGCTGGCCGCGGCCGGGATAGGGCCGGGCGACGAGGTGATAACCACCCCCTTTACCTTCATCGCCACCGCTGAAGCAATCCGCTACCTGGGGGCCGTGCCGGTATTCGTCGATATCGATCCCCGTACCTTCAACATCGATCCGGAAAAGGTGGAAAACGCCATAACGCCGGCCACGCGTGCCGTCCTTCCGGTGCACCTGTTCGGCCAACCGGCCGACATGGACCCGATCGTATCACTGTGCGAACGCCACGGGCTTCTCCTCCTGGAGGACTGCGCCCAATCGTTCGGCGCAGCCTACGGGGGGAAGATGACGGGAACCATCGGCAGCTTTGGTTGCTTCAGCTTCTTCCCCAGCAAGAATCTCGGCTGCTACGGTGACGGCGGCATGATAACGACCGGATCTTCCGAACATGCCGACACCGTGCGAATGCTGCGCAATCACGGCAGCCGGCAGCGGTACCACCATGACGTG
>JARKOC010000480.1 GCA_029975915.1 Bryobacteraceae bacterium
GACGGAGAAACACGAGAGGGGCAAGGCGAAGGGCGCACTTGACGACAAAACCGCCCTGATAGTCATCAATGTCGCGTAGGAGGTGTGCAACCTCTTTCGGATCAGTAATCGCTGCGTGGTGTCTCTCCGCTGCACCTGGGAGTGCTCCGCGAAGATCGGCTGAGGGGTCACGTTCGGCGCGTCCTGTGGCGACGGCATATCGAAAAACCTGCCCGCATATAGTCCGGACCCTATGCGCCGTTTCCAGTGCCCCTCGGGATTCTATCCGCCGGAGAGCGTCAAGCAATTCAGGCGCCTTGATTTCATTTATCGGTCTTGCGCCAATCCAAGGAAACAAGTCCCTTTCCATCCGGCTCATAATCGTGACAGCATGACCAGGTGTCCAGGAAGATATGAATTTGCCATGCCACTCCCGTGCTATCACTTCAAAGGTATTTTCGTCTCTTCCCCCCCCGGCCTGCTTCTTGGCCTTTCTCAGAGCACCGGGATCAATTCCCGCTGCAATCTGCTCCCGTGCATCATCTCGTTTCTTTCTCGCGGACAAAAGGGACACTTCAGGATAAGTGCCGAGAGAAAGTGTTTTCGTTTTACCTTCGAAACGATATTTGAAACGCCACCATTTTCCTCCGCCGGGAGTGACCAGGAGATAAAGCCCTTTTCCATCAAAAAGGTGCTTCACCTTTTCACCTGGTTTCACGTTGCGGACAGCTGAATCACTGAGTTCCTTGATTATCCGCGCCATGGGTGTAACTCCTTTCCTTGATGGTACTGTTACACCAACAGTTACACCTATTTTTTGTGCATGTCAATATACTAGGATGGACATCACTAGACACCAGATAAAGAAAAAGCCCTGATTTCTCAGGGCCTTTGTACTTATCCGGACAGTGCCGGACCTTTAAATGGTGGAGGGAACGCCGACCTACCGCAAAACAGTCTCAAAGCCCGCGCTCCTCGTAACTCCTTGATAATAAACGCCGAAGTCATCTTACACAACCACTTCCCAACAACCCGACCAGAGAAACGATTTTCTCCCCTGATTTCCCGGCACCGGACGAGGGTGACGGGTTTGCAGTAAAACCGGATACCTGGCGTCGAGCAGCAACAACTTCGAATCCAGTTTTCGGACGCCGGTTCGGTTCCCAAAACGGAATCGAATTGACCTATGCCTGCCCGCCAAAAACCGTGCTGATCAGGTAGGCCGTATAGCCCACGTAACAGACCAACAGCACCGCGCCCTCGATGCGGTTGATACGTCCTGGTCCCCGGAATCCATAGCCGATCACGAATAGCGACAGGGTCAGTGCGGCCATCACCAGCATGTCCCGGTTGAAGACTTCCGGCCCAACGGCCAGCGGGTGAATCGTACCGGCGATCCCCACCACCGCCAGGGTGTTGAACAGGTTGGAGCCGAGAATATTACCGAGAGCGATATCGTGTTCGCCTTTCCTGGCTGCAATGATTGATGAAGCCAGTTCCGGCAACGAGGTGCCGACCGCGACCACGGTCAGGCCGATGATCAGATCGCTGACTCCGAATCCATGGGCGATCTCCACCGCGCCCCAGACCAGTACACGGGAGCTGACAATTAAAAGCGCCAGCCCCACCACCAACCAGAAGACCGCACGGCGGATGGGCATGGCGCGAACGTCCAGTTCCTGCTCCATCTCGTTTCCCAGCGCATCCTCTTTCTTCCGCAGCCCCTGCCAGATGGAGATGGCTACGATCTGTTGTGCAAGGTCATTTCGCCTACTTTGGTGTGCCCGTCAGTCGGGCTTCAAAAAGACCAGGCAGGATAGCGAAGTAACCAACTGATCCATTACTCGTAACGCGCACTATCAAAGTTGTAGTGAAAGGCTGAGCACCCCGAAATCATCGCGGCGGTCGCCCTGGCCTTTGAACTCCCGTGTCCTGAGCACATGGGTATAACCCAAACGCAGGTTCCGCCAGGTAATAGCGATACCGAACTGGAGGTCTCCCACCAGCGGTTCTTTGTCTACGTTGCGGCTGTCGCGAAAGGTGTTGCCGTCAAGAAAGATGTTGCGGGCGACGGCCCGGCCCTCAATGCCTGCAAACAGATACCAGCCGAAACCGTGCCGAGGAATAAAAAAGCCTGAGCCCGGCACGCTGGGCTGGATTCGGGGAGGGCCATAGTCGAGCGGCAGGTTTTTGCCGTAGCGCAGCATTAAGCCGGCATTGGCGTAGGTGAATATGTTGCCCAGGGCGCCACCCGCATGCGGAGTCAGGTCGAAGGGAATGCCCAGCAGTGATTCCGCAACCAAACTACGCCAACTGCGGCTATAGGCCAGGATGAACCCTGGCTCGTTCTTGAGTTGGGTGTCCCAGCCTCGCGGTTCATCCGCGTTCACGAATGAATGAACGCGCTTCTGGGTCTGTTCAGCAAGCGAGGCGGGGCCTACCATGCCCACGGTCAATTCGAGTTGATCAAGACGTTGCCCGGTTTCGGCGATTAAGCCAACGGAACCATAGAGCCAGCCGCCATAAGGGCGGTCATCGAGCGGGGGGTCCCGCAAAGTGATGTCCTCCGGAGTATACATGTTCTGGCCGACCGCGTAGCTCGCCCGCACGGCTTTGCCGACAGGGAACAAAGGGAACTTGTCGGCCAGGCGCAACACCCACTCCGGAGTTTTGTCTTCGGCAGACAACCAGGATACACGCACCCCGTTGGTGTAATTCCGGTCGGTATTGTAGAACAGGTCGTTTTCCAGGACCAGGCTGAGGATGCCCTTCTCCGCCTTCTCGGCGGCGAAGGCCGCCGTGGGCGCGAGCAAAAGCATGCCGATCAGGATGGCGGCGATTCTCCTTCCCGGGTGGATCACTCCGGGATTTATGGTGAGCATCGGGGCTGCCGTCATTCTGCTCATCCCATGGTCTCGATGGTTTTCCGAAATCGCGCAAGCGCGAAACCAAACAATGCCGTTCCGATCAGGGCCAGGCTGACGAACTGCGGCCAGACCGCCGTGAGGCCAGCGCCCCGGTACAGGATCGACTGAGCCAACATCACAAAATGCGTGTTGGGCGCGGCGAGCATGATGTACTGGACGGCCTCCGGCATGCTCTCGCGCGGCGTCGAAGCGCCGGAGAGCATTTGTAGCGGAAGCAGCACCAGCAACAGCAACAAGGCGAACTGCGGCATGGAGCGGGCGACGGTGCCGAGGAAAATGCCCATCGAGGTGGTCGCGAACAGATGCAGCGCCGTGCCGGCCAGGAACAGCGCGAGCGAGCCCTGGATCGGTACGGAAAGCCAGCCCTGCACGACGACGGTGAGTGCCGTGGCAGTGGCGGCAAGGACGATCAGCCCCATCGCCCACACCTTGCTCGTCATGATCTCGAATGGCGTGACCGGCATGACCAGCAAATGCTCGACCGTGCCGTGCTCGCGCTCGCGGATCAGCGCCGCGCCGGTTAGCACGATGGAGAGCATGGTCACGTTGTTGATGACCTGCATGACGGCGCCAAACCATGACTTGTTGAGCTGGGGATTGAAGCGCGCGCGCAGCACCAAATCGACCGGCAGAGCTGGCACCTCGCGATAACGCTGCACGAAAGCGCGCACCTCGTCGCTCACGATGGTCTGGATATATCCACTGCCGGTGAACGCCTGGCTCATCCGTGTGGCGTCCACATTGAGCTGAATCGTGGGTTGGCGCCCGGCGAGCAGATCGCGCTGGAAGTTCAGCGGAATATCCAGGGCGAAGGTGGCCAGGCCGGCATCCATGCGGGCATCCATCTCCGCGTGGTCGATGATTTCGGGGGTCACGAAATAAGGCGGGTAAAAGGCGCTGACGATGCGCCACGACAGCGGTGAGCGATCCTCGTTGACGACCGCGATCGGCGCCTTGTTGAGGGTCTCCGGCATGGCCGTTGCCGCCGTGTAGACCGAAATGGTGAAGGCATAGACGATCAGCACCAGCATGATCGGGTCGCGCATCAGGCTGCGCAACTCCTTGATTCCGAGATGAAGGATGTTGGCCGGGCGCATGGACTATCGCTCCTGCTTCTTGAGCAGCGCGGCGGCGAGCGCGATCAGGATCGGCACGGCCAGCGCCAGCGGGACGAAGGCCGCCTGCAGATCGGAGAAGTCGAGCGCCTTCGAGAAGGTGCCGCGTGCAATGGTAAGGAAATGGGCGGTCGGGTAGATCTGGCCGATCAGCCGGCCCGCTCCTTCCAGCGATGAGACTGGATCGATCATGCCGGAGAAGTTGACCGCCGGCAGGATGGTGAGTACCGCCGTGCCGAAGATCGCCGCGATCTGGCTGCGCATGAAGGTGGAAATCAGCAGCCCCACGGCCGTGGCGGCGCCGACATAGAGCAACGCACCCGCCGCCAGGGTCAGGAAGCTGCCCTTCAGCGGCACGCCGAAGACGGTCACAGCGAGCAGGGTGAGCAACAGAAAGCTCAGGAAGGACAGCACTATATAGGGTAACTGCTTGCCGAGCAGGAACTCGAGCCGCGTGGTGGGCGTGACGTAGAAGTTGGTGATCGAGCCGAGCTCCTTCTCGCGCACCACGCTGAGCGCCGCGAGCATGGAGGGGATCAGCATGAGCAGCAGCGGGATCACCGCCGGCACCATCGCCACCAGGCTCTTGACATCCGGGTTGTAGCGGAACCGGGTCTCGATATTCACGAGCCCCGCCAAAGCCTCGCCGTGCCCAGCCTCGCGCGCCTTGGTCGCCAGCCAATGGGCATGAATCCCCTGCACATAGCCGCGGATGGTCTCTCCCCGTGTCGGCATGGCGCCGTCGATCCAGGCGCCGATCTCGACCCGCCGGCCCCGTGCGATGTCGCGCGCGAAGCCCGGCGGGATCTCGATCGCCAGACTGATGTCGCCTTCGCGCATTCGCCGGTCGAGATCAGCATAACCGGTAATCGGAGCCCGCTCGATGAAGTACCGGGAGCCGGCGAGGTTGAGCGTATAATCGCGGCTGACGGTGGTCTGGTCGCGATCCAGCACCGCGAAGGTGAGATTCTCCACATCGAGGCTGATCCCATAGCCCATCACGAACATCAGGATGACGCTGCCGAGCAGGGCCAACGTCAACCGGATGGGATCACGGCGCAGCTCCAGCCCTTCGCGCCGGGCATAGCTGATCATGCGCCGGGGGTCGAATCGGCGCCGCCAGCCCTGTGGTTCGACATGACTTGGCGAGGCCTCGACTGAATCGAGCGAAGTGCTTGCGTCCGGTTGGCGTGCCTCGCCAGCGCTCTGCGCTTCGGCATCCTTCAGATAGGTGATAAAAGCCTCTTCCAGGCTGTTCTCGCCATGTTTGCTTGCCAGGGTGGCAGGCGCGTCAGTCACCAGTACCCGACCTGCATGCATCAGCGAAATGCGGTCGCAGCGTTCGGCCTCGTTCATGAAGTGGGTGGAGATAAAGATGGTCACCCCGTCGCGGCGCGAGAGCTCGACCAGCATGCGCCAGAAGGTGTCGCGCGCCACCGGGTCGACACCTGAGGTGGGCTCGTCGAGAATCAGCATTTCGGGCTTATGGATCATGGCGACTGCCAGCGACAGGCGCTGGCGGTGGCCGAGGGGCAGCCGGCCCGGCAAGCTGTCAATCACTGTGGTCAGATCGAAGCGTTCAACCATTTCGTCCACGCGCCCTGAAATCTCGGCAGCGGGCACGTGGAACAGCCGGGCATGCAGCGTCAGGTTCTGTCGCACCGTCAGTTCGGTATAGAGTGAGAAGAACTGCGACATGTAGCCGACGCGGCGGCGGGTCGCGAGGTCGTGCGGGTCCACCTCGTGTCCGAACAGCCAGGCCCGGCCTTCGCTCGGCGGCAGGAGACCGGTCAGCATCTTCATCGTCGTGGTCTTGCCGCAGCCGTTGGAGCCGAGAAAACCGAAGATCTCACCCCGTGGGACACGCAGGTTCACATGATCGACCGCGGTGAACTCGCCGAAGCGCATGGTCAGATCCCGGGCCTCGATCGCGGTATCGCCATCGTCTTCCGGCCGCGGCGGAATCTCGACCGCCCGATAATCCCGGCGCTTGTCTTCCGGCAGCAGCCGGATGAAGGCCGCCTCCAGCGAAGCCGCCCCCGTGCTTTGCAGCAGGCCTTCGGGCGTGTCGCTGGCCAGCACCCGCCCACCGTCCATCGCCGCCAGCCAGTCGAAGCGGGCCGCCTCCTCCATATAGGCCGTGGCCACCAGCACGCTCATGCCGGGCCGGGAACGACGGATGCCGGCGATCAACTCCCAGAACTGGCGGCGCGAGAGGGGATCGACGCCGGTGGTCGGCTCGTCGAGGATGAGCAGATCCGGATCGTGGATCAGTGCACAGCAGAGGCCGAGTTTCTGTTTCATGCCGCCGGAGAGCTTGCCCGCCGGGCGAGCGAGAAACGGCCTGAGCCCGGTGGCCTTGGTCAGGGCCTCGATGCGGCGCGTCCGTTCGCTACGATCCTGCCCGAACAGCCGTCCGAAGAAGTCGAGGTTTTCGGCCACCGAGAGCGTCGGATAGAGGTTTCCTCCCAGACCCTGGGGCATATAGGCGATACGCGGGCCGAGTGCGCGCCGATGGCGCGCATCGGCCATATCGCCGCCGAGCACCTCAACCTGCCCCGTCTGGACCGCGCGGGCGCCCGCGATCAGCGCCAGCAGGCTCGACTTGCCGACCCCGTCCGGGCCGATCAGCCCGGCCATGCAGGCCGCAGGGAAATCGAAGCTGACCTCGTCGAGCGCACGCACCTTGCCGTAGCGCAGGGACACATCCCGCAGGCGGGCAACCGGTGCGGCAGCACTCACGCCATCCTCGATCTGTGCATGTATGTCCCGGCTCATTGCGGCAGCCTCGTCTGCAGTTCAGGCGGCCAATCCACCCGTGGGTCGAGCCGCACATAGGCCATGCCCGGCAGGCCGGTCTTGACCTGGAGGAGGTGCTCTCTGAGCAGATCCGGGGCGATCCGCGCCTTGACCCGGAACATCAGCTTCAGGCGTTCTTCCGTTGTTTCCACCGTTTTCGGGGTGAACTGGGCCTCGTCGGCGACGAACGAGATCTCGGCCGGGATGACGTATTGCGGGGCGGCATCGAGCACAAGACGCGCTTCGGTACCCAGTGCGATCCGTCCGGCCGCCTTCGTCGGCAGGAAGAAGGTCATGTAGACATCGGTGAGGTCGATCATGTTCAGGACAGTGCCACCGGAGGCCAGCACCTCGCCGGGCTGGGCCACCCGGTATTGCACCCGTCCCTTCTGCGGCGCCTTCAGCACGCTGTCATCAAGGTCAGCCTGGATTCGCTCAAGCATCGCCCGGGTCGCCTCCACATCGGCTTGCGCGCCAAGCACCTGCGATCTGGCCGTGGCAATGGCCGCGGCCGCCCTTGCGACATCAGCCTCGGCAGCGCGCAACATAGCTTCGGCGCTGAGAAAAGCGGCTCGATCGTCGTCGAATTTCTGCTGGGAAACGGCTTTGTCGGCGACCAGCGATCGCGACCGCTCAAGCCGTATCCGTGCCACCTCGGCCTCGGCCACGCGTTGCGAGACCACTGCCTGCGCTGCCGTTTTCTCGCTTTGGCGCTGCACGACCTGGCTGTTGGCGATCCGCACCGAGTTCTCAGCCTGGCGCAAGCGGGCCAGCCCTTCTCTCAGCTGAGCTTCCAATACGGCGGTGTCCATCTTCGCCAGAACTTGTCCGGCCGTGATGAAATCGCCTTCGTCCACCAGGATATCCTTGAGCCGCCCCGCCGTCTTGGCGGCTATGTCAATCTCCACCGCTTCAATGCGGCCGTTGCCGCTGGTGAAGCCGTCGGGAAGACCCTTTTTCTGCAAGGATTGCCAAGCAAAGAGTGCGGCCCCGATAACAAGCACCCCTATGGCGATGGCCAGCAACCGTCCTTTATTAAGCTTCGACATTTTTTGACCTCCGCTTTGCCCCGTTCCCAGAGAACAGGCGGCCATTCCGGAACAGATTCCAGTGAGCCGAAATATCTCCTAAAAACGGCTGCCCGGAATCCTTGTATTCTGGATAAGGGGCCAGCTTCATCACTCAGCCTCCCCGACAATCTGTTCCAGAAAGCCTTCGGTCTCCTGCTCCAGGGCGTAGATATCGGCCTTGATCTTATTTAAAGTGCATCCATTACGGAAGATCAGATGGCTTTTGATTTTGCTTATCCGTTCAATGGCCATTCTGTTCCCCACCGTTCCTCTGTCAATCGTGCTCATTTCACATCCCCTCCCATAGCAAACTCCTCATCGATCTCGAACAGATCCGGCGTCGAACGATGGACGCCGATGCCGTGTTCCATCAGCAGCATTACAAGCTGTTCCCCGTTCATCAGGGCGATGGGAGTCTTGTCGGGCTGGGCCGCTTCCTTGATGGCTCCGGCACTGAAGTCGCTGGTGGTAATGATCAGCCCTTGCTCGTGTGCTCCGAGGCTGCCGCGCACCTGCTGCACAACCGGAGCTTGGATATTATTCTTGAGCTTCCATTTCTTGACCTGGACGGCCATCTTGATGCGGACCACGGCACCGACCACCAAGGTGCCCCGGACATCGATGCCGCCGTCGCCGCTGAGTTTGGTCACCTCGACCATCTCGAAACCCATCTCCGCCAGTAACTGAGAGATGAACTCCTCGAACTCACCGGGCTTCATGGCCAGCAAGCGCTCGCGCAGGACCTTGCGGACCTGGTGGTTGTGCTGCTCGATTTGGAATGCGAGTCCACGCCCCATCCATTGGCTCAGGCCCACATAGCCACGACCGTGCTGAACGAAGCGGGGCCGCTCACCGCGTTTCTGCTGGCGCTTGATCTCGGTGATCACCTGGGCGTACATGGTGGCCTCGGGCGTTTTGCCGCCTGTCACCAGCCAGCCTTTTTGCAGGGCCTTCTCGGTTATTTCCTTGTAATGCATCGGCTTCTTGCCGCCGAACTCTTCGAGCACCTTCTGAGCGCAATCAGTGAAGGAGAAACCCGCGTTCGGATGATGTTTTGGGGCTTCTTCGACGGCCGCAGGAACCGGCGCAGCGCCGCTCGATATTTCAGTGGAATCTCGAAGTGCGAAGGTCTGAGGGCCGACTTTTACAAAGGGCGACTTGTCCCCATTGCTCTTGATGTCGGAGTAGAGCCGGGCGCTGACAGTGGCGTCTGGGGTCTTACCTCCGGACTGCCAGAGACCGGCAGCCATGATCTGCTCGGCGATATCCTTGGCGTGCAGCGCCGTTCCGGCCTGTTGCAAAACCTGAATTGCGGCCGTTTTAACGTCCATGGCTCGTTCCCGTTGCGGATTGTTCGGCCTGTTGCTGATAAGTCACGCCAAAGATGGTGTCGCCCAGCCATTTCTTGAACGACGGATTGTCGCTGAACTGCTTGAACAGCTCGGTGTGGTCGGACAAGAGGTCGATCATGACGCGTTGCAGCGCGGCGTCGTGTTCGATCCGGGCGGTCTTCTTATCGTTGTTCTTCATGGCGTTCTGGTAGGCGGCGTCCGCTGCGACCTTGGCCGGGATCTCCTCGGCGATGACCTGGCGGATCTTGTCGCCGTCCTTCCAATCGATGTTGCCGAACTGGTCGTTGAACGCCTTGATGATGTTGCTCAGTTGGTCCAGCTCCGGTTCCGGTTTGCGGCCACCTCCGCTGGTCGGCACCGGTCCGATTTCAGCATCCTGATCCGGAAGGCCTATCTTCAGGCTGGTTTTCACCTCGACACGGTAGCTGTCCATGTCGATGGCCTCCAGGATGCCCCGGGACAGGTCCTCTTCCTTGGGCGCGGGGAGTTTCGGGATCAGGAAGTTCAGGAAGATCGACAGCTTTTCCCAGTCGGCATTCGAATACGCCAGAATCGAGGACAGAAAGCCGTAGGTGCGGACGAAAGCCTTGGCCTTGCCCTTGAAGTCCACCTGGCCATCTTCGTCGAGATCGGCGTTGTAGGTGGCCACGCAGGCGTCCAGGATCGGGTCGAGCTTGTCGCGGTCCGCGCCGTTCAGGTAGAGCCCCACCAGGTCGTCGATTTGCTCCTGGGAGTAGACCTGGTAGCCGTCCAGATCCGACTTCAGGTCGTGCAGTTTATTCGGGTCGGTTTCGTCACTGAGGATAGTGGTGCGGTAATAGGGCTCGAACGACTTCTGGATGGTCTCCGAGTCGTTGTGGAAATCGAGCACAAAGGTATCGTGCTTTTTCGGGTGGGCGCGATTGAGCCGTGAGAGGGTCTGCACCGCCTTGATGCCGGAGAGCGCCTTGTCTACGTACATGGTGTGCAGCAGCGGTTCGTCGTAGCCGGTCTGGAACTTGTCGGCGACGATCAGGAAGCGGTACGGGTCCTGTTGTACCTTGTCCGGGATCTGGCTGCTGGGGAAGCCGTTCAGCGTCGCTTCGGTCACTTTCTTTCCGCCATACTCGTGCTCCCCGGAAAAGGCCACGATGGGCGCGTAAGGGCTTTTACGCTCCTTGAGGTAGTCCTTGAAGGCGTGGAAATACTGAATGGCTCGCTCGATACCGTTGGTGATGACCATGGCCCGGGCATGGCCGCCGATCTTGCGGTGGCCGATCACCTGGGTGTGGAAGTGGTCCACCATGATCTCCGCCTTCTCGCGGATGGCGTGATCATGGGACTCCACATAGCGGCGCAGCTTTTTCTGGGCCTTGTTAGCGTCGAAGAGCGGATCGTCCTCCACTGTCTTGGCCAGGCGGTAATAACTCTCCACCGGGGTGTAGTTCTTCAGCACATCGAGGATGAAGCCCTCCTGGATGGCCTGCTTCATGGTGTAGCTGTGGAACGGGTGATGCTTCACGGTGCCGTCGGGCTGCGGGTCCGGCTCGCCGAAGATCTCCAGGGTCTTGTTCTTGGGGGTGGCGGTGAAGGCAAAGTAGCTGGCGTTGGTCACCATCTTCCGGCCTTCCATGATCTTGTTGATCTTGTCCTCGGTATCCAGTTCATCCCATTCCGCCTTGTATTCACCCGGCTTTTCCGCAACGGCCATGTTCATGGCGGCGGTGGTCTTGCCGCCCTGGCTGGAATGAGCCTCGTCGATGATGATGGCGAATTTGCTCTTGCGGTGTTCGTCGCCGATCTCATCGAGGATGAACGGGAACTTCTGCACGGTGGTGATGATGATTTTCTTACCGGCCTTGAGGAAGCGGCGCAGGTCGCCGGAATGCTCGGCATGGCCGACGGTGGCGGAAACCTGGGCGAACTGCTTGATGGTGTCGCGGATCTGTTTGTCGAGCACCCGTCGGTCGGTGACCACGATGACCGAATCGAACAACGCCTTGCTCTCGTGTTCCAGCCCCACGAGCTGGTGCGCCAGCCAGGCGATGGAGTTACTTTTGCCGCTGCCCGCCGAGTGCTGGATCAGGTAGCGTCTGCCGACGCCGCTCTCAGCGGCATTGGCCAGCAGCATGCGCACCACCTTTAGCTGGTGGTAGCGGGGGAAGATCTGCTTGTGCCTTTTTTTGCCGGTCTTCTCGTCCTTTTCCTTCACCACCTGGGCGTAGTTTTCCAGAATGTCGGTCAACCCCGCCTTGGAGAGGGCCTCCTTCCACAGATAGTCGGTGGCGAGCCCGGCCGGGTTGGGCGGATTGCCAGCACCGTCGTTGTAGCCCTTGTCGAAGGGCAGAAACCACGAGCCCTTGCCCTTGAGGTGGGTGCAGAAACGCACCTCGTGATCGTCCACGGCAAAATGAACGACGCAACGGCCGAACTGAAACAGCAGCTCCTTCGGGTCGCGGTCACGCTGGTACTGCTGCACGGCATCGAGCACCGTCTGCTTGGTGAGCTTGTTCTTGAGTTCGAAGGTGGCGATGGGCAGGCCGTTGACGAACACGGCCATGTCGAGGGAGAGCGCAGTCTCATTGCGGCTGTAGCGGAGCTGGCGGGTGACGCTGAAGACGTTGGCCGCGAACCGCTCGGCCGCCTTCACGTTGCCTGGCGTCGGCGTGCCGTAGAAAAGGTCCACATGGGCCGGGCCGTGCTTGATGCCGCCGCGTAGCACGTCTACCACGCCGCGCTTGGCGATCTCGCCCTGCAGGCGGTGCAGGAACTGGGTGCGCTTGGGGCCTTCCTCGTCGATGCCAAGAGCCTCATAGGTGTCGGGCTGGGTGGCGGAGAGGAATTGCAGCAGCTTGGCCCGGTCGACGGCGTGTTCCCGGTCGTAGTCCTGCGGGTCGCCCTGAACGTATCCGGCCTCCTCCACGAGGGACGCGACGATGATGGACTCCAGGCCCTTTTCGCTGGTGTCGGTCGGTTTCATAGATCCTCCAGCAAATGGGCGATGTCCTTCGGCGACGGCAGTTGACCTTTCAGCGCCTTGGGCAGGGTCTTGGTGATTTCATAAGTGGCCACGCCGATGGGCTTGCGGGCGTCGTGCAGGGCGTATTCCACAATCGTGCGGCTCTTCTCCTTACACAGGATGATGCCGATGGAGGGGTTCTCGTCCTCCTGGCGGACCTGCCGGTCCAGAGCCGCCAGATAAAACTGCATCTTGCCGACGAACTCCGGCAGGAACTCGCCGACTTTCAATTCAATGGCGACAAGGCAGCGCAGACGGCGGTGAAACAACAAGAGGTCGATGAAAAACTCTTTGCCGTCCACCTCCAGCCGGTATTGGCTGCCCATGAAGGCGAACATGCCGCCCATGGCCCGGAGGAAATCCTCGATCCGGGCGATGAGCGCCCGCTCCAGCTCCCGCTCGCTGTGCTCCTCGCCCAGCTCCAGAAAATCGAAGGTGTATTCGTCCTTCACCGCCAGCTTGGCCTGGGCGCGAAGTTCCGGTGTGAGCGCCTGGTCGAAGTTGGTCTGGCCGAGCAGGGATTTTTCGTAGCTCTGGTTGTCGATCTGATGGATGAGCACGTTCTTGGACCAGCCGAACTTGCGGGTCATGCGCAGATAGAATTCCCGCTCCAGCGGGTCCTTGCAGCGCTCCAGGATGGCCAGGTTGTGGCTCCAGCCGATTTCTCGCACCAGTGGTGCGAGTTTTTCGAGTCCGTTGTACGCCTCGAAAAAAGCCTTCATCCGCCAGAGGTTGGAAGCCGAAAAGCCCCCCACGCCGGGAAACTCCGTCCGCAGATCGGCGGCGAGCTGTTCCACCACCGCCTTGCCCCAGCCTTCAACATCCTGCCGCTCCACGATCATCCGCCCGATGTCCCAGTACAGACCGACCAACTCCTTGTTGACCGCCTTGAGGGCTTCATACTGGGCGGAGCGGATGCGCTCCTTAATCTCGGACAGCAGGCGCGGGTAGTCCTGCGGTTTGCCGAGGCTGTTTTTTGGGGTTTTGTCAGTCGGTTTCATCCATCTCCCCCTCGTCATCGATCACGTCATCGGCATCGGCGGTGTCCTCTTCCAGCGCCAGCAGCTCTTCATCGGCAACCTCCGGCACCTCGATTCCGCGCACATCCACCTGACCGGTGACCACATCGGAAATCAGCCGGGTACGGTATTCGCGCATCAGCTCGATCTCGCGTTGGGCGCGGGTGATTGCTTGGTCGATCTCGGCCGATTTTTCCTGGATGTGTTCGAGAATCTCCCGCTGCTCTTTGATTGGCGGCAAACCGATTGGATAGTTTTTCACAAAATCCGATGGAATCCTCTGCTGGCCAGCCGCGCCGGTCATGTATTGCTCGCCCAGCAACAAGAACTGTTTGGTTGACGTGAGGAACCGAAGGAAAGCGCCGTCAATGGCCTTTGAAGGACGAAGAACGATCAGTTCGGTAGTGCCAAAGCCGAAATCAGATTCAAGCCCTTTGAGGTAAGCTCCTTTGCCATTTTCAAAGCAGGGAGTGATTTTCGCGACAACCACATCCCCGCGTCGGAAATAGGTGAAGCCATTCCAGACTTCGGACAGAGTGCGTTTTTCAGAGCAGTCGATATCCCCATTGACAGAGATGTTCTCCATGGGAAGAAAGACAACCTTTTCTTCATCCGCCGGATTCGCTCGTGTCTCAGATTTTGATGGATTGAAGCTGACCACGCGTTTGAGCTTCGTGGCATCCCAATGCTCCGGAATATCTCCGATCCATTCCACGCCGCTGGGCTTGAACTTGACCTTGGGATCAAGCCCCCGGGTCACGGCCTGATTGATGACGTTCTGCTTCTGCTCCTTGAGAAGTTCAATGAACCGCCGCTTGTTGCGGATAAATTTTCGGAACAAACGGTCTTGCGCCTTCAGGAATCGTGCGATGGCTTGCTGCTCTTCCTGCGGAGGGCAGACCACCGGCATGCTCAGAAATTTATCGGGATAGAGCCTGAGCCGGGAAGAGCGAATGCCCGTTGACCGGCAAATGTATTCCGACCGATATCCTTCAATCCGCAACAGACTGTCGAGATAGTAGTAGTCGTAATCCTGGTTGCTTCTTGGCCGGTAAACGCCATAGGCGGGACTCACAATTCCAGCATGGTTCGAGACGCCCAATGCAGACATCCAGGCCCACATCGTATTGATGATCAGGTCTCCGGGTTGGCAACGTTTCTGACCGACATTCGACTCGGCCTTGAACATGGTCACGTTCT
>JARKOC010000145.1 GCA_029975915.1 Bryobacteraceae bacterium
TTCCCTCGCGGTCGGGGATACGGACGGAACCTATTCCACCTGGTTTCCCGCATCCGAGAGCGGTCTCTCCGGCGGGAAGACGCTCACGCGGATCCACTCTCTCGACCCGCGCCACGGCGCCGTTCGGACCATCCTTCCGTCACCGCGCGGCAAGACCCTCTATTCCCTGGACGAAAAGGGAACGGTCTCAATCGACCACATGACCTCGGAGCGGCATCTGCTCTCCCTGAACGGCTTGAGTCCCATTGCGCGGTTCGCCGTTTCCGGCAAGGAAAAAGGGGTGCTCGCCCTGGACCGGGACAACCGCGTCACGGTGTGGCGGGTTTCCATTCCCCATCCCGAGGTGAGTCTCACGACCCTGTTCGGCAAGGTCTGGTACGAGGGCTATGACAGACCGGCCCACGTGTGGCAGTCATCCTCGGCCAATGACGATTTCGAACCCAAGCTGAGCCTGACCCCGTTGATCTTCGGCACCCTCAAGGGAACGCTGTACGCCATGATCTTCGCCATACCGCTCGCTCTGCTGGCCGCCCTCTATACGAGCCAGTTCATGGGCGCCAAGCTGAAGAAGTTCGTGAAACCGGCCATCGAGATCATGGCGGCCATCCCGTCGGTGGTGATAGGCTTTCTTGCCGGGCTGTGGCTGGCGCCGCTCCTGGATCGGGCGATTGTCCCGCTCCTGGTTTCCCTGGTTGCGGTGCCGGCCGCCGTCCTGCTCTCCATCCTGCTGTGGAAGAGGATCGGGACCGCGCCCTCCCTGAAGCGCCTCTCCCTTGGATACGAGTTCCTGTTCCTGATCCCGGCTCTTGTACTGGGCGTGTACGTCTCGTCACTGGTCGGCGGCATGCTGGAAGCGTCCCTGTTCGGCGGAGACTTCAAGCTGTGGCTGTTCGACAGCCTCGGTGTCCGTTTCGACCAGCGCAACTCCATCATCATCGCCTTCGCTCTCGGCCTGGCAGTGGTTCCCATCATCTTCACCATTGCCGAAGATGCCCTGTCCAATGTGCCGAAAAACCTGGCAGCCGCATCCCTGGCCATCGGCGCCAGTCGCTGGCAGACCGCTTGGCGGGTGGTGCTGCCGTCGGCCCTGCCCGGAATCTTCTCCGCGGTGATGATCGGCTTCGGCCGTGCCGTGGGCGAAACGATGATTATTCTCATGGCAACCGGCAATACACCGATCATGGACTGGAGCATCTTCAACGGCTTCCGCTCCCTGTCGGCCAACATCGCCGTTGAGATTCCCGAGGCGCCCGTTTTCGGCACCCTCTACCGCGTGCTGTTCTTATCCGCGGTTCTCCTGTTTCTCTTTACCTTT
>JARKOC010000489.1 GCA_029975915.1 Bryobacteraceae bacterium
CTGGCGCGAAGTCCACTGGCCTCGCCCGCTGAACTCGGCCGCAATAACAGGATTCCTGGTTCGGCTGGCCAGCGATATCGAGCGTGGCCCGCTCATCTGGGAAACCCGTGCGGAGGCCGGGCAGATCCGCTATTTGCTGGGCGGTGAGCCGGCAGTGGTTCGGGAATTCTCGGGCTTGCTTCCTCAGCTGGTGCCGGGGACACATCATCATTTTCTGCGAGCGATGCTGTGCTGTGATCGGTGCTATCAGCAGGGACGGACTCGTCAGCTGATCTTCTCTCAGCCGGTGAACAAGGCTGGGCAGGCCTACCAGTATTACGTGTGTCGTGGCAGGCAGGAGCACAGCTGTGGGTTGCCTAATTTGCGGATCGCGGATGTTGAGGATGCGGTGGGGCGGGAGGTTGCAGGCCTGCGCCTGAGCGCGGAAGAAGCCGCCACGATGCGCGAGCAGATCACTGGTCATCTTGAGCAGTGGCTGGGTCTGGAGCGGGACACGCATGCGCGTTTGAGCAAGGAACTTGCCAAGCTTGATGTTAAGGAAGAACGTTTGCTGGATCTGGCCGCGGATGCATCTTTGTCCACTAACAAGCTCCGTAAACGCCTCAACGAGCTGAGGGTCAGGCGCGCGGTGCTTCAGCGGGAGCTGGATCACACCGAGGATCACGTTCGCAAAGAGACTGACACCATGCTGGTCTACGTCACCCTGCTGGAGCGGCCTGGTGAGTTCTACGCTGCAGCCACAGATGAGGTGAAGCGCAAGCTGCTCGGGGCGTTCTACCGGGCGATCTGGATCGATGACGATGGGCACCAGACCATCACCACGGCTGAACCGCGGGAGATTGTCGGTCAGATCCGTGACATGGCCCGCCAGGCGGGTGCGGACGCAGTGAGCGGGGCTGCGGGCCTGGAAGAGGCCTCCAGCGGCCTGCAGGCGGGTTCTACCGGCCCATCTTCAGCGGCGCCCGGCCATCTTCCTTCGGCCGCTTGTTCGAGTAGGACGGCCTTGGTAGGGCGTGCGGGGCTCGAACCCGCGACCCAAGGATTATGAGTCCGAAACCGCCCATCCCGGCCAGTGGCGGTAGATGCTTCCTAGCCTTGTCAACACCAGATTAGGCAGTGCTGCAATCCTGCCCAGTTGGGGCCCATCCTGAGGCTTTGTGTAGCAAGGCGTTAGCAAACTCAATCCATTGAATCAACGAAAGGAATCCGACAATGACACCTACCTCTAGCACGGGCGCGCAGCATCGCACTGGCCAGCGCCACCCGCTTTGGTGCCGCGCTCACAACAACGAGAACTGTGACACCTTCGAAGCTGGCACCAAGGACGAGTACTCCATCCATCGCACCGTAGTGTTCGGGAACCGTCTGGACGATCCGCAGATGGTCGCGGTGGAGTTCGTGGAGTCGGGCAAAGGAGACTACCCGGTCGTTCTGGTGAACTCGCATCCCGACGATGCACTGTCGCCTGCCCGTG
>JARKOC010000520.1 GCA_029975915.1 Bryobacteraceae bacterium
TGTGGGCTGGGATCCCCTTGCTGCTTTCCAAGCGAGTAGGAGCATTGCCCGAAGTGTTGGAACCGGGCGTGAATGGCTGGGTGATCGACCCGGCGCAGCCAGAAGCCATCCGGCAGGGTTTTGAGGCGGCTCTCGTTGCCGGACTGGATGAGATTGCCGCGATGGGCGCACGATCGCACAAACTGGCCGAGGAGCATTTCAACAGCAGGCGAACCACACAGCAGTTCATAGACTCATTGCTGGCTGCCTTTCAACCTCGGGGGTCATGATGAATCACCTGATCTTCATTGGCAGCGTACAGACGCCGGAGGATTGTGCCGCCAACCCCTGGGCGTCAGAGGCATACAACGTCACGCAACTTGAGTTCATGATCTCGCTGCATCGTTGTGGCGTGAAGAAGGTCATTGCATTCAGCCTGCCAGGAACATCTGCCTTTCACACCCGCGCGCGCCTTCACCGCCTCAAACGCAGCACTTTTGGCGCGGGGATCGACATATTGGAACTGCCGTTTCTGGCACTCGGCCCTCTTCAACCCCTGACACAGATCGTGTCATTGGGTTGGCATCTACTGCGCGTCCCGCGCGCCTTTCGACCCGACGCGATTGTGATTGCCAATCCACTCACGCGCTATACGCTGCCATCGCTGATCGCCGGACGATTGTGGCGAATTCCAATCGTAACTGTTGTCGCGGATTTGACCGTACCCGAACCCGGCCAAACGCTGCCCCGCCGGTTGCGCCAGTGGCTTCAGGTGCAAATGGTCCGCCTGGTGCCAGGCGTAGCGGTATTCTCCGCGCACACGGCACGCGACTTTCGCCCTGGGAAACCCTGGTTCCGCATGGCGCGCCCACCGGGGCCGGACCTGCTCGATCTGCCCCAACCGCCGCCCAATCCCCCGGCACGCGCGGTGTACTATGCCGGAACGCTGGCCGAGGTCGCCGGTGCGGATCTGCTGCTGGACGCCATTCCCCACGTGTCCGATCCGGACGTTCAGTTCTGGTTCAGCGGACGTGGGCCATTGGAAAACCGGATTCGGGCGGCAACCGAGCGCGACCCGCGTATTGTCCTGCACGGCTTCATCAGCCGGGAAGAATACCGGGACCTCTTGCAGCGGGCGGCGGTACTGGTCAACCCACGCCCCTCGCGTCTCACGGAAAACCGCTACAACTTTCCTTCCAAATTGATGGAATACCTGGCGGCCGGGCGACCCGTGATCTCCACCGCCACTTCGGACGTGGCCGAGCACTACCGCGAGGCCATCGTCCTGCTGGAGGACGAAACGCCGCAGGGCTTGGCGAAAGCCATTGTGTCTGTTCTGGCCCTGTCGCCAGAAGCGCAAGCCGCGCTCGGCGCGAAGGCACGCGCCGCCGTCGAAGGCGAAACCTGGGATACCCAGGCAAAACGCATTCTGGGACTGATTGAGGAGTTGCGCCAGTGAAAGTCCTGCATGCTATCCCGTCTGTTGGGCCACTCCGTGGCGGTCCCAGCATGGCCGTGCTGG
>JARKOC010000521.1 GCA_029975915.1 Bryobacteraceae bacterium
GAAAATCAGGCAGGAAATTGATTCTCTCGAAAAAAGCGCTGCCGGAACGATTCAAGCATGATGACGGTTTACCTTCCCGGGAATGAAACGCTTGGCGAGACTTCATTCCACCTCCATTTCCACACTCATTTCCCGCGGCGCTCTTCCATGATCCTGTATGCGCAGAACTCGCCGCACATGGTGCAGGCGCCGTGCTCCTCGTCGACCCCGGATTCGCCGCGGCGCCTGCGGGCCAGCTCCGGGTCGAGAGCCAGACAGTACTGGGCTTCCCAGTCCAGGGCCTTGCGGGCCCTGCTCATGGCGATGTCCCGTTCCAGGGCGCCGGGCAGGCCCTTGACGATATCGGCAGCATGGGCCGCGATGCGGGTGGCCATGACACCCTCGTGGACATCCTGCGGAGTCGGCAGACAGAGGTGTTCGCTGGGAGTCACATAGCAGAGGAAATCGGCGCCCGCTGCAGCTGCGATGGCCCCGCCGATGGCGCAGGTGATGTGATCGTAGCCCGGCGCGATGTCGGTGACCAGCGGGCCCAGCACGTAAAAGGGCGCGCCGTGGCAGAGGCGCTTCTGCAGCTGGATATTTGCCTCAATCTGGTTGAGGGGGACGTGGCCCGGGCCTTCGATCATCACCTGGATGCCGGCGTCCCAGGCGCGCTGGGTCAACTCGCCGAGGACGATCAGCTCGTGCAGCTGGGCCCGATCGGTGGCGTCGGCCAGGCAGCCCGGCCGGAAGCCGTCGCCCAGGGAAAGGGTCGCGTCATAGGGCCTGACCAGTTCCAGCAGGCGGTCGTAGTGTTCGTAGAGGGGATTTTCCGCGTCGTTGCGGGTCATCCAGGCCACGGTAAAGGATCCGCCGCGGGACACCACCTCCATGATGCGACCCTCCCGGTCCATGCGCTCAACGGTGGCGCGGGTCACGCCGCAGTGCACGGTGATGAAGTCGACCCCGTCGTCCAGGTGTTTCCTGATGCCGTCGAAGATCTCGTCAACAGTCATATCCACGATGGCCTTGCCCTTTTTCACCACCGTGTCGCAGGCCGCCTGGTAGAGGGGGACGCTGCCGATGCAGGCGTTGGTCTCCGCGATGATCGCCCGCCGGATTTCGTCGATGGGGCCGCCGGTGGACAGGTCCATGATGGAG
>JARKOC010000525.1 GCA_029975915.1 Bryobacteraceae bacterium
CGGGCGGGCGCTGCGCGTCCGTCCGTCCGGCCTCCGCCACCCCGGCCCTGTTACGCCCGAGGGCGGGCCGCGTCATCGGGCACCCCTGCCTCGTTCAGCGCATAGAACTGCACCGCGCTACCTGACACGAACGCGCCGACCGGCACCCGTACAGCCCTGCCGATCAACGCTGTATAGGGCTTGGCGTCGCGCACCTTGAGCGTCACCAGTTCCATGCGCTTCTGACCGTTCTGCAGGATGTTTTCGGCCAGCACCTGAATGCGTGAGGCGGCGGCCCGGACTTCCCCGGTCTTGCGATCCGTACTTTCCGGCGTGTCGAACACGTTCTGCACGATGCCGTTAAGCGTGAGCATGGCCATCGGTCAGCCCTCCACGGATTCAGCCGCCGCATGCGCTTCAGCTTCAGCCATAGCAGCAAAGCGCTCATGCACGCCTTCTGCTTCGATGATCGCGTTCGCCTTGTTCACGGCCTCGATGAAGGCCGCTTCGAGGAATCGACGCTTGCTGATGCCGAGCAGATCCACGACCTTGTCGATCTCATCCGACAGCCACGGATGAACCTTGGCGCAGACGTTCTTGACCGGCAATTCGCCGCTCACCATCGGGATGCAGCCATCCAAGATCGCATCCGTGAAATCAGCATTGCCGGACTGGTTGACCAAGCGCAGCGCGTGTTCGGTGACGAGGGAATCCAAAGGGGTACGCATTTTCCATTTCTCCATGTTTTGGAGCACTAGCTCCGACGAATGGAGCATACATCGTCGAAAATGGAAATGCACTATGGCTTGCAGGGCGCGGGGGGGCGTTTTCGTTATGCGTAACAAAAAAGCCGCGCTAGGCGGCTTTGGTTTGCGAGGGCTTAACCCTGCGGTACCGGGCGCGGCGCCGCGCCCTACACGCCAGCTCGCACCCCACCCTGCGGGCGGGTCCCCAGTCGCTGGCTTATCGCGTTATCAGCGTGAGCGAACTAGCGGGGCGCGATCCCTTGCGAGGCCAACGCCTCGCCCACGGCCAGCACGGCAGAGCGGATCATGTACGCCTCGTCATCATCGACCGCGCAGGCCCGCATCTCCGACCAGGTCACGCGCTTGACGAACTCCGCCAGCGCCCAGGCTTCATCCTCGGACAGTTCCAGCTCAACGACCATGCAGGCCTCCGTTTTCCGTTACGTAACGATTTTCAGATGAGGGCGACTCAGCCGTCGCCCTTCGCCCGCGCATACCGCTCAGGATCGATAGGAGGCCGCCAGTGCGGTTTTTTCGGGTCGGGTAAGGCATCCCTACGGGGTGAGGGCAAAACGCGCTTGGAGGCCCGCCTAACCGGATCAGGCGGCATGCTTCGCTCATGGGCTGGCCCATCCTCGCTGAAGCTGTAGCCCGCGCCCCGCACGAAGCGATAGAGCAACTCGACGTAGGGCAGGTCATCGAGGCCTTCATCGGTCAGATCCTCGGGGACATCGACGCCGCGGAACGCGCCGAACGAGGCAATCAGCCGCCGACCAGACAGCGTCTGGTAGCCGTGCCATGCGTCATCAAGCGACAGGTCCGCGAACTTGACCGCGTACTTGAAGACTTCAAGGAAGCCGTTCAGCACGTCGTCCTGGTCGTGGAAGGGACGCACATCGACCATGAACGAGTCGCCGGTGATCGCCTCCCACTCGGCGCGCAACTTGTACATGTCCGGCGCATCCTCGCAAAGCCAGACCGCATGTACGTGCGGATGCCATGCCCCGCTGCCCTGACCTCGCTTGAACTCGTAAGACCAGACCGCGCCAGCAGCCTTGCGCGCCTCGGACCACTGGCCCTTGCCGTGCCGGGTCTTGTGTAGACGTGTCAGGCTGCTATGCAGATGGGCGAACCGCTCGGACAGGTCAGGACCATCCTTGACGGTGAAGGTGACCAGGTAGGCCTTGAGGCGTGGGTTCTCGGCCTTGATGACGGCCAGACGATCCATGTACGCCTTGACCATGCGTGCACCCCGCCGAATCGCGCAAAGCGGACACAGCAGATGTTTGTGGCAGAACTTGGCGGCGTGCAACCGGACCTTGCCCACGGTGTAGTAGTCCCGGAACAGCAGGTAGTGCCCGCACAGCGCGAGATTGCGCCCGAGCTTGACTTCGCCCGCTTCGCTGAGATAATCGGCCATCTCGACCGCACGATGATGCGCCCGAGAGTAGCGGGTCAACCGACTGGGCAAGCCCGCAGCATCATCCCCCCCCTGTTTCGACTCTGCCCCCAAGCTCTCGTCGATCAGGGGGTTTTCTTTTTCTGGACGCATCCAGACCCCTTTTTTGTTGGTTGGTGGAGCTTACAGCACCCCGCAAAGCCGCGCCAGTACTAGCTCCCGCTAGATATCTACATGTATCAAGCAATAGGGGCCGTTCCGGCCCCTCCCCTGGCACCCTCTGCCGGGGGATGCTCCGGGCGGGCGGGCGGGCGCTGCGCGTCCGTCCGTCCGGCCTCCGCCACCCCGGCCCTGTTACGCCCGAGGGCGGGCCGCGTCATCGGGCACCCCTGCCTCGTTCAGCGCATAGAACTGCACCGCGCTACCTGACACGAACGCGCCGACC